>CAVSXL010000008.1:0-450949 GCA_963731875.1 uncultured Alphaproteobacteria bacterium | reverse complement strand
GGTAAAGGCTCATGGGCTCAGATCGAGGCGCTATCACACTGCACCTCCCTTGCCCTTCAATCAATTCTCAGTTATCGCTATTACTCCGCATCGTAAAAGTTTAGCCGCTCGACCTCTCCCAAAGGCGGGCGGCTTTTCTTTAGCCACCCTGGCGGCAATGTCATCAAATCTTTTCTTTGATTTTGCAAAATCGTACCACTTAGTTGCTCGGTCGCTAGGACGCATTTCTTCTCCGTCACTGTTTTCCACCGACGCATGGCGCGGGATAAAGCAGTGACAGCTCTTGGATTTCAACGCTTAGCGCGCGCCCCGAACATTTCTCAAAGCTGTGGATTACTCCGTCAGAAACGCCTCGATCTCATCTAGATCGGCGCTGTACGACAGCCCTGTAAATTGGGAAAGAATATCGAATAAGCGGAGATCCACGCCGTTTCCAGCACCCTGGACAGTCGAGCAGATACCGGGCGGTTTCAAGGTGCTGGACGCATCCGGCCAGTCACTTGTCTACGTCTACGCTCGCGAGACGAAGGCCGAAGCTGACATTGCTAAGGTGCTGACGTTCGATGAGGCTCGGCGCATTGCGGAGAACGTTGCGAAGCTGCCGGAGGATCAGGCCTAGCGACAAGGTGCAAAAAAGAGAGCTGGCGAACGGCCAGCTCTCTTGATCTTCTACCGGAGATCTGTTTGGGAAGGTTTAGAAGAAGATCACCCCGCCAATCTGGAAAATCTGCATGTCTTCGAAGCTGGGCGTCGCCACCGCGTTCCCGTCGAAGGCATCGATGAAACTGACCATCGATATCCAGGCTCATGTGCTGGTACCGGGCGAAGAGATGCATCGCCGCGGAGTCGATCTCCTGCACGGCACCGAGACCCCAACGCTGGACTTCGGAACCTGAGATGTTGCCAAATGCAGCCTGTCCGCTTTGGGTAAGAAAACCGTTCGAGGCGATAAAACCGGTCTGGATGGTGGTGAAGCAACCAAACGAGGTGCCTCCGCCACACATGCCGCCAAACTGGTCGTTATATTCGCCATACTCACCGAAGAGCACAGTGGCGCCGAGGGGGTTCCAATTCCGCTTGATACCACCCTTCAAGTACCACACCTCGTTGCCTGTTCAAGGAAGTAAGCACTGAACGTTACCGTAATCGACGCCGTCAACTGAGATGAAATTACTGCCAAGATTGGGGCTATTACTAATGGCGCTTCACCGAGCTTGGTGCCGTTATTGTCCTCTTGCTGCCACATGCCGTAGATGAACAGACCAGAAGGAACGTGCATGGCCGATGCACCCACCTGCCAGATATCCACGTCCCTGCGGTAGCCCTGGAAAGGGAACACCACCGCCACCGAGAAGCGCCAGGGAGCCAGGAGCTGAACCCAGCGCCGGTACCGCCGAACGGCTGACCTTCGTCCGTCAAGTTGGTGTAACCACCAGCGGCCGACACTTTGAAGTTGCCGAACTCGCCGGCGTATTTGAGGGCGATATCCTTGAAGTCATCCTCGTAGAAGCCGCCAGAGACGCTGAAGCCTCCGAAGGTCGGCAAGTCGTAACGGAAACCATTCTGCGGATAGCCGTTGCAGTCCGCGCCGATACCGCCACCACCTGAGATACAGGCGAGAACCCCATTACCCCACGTTGCGGCGCCGGAGCCACCGGCACCTGGAATAATTAAGCCGCCAAAGCCGACACCCGCGGGGAAGGAGCCACCAGACAAGGGCAACGCCGTTAGCCCCACTGGCACCTTTCGCCCGCAGGAACAGGCCCTGGCCGTCGAAGAGCACCGCGTTTGATTCAATGATGGTGCCCGACAGATCGGGAAGCAGCGCCACGTTATCCGTTGCCTGGCTGAGCTGGCCCCAGTTGACGGTGCCGTACTTGTCGCTCTTCACAAACATGTAGGAGAGCAGCACGCTCTGATTGCCCAGGATGTCAAAGCGAGCGCTGTTAGCGACGTTTTCGTTGAACTGGTTGTTGTCGCCAGGGGCGCTGCCGCCGCGCATTTCGAGGCTCAGCGTGTAGCCGCCCGACCAGCCAGGAGCAATCGTTGCCGATCCCGACACCTGAACATGGCTCGACAACGTGGTGTGCTTGTCACCAACGTAGAAGTTGCTCTCAGACCCATCATCCCACCAGTCGCCGACTTTGACGACCCAACCGGAAATGGTCACTGAGACCTTCTTGTTACCCTTACGGACGGTCGTAGCTTCAAGCTCGGCCACCCGCTCTTCGAGATCTGCGCAGCAGTCACCGCCTAGATCCGCAGCCTTGGCCGGGGTGCTCATGGCATATCCCCCCGAACGTCACGCCAAGCGCGGCTGCGATGGCGATGCGGCTTGATCCCTCGAACATTTTTGCGCCCCCCATAGAATTCTCTAGGGGCATTGATAACATTGGGCGGCGACTTTGTGCTGGGTAACATCCGGTTCAGAAGCTCATTTCTAAGGAACTGAGGCTTTTTTGCATCAGTGTGTGCCGACCGCCTCGCACACCCGCCAGCCGTTGATGGTTCTATACTGGCACTGCGCTGTCTCTGGATGTTCTAAAGCGCGATTTGCCGAAACAAGCCATACCGCAGTACCCTCTCAACCTTGGCGCATGACCCCAGGCTGCGTATGGTCGGTCCGTTGGGGTGGAGAGATACACACCAATACCTGATGTGAAGGAACAGCCATGATAGCGAAAGTCGTGATGCTCTATCTGACTGTTTATAGCTGCGACACTGGCGCGGTGCTTTATCAAAGCGCACGTCAGATGCCCGAGTTCTCAGTTAGCGGCGACCGTGTAGAGGACTGCCGCAAGACTGGCGTGCAGCAGGCAAAGACGCTGGCAGCACGCTTTCAAGCGAATTACCCCCACGCGAGTGCCAACGTGGTTTGCAGATGGGAGCGTGGGCCGTTGTCGCAACGCGCTTAATCGCTCAGCCGTACCTCTCCCCGCAGCCCTCCCACTCTTAGCAGGCGGTCTTGGTGGCCTCGGCTTGATCGTTTGGTGGAGACGGCGCAGGGTGGGCAGCCAAGTGTTTGCGCCGCACGGGAGAGAAGCGATGCGCGTTATGGTTCTAGTGAAGGCAACGAAAGATAGCGAAGCGGGCATGATGCCCTCAATTGAACTTCTCGAAGCCATGGGCAGGTACAATGAAGAGCTAGTGAAAGCCGGCATCTTGCTCGCAGGGGACGGTTTGCATCCGTCGGCCGAGGGTAAGCGTGTGGCCTTTGATGGCCCGAGCCGTACTGTCATCGACGGCCCATTCGCGGAGACCAAGGAGTTGGTCGCCGGTTTCTGGCTTTGGGAGGTCAAGGACATGGCCGAAGCGGTCGAGTGGGTTCAGCGCTGTCCCAACCCAATGCCCGGACCCAGCGAGATCGAAATCCGCCCCCTATTCGAGGCAGCCGACTTCGGTGACGCGCCTACGCCGGAGGTCGCCTAGCTCCCGCCCTTGGGTAGCCCCGACGAAAATCCCACCGTCACACTCGCTCCACTGTCTCCCTGGCATCCAATAGCAACTGCCTGACGAGCTTGCGCATGGCGATTGCCTCTGCTGAGTAGCGGCCATGCTTGAAGGCGTTCTTGTTACCCTTCGGAGCGCCCGGAGACTTTCCGCCGTGCATCCGGCACCGACCGTTCGGCATCGCCGGTGACTGGCACGGCATCCCTCTCCTTGTCTGCGCCCCACAACGGGGACTGAGGTGCATGGGCAATTTGCTTTGCATGGGGTTGACCCTCCGCTTTCGCGTGATCCCCTCCCCCCGGGGTCTCGACCACGCCGACCACCGCCTGCCCACCTGAATGGACGTGGACATGCTCCACCGTGACCTTCTGCTGGCCCTTGCCGCGATGACGATTGAGTGCCTCTAAGAGAGTGGTGTAAGTGCGCGATAGTTTGCTTGCTTGGTTCAGGTTCTCGCGACGGCCTTCAAACGACTGCTCCGGGATCATGGCGCGGCGGTAGCACTCCATAGCGGCGTTATGGGCCGCGAGAAGCTGGGCTCCGATCATTCCCTCAGTTTCGTCTCTCGGTCCGATGCCAATCGAGTGCCGCCACCGCAGCGTTCCGCTGCCGTTCCTGAAACTCATCGTCCGAGTGTGCGGTCCACACGGTGTTGAGCGTCTGATTGGTAAGGACATTGTTCCAATCATCCGAACCTGAGCCGCCGATCATCTTGAGCTTCCCGGCCTCTTGGGCTGGGTCCTTTGCCACGATCACCTTAGCTCTCTTGTCGCCAGCAGCAGGTTTCTTGGCACTCATCGCAAGGGTCTCCTGATGCTCAACGAGCCCACTCCGCTAAGCTGCCACGGACACGCCGTCGCAATAGGAGATGCTGAGCCGCATCGTGTGCGGATAGTTCAGCCATTAGGCTGCTCTCGTTTCGCGGCTGTACGGTGCAGATACCGTAGTCTCACGGTACTTTCTGAAGCGAGGGCCGTCCCTCCGGTTCTCCTCCACCGTGAGCCCTGCAGCCTTCTCGATATCCACCGTGTAGCGGGGCCTGCCGGTCTTGCCGTCAAGCATGGTCAGCTTCCCCGTGATACCTTGGGCCAGCAATGCGCGGGCAGAGTCGCAAGCTGCGTCACGGGACTTATCGACCAGCAATTTGCCTTCGTAGATTACCGAGTAGACATAGCCAGACCGGCCACCAATCCAGCGGGGGTGCAATCGAGCTTCCATCAGGCCGCACTTTTCAATGCGCGGTAGATGCTGGCCTTCTTGAGCTGGGTTTGCCGCATGATCTCAGGGACAGTCGTCCCCTTCGCTCTTAGAGCTTTGATCTCGGCAATGCGCTCCGGCGTTAGCAGACGCTTCCGCCCAAACTTCACACCCCGCGTCTTGGCTTGCGCTATCCCGTCCATCTGCCGCTCGCGCCTAATGTCGTTCTCGAACTCGGCAATCAGCGCCAGGATGCCCATGATGAGCTTTCCGGTTCGGGAGGTCGTGTCGATGGAAGGGTCGTCCGTGACCTTGAACGCCACGCCCTTTTCGCTGATCTGGGCGACGATGCGATAGAGGTCCGAGGTCGAGCGAGCCAGCCGGTCGAGCTTCGTAACCAGAAGGGTGTCGCCTTCTCGCAGGTACTCCAGGCAGCGCTTTAGCTCCGGACGGCCCGCATCTACCCCCGACCGCTTCTCCTGAAATATCTTCTCGCAGCCCTGGGCCTTCGAGCCTTTCGAGCTGAACGCTCAAATCCTGACCAGTACTGGAAACCCTGGCGTATCCAACCGTGGGCATTGGCGTTCCCTTTCCTCTTAGAGGTTGAGAGAACCCCATTAAGGAACATAAAAAGGAACGTGTCCAGCATTAGTTTCCCAAAGTACACAATTTGGAACATCAGTGCGCGCCATGCGGATTGCTGGAACACCACCAAGAGATTTCATGCGGCCCTCCGTAGTCTTTCCAAGTTTCGTTCGCCCCCTTGGCGACGATCGACCTCCCCGAACCTGGACATTCAAGCTCGGCCTGCACCGCCTCGACGTAGAACCGCTGCGTCGGCGGGTTACTCCCGCAGGAAGGGATCTCCGTCGATGTACCCTCAACCACCTTCTTCGCGGCGCTCTCGGTAAGAGGCTCGGCAAGGCGTGAGTTTTGGTTTGAGGCTTCGCCCCAATCTCCCTCTGAAAACCCTTCGGGAGTTTCCAACTCTCGGAATGCGGAGTGGGGAAAGCGGATGCCGCCGAAGCCTCGCTCATGCGAGGCGAAGGCAAGGCGGCTTCGCGCCAGTCAGAAGGTTCTCTATCAGAAGGTAAGTCAGTAGGTTCTGTTCGGCCACCAGGTGGCGGAATTACCTGACACCCTTGACGGGTCTTGTTGCCAGATGTGGCGGGTATTAACTCGCTTGTGCCACCTAAACCGCCAAGGTTGGCGGGTCTTGTTTTGTCCCCTGCTAGCGCCGGGAACTCGTAATGAGGCCCCGCGGGTCTTGTGCTTCACGATATGACCCTCCTCCCTCAGATCTTTCGTGACGCGCTGAATAGTGCGGGTGCCCTTGGCGCAAGCAGCACCAAGAGTCGCGTCATTCGGTCGGCACCAGCCTGAGCGATTATCGAGGAAGTCGATCAGAAGCGCGTACATGACGCGGAACTCTTGGTCAGAGACCTCGTGAGAGGCGCACAGGCGCGATAGCAGGGCCATCTTCTTTGGGAAGGGTGTAGCGTCTCTAATGCTCATAGCGGCCCCCTTGCCAGGAAAGATCGCTCGGCATATGATTCTCGCGCTTGAACTTATTGCCTACCTGCTTTGCAGCGCCGCCCCTCTCACCAGATCGGGCGGCGTTTGCTTGTCTAGGTGGTGGATCGGGGACGCGGGTCTGTAAATTCAAGCAGTTGTCCGAAATCCGCATCCTGTTCCTCGACAAGCGCAACCAGATGATCGCCGACGAGGTGCAGCAGCAAGGCACCGTCGACCATACGCCGGTCTATGTGCGCGAGGTGGTGAAGCGGGCGCTGGAGCTTTCAGCGACGGCCATCGTGCTGGTGCATAATCACCCGTCCGGCGACCCCACGCCGTCGCGCGCCGATATCGAGATGACCAAGCAGATCGTCGATGCGGCCAAGCCGCTCGGCGTCGTCGTCCACGACCACATCATCGTCGGTAAGCAGGGCCACGCAAGCTTCCGGGGCTTGGGGCTGATTTAGGGTTGACGCGCTTCTAGCAGGCGGCGCGGCAGCCATTCTCGCGGATATCGGCCACACGGGCCGTCAGGGCCGCGTAGAAGTCCCCGTCCCCCTCCGCCACCACCTGGTCGCCGACGAGATAGAAGGGCACGCCCTTGACGCCGAGCGCATCCGCGAGCCGCGTATTGGCGAGAAGCGTGGCGGTGATGGCCGGATCGTCCATGTCGTGTCTGAGGCGGTCCGTGTCGAGGCCCATCTCACCTGCGACGTCGAGCGCGCGGGCTTCCGTCACGCGCCCGCGCGACGCGATCAGCCGCCGGTAGAGCGGCAGATATTCGCCCTGCCGCTCGGCGGCGAGTGCCAACCGCGCGGCGGCCTCCGAATCGGGCCCGAGCACCGGAAGCTCCTTCAGCACCAAGCGGAGGTTCGGGTCCCCGGCCATGAGCTTTCTGAGCGCCGGCACGTCCTTGCGGCAATAGGGGCAGTTATAGTCGAAGAAGGCGACGACGCTGACGTCGCCTTGCGGGTTGCCGGCGACGACGCTGGTGGGCGAGCGGAAAACCTCGTCGGCATGGGCGGCGACCGCCTGCTCGCTGCGGACGGTACGGGTGCCGCGCTCGAGCACGTAATAGCCCACGGCCAAGGCCGTGAGCCCGAGGGCCACCAGCAGGCCAAGCGATCGCTTCACGAGGAGAATGGGACGGCCCTTAAGCCGGCGGCGGACCGAAGACCAGAACCGCGTTGAGGCCGCCGAAGGCGAACGAGTTCGACATGGCGTAATTGACCTCACGGGGCTTGCCCGTATTCGCCGTGTAGTCCAGATCGCACTCCGGATCCGGCTCGTCGAGACCGGCCGTGGGCGGCACATAGTTCTCGCCGATGGCCTTGATGGCGGCCACCGCTTCGATGCCGCCGCCCGCGCCGAGACAATGGCCGTGCATCGACTTGGTCGAGGAGATGGACAGCTTGTTGGCGGCGTTGCCGAACACCCGCTTGATGGCGCGCGTCTCGTTGATGTCGTTGACCATGGTCCCGGTGCCGTGGGCATTGATGTAGTCGATATCGGACGGCGCCAGACCGGCGTCATCGAGCGCCTGCTGCATGGCGGTCGAGGCGCCGTCGATGGACGGGTTGACCATGTCGGCCGCGTCGGCGGTCATGCCGTAACCCAGGAGCTCGGCGAGAATCGGCGCGCCGCGTTCCTTGGCCCGCTCATATTCCTCGAGCATCAGGATGCCGGCGCCTTCGGCCAACACCGTGCCGTTGCGCTTCTTGGCAAAGGGCCACAACCCGTCTGGGCTGAGCACGCGCATGGCCTGCCAGGCCCGGGTCGCACCCCAGTTGAGGGAGGCTTCCGCCGCGCCGGCAAGGCCCACATCGACGAGCCCTTCGCGAATCATGCGGTAGGTGAGGCCGATGGAGTGGGTGGCCGTGGCGCAGGCGCTGACGAGGCCGAAGGTCGGGCCCTTGATGCCATACTCGATGCTGACATGGGCGCTCGCCGACGAGCCGATCGCCTTCAGCAGCGTGAGCGGATGGGTCGCCCGCTTGTTCTCCTTGAACAGCATCTTGTAGGAGAATTCGAGGGTGGTGAGGCCACCGACGCCGGAGCCGATAATGCAGGCGGAGCGGTAGCTGTCGGAGTCCTTGATCGGATATTCCAGCTTCGACTGCAGCACCGCTTCATGCGCCGCGCAGCCCGCATACTGGGAGAATTTGTCGGCCAGGAGGAGCTGCTTGCTCTGCAAGCGCTCGCGGGGATCGAAGTCCGGCACCTCGCCGGCGATCGTGATGTAGAGGTCTTCGGTCGAGAAGCTCTGGACCTCGCGGATGCCGCAATCGCTGCGTTGCATCGCGGCCCAGAATTTGTCCACGCCCGTGCCCAAAGGAGTGACGACGCCCTGGCCAGTGACCACGACGCGCCTGCGTCCATTACTCTGTGTCATGTAGTGTTAAGCCGTAACTCCAAGCCTGGTCGACGTCCCGGGAAGGGCCCGAGCGGACGGCTGGTTCAAGCTGCTGCGCCCGAGGCCTTCGATTCGGCGATGATCCCCTTCACGCGATCGACCACAGAGCCGACCGTCGCGAACGCTTCGACTTCTTCGTTCGCATTATAGGGGATTTCGATACCGAAGGTATCCTCAATATCGAACACGATCACCGCGAGATCCAGGGATTCAATCTCAAGGTCGCTCAGCGGGGTTTCGAGCTCAACGGCTTTGGATGGGTCCTTCATGTTCTTACGTAGAATCTCGATGATCTTGGTGGCCACCTCGTCCATATCGCTCTCCCTGCCCCGTTAAGGGGTCCGTGTCTAATGGTCCCTGGCTAAAACATAGCTAATCCGAGGGCAAGTCAGGCATTGGAATAGACTTAAAAACTGGTCGAGTTTACCCGTGCCCAGCCCGCTCGATTGCGCTGACTATACGCTCTAATCGCTAACAAAATTGGCGTTTTTGCGCCTGCCTTCGCCATGGTTTCAGCATAATCCACCGGAGGACTCATTCCTCCAGCGGCACTGTTTATCAACACCGTGCTACAATACTAGTAGACGAACAGGCTTGCGGCCAATTGCCTCCCGTCCAGTGGCCCCCACCTGTTAAGCAACGGTAAAGCAATAAAAACCCGAAAGTCGATGGCGAGCAAGTCGAACCCGGCGTCCTCGGACGGCCCGCAAGGCGCGGCAAAGCGCCCCTGGCTCATAGGCTATCCGCAAGCTGTCGCCTGGGACACGATGTTCCAGCCCAAGCTCGTCGGCACCCTGATGGACGAGGCGGTGACCGCTTTCGGCGACCGCCCTTGCACCAATTTTCTGGGCAAATGCCTGAGCTACGCCGAGATCGGCGCGCTGTCCGACCGCGCCGCCAAGGGCCTAAGGGCAATGGGCGTGGGCGAAGGGGTCAAGGTGGGCCTGCTCCTGCCCAATTCGCCGACCTTCGTCATCTTCTATTTCGGGGTGCTCAAGGCCGGCGGCACGGTGGTCAATTTCAACCCGCTCTACAGCCTCGAGGAGATCGAGTTCCAGATCCGCGACAGCGACACCAAGATCATGGTGACGCTGGATCTCAAAATCCTGTTCGACAAGGTCGAGGCCATGCTTGAACGCGGCGCGCTGGAAGGAGCCGTGGTGGAAAGCTTCGCCTCGCTCCTGCCGCCGCTGAAATCGGTGGGCCTGAAGCTGATGAAACGCGCGCAGCTCGCCAAGCCGGACGCGTCCCCCATGAGGCGCGCAATCGTGCGGGCGGGCGACCTGCTCGACAATGACGGCCGCTATCAGCCGCCGGTGATCACGCCCGACTCCATCGCCGTGCTGCAATATACCGGCGGCACCACCGGCACGCCCAAGGGCGCCATGCTGACCCACGCGAACATCGCCATCAATGTCGCGCAGGTAAAGGCATGGGGGAACCGGCCACCGCATGTGGTCGACCGCGTGCTCGGCGTGTTGCCGCTGTTTCACGTCTTCGCCATGACCACGGTGATGAATTTCGGGGTAGCCAGCGGCATGGAGATGATCCTGCTGCCGAAGTTCGAGCTGATCTCGACACTCAAGCTGATCGGCAAGTTGCGCCCCACGGTGATGCCGGGCGTGCCGACCCTGTTTAACGCCATGCTGCGCCATCCGAGGATCAAGCGTTTCAACCTGTCGTCGCTGGAATTTTGTATCTCGGGCGGGGCTGCGCTGCCGATCGAGGTGAAGCGCGGCTTCGAGGCGCTCACCGGCTGTAGCCTGGTGGAGGGCTACGGCCTCAGCGAGACCGCGCCGGTCGCCACCTGCAATCCGCTCGACGTGACCAAGGAAGGCTCGATCGGACTGCCGCTGCCGGCCACCGAGATCAGCATCCGATCACTGGACGACCCGGCCATCGAGATGCCGCGCGGCGAGGCCGGCGAGATCTGCATCGCCGGACCCCAGGTCATGACCGGCTACTGGAAGCAGCCGGCCGAGACGGAGTCCGCCTTCGTCGGGCGGTTCTTCCGCACCGGCGACGTCGGCTACATGGATGAGCAGGGCTACGTGTTCATCGTCGACCGCATCAAGGACATGATCAACGCTGCCGGCTTCAAGGTCTATCCGCGGCGCATCGAGGATGCCCTGCATGAGCATGCGGCCGTCGCCGAGGTCTGCGTGATCGGAATTCCAGACAATTATCGCGGCGAGGCGCCCAAGGCCTATGTGCGGCTCAAGGAGGGGGCGGACGCGACCGCCGCCGACCTGTTCGCCTTCATCAAGCCCAAGCTGTCGAAGCTCGAATTGCCGGCGGCCATCGAATTCCGCGACGAGTTGCCAAAGACGATGATCGGCAAGCTGTCCAAGAAGGCACTCCGCACGCAAGCCAAACCCTAAGCCGAAAAGACCTCTAGGGAAGAAAGCTAAGCAGAAGCCCGGCGCGTTTACGAAGACCCGCCGCGATCAGCGCGTCAATTCTGCCAGGGAAGCAGGCCCTCGTTTTGCCTTTGACGCCGCAGGAGCCGCCTTTGGCGCCGCGTCAGCTGCGACTCTTCGGCGAACTGCTGCTCCACGGTCTGCGTCTCGGTCGCAGCGGCATCCTCGGCCGAGGGGTCGTCCGACGCATCGGCCGCCAGAGCGGCAGAGCGCGCCGCAGGCGTAACCTGGGCCGGATATGACTGCGGGGACGGCGAGGCGTTGGCCTGGATAGTCTGCGGCTTGGGCTTCGGCGCCGGTGCGGCGGCGGGAGCCGCGGGCACGGCCTCCGCCTCGATCGGCGCCGTCATGGCGAACATGCTTGGCACGTTCTCGCCGGAAAGCTCGACAGGGGTCTGCGCCGTCGACGAGGTGTTCAAGTAGCGATAGCCCGGGCTCGCGTCGCGATCGACGGCCGGAGTCAGCATCTCGGCGTCGGATAGCGGGTTTTTCTCCACCGCCGCCGGCTTGACGACAGCCTCGGGGGTCGCCTCAGGCTCGGCCGAGGCTTCGACCTGCGGCTCCGGCGCGGGCACAGGCTCGGGCTGCGGCAGCGTGGTTCGCAGCCAAGTCCGCTCGCCGCAGAGCAGCCAGGCCTTACAGCCCTTGAGGTTGATCTGATTGCGCGACACCAAGGTCAGCGTGGCCGAATAGGTGTTGCCGTCCTCGGGATTGTAGATGCTGCCCTTCCAGACATTCGGTCCGGCCGGGGCCAAGCCGTTGATGATCGGTAGGCCAAGAATTGGGCGGTCGCGCAACGACGGGTTCTCGTTCCGCACGTCGTGCAGCGGGCGTCCCTGGGAATCGTTCGGATCCTGCAGCCAGACGATCTTGGCGCAGAGATAGCGCTTGCCGGAGCCGCATCGGAAGAGCTGGATCTTGCCTGGGCGCTCGCCCTGCTGGGCCTTGCGCCAAATACCTGTGGGATCGGCGGACGCCGCCTGGGCGTGACCGATGGGTACGAGGACAGCGGCGATCAGAAGTCCCGTCGCCGCAGTGAGAGCATGATGCTTCATAAGCACCTCCGTCTTGGGTCTGGCCGCGGGCGAAACCCCTGCCGCGGCAATATTTCTTTTGCCCCCTGTCCTGCCGGACCTCGTTGGGCCCAAGTCCTTTTGCCTCGGATGGGCACTTATGCCGTGCCCATTTCCTCGGTCGCCGTTTTGGCGGGCGTCTGCGCCTTGACCCCTTCCAGGATCGCCGCGACGCCCATTCCACCGGCCGTACAGACCGAAATCAACCCCCTCTGACCACCCCTATTATGCAGGAGTTTGGCCAGAACTGCCAAGATGCGTGCGCCCGTGGCGGCAAACGGATGGCCGAAAGCAATCGATGACCCCATCACGTTGAGCCTGGTTTGGTTAATAGCGCCTAAAGGCGCGTCCCGCCCGAGCCGTTCCCGGCAATAAACCTCTGATTCCCATGCCTTCAACGTGGCCAAAACCTGAGCCGCAAAGGCTTCATGAACCTCGTAATAATCAAAGTCTTGTAGCGCAAGGCCGGCTTGGTCAAGCAAATCGCTGACTGCCACCGTGGGCGCCATCAGAAGTCCCTCACCGTGGACATAATCTACGGCAGAAGTGCGACCCAACGTTAAATATGCCTGGACCGGAATTCCGCGCTTTTCGGCCCATTCCTCGGAGCTGAGCAGGATCGTCGCGGCCCCGTCGGTTAACGGCGTGGAGTTGGCGGCGGTGATGGTGCCGCCCACCTTGTCGAAGACCGGCTTCAGCTCGGCCATCTTCTCCAGCGAAATATCCTCGCGGACGTTGTTGTCACGGAACACCCCGGCGCAAGGGACGACGAGATCGTCCATGAAGCCCTCGTCGTAAGCCGCAGCCGCCTTTTTATGGCTCTCATAGGCCAAGAGGTCCTGGGCCTCGCGGGTGATGCCCCATTCCTTGGCCATCAGCTCGCAATGCTCGCCCATGCCGAGCCCCGTGCGCGGCTCGCTTGTCGAGGGCGGCAGCGGGGCCATCTCGCCCGGCGCCATGCCTTTGAAGGCGGCAAATTTCTGCCCCAAGCTCCGCGCGCGGGACATTTTCACCAGGCGCTGGGCGAATTTGCGCTGAAACACGATGGGCGCGTCGCTGGTCGTGTCGGAACCCATGGCGATGCCCGAATCGATCTGGCCGGTGGCGATCTTGGCGGCGAGGCCGAGCGCGCCCTGCAGGCTCGTGCCGCAGGCCTGCATCATGGTGATGCCGGGCGTGGTGGGGGCAAAGGGGCTGCCGATCACCGCCTCGCGGGCGAGGTTCCAATCCTTGGCGTGGGTCACCACGGCGCCACCGACCACCTCGTCGATATGGGCGCCCTGCAGCGCGAATTTTTCGGCAAGCCCGCCGAGCGCCGCCGTCAGCATGTCGAGATTGGACAGCTCGGCATAGGCCGTGTGCGACCGGCAAAAGGGAATCCGCATCCCGCCAAGCACTGCAACCCGCCGCATCCCCGCTTCCTTCATCAATCTTCCTTCCGGCTTACGCCGCTTCCTTGTCAGATGTAGCGGCGGCCTCGCTGCGCCGATAATGCAGCGGCCCGCCGCGGAACGGCGCAAAGCCCGTGCCGAAGATCACGCCGGCGTCCACATGGTCAGCGCTCTCCACCACGCCGTCGGCGAGCGCACGGTCCGCCTCGTCGAGCAGCGGCTTGATGAGCTCGCGGCCGAGGCGCTCCAGCTCGGCTGCGTTGTAATCGGTCTCCTCGCGCTTCGGCTTGCCATCGACCCACACATAGAAGCCCTCGCCGGTCTTCTTGCCGAGCTTGCCCTGCTTCACCAGGGTCGCGAGCACGTTATCCGGCTTGCCGGCGCTGTCGGGGGAGATGTCGAGCTCCTCGCCGACCTTGTTGCAAATGTCGAGGCCGACCATGTCCATGAGCTCCATCGGCCCCATGGGCATGCCGAATTTCAGCGCCGCCTGGTCGATCTTCTCGCGCGGCTGGCCGTCCTGGTAGAGGCGCACCGCCTCCATCATGTACGGCGCCAGCACCCGGTTGACGAGGAAGCCGGGGCAGCTCTTGACGATGAGCGGCAGCTTGTTGATGGCGGTGACGAAGGCGCAGGCCTTGCCCACCTCCTCCTCGCGCGTGCCTTGCCCACGCACCACCTCGACCAGTGGCAGCTGCGATACGGGATTGAAGAAGTGTAGCCCCACGAGGCGGCCGGGATCGCCAAGCTCCTTGGCGATGTCCTCGAGTTTCAGCGAGGAGGTGTTGGTCGCCAGCACGGCGCCGGGCTTGGCCTTCTTCTCGAGCTCGGCGAACAGGGCTTGCTTCACGTCGAGCTTCTCGACGATCGCCTCGATGATCACGTCGGCATGCTTGATTTGCTTGCCGTCAGGGTCGGCGATGAGCCGGGCGACGGCCGAGTCGATCGCCGTTTTGCCGCGCAGGCGCTTCTTGAACAGGCCCTTGGCGCGGCCAAGCGCTTTCTTGATCTGATCCGCATCGAGATCCTGCACGCTCGCCTGCATGCCCGAGACCACGCACCAAGCGGCGATGTCGGCGCCCATGGTGCCGGCACCGATGACATGAACCTTGCGCGGCTTGAAGCCGTCCTTCGGTGCCGCATCCTTCAGCATTTCCGACAACCCGAACACGCGGCGCAGATTCCGCGACGTCTCGCTCGCCATCAGCGGCGCGAACATCTCGGTCTCGGCGCGCTTCATGCGGGCCGGATCGTCGCCGTAGCGCTCGAACAGGTCGATGAGGCGGAAGGGTGCGGGGTAATGCTCCTCGCGCACCTTGGCCGCGGTCTTGGCGCGCATCTGCTTGGCCAGCAGCCCGCGCACGGGCTGCTTCAGCATCAGCTTCTTCCACCACGCCGCGCCCTTGGAGCGGCGTTTCTGCAAGACGGCTTTGCGCGCCGCCCATCTGAGATTGTGGCGCGTCGGCACGAGCTGATCGACGAAGCCCATGGCGCGCGCGGCCCCCGGGCGCAGCATCTTGCCAGTGAGCATGGCGGTCATGGCATCGAGTGGACCGGCGGCGGCAAGGGAGCGCACGGTGCCGTGCAAGCCTGGGAAAATGCCGAGCTTCACCTCGGGGAAGCCGAGCCGCGTGCCCTCCTCACGGTCGGCGATGCGCCAGTCGCACGCCAGCACCAGTTCGAGCCCGCCGCCCAAGCAATAGCCGTGTATGGCGGCGACCACGGGAACCGGAAGCCGCTCGATGCGGTCGAGCAGCCCCAGCGTCTCCTTGACGACCTCCTTGATCTTCTCCTCGGTGTCGAAGCCCTCGAATTCGCGAATGTCGGCGCCGGCGATGAAGCTCGACTCCTTACCGCTCATCAGCACGAGACCCTTGATCTCGCCGGCTTTCGCGTCCTCGACCGCCTTGACGATCCGGTCCAGTTCTTCGGTGGGGCGCCGGCCGAGCGAGTTCATGCTCTCGCCTTCGCGGTCGAACACCGCCCAGGCGATGCCCTCGAAGTCTATCGAAAAGGTCCAGTCCTTAAGATCGGGAAGCGTAGTCGGCATGATCACTCTTTGACTTGGAAAATTGCTTCGGAAATTGATTTGGACTCGGCAACCTTTACTCGGCCGCCATGTGTTTAGGTTGGTCGCTCGCCGCTTCGCGCTGAAGCTCGGCGGCGGAGAAATCGTCGACGGCGATGACACGGGCCACCATGTCGCGCAGTACGGCGAGATTGCGCGCCTCCTCTGCGTTCAGCACGCCCTTGGTCTCGGCCTCGGCGATCCAGTCATTGTCGTGGAAGCGCTTCACCTCGCCCTTGCGAATGGCGCGCTCGAGTTTCTTCTCGGCCTCCTCGCTCGCCACCACTTTCTTCAGCGTGGCTTCGAGCAGACCGATGCCATCGTTCGCATCCTCGGAGACATAAATGTCTCTCGTGAGGCGGTCGCGGAAGGCGCCGGGCTCAAGCGCCGCGCGCACGATGGGTTTGGCGTCGCGGTCGGCGGCGGCCCGGCGCATGCCGAAAGGCAGCGTCAGCGGTCCCATGATCCACGCCGCCCAGCGCACCGGGAAATTATCGATGACGCCGCGCAGCGCCTGGTCGAAGCGCGCAAGGCAGTTCGCCGCGCAATAGTTCACGAGCTTGAGGTCTTCCTTGGGACGGCCGTCGTCCTCGTAGCGCTTGAGGATCGACGACAGGAGGTAGAGCTCGGCGAGCGCATCGGCCATGCGGCCGGTGATCTTCTGCTTCACCTTGAGGCCGCCGCCGAGCAGCGCCACGGTGAGATCGGCGACCAGCGCAAAGGAGCGCGAGGCGCGGGACAACTGCTTCCACCAACGCGTGACGTCGCCGGCATTGCCGGGCGCCGGCGCGAAGGCGCCGAAGGTGACGTTGTGAAACAGCGCGCCCGCGGCATTGGCGAACAGAAACGCGCGGTGGTCGTCGAAGGTCTTTTCGAAAGCCTCGATGCCGCGCGCACGGTCACTGTCCTTTAGCGCCTCGATCTCGGCGAAGAGATACGGGTGACTGCGCAGCGCACCTTGAGCGAAGGTGATCAGCGTGCGGGTGAGAATGTTGGCGCCTTCGACGGTGATGCCGACCGGTACCATCTGATAGGCCCCTTGGATGTAATTGGACGGGCCGTCGCAGATGCCGCGGCCGCCGTGAATGTCGAGCGCATCGTTGACGCTGTCACGCATGCGGTCGGTGGAGACATATTTGAGCAGCGCCGAGATGACGGCGGGCTTCTCGCCGGCGGACACCATCGAGGCGGTGACGGCGCGGGCTGCCTCCAGGCCATAGGCGTTCTCGACCAGGCGCGCGAGCGGCTCCTCCACGCCCTCCATAAAGCCGATGGGCAGACCGAACTGCTTGCGGATGCGAGCATAGGCAGAGCTCCGCCGGAGCATTGCCTTGGCGCACGCCGCGCTCGTGGCAGGCAGCGAGATGGAGCGGCCGGCGGCGAGGCAGTTCATCAGCATGCGCCAGCCTTGGCCCGCCCCGTCCGGTCCGCCGATAATCCAATCCATGGGCACGAAAACGTCGCGGCCACTCGTCGGCCCGTTGGGGAAAGCAGCGCCGGCCGGAAGGTGCCGACGGCCGATCTCGACGCCCGGATGGCCGGTCGGAACCAGACCGAGCGTGATGCCGATATCGCTCCCCTTCCCGAGAAGATTGTCGGGATCGAACAGGCGGAAGGCGAGCCCGAGCAGCGTCGCCTTCGGCGCAAGCGTGATGTAGCGCTTGTCCCAGGTGAGCTTGACGCCGAGCGTCTCCTTGCCCTCGTGCATCCCGCGCGTCACCACGCCGACATCGCGCATGGCGGCGGCGTCGGAGCCGGAGAACGGGCCGGTCAGCGCGAAGCAGGGAATCTCCTCGCCACGCGCCAGCCGCGGCAGGTAATGGGCTTTTTGCGTCTCGGTGCCGTATTTCTCGATCAGCTCGCCGGGGCCGAGCGAGTTCGGCACCATGACGATGGTGACGCTGTCGGCGCTCTTGGACGAGATCTTGCCGAGGATCAGCGACTGCGCCTGAGCCGAGAAGCCCAAACCCCCATGCTCCTTGGAAATGAGCATGCCGAGAAAACCGTTGTCGCAGACGAAGTCCCAGACGTCGTCGGGGATGTCGTGCAGCTCATGGCGAATGCGCCAATCGTCGAGCCGCTTGCACAACTCCTCCGTCGGCCCGTCGAGAAAGGCGCGCTCCTCGTCGGTGAGCGTGATCGGCGCCACGCGACGGAGCTTGGCGAAGTCCGGCTCGCCCGAGAACAGCTCCGCGTCCCAGCCGATGGTGCCGGCCTCAAGCGCCTCGCGCTCGGTGTCGGAGATGGTCGGCATGGCGCCCTTGAGCGCGTCATAGGCCGGCAGCGTGATGTAGCGGCGCTTGATGTCGGGGAGACTGGCGGCGAAGAGCAGCCCGGCAACGAGCCAGCCGGCAAAGGACCACAGCGTAAAGCCGAATCCGAACTGCAAGGCCAAGGTGAAAACGGCAACGGCGATCGCCCAGCCGCGAAAGGACGCGCGGTTCATCGCCAGGACAAGAAACGCGGCAACGGAGAGCGCCGCGAAAATCAGTGCAGCCACGAATGGCCTCCAAGCTCGCTTCGGCGCCTCTGCCTCCCCAACGAAGACGCCATTTCGCGGCCCCTATCCGACCCCGCGCAATGCAGGAAGGCCGCAGCTTTCCGCCCTCTATGGTCCCGATGGGCCATGGACTCAAGTTTCTTTTGAATCGTTTCCCCGCATCTCCTTTTACGGAGGAAATGTTACCGCGCGGCTTAACAGGAAATCGCCCCCGCTTCCTTGTGCCGGCCGAGCGAATTGGCTAACACGGTGGCAAAACTGGCCAACAACGCTGGGGAATATCAATGTCCGAAGAGCCAGAACGCCCACAGCTCAGCCCGTATCAGGTCGAGCTCGAGGCCGGCAAACGCTACGCTTGGTGCCGCTGCGGGCGGAGCCAGAAGCAGCCGTTCTGCGACGGCGCCCACGCGGGCACCGGCATCGAGCCGCTGATGTTCACGGCCGAGCGCACGGAAATGGCGCTGCTGTGCGGCTGCAAGGACACCGGCGACCCCCCATTTTGCGACGGTTCCCATATGCTGCTCTGAATTTGAGCATGCAGACCGGCTATCCTTCTTGCTAGAACTACCCAAAGTGGGTACCGCCCACTGTCTTCGGTCTGCAATGCCCGAATGGGGGAAGGCGAGGCAGGCGTCTTCATGGCTTATTTTCTTCAACAGCTGATCAACGGGATCGCGCTGGGCTCGATCTACGGGCTGATCGCCATCGGCTACACCATGGTCTATGGCATCATCGGCATGATCAATTTCGCTCATGGCGACATCTTCATGGTGGGCGCCTTCATCGCGCTGATCGCGTTTCTGGCGTTGATGGCGCTCGGCGTCACCATGATCCCCCTGGCCCTGCTGATCGTGCTCGTGGTCGCCATGGCGCTCACCGCCATTTGGGGCTGGACGGTGGAGCGCATCGCCTACCGGCCGTTGCGCGAGTCCTTCCGCCTGGCGCCGCTAATCACCGCCATCGGCATGTCGATCGTGCTGCAGAATTTCATTCAGGTGGCGCAAGGCGCGCGCGTGAAGCCGCTGCAGCCGGTCATCACCGGCGGCTACGAGTTCTTCAAGGACGGCGACTTCACCGTCATCATCTCCAACATCCAGATCCTCATCGTGGTGACGACGCTGGTGCTGATGACCGCCTTCTGGCTGATCATCAGCCGCACCGCGCTCGGCCGCTCGCAACGCGCCTGCGAGCAGGACCGGCTGATGGCCGCCCTGTCTGGCGTCGATGTGGACCGCACCATCTCGCTCACCTTCGTGCTCGGGGCGGCGCTCGCCGCCGTCGCCGGGCTGCTCTACCTGCTCTATTACGGGGTGATCGATTTCTACATCGGCTTCATCGTCGGCATCAAAGCCTTCACCGCGGCGGTGTTCGGCGGCATCGGCTCGCTGCCCGGCGCCATGCTCGGCGGGCTGGTGATCGGGCTGATCGAGACCTTCTGGTCCGCCTATTTCACCATCGAGTACAAAGACGTGGCGGCCTTCTCGATGCTCGCCATCGTGCTGATCTTCTTCCCCACGGGGCTGCTCGGCCGGCCCGAGGTGGAGAAAGTCTAGCCCTTGGCAGAGCCCGGCACATCTTTCGGCCCACGGCTCAAATCGGCCCTTTGGGATTCCTTCCTCGCCGGCCTCATCGCCTTCGCCCTGTTCTCGCTGGTGCTGGGGTTGCGCACCGAGGACAACGTCACCGGGCTCACGCTGCAGCCGCGACCCATGCTGCTCGCCATTGCCGTGAGCATCGTGTTCTTCGGCCGGCTGCTGCTCAACCTGTTCGTCTGGCAGGCGGAGCATCCCCTCACCGCCCCCTTCGCCAAGCTGTTCACGCGCGATAGCTTCGATAGGCGCGACGTCACCGTGCTCGGCGGCACCGCGGCGCTTGCGATCCTCGGCGTCATCCTCGCCACCGCGCTCGGCGCGCCCGCCTATGCCCTCATCGCCGTCGCCGTGCTCGCGTTCATCGGCCTTGGACTGCTGCGGCGGGCCATCGTCCATCTCTTTCCTGGCCTGCCCTACGCGCGCATCTTCGTCATTGCCGGAATTCTGTTCGCGCTGTTCTTCCCGCTGACGACCTACGCGCTCGAAAGCGCATTCCATCTCGGGCTGCCTTTACGCTACTGGTTCGACCTCTCCATCCTCGTGCTCACCTATGTGATGCTCGGCTGGGGGCTGAACATCGTGGTCGGCCTCGCCGGCCTGCTCGACCTCGGCTATGTCGCCTTCTATGCGGTCGGCGCCTACACTTTCGCGCTACTCGCCACCCATTTCGGTCTCGGCTTCTGGATCTGCCTACCCATCGCGGGCCTCGCGGCGGCAGCCTGGGGCATCATTCTCGGCTTTCCGGTCTTGCGTCTGCGCGGCGACTATCTCGCCATTGTCACTTTGGCCTTTGGCGAGATCATCCGCATCGTGTTGCTCAACTGGACCGAGGTGACCAACGGTCCGAACGGCATCTCCTCGATCCCGAAGCCGACATTCTTCGGCCTGCCCTTCTCACCCTTCGCCGACAGCACGACGTTCGCCCAGTTCTTCGGGCTCAAATACGACCCGCTCCACGGCATCATCTTTCTCTATTACGTGATCCTGGCGCTGGCGCTGCTGACCAACCTGGTGACTTTGCGGATGCGCCGGCTACCCATCGGGCGCGCCTGGGAGGCGATGCGCGAGGACGAGATCGCTTGCCGCTCGCTCGGCATCAACACCACCATCACCAAGCTCACCGCCTTTGCCACCGGCGCGATGTTCGGCGGGCTGGCCGGCGGTTTTTTCGCCACGCGGCAAGGCTTCATCAGCCCGGAGAGCTTCACGTTCATCGAATCCGCCATCATCTTGGCCATCGTCGTGCTCGGCGGCATGGGCAGCCAGCTCGGCGTCGCGATCGCCGCGGTGGTGCTGGTGGGCGGCTTCGAGGCGCTCCGCCATACCGAGGGCTTGCAGAGTTTCTTCGGGGCGGGCTTCGACCCGGCGCTCTATCGCATGCTGCTGTTCGGCGTCGCCATGGTCGGCATCATGGTGTGGCGGCCGCGCGGGTTGATCTCCAGCCGCGCGCCCTCCATCACGCTCGGAGACGCCGGGCCCATCCCCGCCAAGCTGGTTGAGGAAGGCCGCGCATGAGCTCGTGGCGCCAAGATCCCGTGCTTAAGGTCGAGCATCTGACCATGCGCTTCGGCGGCCTCGTCGCGATCGACGACCTGTCCTTCGACGTCGGCCGCCACGACATCACCGCGCTGATCGGGCCGAACGGCGCCGGCAAGACCACGGTGTTCAACTGCATCACCGGCTTCTACAAGCCGACCGAAGGCACCATGGCGCTGCGCCAGCCGGATGGGCCTGAGTTCCGGCTCGAGCGGCTCGACGACCACCAGATCAACGCGTCGGCCCGCGTCGCGCGCACCTTTCAGAATATCCGCCTGTTCCCCGGCATGACGGTGCTGGAGAATCTGATGGTGGCCCAGCATAACGGGCTGTCCCGCGCCTCGGGTCTCACCATCGGCGCCATACTGGGCCTGGGGCATTTCGCCCGCGCCGAGAATGCGGCGGTCGAGCTTGCCCGGCATTGGCTCGAACGGGTCGGCCTCGTGGCCCGCGCCGACGAGCCGGCGGGCGACCTGCCCTATGGCGACCAGCGGCGGCTCGAGATCGCGCGCGCCATGTGCACGAGGCCCCTGCTGCTCTGCCTCGACGAGCCGGCGGCGGGACTGAATGCGCGCGAGAGCGATGGGCTCAACGAGCTGCTCTACTCGATCCGCGAGCAGGAGCAGATCGCCATCTTCCTCATCGAGCACGACATGAGCGTGGTGATGGCCATCTCCGACCACATCATCGTGCTCGACTACGGCAAGAAGATCGCCGACGGCACACCGCAAGAGATCCGCGACGATCCGAGCGTCATCGCCGCTTATCTCGGCGTGCCGGACGAGGAGTTGCCCGAAGCGGTCTCCGAGGTGCGGCCATGAGCGCGTCCTTGCTCGAAATCGACAACGTCACCGCCTGCTATGGCCGGCTGCCCGTGCTGCACGGCGTCAACCTCGACATCAAGCCCGGCGAGATCGTGGCGCTGATCGGCGCCAACGGCGCCGGCAAGACCACGACGATGATGACGATCTGCGGGCGCCCCCGCGCCTCGGAAGGCCGTATCGTGTTCGACGGCCGGGACATTACGCAATTGCCGACGCATGAGATCGCGCGGCTGCGCATCGCTCAGTCGCCGGAGGGCCGCCGCATCTTTCCGCGCATGACGGTGATGGAGAATCTGCAGATGGGCGCCATCATCGCCGACGATCCGGACGGGTTCGATCACGATCTCGACCGTGTGACGACGCTGTTCCCGGTGCTGAAAGCCCGGGCCGACCAGCGCGGCGGCACGCTGTCTGGCGGCGAGCAGCAGATGCTGGCCATCGCGCGCGCGTTGATGGGACGCCCCAAGCTGCTCCTGCTGGACGAGCCGTCGCTGGGGCTGGCGCCACTCATCGTCAAGCAAATCTTCGCCGCGATCAAAGAGCTTAACCGCGACGGGCTCACCGTGTTTCTGGTCGAGCAGAACGCCTATCACACGCTGAAGCTCGCCGACCGCGGCTATGTGATGGTGAACGGCAGGATCACCCTGTCGGGAACCGGCGACGAGCTGCTTGCTCGGAAAGAAGTGCGCGCCGCCTATCTCGAAGGCGACACCGCGAGCCTCAGGGAGACGGGCGCATGACTTCTCTCTCTCCCTGGCTCTCGGACGACAGCTTGCGCGTTTTCCTGGTGCTCACCGTGATTATCGGCGGCGGCGCGGCGTTTCTCGCCGGCAACGGCTTGGCGCGGTCTTGGAAACCATTCTGGCGCGTCTTCGTCTATATGGCGCTGCTGGCGGCCGCGGTGCGCTTTTTCCATTACGCCTTGTTCGACGGCAGGCTTCTGTCGCCCTACTACTTTCTCGTCACCTATGCGGTGCTGCTGGCCGCTGCCTCGCTCGGCTTCCGTGTCACGCGCACGACGCAGATGGTCACGCAATATCGATGGCTCTATAAGCGGACGAGCCCGCTCACTTGGCGTGCGCGGGACGCGCGATCTTGGCGGTTGCCGGGCGCCTGATATAGGCTTGCATCTCACACATTCGGAGGAGTTCACGATGACGCGGATGGTCGGGCTGATCGCTACCCTCGTTGCGAGCCTGGTGCTCGCGGCTTGCAACGGCGAGGACGACGCCAACACCACGACGATTGCGGTGGTGGGCCCGATAACGGGTCAATACGCTTCCTTCGGCCAGCAGATGAAGAACGGCGCCGAGCTCGCCGTGGCCGACATCAACGCCGCCGGCGGCGTCCTCGGCAAGACGCTGGAACTGGACATCGGCGACGACGCCTGCGATCCGAAACAGGCGGTGGCAGTCGCCAACCAGATGGCCGGCGAGAAGGTAGCGCTCGTCGCCGGGCATTATTGCTCGGGCTCGTCGATCCCGGCGTCGCAAGTCTACGCTGAGAGCAATCTGGTGCAGATCTCGCCCGCCTCCACCAATCCGGAGCTGACCGACAATCGCGCCGGGCCGAATATCTATCGGGTGTGCGGCCGCGACGATCAGCAAGGCAGCGTCGCCGGCAATTATCTCGCCAAGCATTTCGGCGACAAGAATATCGCCATCATCGACGACAAGACCGCCTACGGCAAAGGCTTGGCCGAGGAGGTCAGGAAGACGCTGAACGCGGACGGCAAGCGGGAAGTGCTGGCGGAGTCCTATACGGCCGGCGAGAAGGACTATTCGGCGCTCGTGTCCAAGCTCAAGCAGGCGGATGTCGATGTGCTGTTCGTCGGCGGCTACCACACCGAGACCGGGCTGATCGCGCGGCAGATGCGCGACCAGGGCATGGACACCATCATCATGGGCGGCGATGCGCTCATCACCCAGGAATATTGGTCGATCACCGGGCCTGCCGGCGAAGGCACGCTGATGACCTTCTCGCCCGATCCGCGCAAGAACCCGGCCGCCGCCGAGGTGGTCGCCCGCTTCAAGGAGAAGGGCATCGAGCCGGAAGGCTACGTGCTCTACACCTATGCGGCGATCCAGGCCTGGAAGGAGGCGGCGGAGAAGGCAGGCTCAACGGATGCCGCCGCCGTGGTCAAGGCGCTCAACGAGAATGAATTCGATACGGTGATCGGCAAGTTCAAGTTCAATGAGAAGGGCGACCCGAACCTGCCGCCTTATGCCGTCTATCGCTGGTCGGACGGCGCCTATGAGGAGATCGGCGACGAGGCGCCCCCGCCCGCCGGCTGACGCCTATTTCTTGGCGGCCGCGTCCTCGGCCTTGAACTGGGCTTCGAGCTCCTCCTCGAACTTCACCAGATCCTCGGGCAACGGCATGCCGAAGGCGCGCATTTCGTTGAGCCGCTCGCGAATCTGCAAGTAAAGCTCGTGTCGGTCCTCGGGCTGAGTCTCCATCTGGTTGATGAGAAGCGCGAGTTCGGCCTTGAGATCGTCGAATGCCATGGTTGAGACAGCCTCCCTTGGGTCACCGGCGGCGGATCGGACCATAAACGGGGGAGAGCGGCAAGGGTTTGCGCCTCTGGCCGATTGCCCCGGGGCCTTTTCCCTTGCATAGTCACGACGGTCGAGGGGCTTCTTAGGGGAATACAGCGGCAATGGAACAAGTGACTTTCACCAAGGTGGTCGGCTTCGTGCTCGCCGCCGCCTTCGCCATCGTCATCGGCGTCTCCATGTGGGCGCTGATCATCGGCGACTACATGAACACGGTGATGAACACTCAGACCCAGCACACGGTCCGGATCGTCGGCTTCGCCGGCTTGCTGGCCGCACTGGTGACCTGGTGGTGTCAGCGCTTTGCCGCGAGGCGCGGATTTCTCGTCCGCACCCTGTTCGCGCTGTTCATCTTCATCGTGGCCTTCTGCAGCTTCGGCGGCCTGCTCCGCTTCATCTACATCCACGCCATCTATCCGAGCCAGCAGGACTGGTCGCTGTCCGGCATGTATCTGGCCTCGCTCAACGACTTCTATACGTTCCTGCTCGACATGCTGATCCCGCCGCGTCCGGCCTATGCCGCGCTCGCCGTGGCCGCGGCGATCTATGTCGCCATCTTCGGCCCGCGGGAGCCCAAGACGGTCGAAATTTGAGACGGTCGAGATTGACGCTGTTGGCTTCTGAGGCTCGTGCGCGTTGAGTCCACCGAGGTTTGAGAGCGCCCGCGCGCTCTGCTAGACCTTCCGCTCGCCGGAGTTCTTCCGGGGAAAGGCACCGCCACTTCCATGATCCCGCGCTACAGCCGCCCCGAGATGGCTCAAATCTGGGAGCCCGAGACCCGATTCCGCATCTGGCTCCGCATCGAGATCTACGCCGCCGAGGCCATGGCCGAACTCGGCCTGATCCCGAAGGAGGCCGCCGAGGCGGCCAAGAAGCGCGGCGGCTTCGACATCGAGCGCATCGACGCCATCGAGCGCGAGGTGAAGCACGACGTCATCGCCTTCCTCACCTCCGTGGCCGAGCATGTCGGGCCGGAAGCGCGCTTTCTGCATGCGGGCCTCACCTCCTCCGACGTGCTCGACACCTGCTTCAACGTGCAGCTCGTGCAGGCGGCCGACATCCTCATCGCCGATCTCGACGCCCTGCTGGAAGCGCTGAAGACCCGCGCCTACGAGCATAAGGACACGATCACCGTGGGCCGCAGCCACGGCATCCATGCGGAGCCCACCACGTTCGGGCTGAAGCTGGCCGTGGCTTACGCGGAGTTCTCACGCGCGCGGGCGCGTATGGTGACGGCCCGCGAGGAGGTCGCCACTTGCGCCATCTCGGGCGCCGTCGGCACCTTCGCCCACGTCGATCCCCGGGTTGAAGCCTATGTGGCGAAGAAACTGGGTCTCAAGCCCGAGCCGATCTCGACGCAAGTGGTGCCGCGCGACCGCCATGCCGCCTACTTCGCCACGCTAGCCGTGGTGGCGAGCTCGGTGGAACGGCTCGCCACGGAGATCCGCCATCTGCAGCGGACCGAGGTGCTCGAGGCCGAGGAATATTTCAGCGCCGGCCAGAAGGGCTCGTCGGCCATGCCGCATAAGCGCAACCCGGTGCTGTCGGAAAATTTGACCGGGCTTGCCCGCATCGTGCGCGCTTACGCCATGCCTGCATTCGAGGACGTAGCACTCTGGCACGAACGGGACATCTCCCACTCCTCGGTGGAGCGGATGATCGGGCCCGACGCCACGGTGACGCTCGATTTCGCGCTCCACCGCCTCACCGGCATCATCAAGAGCCTCGTGGTCTATCCGGAGCGCATGCGCGCCAATATGGACCGTCTCGGCGGGCTCATTCATTCCCAGCGCGTGCTGCTGGCGCTCACTTCGGCGGGGGTGAGCCGCGAGGACGCCTATCGCCTCGTGCAGCGCAACGCCATGAAGGTCTGGCAGGAGGGCAAGGACTTCCAGGAGGAGCTGCTGGCCGATCCGGACGTGACACGCGCCCTGTCGGCCGACGTGATCCGCGACCAGTTCGACCTCGGCTACCACACCAAGCATGTGGACGATATCTTCGCCCGCGTGTTCGGCGCCTAGCCCCGCCTCACTTCATGTAACCGCCGTCGTAATAGCCGTCGCCGCCGCTGAAGATATGCGGCATGTAGCGATAGCGGTTGCGCTCTTGCGCCATCATGAAGAAGCGCTTGCGGTAGAAGCTGGGCGAGATCGCCGTGTAGGGCGGCATGTCGTCGTACCAGTCGACCTTCGGATAGTGGCCGGCGCGATAGGGATAAGGCGGGTAGATCGGCCAAATCTCCGGCTCGACGGCCCGGCCAGCCGCGGCCGTCCGCAACAGCCCGTTCTGGCTCGCATAGCCGGAATAACCGTCCCAGTTCACCGTGCACCAGCCGTCCCGGCAGCCCTTCACCTGAACCCGCGCACCCGCGGGCATGGTGAGCAGCCGCGCATAGCCGGTCCCCGGCCCTTCCCTGAGAGACAGCGCCGACGTGGTCGTCGCCTCCAGGGCCTGGGCCGTGCCCGAGGCAATCACCAGCCCAGCCACAAAGCCAGCCGCCAACGCTATGAACAGCCGGATAGAAGGTCCCATGCCGCGTCCCCCAAATCAGTCCGTGCGTTCATTCTCGCATATGGCGGGGGCAGCGTCAGCCTCCGAGTGCGGGGCGCGGCGCTACGGCGCTTTGCTGGTGCAAGGATACCACGCCGCCTCAACGCGCCTTGCGCGAAGTGATTCGTTTAAAGGCGTTAGGACGCGCAGCCTAAGAGGACGATTCAACCGCGGCGCGGGTTGCGGCGGCGGCGGCGGAGAACCAGCCGGCGTCGGTGCCGATGGCGACCACGTCCCAGCCTTCGGCCACGCGCGGCTTGGCGAAGTCCTCGTCGTTGGCGAAAATCAGAGTCATCACAGCGTTCTCGCGGGCTTTCCTCAGGACCAGAGTCATCGCCTCCTGGACCTCGGGCGCCCAGATGTCGAGGCGGCCGGTCAGCCCCACCGAGAGGTCGTTGGGCCCGAGGCAGACCATATCCACCCCGTCCAGCTTGAGAATATCGTCGAGCTGATCGAGTGCGCCTTTGGTCTCGATCTGCGGGCAGGCGATGGTGAAACTGTTCGCGGTGGTGAAATAATCGCCCTCATGGCCGAGCTTGGCGCGATAAGGGCCCCAGCTGCGTAAGCCCCGCGGCGGATATTTCACGGCGCGGACAAAGGCCTCGGCGTCGTCCACGCCGTTGATGAGGGGGCACATGATGCCTTGGGCGCCGGCATCGAGCGCCCGGCCGACAAGGCCGGGATCGTTGTTGGCGACCCGGACGATGGCCGGGAGACCGGCGGCCTTCGCCGCGGTCAGGCAGGCCAGCAGCGCCTCGTTGCCGCCGAGCCCGTGCTGCTGGTCGATGGTGACACAGTCCCAGCCCGCCTCCCCGATCAGCTCGATCAGGAACGGATTGTTGAGCGTGAGCCACCCGTTGAACAGCGTGCGGCCCGCTTTGGCGGCCTCGCGAAACCGGTCTTCCGTCATCCGCTCACCGCCTTCCGGGCTTCGGCCATACGGGCTTGCGCCATGCGGGGCGCGCTACCCCTTGGCTTCGGTTTCGAGCTGGCGGACCGCTTCGGCCAGGAGATCGGCCATGGCATGGCGGATCTGGTGGTCGGACTGATCGACGCCCTTGCCGTCAAAATCCGCCCTGATCTTGCGGAACACGTCTTCCTCGCCGGGCTCCTCGAGGTCGACCTTGACCACCTCGCGGGCATAGGCTTGGGCATCGTCGCCCGACAGGCCCATCTTTTCGGCCGCCCACAGCCCAAGCAGCTTGTTCCGCCTTGCGGTCGATTTGAACCTCAGTTCCTCGTCGAGGGCGAATTTCCTCTCGAAGCTCTTTTCGCGATCGTCAAAGCTCGTCATGGGCTCGGCACCTCCAAAACGCCCCTCGCCAAGCGCGGGGCTGAGCACGTAGAAATTGTGGGGAAAATCCCGCCTCTCAAGGGCGGGTGATAGCCCCCAAACGACCGAAAATCAACAAATCTTGCCAGGCCGTCCCGCGTCCTTTCGGCCTGCCCTGGGGCCGTTGTACGCCCCCTTCCCTTACGCTAAGGTCGACTCAGACTTCTTGATCCGATTCCTGCGATGACGATTTTCCGTTGCGCGCGGCCTGGGCTCTCCCACTCCCCGCGCGTTTGGCGTTTGTCGGTCGCAAGGGCCAAGCCAGTGAGGAACTAAATATGAACCGCCGTCGGCGCGTCTACGAAGGCAAGGCCAAGATCCTCTATGAAGGGCCGGAGCCCGGCACGCTCATCCAGCATTTCAAGGATGACGCCACCGCCTTCAACAACAAGAAGCGCGACAAGATCGAGGGCAAGGGCGTCCTCAACAACCGCATCTCCGAGTATCTCTTCCAGAAGCTCGGCGAGATGGGTGTGCCCACGCATTTCATCAAGCGGCTCAACATGCGCGAGCAGCTGATCCGCGAGGTCGAGATCATCCCGCTCGAGGTGGTGATCCGCAACGTCGCGGCGGGCTCGCTGTCGACGCGGCTCGGCATCGACGAGGGCACCGTGCTGCCCCGCTCGATCGTCGAGTTCTACTACAAGGCCGACGAGCTCAACGATCCGCTGGTCACCGAAGAGCACATCACCGCCTTCGGCTGGGCCACGCCGCAGGAGCTCGACGACGTTTTGTCGCTGGCGCTGCGTATCAACGACTTCCTGTCGGGGCTGTTCCTCGGCGTCGGCATCCGGCTCGTGGATTTCAAATGCGAGTTCGGCCGGCTGTGGGAGGGCGAGCAGATGCGCATCGTGCTCGCCGACGAGATCTCGCCGGATTGCTGCCGGTTGTGGGACATCGAGACTCAAGACAAGCTCGACAAGGACCGCTTCCGCCGCGACATGGGCGGCCTCGTGGAGGCCTATCAGGAGGTCGCGCGGCGGCTCGGCCTGCATGTGGACAATCCCACCCGCGCCCGCAGCGGCCCGGTGCTGGTGCAATCCAAGTAAGACGAGGCGACGACACCCGACATGAAGGCGCGCATTACCATCACGCTGAAGCCTGGGGTGCTCGATCCCCAAGGCAAGGCGATCGAGGGGGCGCTGCACGCGCTCGGGTTCGGGTCGGCCGGCGACGTGCGCCAGGGCAAATATATCGAGGTTGAAGTGGCCGAGAGCGATCCCGCCAAGGCGCGCGCCGAGGTCGAGCGCATGTGCGAGCAGCTTCTCGCCAACACCATCATCGAGAATTACGCTTATGAACTCGAGGCGGCGTAGTCCCCTGGCCTCGCCGTCCGAGGCTTGAAGTGACATGAAAGCCAGCGTCATCGTCTTTCCCGGATCGAATTGCGACCGCGACGCCGCCGTGGCGCTCGAAGCCGCCATGGGCAAGGCGCCAATGATGGTGTGGCACGGCGATTCCGAGCTGCCGCAAAGCGATCTCATCGTCCTGCCGGGCGGCTTCTCCTACGGCGACTACTTACGCTCCGGCGCCATGGCGGCCCATTCGCCGGTCATGCGCGAGGTGGTCGCCCGCGCGAAGGCCGGCACGCCGGTGCTCGGCATCTGCAACGGCTTTCAGGTGCTCACCGAGTTGGGCCTGCTGCCCGGCGTGCTCATGCGCAACGCCAGCTTGCGCTTCATCTGCAAGGACGTGATGCTGAAAGTCGAGCGCACCGACACGCTCTTCGCCCGCCAGTATGCCCAAGGCGAGGTGGTGCGCATTCCCATCGCTCATAAGGACGGGGCCTATTTCGCCGACGAGGCGACGCTCGACCGGCTCGAGGGCGAGAACCGCGTCGCTTTCCGCTATTGCGAGGCGGGCGGCGCGGTGACGGAAGCCGCCAACCCCAACGGCTCGCGCCGCAACATCGCCGGCATCTATAACGAGACCGGCACCGTGCTGGGTCTCATGCCCCACCCCGAGCGCCTGGCAGACGCGGCCTTGAGCGGTACCGACGGCGCCAAGATGTTCGCCTCCCTGGTGGAGACCCTCCATTGAGCGGCGCGGCCGGGGCAGCCCGCAAGGCGCAAGGCCTCTCCGCTGAACTGATCGCCGAGCATGGGCTCTCGCCCGAAGAATACACCCTGCTGCTGAAGGAGCTCGGCCGCGAGCCGACGATCACAGAGCTCGGCATCTTCTCGGTGATGTGGTCGGAGCATTGCTCCTATAAATCCTCGCGTGTGTGGCTGAAGCGGCTTCCGACAACGGGACCGCAAGTGATCATGGGACCCGGCGAGAATGCCGGCGTGGTCGATCTCGGCGACGGCCAGGCGGCGGTGTTCAAGATGGAGAGCCACAACCACCCGTCTTACATCGAGCCCTATCAGGGGGCGGCGACCGGCGTCGGCGGCATCATGCGCGACGTGTTCACCATGGGCGCGCGGCCCGTCGCCAATATGAACGCGCTGCGCTTCGGCGCGCCGGAGCATGCCAAGACGCGCCATCTCGTCGCCGGCGTGGTGTCGGGCATCGGCGATTACGGCAACTGCATGGGCGTGCCGACCGTGGGCGGCGAGACCAATTTCGACCCGCGCTACAACGACAACATCCTGGTCAACGCCATGTGCGTCGGCCTGGTCGACGCCAATCGGATTTTCACCTCCGCGGCCAAGGGCGTCGGCCTGCCCGTGGTCTATGTGGGCTCCAAGACCGGGCGCGACGGCATTCACGGCGCCACCATGGCGAGCGCCGAGTTCGACGAGGCGTCGGACGAGAAGCGCCCCACCGTGCAGGTGGGCGACCCCTTCACCGAGAAGCTGCTGCTGGAGGCGTGCCTCGAACTGATGGCCGAGGACGCCATTGTCGGCATTCAGGACATGGGCGCCGCCGGCCTCACCTCCTCTTCCGTGGAGATGGCCGACAAAGGCGGCGTCGGTATCGAGCTCGATCTCGACCACGTGCCGATGCGCGAAGACGGCATGACCGCTTACGAGATGCTGCTGTCGGAGAGCCAGGAGCGCATGCTCATGGTGCTGAAGCCCGGCGCGGAGCCCATCGCGCAGCGCATCTTCGAGAAATGGGCGCTCGACTTCGCCGTGATCGGTCACACCACCGACACCGGCCATATGGTGGTGCGCCACAACGGCGTGGTGGAGGCCGACATTCCGCTGCCCGCGCTGGCCCACGCCGCGCCGATCTATGAGCGGCCTTGGGTCGCGAAACCGAAGCTGCCGACCATCGCGCCGGAAGACGTGAAGGCGCCGGACAGCATCCTCGGGGCGCTGGAGTGCCTGATGGGCTCCCCTCACCTCGCCTCGCGCCGCTGGATCTACGAGCAATACGACCACATGGTCATGGCGGACACGGTGCAGCGGCCGGGCGGCGATGCGGCGGTCGTGCGCGTGCACGGCACGCAAAAGGGCCTCGCCATTTCCTGCGATGTGACGCCGCGCTATTGCGCCGCCGACCCGGAGGAAGGCGCCAAGCAGGCGGTTGCCGAATGCTGGCGCAATCTCACCGCGACCGGCGCGCTGCCCCTCGCCATCACCGATTGCATGAATTTCGGCAATCCGCAGCGGCCCGAGATCATGGGCGAGTTCGTGGGCGCGGTGGAAGGCATGCGCGAGGCTTGTAACGCCCTCGACTTCCCGGTCGTGTCCGGCAATGTCTCGCTCTACAACGAGACCATGGGCGGCGCCATTCCGCCAACGCCCGCCATCGGCGGCGTCGGGCTCATCGCCGATGTCGCCGACATGGCGACCATCGCCCTGAAACAGGACGGCCATCTGCTCCTCCTGCTCGGCGCGGAGGCTGGTCATCTCGGCCAATCGACCTATATGCAGGTGATGTTGGACAGCTTAGAGGGCGCGCCGCCGCCTGTGGATCTCGACGCCGAACGGCGTACCGGCGACATGGTGCGCGCGCTGATCAAGGCCGGCGCCGTGGGCGCCGTCCATGACGTTTCCGACGGCGGCCTCCTCGTGGCGCTCGCCGAGATGGCGCTGGCCGGCAACCGGGGCGTCACGCTCGAGTTCGCGCCCGGCGGCATTCCGGCCCATGCCGCATGGTTCGGCGAGGACCAGGCGCGCTATGTGGTCGCGGCGTCGCCCGACAAGGCGGATGCTATTCACAAGGCGGCGGCTGTGGCCGAAGTGCCGGTCAGAGTGCTCGGAACCGTCGGGGGCGATGCGATCGCGCTCGAAGGCGAAACCCCGCTGCCCCTTTCCGCGCTCAAGGCGGCGCATGAGGACTGGTTGCCCCGGTTCATGGCCCACGGTTAAGATCGGGCCAAGGCGCGCGGCAACAGGAGCAACGATCGAATGGCAATGGCAGCAGACGATATTGAGCGGCTGATCAAGGAGCGCTTCCCCGACGCCGAAATCCGCATCGAGGATCTCGCCGGCGACGGCGACCACTACGCGGCGGACATCGTGTCGGAAGCGTTTCGCGGCAAGTCGCGGGTTCAGCAACACCAAATGGTCTATGAGGCCCTCAAGGGCAATATGGGCGGCGCGCTGCACGCACTCGCCCTGAAGACCGCGGCACCATAGGCCCGCGGGAGAAAGGAACGATACGATGAGTGAGCAAGACGTTCAGGACTGGATCGGCAAGCAGGTCGCGGGTAACGACGTGGTGCTGTTCATGAAGGGCAACAAGCAGATGCCGCAATGCGGCTTCTCCATGCAGGTCGCCCAGATCCTCGGCCATCTCGGTGTCGACTACAAAGACATCGACGTGCTCCAGGACATGAGCGTGCGCGAGGGGGTCAAGGCCTTCTCCAATTGGCCGACCGTGCCGCAGCTTTACGTCAAGGGCGAGTTTGTCGGCGGCTGCGATATCGTGCGGGAGATGTTCCAGGCGGGCGAGCTGCAGGACATGCTCACCGCCAAGGGCATCGCCAATAACGCGCAGACGCAGACGGCCTAGTCTCTCAAGTGCAAAGACAGCTTAGGCGCTAAAGACAGCCTAGGCGCAAAGACAGCTTCGTGGATGCCCGGCGGAAACGCCGGGCATTTTCGATTCGCGGGCCACAAACGCAAATGGCCGGGACAAGCCCGGCCATGACGTACTGTCTGGAACGATATTCGCCGCTTAGCGGGAGTAGAACTCGATGACGAGGTTCGGCTCCATGATGACCGGATAAGGCACGTCGGTCAGGGTCGGCGTCCGCGTGAACTTGGCGACCATCTTGCCGTGGTCGACATCGATATATTCGGGCACGTCACGCTCGCCGCTTTGTGCGGCTTCGAGCACCATGCCCTGGTCCTTGGACTTGTCGCGCACCTCGATCACATCCCCCTCGCGGCAGCGGTAGCTCGGAATGTTGACGCGCTTGCCGTTGACCTTAACATGGCCGTGGGAAATGAACTGGCGGGCGGCGAACACGGTCGGCACGAACTTGGCGCGATAGACGATGGCGTCGAGACGGCGCTCCAGCAGGCCGATCAGCTTCTCGGAGGTATCGCCGCGGAGCCGCGAGGCCTCGTGATAGATGGACTTGAACTGCTTCTCGGTGATGTTGCCGTAATAGCCCTTGAGCTTCTGCTTGGCCCTGAGCTGCTGGCCATAGTCGGACAGCTTGCCGCGGCGGCGCTGGCCATGCTCGCCAGGTCCGTATTCGCGCTTGTTCTGGGGGCTTTTAGGCCGGCCCCAGATATTCTCGCCGAGCCTCCGGTCGATTTTGTGCTTGGCGTGAATGCGTTTCGTCATGCCCTAAGACTCCAAAGCAAAATCAAGCTTTCCGCGGTCGGTCTTCCCGCGCCTGCCGCAAAAACCCATGGGTGGTGGTTGGTATCGGACCGCCAGAGCCGTTCCGGCGCTCCCCAAAGCCCAAGACTCTCCACAAGACTCTCAAGCTTTGACCGTTCTGTTACACGGAATGCCTGGAAACTGTCAATTGAAGCTTCGCAAAAGGCCCCAAGGCGCTTCCAAGCCAGCACGGCGCTTCCAGGCCCGGCAAGGCGCCAAAGGGGTGGAAACGGCCCTATGGCTTGGCCTGGGCCGCCTGGACATAGGCGTTGATGGCGTTCGTCACCTTCTGCTTCTGGGACTCCGGGCAATTGGGCGCCTCGGAGGTAATGGTCCGGGTCGTGGTCTCCTGGTCCTCCGGGGCGGGGTCGGTTTCGGCGCCCGCCGTGGCCACGCTGTTATCCCCGACGCCGGCGGCCGCTGGCGTCTCGGCCGGCTCTTCCTTAGCCGTGATCTTGATGTTCCCGGTGAAATAGGAGACCGAGAAGATGTGCAGCGCATTGATCATCTGCAGTTGCTGCGGGGTCCAGGTCTTCCGGGCCTCCTCGCCCTTCATCAAGGTCTCGAAATTGGCCCGTCCGAGCTCGGGCATCTGACATACCTCGGCATAGGCCGTGCGAGTCGCGGCGCGGATCACGCGCCTCGCATCGTCATTGGGAATGAGAAATTTGTTGGGATCGGACTTGTCGACCTTGGTCACCTTGCCGTCCGGGCCCGTGGACTCCTCGGGGATGATCGAAAAAGCGTAGGTCATCAGCACGCGCACGGCGCTGTCGCTCATGCCCTTGCCTTCGCCCTGCTCTTCCTGGGCCTGCTTACTACGCCTATCGAGTTCCTCGGCGGCGACCGCTGTCACCCCGCCTGAGCTGTCCGCGGCCCGAACCGGCGCGCTCACGAGCACCGCCAACACCGCGGCGCAAGCCGCTCCGCCCAACTGAATCCACCCAACTTTCATCGACTGCCTCTCTTCTTGCCGCGCGGAAGCTAGCATCGTTAGGCCCCATCGCAATAGGAGAAACGGGGCGGAATGATGACAGTTTATCCCCTTGGCCGGCCTAGCGCCTGGTAAGCGCCGCCACGATTCCACGCCAGGTGCGCACGTCCTGATCGGTCGCTCCCATGCGGTGAAACATGTTGCGAATGGAGCGCACCATGGACGGCCGCTTCTCCGGCGGCTTCAAGAAACCGGCCCGGTCGAGCGCGGTCTCCAGGTGATCGAAGAGACCGAAAAGCTCGGCCCGGGTGGCCGGCCGCGTGTCGGGCGCCGCCGTGCCCTCGAGCGCCGGCCCGTCGAACGCCGTGACGCGCCCGAGCGCCTCGGGTCTCTGGCACTTCAGCCATTCATAGGAAAACAGGAGCACGGCCTGGGGCAGGCTCAGCGAGGCGAAGTCGGGGCTGACCGGCGCGGTCAGGATCGCATCGGCGAGCACGATGGCATCGTTGTCGAGCCCGCTGCGCTCCGCCCCGAACATGACGCCGGTGCGCTCGGCGCCCACGGCGCGCGCGTGAAGCGTGCCCGCGGCCGTCTCGGGGCTCAGCACCTGCTTCACCATCTCCCGGGGCCGTGCGGTCGTGGCCAGCACGTAATGGAGATCGCCAATCGCGTCCTCGACGCTGTCGAAGACCCGGGCTCCCTCGACGAGCGTGGCCGCGCCTGCGGCGGCGGCATGCGCCTTGTCATTGGGCCAGCCGTCCCGGGGCGCCACCAGGCGCAAATCTCGAAGCCCGAAATTGGCCATGGCCCGCGCGGCGAAGCCGATATTCTCCCCGAGCTGCGGCTTGACGAGGACGATGGCCGGCGCCAGCAGTATCCCGCCCGGCTCGGTCCCCGCGTCATTGTCGCCCACATGCTTGCCGCTTCCGGCATTTGCTTTCATCATGGCCGCACGATGCTATAGGGGGCGGCCTGCCGCAATGGGGGCGGCGACCATGCTGCTTGCCCAGGCGGCCCCTTCCCGGCCTACCCTTTCACCCGGAGACTTGTGCGTGGACAAAATCAAGGTGCAAAACCCGATCGCCGACCTCAATGGCGACGAGATGACCCGAGTCATCTGGCAAATGATCAAGGACAAGCTGATCGAGCCCCATCTCGAGCTGCCGCTGCTCGAGTTCGATCTCAGCATCGAGAATCGCGACGCGACCGACGATCAGGTGACCATCGACGCCGCCCACGCCATCCGGGACTGCGGTGTCGGGGTGAAATGCGCCACCATCACGCCGGACGAGGTGCGGGTGAAGGAGTTCGGCCTGAAGAAGATGTGGCGGTCGCCAAACGGCACCATCCGCAACATCCTCGGCGGGGTGATTTTCCGCGAGCCGATCATCTGCAAGAACGTGCCCCGGCTGGTGCCCGGCTGGACCAAACCGATCATCATCGGGCGTCACGCCTATGGCGACATCTATCGCGCGGTCGACTTTCTCGTCCCCGGCAAGGGCAAGCTCACCATCAACTTCGTCGGCGAGGACGGCACGCGCATCGAGCAGGAAGTCCATGAGTTCGACGGCCCGGGTATCGCGCTCGGCATGTTCAATCTCGACGACTCGATTCGCGACTTCGCGCGGGCCTCGCTCAACTATGGGCTGAACCGCAATATGCCGGTCTATCTCTCCACCAAGAACACCATCCTCAAGGCCTATGACGGCCGCTTCAAGGATCTGTTCGCCGAGATCTACGAGACCGAGTTCAAGCCGCAATTCGAAGCGCGCGGGCTGACCTACGAGCACCGCCTCATCGACGACATGGTGGCGGCGGCGCTGAAATGGTCGGGCGGCTATGTGTGGGCGTGCAAGAATTACGACGGCGACGTGCAGTCCGATACGGTGGCGCAGGGCTTCGGCTCACTCGGGTTGATGACATCCGTGCTGATGACGCCGGACGGCAAGACCGTCCTGGCCGAGGCGGCGCACGGCACCGTCACGCGCCACTTCCGCCAGCATGAGCAGGGCCGCGCGACCTCGACCAATTCCACTGCGTCGATCTTTGCCTGGAGCGGCGCGCTGAAGCACCGCGCCAAGCTCGACGGCAATGACGAGCTGCTCCGCTTCGCCGAGACTTTGGAGAAGGTGGCGGTGGCGACGATCGAGGCCGGCTCGATGACCAAGGACCTCGCTTTGCTGGTCGGCGCCGATCAGGCGTGGCTGTCGACCGGCGGCTTCATCGACAAGATCGAGGAGAATCTCCGCGACGCCATGGCCGAGCGCGCCGCGGCCTAAGCGCTGGTCCGCGCAAGGCTCAAGTCTCGAGGCTCAAGTCTTGGTGCCTGGCTTGGCGCTGTCTTTGGCCGGCTTTGACGCGCGTGGCGTCTTGGGGGCGTCCGGCTTGGGGGCGTCCGGCTTGGCAACGGCGTCGTTGGTCTCTCGCCGCGTCTTCGCCACTTTGCGGATGCGGCTCAGGATTTCCGGATGGCGGCGGGTGAGCCGCGCCAGGGACTGGCTGTCCAGCACATAGACCCGGCATCTGGTCTTGGCGACCACGTCGTGCTTGTGGCGCCGGTGCTCCAGCAGCGCCATCTCGCCGAAGAAATCGCCCTCTTTCAGCGTGCGGTGCTTGCCGGCGCCGATGTCGACTTGGGCCTCGCCGCTGGCGATCAAATACATGCCGTCGCCGGCATCGCCGTTGCGCACCATCGGCACACCGGGCATGTAATTGCGGGTGTAGAGCAGCTTGGTGATCTCGGCGATCTCGCCCTGGTCCATCGTCTCGAAGAGCGGCACGCGGGCCACCATGCTCCACGTCACCACGAATTGATGGCGGTTCGCCTCCTGGCTGAAGCCGGTGGCGATGATGGCGATGGGCAGGGCGAACATGCCGACGCCAAGCAGCATCACCACGCCGCCGAGAACTTTACCCAGCGGCGTGATCGGCACGACGTCGCCATAGCCGACCGTGGTCAGGGTGGCGAGCGCCCACCAGGCGGCGGACGGAATGGAATCGAAGACTTCCGGCTGCGCCGTGCGCTCGATGAAGTAGATGCCGGTGGAGGCGAACAGCAGCAACACCAGCATGATGAGCAGCGCGCCGAGCAGCGCGCGATACTCGTCCGCCAGCACCCGCCCCAAGGTCTGCAAGGCCGGCGAATAGCGCACCAGCTTGAGCAGCCGGAACAGGCGGAACACCCGCAAGATCCGCAGATCGATGGGGAAGAACCAATGCACGTACCAGGGAGCGAAGGCGAGCAGGTCGATGACCATCATCGGCCGGGCGGCGAATTTGAGCCGCGCCCGCCACGGCGTCATGCGGCTCAGCATCGGGATCTCGACGCAGCTCCACACGCGCAGCACATATTCGACGGTGAACACGGCGACTGAGAACATATTGAAGGCGTCGAAATAGTCGTGGTAGCGCACGGCGAGCTCGTCGACCGTCTCGGCGGCGAAGGCGATGGCGTTGAGGACGATGAGGGCGACGATGAAGCCGGTGACCGCGTGCGCCGCCGAATTCGAGTCGCCGCCGACTTCCAGAATGTCGTGAACTTTTCTGCGCCAGCCGCGCCAGACGGTCGCCGCCGCCATGACTTAAGCGTGCCCGGCGCTACGCTTGGCCTCCGGGGCGCCGCCCGCGGCAGGCGTCTCGCCACCGAGCGCCGCGGCGATGGCCTCTAGCGCTTGATCGGCGCGGGCACCGTCGGGACCGCCGGCCTGGGCGAGATCGGGCCGACCGCCGCCGCCTTTGCCGCCCAGCGCCTCCGCCCCGATGCGGACGAGGTCGACGGCATTGAACCGGCCGACAAGATCGTCCGTCACGCCGACGACCAAGCCGCCCTTGCCGTCGGGTGCCGTGTTGGCGATCGCCACCACGCCCGATTTCACCTTGGCTTTGCCCTCGTCCGCGAGAGACTTGAGGTCGTTGTTCGGCAGGCCCGTCACGTGAAGCCGGAAGAAGGCGATTCCCTTGACGTCGACGATATCCGACGCGTCGCCTTGCGAACCGCCGGTGCCGCCCATGGCCAGCTTTTTCTGCGTCTCGGCCAATTCCCGTTCGAGCTTGCGGCGTTCGTCGACGACGGCGGCAAGCCGCGCGATCATCTCATCGGGGGAAACCTTCAACAGCTCGGCCGCCTCGCGCACGCGCGCGTCTTGGGCGGCAAGGAAGCGCCGCGCCGCCTCGCCGGTCAGCGCCTCGATGCGGCGGACGCCGGAGGCCACCGCGCTCTCACCCGTGATCTTGAGCAGGCCGATATCGCCGGTACGCTTGACGTGGGTGCCGCCGCACAGCTCGATGGAATATGCGTGGCCGGCCTTGAGACTGCCGTCCGCGACGCCCATGGACACGACGCGCACCTCGTCGCCGTATTTCTCGCCGAACAGCGCCAGCGCCCCCTGCTCGATGGCCGCGTCGGGCGTCATCAGATGGGTCTCGACCGGCGCGTTTTGCAGGATCATGGCGTTGGTCAGATCCTCGACCGCGCGGATCTCGTCTTGGCTCATGGGCTTGGGATGGGAGAAGTCGAAGCGCAGGCGCCCCGGCTCCACCAGCGAGCCCTTCTGGGCCACATGGGCGCCGAGGATCTCGCGGAGCGCCTCGTGCAGAAGATGGGTCGCGGAGTGATGCGCCCGGGTCGTGCCCCGGCGGGCGTGATCGACCTCGAGCATGACCGTATCGCCGAGCGTGAGATTGCCGGTTTCCAGGACGCCGTCGTGGAGGAAGAGGCCGTGCAGCTTCTTCTGGGTGTCCTCGACGGTGAAAGCGGCCTTGCCCGCAATGGAGAGCGTGCCGCGGTCGCCGACCTGGCCGCCGGACTCCGCGTAGAACGGCGTCTGATTGACGATGACGATGCCGCGGTCGCCCGCATGGAGCGCATCGACGCGCTTGCCGTCCTTGATCAGTCCGGTGATTTCGCCGGACGCGGTCTCGGTCTCGTAGCCCAAGAATTCGGTGGCGCCGAGCGCCTCTTTCAGCTCGAACCACAGGCCTTCGGTCGCCGCCTCGCCGGAGCCGGCCCAGGATTTCCGCGCCTCGGCGCGCTGGCGCTCCATGGCGGCGGCGAAACCCGATGCGTCGACGCCGATGCCCTTGGCTTTCAACGCGTCCTCGGTGAGATCGTAGGGGAAGCCATAGGTGTCGTAGAGCTTGAAGGCGACCTCGCCCGGCAGGGTGTCGCCGGATTTCAGATTGTCGGACGCCTCGTCGAGCAGCCGCAAACCGCGCTCCAGCGTCTCGCGGAAGCGGGTCTCCTCCAGCTTCAAGGTTTCCTCGATGAGGCTCTGGCCGCGCTCGAGTTCATGATAGGCGTGGCCCATCTCAGCGGTAAGCGTCGGCACCAGGCGGTAGAGCAGCGGGTCCTCGGCGCCGAGCAGGTGAGCGTGGCGCATGGCCCGGCGCATGATCCGGCGCAGCACATAGCCCCTGCCCTCGTTGGACGGCAGGACACCGTCGGCGATGAGGAAGGCGGACGCGCGCAAGTGATCGGCGATGATGCGGTGGCTCGGCGCATTGGCGCCGTCCGCCGGCACGCCGGTGAGATCGACGGACGCCGCGATCAGCGTCTTGAACAGGTCGATGGCGTAATTGTCGTGGGTGCCCTGCATCACCGCGGCGATACGCTCGAGCCCCATGCCGGTATCGATAGAGGGATGCGGCAGTGCCTGACGCGTTCCCCCGGCGAGCTGCTCATATTGCATAAAGACGAGATTCCAGATCTCGACGAAACGGTCGCCGTCGGCATCGGCACTGCCGGGCGGGCCCCCGGCGATGTCGGAACCGTGGTCGTAGAAGATCTCCGAGCACGGGCCGCACGGCCCGGTGTCACCCATGGACCAGAAATTGTCGGAGCCAGCGATGCGCAGGATCTTTTCGTCGGGAAGACCGGCGATCTTCTTCCACAGCCCGGCCGCCTCGTCGTCGTCCACATAGACGGTGATCAGCAGGCGGTCCTTCGGCAAGGCGAAGTCCTTGGTGAGCAGCTCCCACGCGAGCTCGATGGCGTGCTCCTTGAAATAATCGCCGAAGGAGAAATTGCCGAGCATCTCGAAGAAGGTATGGTGGCGCGCGGTGAAGCCGACATTGTCGAGATCGTTATGCTTGCCGCCGGCGCGCACGCATTTCTGCGACGAGGCGGCGCGCAAGGCGACCGGCTTCTCCTGGCCGGTGAACACGTTCTTGAACGGCACCATGCCAGCATTGGTGAACATCAATGTGGGGTCGTGGCGCGGCACCAAGGGGGCGGACGGCACCACCGCATGGTCGCTCTTGGCGAAGAAATCGAGAAAGGCCGTGCGGATGTCGTTGGTGCGCGTGCCCGGCTTGGCGTGCGCGGGCGCGGCACGGCTCCCTGTCTTCGCGCTTTTGGATTTCGCGGCGCTCATGCTCTTGGATTTCGCGGCGCTCATGGGGGCTGAAACGGGACCTTAGGTTCTCGCGCGCGTGCGCATCACGCCGTCCGCCACCCTAGCCGATTCGGCGGCGGCACTTGCTGACCAGCGCGTCTCCCGACGCTCGGGGGACGGCTGGCCGTGAGACATAAGGTCTGGCGCGAACCCTGTCCAGCGATGAGAAAGCGGCAAAAAGCGTATGCAGAGCGGGTTTCGAGGCGCCACCCTCCAGATGCAGCACGGGCCCCGCCCAAGGACGGAGCCCATGCAAAATACCTTGCCTGGCGTCCGGCTTAGGCGCCGCGCTTGCCGCGCCGTCCGCCACCGGCGATCGAGGTCACGGTCGCCTCTTCCTCCGCGGTATCGGGGGCCGGCTCGTCGGGGCCGTCGGCCTCGTCGGCGTGGCCGATCTCCCCTTGCAGGATCTGCTCGGCGATGAGGCCCGCATTCTGGCGGATGGCCTGCTCGATCTTGGCGGCGGAGGCCGGGTTTTCTTTCAGATAGGCCTTGGCGTTCTCGCGGCCCTGGCCGATGCGCTCGCTATCGAAGGAGAACCAGGAGCCGGACTTCTCGACAATGCCCGCCTTGACGCCGAGATCGATGAGCTCGCCCATCTTGGACACGCCCTCGCCATACATGATGTCGAACTCGACCTGCTTGAACGGCGGGGCCACCTTGTTCTTCACCACCTTGACGCGGGTCTGGTTGCCGACGACCTCGTCGCGCTCCTTGATGGCGCCGATACGGCGGATGTCGAGACGCACCGAGGCATAGAATTTGAGCGCGTTGCCGCCGCTCGTGGTCTCCGGTGAGCCGAACATCACGCCGATCTTCATGCGGATCTGGTTGATGAAAATGACCATGCAGCGGGATTTGGAGATGGAGCCGGTGAGCTTCCTGAGCGCCTGGCTCATCAGCCGCGCCTGGGCGCCCATCTGCATGTCGCCCATCTCGCCTTCGAGCTCGGACTTGGGCGTCAGCGCCGCCACCGAATTGACCACCAGCACGTCGATGGCGCCGGAGCGCACCAGCGTGTCGGCGATCTCGAGCGCCTGCTCGCCGGTGTCGGGCTGGGAGATCAGCACATTCTCCAGATCGACCCCGAGCTTGCGGGCATAGATCGTGTCGAGCGCATGCTCGGCGTCGACGAAGGCGCAGATGCCGCCCTTCTTCTGGGCTTCGGCGATGACATGCAGCGCCAGCGTGGTCTTGCCGGAGGATTCGGGTCCGTAAATCTCGATGACGCGGCCGCGCGGCAGGCCGCCAATGCCGAGCGCGATATCGAGGCCGAGCGAGCCGGTGGGGATCGACTCGATCTCGACCACCTTCTCGTTCTGGCCGAGCCGCATGATCGAGCCCTTGCCGCAAGCGCGCTCGATCTGGGAGATCGCCGCCTCGAGCGCCTTTTCCTTGTCCATCTCAACTCCTTCAACGAGGCGCAACGCGGCGTTCGACATGAGTTCTTCTCCCTTATTTCATAGCCCCACGGGGCTCGTAAATGGCGGTGCTCGGTCTATCCCGCCCCTTCCCGCCGCACGCCCCCAAAGGGCCCTGATACGGGAAAGGCTGTGTCAGGCCACTGTACACGCTTTGTTCTCTGTTGCCAAGATGTTCTCGTGTGCGCCGGCCAGAAAAAGGCCGCCCCGGGGGGCGGCCAGCGTGTTGGATGCTCGGGGCGCCTTGGCGCTCCGTGTTGGATGATCCGGAGCGTCTTCGCGTCAGCAGCGCACGCACCAGCAGCGCCAGGGGCGGCAGACCCTGGTGGAACCCACCGGGCAACTCGGCCCGTTGAAGCGGCAGGCGACCCGGTCGATCGGCGAGTAGGTCTTCGCCGCGGCCGGCAGGCCTCGCGTGGCCGACCCCACGGTCGCGTCGGCCTGGAAGCCGAGCGTGCCGGCGAGCAGCAGCGCGAAGGTAGCCGTGAGCAGAACAGCAATCTTCCGCATCGTTCCCTCCTTTAGGAAAGGCCCCGCCCTTCCCCCACTGGAAACGCGGGGATGGCCGCAAGCATAGCGCAAGACGACCCGCAACGCATGGCCAAGCGCGGCTTATCCTCTGCTGTCATGTGCTGTCATGGGCGAGCGGACGCGCGGGCTCACGGCGTGCCGCCTGCCCCATCGGCGAGGCGCGCGAGCATCGGCGCGGTGAGATAGACGATCTTCGTCTTGCGCTGGCCGCCATGACTGTAGCGGAAGGTCAGAATGGCGCCGCCGGGTTCCGCGCCGTCCGCCGTGGCGCGGCTATCGGCTTGGCTCTCTTCGGCTTGGCTCTCTTGGGCTTGGCGCTCTTGGGCCAGCGTGAATTTCGCTCCGGGGGGAATGACGGCGGCGGCTTCGGACGGCCGCCCTTCGACATCCAAGGTGAGCGCCAATCGGCGCCGGGTCTGGTCCGGCTTGAGGATGCCGCGCACGTCCGTCAGCGCCTGGTCGGAGACGTTGATCCCACCGATGCGGAAGCCAGTGCCACTGCCGGCTGGACTTTCGGACGGCGGCTCATCGAGCAGCCATTGGACTGGACCGTCCGCGCTTGGCGCCGGTGTCGAGACCGCCTGAGGTGCCGGCGCGGGCTCCACGGCGGTTACCTTGGCCGCCGGCTCCGCGGTGGGTGCGCGTTCCACCTCCACCGCGGGCCAGGCCGCGCTGGCCGTGGCTTCGATGGGGCGCGGATCGTCGGGCGCCGCCGCCGCGCGCGCCTTCGCCCGCTCGACCAGCACGGCCGACACGTCGCCGGCGGCCGTGGTGAGGCGGTCCAGCGTTTGCCGGTCGAGCACGGGCTCGAGTTGGGTCGCGAGCCAGGCGAAGCGCTCTTGGCTCTGCCGATCCTTGGCGGTGGCGAGGAAGACGACGCCGATCAGCGCGAGCACCGACAGCACCGCCGAGCCGCAGGCAAGCCAGCTATGGCGTGTCGTATAGGTCGCAAAGAGCAGCGCCGTCAGAGCGGCGCCGGCTGCGAAGAGCGCCATGATCGTCCCCCGCTGTCGGGTCTCGCAATGCCCGCATGATAGCCGCACAAAACCGTGGCGGCAGCACGGCGATTTGAACCGCAAATTGGTGAAGGTTTGCCTATCACCCGCTTCGCGGGTCGCTGACAGAAGTCGGAAACGCGACGTGTCGCGGCCACGAACCGGCATGTCCTCGGACGAGAGCGTGGCGCCTAGGACGGCTCGGTCTCGCGCACGGGCGCCGGCGCCTCGTCCTTCAGCGCCGCCTCGACGGCGTCACGATAGCCGTAGCGATCGATGAAGGGCCCGAGGCGGTCGGCGATCTTCTTGGCGACGGGCGTGGGCAGCCGGTAGGACGACACGCGGTGATCGGAGCGGTCCGACAGGGTCGCCCGCATCGGGCCTTCGGCCTCTTCGAATTTCGGAAGGTCGAGGCGCCGATAGATGTCGCGCATGGACGCGATCGGGTCCTTGACCAGATCCTCGTAGCGGATCTCGACGAGGCGATCCTCGGAGATCAGGTGGCGATCTTCCTCATAGGCTTTGGTGAAGCGCTCGAACGTATCGAGCACATAGCCGTCCAACCACGGCTCGAGATGCGGCGGGTTGTGCAGACCTTGGGTCGAGTAGAGCGCGCGCCACAGCTTCACCGTCGACGGAAACACGTCGAGCGGGTTGCGCGCGATGAAGACGAAGCGGGCCTCCGGGAAGAGCTTGGTCAGCACTTTGAGGCGCGCGGCGTTGCCGGGAGTCTTCATCACCAGCGTCTTGCCGTGCTTGAGCTTGAGGCGGCGGTAAAACCACATGAAGGCGCGCGCCCAGCTCTGCCTCTTCTTCTCGGGGAGCCCCTTGAAGTCGAGATATTCGGTCTCGGCGGGACCGCGGCGCGGCCAGGCCATGGTGTTGTAGGGCGATCCCTCGCCCAGCATGATCATGGCGAACTCTTCTTCCTGCGGCCGGTCGAAGCCCACGGGCACGTCGTCCTGCGGCCGCTTCTTCGGCAGCAGCACCTTGAACACGTGATCGAGCGTCCCCTCGGTCAGCAGGAAATGGTGCGGGAAGAAGCATTCATAGGTGGTCGGGAATGCGAGGTTCGGATCCTCGGAAAACAGATCGTGCAGCAGCGTGGTGCCGCTCCGCCAATGGCCGATGACGAAGATCGGCGGCTGATCGAGCGGGAGCGCGTCCGCCTGCTTGCCGTATTTCCATTCGGAGATCCACCGCAGCGGCGTATTCCAAGGCACCCACAAAAACAGCGCGAGCGTGTCGGGGATACAGTTGAGCGTGAAGGAGAAGCGGCCGCGCCAGAACAGGCGCATCAGCGTCGAAAAGCGCATGCCGAACCAGACATAGAGGAGCCGTCCGCCATAGCGCTCGATGGTGAGCGACGGCATTTTCGGCTTCTTCCTCTGTCGCCGCGAAGGCTGGCCGTCTTCTTCCGGCGGCAACACCTCGTAATCGGGCACGCAGAAACTCCAGTGACAGGATGGTTCAATGCCGGGTCTTCGCCGGGTCTTCAGCGCCTCGCCTTAGACGCGATCAGCGCTCAAGGGAAGCCTTAAAAGGGACGCATGGAGCAGGCGGGACCGGGTCCCTTAGGCCTCCAGCGCGGCCTTCACGGCGGCGGCGAGCTGCTTCAAATCGAAGGGCTTTTGCAGGAACATGAAGTCTTCCTTCTCGTCCAGATTGCGGCGGAAGGCGTCCTCGGCATAGCCGGACATGAAGATGATTCTGATCTCGGGGTGGTCGCGGCGGAGCTCCTTCATCAGGGTCGGGCCGTCCATCTCGGGCATCACCACATCGCTGACCACGAGGTCGACCTCGCCGTCATGGCCCTCGAAGACCTCCAACGCCTCGGCGCCGGTCGAGGCTTCGAGCACCTTGTAGCCGCGCTGGCCGAGCGCCCGGGCGGCGAAGCTCCGGACCGCATCCTCGTCCTCGACGAGCAGGACGGTGCCGCGGCCCGTGAGGTCTTTCGGCTTCTCGGGCTTGCGGTCGAGCTTGGCCGGCTCCTGATCCACCTCGGCGGCATTCTCGTGGTAGCGCGGCAGGTAGACGCGCATGGTGGTGCCGGTACCCTCCTCGCTGTCGGCGAAGATGTAGCCGCCCGTCTGCTTGACGATGCCGTAAACGGTGGAGAGGCCGAGCCCGGTGCCGCGGCCGATCTCCTTGGTGGAGAAGAACGGCTCGAAGATCTTCTGCTTCACCTCATCGCTCATGCCGCAGCCGCTGTCGTGCACCTCGATCATCACATATTCGCCGGGCGGCACGTGGCTCAGGCCCAGCTCGCGCGACTGCAGTTCGCTCACATTGGCCGTGCGGATGGCGAGCTTGCCGCCGTTCGGCATGGCGTCGCGGGCATTGACGGCGAGATTGATGATGACCTGCTCGAACTGATGGAGGTCGGCCTTGACCGTCCACAGATCGCTCGCCTGATCGAGCGTCAGCTCGACATTCTCGCCGAGCAGGCGCGAGAGCAGGATGGACAGTTCCGACAGCACATCGCCGAGCTGAAGTACTTGCGGGCGCAAGGTCTGCTGGCGCGAGAAGGCAAGCAGCTGACGCACGAGCCCGGCGGCGCGGTTCGCGTTCTGCTTGATGTTCATGATGTCTTGGAAGGCCGGGTCGGTCGGCCTGTGGTTCATCAGCAGGAAGTCGGAGAAGCCGATGATCGCCGTCAGCATGTTGTTGAAGTCATGGGCGATGCCGCCGGCGAGCTGACCGACCGCCTGCATCTTCTGGCTTTGGGCGATCTGCATCTCGAGCGCGCGCTGCTCCGTGGTGTCGACGGCATAGGCGATCGCCGCCTCGTGCTCGGTCTCCGCCTCCTCGATGGGGCTCAGATAGATGCGGCCGCTGCGATCGCCGGGCCCGGCAAAGGTGACGTCGACCGGCTCGATGAGCCCTTGGCCGGCGGTGGCGGCTTCGAGCGCCCGGCGCAAATCCTGATGGCTCGCGGGCTCGACGAGGCTTTCGAGGCTGGCTTTACCGTCCTCGGCATCGGCGCCGAACATGCGGACGAAGGCGGCATTGATGGCGCTGACCACACCGCCCGCATCGACCGTGGCGATGGCGATGGGTGCGGCATGGAACAGACGGGCGAATCTCAGCTCGGCGGCGCCCGCCTCCTCCGCTTCGCCCGGCCCGCGATTGAGGATCAGGACATGGGCCAGATCGCTGCCCCGCGGGAGCCGGTGCAGGATGCGCACCGGCAGGTTGGTGCCGTCGGCCTTGACCAGGTCGATATCGAAATGCCGCGTGGTGCCTTGGGCCTCGGTGCGGCCGGCGCCGGCGATCAGGGCGGCGCTGTCATGGGACATGATCTGGCCGAGCTTCAGCGGCCGGTTGGCGATCTCCGACAGGTCGAGCCCGAGCCATTGCGCCAGGGTGGCGTTGACATAGGCGATGTTGCCGTCGGAGCCGGCGGTGAAGAAGCCGGCCGGCGCGTTGTCGAGATAATCGATGGCCGCCTGCACCTTGGCGAAGTTCGTCTCCTCGCGGGCACGGTCCTGGGTGATCTCGTCCACCTGCCAGACGACGAGGGAGCCCTTGCGCCCCGAACGAGGGTCCGGCGGCATGGGCTGGACGGCGATGCGGAACCAGCGCGGGCTGACGCCGGTGTCCTCCTGGACCTCGCCGGGCGGCGGCAGCCGGAACTCTTCCTTGAGACTGCGGCCCTGCTGCGCGGCGCGGGCGAGCCGGAAGATCGCCTCGGCGAGATGCGGGTTGCCGCCGAAGGCGCGGTCGGGCGGGGGCACGGCGGCATCGGGATCGAGCCCCAGCAGGTCACGGTAGGACCGGTTGGCGTAAAGCACCCTGCCCGTGGCATCGGCGATCAGCGCGCCTTGCGGCAGATTGTCGACGAAGGCCTTGGTCAGATCGTTACGGGCGTGGCGCTGGCCGAAATAGAGAATGCCGACGGCGCCGGCGAATAGGCAGAACACGCCGACCACCGCGAGGCCGGCGAGAATCGCCAGCACGAAGGGCTCGGCCATCTCGCGCGACACCATGGCGAGACCGACCGCGGCCATGGCGAGCGCCAGCGCGAGAAGCACCACGAGCCCGACACTGCCATCGCGCTCGGTGCGGTCGGTCGCGGGCTCGGCATAGCGCATCGGCGCATCGATATCTGTCATGGCCGAGAAAATACCCGATTCGAGTTGTCTTGACCGGAGATTGTCACGGGGGTGAGGTCGCACCGGCGCACCTTATAGATCGCCTCATATATCGGGCGCCTTTGTGGTTAAAGGACTATTAAGCACGATTGCTTAGGAGCATCCGTCATGGACTTTGACACGATCATCCTCCTCCTCGCGGCCGCCCTCTTCGTCATCGCCGTGGTGGCGCTGCTGGTGTGGGCCGTCAGGACCTTCTTCTCCGGCAAATCGAGCTCGGCCAATTTCCTCAGGCCGCGCGAAAAGCGCCTCGGGGTCGTGGAGACGGCGACGGTGGACGGCAAGCGCAAGCTCCTTCTCGTGCGCCGCGACGATGTGGAGCATCTCCTCATCGTCGGCGGCCCGGTCGACGTCTTGGTCGAGACGGGGATCAAGGGGCGCCCGCATCTCGGCCCGCCGCTTGACGACGTGATCATCGCCCAGGCCGAGAGCCGACCCGCCCCCGATTACGGAAAATCCTGATTGTTTTGTGACGATTGGTGTTGACTGTGGCGAAAATAACACGGTCGGTTTCACTTGTGATCGGCCGCGAATCCAGCTAAATAGTGAATACGGTCTTACGGTCGCCCTGATGGGCAGGCGGATGAAGCAACGCCGGTAGTTTCAATCGCTCATATCGTAAGGACGCCGGCAGTTCCCTGCTAATGGTCCGACACCGACTGGCCCCTGCCAGTCATGTCAGTCCCCCAAAACTCTCCACTCCCCGCCCTCCAGCGGGGAGTTTTTTTATCCCCGGCAGGTTTTTGTCCCCGCAGGCTCGGGTCGTGGCTAAATATGGCCGATGACTTACGACGAGAGGGCCGCAAGGGAAGGATTGGCCGCCGGGGCGTGCCTTGTCGTCGCCGCCGCGCTCGCCGTTTCCCCGCTCGGCGCCGCCGAGATGCTCGACGACTTCGTTTATCTGCGCGACATCGATCCTTCGATTCGCCAGGACATGCGCTACGCCGGCAGCGACAATTTCACCGGCGCGCCGGTGCCGGGCTACGACGCGGCCGAATGCGTGCTGGTGCGCCAGGCGGCGGAGGCATTGAAGGCGGTCCAGGCCGACATCAAGCCCAAAGGGCTCAGCTTGCGGGTCTATGACTGCTATCGGCCAACGCAAGCCGTCGCCGCCTTCGTTGCCTGGGCCAAGGCGCCGGACGATCCAACCGCGAAGGCGGTCCACTATCCGCACTTGAGCAAGGCGGACCTGTTCCCCGATTACATCGCCACACGCTCAGGCCATTCGCGCGGCGCCACGCTCGATCTGACCGTGGAGCCGATCGGCGCCACGGAGATGCATCCGCGCGGGATCAGCTGCGCCGCGCCTCAAAAGGGCCATGCGCCGGACGGCAGCCTCGCCATGGGGACCAGTTTCGACTGCTTCGACGTGAAGGCCAACACGCAGACACCGGGCCTCACGCCCGAGGAGATCGAGAATCGCGGCAGCCTGCGTGACGCCATGGCGGCCCGCGGCTTCAAGAACTACCCGCTGGAATGGTGGCACTACACGTTCGAGCCGGAGCCCCACCCCGACACCTATTTCGACTTCCCCATCCTGCCACGGCCAAACGGCGGCAACGAGTGACGGCAGGTCCACACGAGATGGTCGAGACGGCGGTGCCGGCGCGGCTCGACCGTCTGCGCTGGGGGCGCTTCCACACGCTCGTCGTCGTCGCGCTCGGCATCACCTGGGTGCTGGACGGCCTGGAAGTGACGCTCGCCGGCTCAGTGGCGGGCGCTCTCAAAGAGAGCCCCGTGCTCCAGTTGAGCAACGCCGAGGTCGGGCTCGCCTCGAGCTTCTATCTCGCCGGCGCGGTGGCCGGCGCGCTGCTGTTCGGCTGGCTTACCGACCGGCTGGGGCGCAAGCGGCTCTTCTTCATCACGCTCGCCGTCTATCTCGTGGCCACGGCGGCGACGGCGTTCTCGTGGAACTTCGTGAGCTTCGCCCTGTTCCGCTTCCTGACGGGCGCGGGTATCGGCGGCGAGTACACGGCCATCGCCTCGACCATCCAGGAGTTCGTGCCGGCACGATATCGCGGGCACACCGATCTCATCATCAACGGCAGCTTCTGGATCGGCGCTGCCTTGGGGGCCGGCGGCTCCATCGTGCTGCTCGACCCGTCGCTGCTGCCGCCGGACATCGGCTGGCGGGCCGCGTTCTTCATCGGCTCGGTGCTGGGCTTAGGCATCCTGGTGATGCGCTCGTGGATTCCCGAATCGCCGCGCTGGCTGATGACCCACGGCCGCGCGGACGAGGCCCATGACATCCTCGACCGGATCGAGGACCATCACCGGGCGCGCGGCCATCACGTGCCCGACGAGACCCCGGCACTGTTCCGCCTGAAGTCGCGGCGCTTCACCCCCCTTGCCGAGGTCTGGCGCACGCTGTTCCACGCCCATCGCACGCGCACGCTCGTGGGCTTGAGCCTGATGGTGGCGCAGGCATTCTTGTACAACGCGATCTTCTTCACCTACGCGCTCGTGCTCACGGATTTCTACGGCATCGAAGCATCCGACGTGGGCTGGTATCTTCTGCCCTTCGCCGCCGGCAATTTTCTCGGGCCGCTACTCCTGGGCCGCCTGTTCGACACGGTCGGACGGAGGCCGATGATCGCCACGACCTATATTCTTTCCGGGCTGCTACTGGCGGGCACCGGCGCGCTGTTCGCCAGCGGCGTGCTCTCGGCCACGGGGCAGACCATCGCCTGGACCGTCATATTCTTCTTCGCTTCGGCGGCGGCGAGTTCGGCCTACCTCACCGTGAGCGAGACCTTTCCGCTGGAGATCCGAGCGCTGGCCATCGCCTTCTTCTATGCGGTGGGAACGGGTATCGGCGGCATCGGCGCGCCCTGGCTGTTCGGCGCGCTGATCGACACGGGCTCTCGGGGCAGCCTGTTCGGGGGCTATCTGCTCGGCGCCGGACTCATGGTCGCGGCCGGGCTCATCGCCGGGCGCTACGGCGTCGCCGCCGAGCGCAAATCCCTGGAAGACGTGGCAACCCCGCTATCGGCCGCGGACTGACTACTCGTCGCGGTAGACGCGCTCGCGCCGCTCGTGACGCTCTTGCGCCTCGACGCTCAAGGTGGCGATGGGCCGGGCATCGAGCCGCTTCAGGCTGATGGGCTCGCCGGTCTCCTCGCAATAGCCGTAGGTGCCGTCGTCGATCCGCACGAGGGCGGAATTGATCTTGGCGATCAGCTTGCGCTGCCGGTCGCGCGCCCTGAGCTCGAGAGCCCGCTCGCTCTCCGACGTCGCCCGGTCGGCGATATCGGCATGCTGCTCGGAGTCGTCTTGCAGATGCTGCAACGTCTCCTTGGTGGAGCGGAGGATCTCGTCGCGCCAGTTGAGCAGCTTGCGGCGGAAATAGGCCCGCTGCTCATCGCTCATGAACGGCTCATCTTCCGATGGCCGATAATCCTCGGGGAGTGTCTTTTTTTTCTTCGCAGTCGCCATGAGGGTCATTTTCCAGACGTATCCATTCGTCGTTGGGCTCTTCGCCTGCTCCCCAGTCCGGCACGCTTTGTCAGCGACCCCCGCCGGGCTGCCACGTATTTACGGAAGCGAGTCGACAAGTCAAGCCAGCACCTGCGCTTGACAAACGCGCGAAGCGTTTTCTCTAGCGCCATTGCAAATCCGTCATATTTTTGCGGCAGTGCGGCGACTTACGACGCTCGTTTCTTGTGCAGTGCAGTCGGGCCCGGGATTTCTAGGCCTCCGCGCCGCTCTTCCTTCTCGGCCCCGGGCACGCTATGAGGCGGAAGGCACGGGGGCCAGAGCGCAAAGGACGTCTTAAAGCGTGCCGATCTCAACCTACACGGATGCCGCCGGCGACGCCGTTCGCAATATCGGCGATTTCGCCTCGGGGCTGGTCACGCCCACCGTGAGGCTCGGCGTCACGGGGCTCGCGCGCTCCGGCAAGACCGTGTTCATCACCGCGCTCGTGCATAATCTCATCGCCAGCGGGCGCCTGCCTTTTTTCGACGCCGCGGCGCAAGGGCGCCTGTTGCGCGCCTATCTCGAGCCGCAACCGGACGAGCTCGTTCCCCGCTTCGAATATGAGAAGCATCTCGCCGATCTCACCGCCGATCCGCCGCGCTGGCCGGAGAGCACGCGCCGCATCAGCCAGCTGCGGCTGACGCTCGAATATGCCTCGACCCGATTCTGGAAACGGCAATTGGGGCGCGAGCGCTTGCATATCGACATCGTCGACTATCCCGGCGAATGGCTGCTCGATCTGCCGCTGCTGCAACTCGACTATGCGGCGTGGTCGCGCGCAGCCATCGAACAAGCCCGCGCACCCGAGCGGAAAACAGCGGCGAAAGATTGGCATCGCGCCCTTGCCGGCGCGGAGCCGGCAGATGCCGCCGACGAAGCGGAAGCGGCGAAGCTGTCGGATCTGTTCAAGGCCTATCTGACCGCGTCGCGCTCCGACCAATACACGCTGTCGACGCTGCCCCCGGGGCGCTTCCTCATGCCGGGCGATCTCGAAGGCTCGCCGGCTCTGACCTTCGCGCCGCTCGACGCCAAGGACGCGAAGAGCTTTCCGCGCGGCTCGCTGTGGGCGCTGATGGAGCGGCGCTACGAGGCCTATAAGAGCTACGTGGTGCGGCCGTTCTTCCGCGATCATTTCTCGCGGCTCGACCGCCAGATCGTGCTCATCGACGTGCTCGCCGCGTTGAACGGCGGCCATGCGGCGGTCAGCGATCTCGAACGCGCCATGACCGAGATCCTCGAATGCTACCGCACCGGCGCGAACAGCCTGTGGTCGAACCTGTTCGCACCGCGCATCGATCGCATCGTGCTGGCCGCCACCAAGGCCGATCATCTGCATCACGAGAGCCATGATCGGCTTGAGGCGATCCTCTCGCTGCTCACCGACAAGGCGTTGGACCGCGCGCGCTATGCCGGAGCCGAGGTAAAGGTGCTGGCGCTCGCCGCGGTGCGTGCCACCCGCGAGGGACAAGCCAAGCGGAACGGCGAGACGCTGCCCTGCATCGTTGGCTATCCCCTGCCCGGCGAAACCATCGGCCGGCGCACGTTCGACGGCAACGAGGCCTTTGCCATCTTCCCGGGCGATCTTCCCGCCGATCCGAAAAAGGCGCTGCAAGGCTGGCAAACCGAGGCCGGCGAGATGCGCTTCGTGCGCTTTCGCCCGCCCGATCCGGTGGCGCTCCCTTCCGGCGGGTTCGCGCCGTTCCCAAATATCCGGCTTGACCGCGCCATCCAGGCCCTGATCGGAGACCGTCTCGAATGACCAAGAGCTCGCCCCGCAAGCCGGCTTCGTTCCGGGTCGAAGACGTCGAGGTGTTCGTGCCGCCGGAGCCGACGGCCATCCCGGCGGAAGAGCGGGGATTGCCGGCACCGCGGGTCCGGGCGCTGCCCGATCTCAGACGCGGCTTGCGCTGGGGCAGCATCTTCCTCGGCGCGCTCGGCGGACTGGTCAGCCTTGTCGCCTCGCTCTGGCTGTACGACTGGGCATTGTCGCTCCTCGCCCGCGACGACTGGATCGGCTGGGTGGCCGTCGTGCTGCTCGGCCTCGTGCTCTTGGCGCTACTGATGATCGTGGTCCGCGAGGTCGCCGGCCTGCTCCGTCTCGGCCGCCTCGGCAAGATCCGCCATGAGGCCGACAGCGCGGCGCGCCAGAACGACAAGACGCTCGCGATCGACGTCACGCGGCGCCTGAAGAACTTCTACGCCGGACGCGAGGACCTCGCCTGGGGCTTGGACCGGCTCGCCGAGCATGAGCACGACATCATGAACGCGGAGGAGCTCTTGCGCCTCGACGAGCGCACGCTCATCGCCCCGCTCGATCCCGTGGCCCGCAGCATCGTCGCCGCGTCGGCCAAGCGCGTCTCGGTGGTGACCGCGGTCAGTCCCAACGCCGTGATCGACATGATGTTCGTCGCCGCCCAGAACCTGCGCATGCTGCGTAAGCTCGCCACGCTCTACGGTGCGCGGCCCGGGACGCTGTCACTGCTCAAGCTGGCGCGCATGGTGGTCACCCATATCGTTCTCACCGGCGGCATCGCACTCGGCGACGACGTGCTCCATCAGGTGATCGGCCATGGCCTGACCGCGAAGCTGTCGGCGCGCCTCGGCGAAGGCCTGTTCAACGGCGCGCTCACCACGCGCATCGGCATCGCCGCGATCGATGTGTGCCGGCCACTGCCTTACGTCGAGCAGCAGCGCCCGCGCTTCCGCGAGATGGTCGCCGAGGTGGCCGGGCTGGGTGGCGACGGCCGAGCGGCCTAGGAGCTTAAGAGCTTGCACCCGTCCACGGCGACCGTCTGCGATTGGCCATCGTCGAATGTCAGCGTCACGGTGATCTCGTCGGCGCAGGCCAAACCGCCGGCGCTGATGCGGAAACCGCTCGCCTGATCGCTCGAGGCCTGCGACTGGGGCCTGACGGCGGGTGTGTTGAAATCGTAAGAGACGCCGACCAGACGCCGCTTCACCGCGGCAGGCGGTTCGAGCCACACTTCGAAATGATAGAGCGGCCGCGCGCGCTCGGCGCCTTTGATCTCGGTGGCCTTGGCCCTCATCCAGGTTTCCACCTGACCGCCATTCGGCAGATCGAGCGGCGGACCGAGAGCGGCGGTCCGCTTCGCCGCCATCGACGCCGGCTTGCGCACGAGCGGCGAGAACGGCACCGGCTCGACCGCATCCCAGGGCAGCGCCTCGCTGGCCTTCGACAACACCCCGAAGGCCTTGGGCTCCGCGTCGTCCTTCTTCGGCTTGGGTGAGCGATTCCAGATGAGCTCCCGCGGAATCTCATTCAAGCCTTCGAGATTTGGCTCCGCGCTGCGTGGCGCCGCGACGGACGGGACGGTTGCCAGCGCCATGGCCAGCAGACGGCTTGCCGAGGTGGGCTCGGGGATCAGCATTGCGGCAGCGGCTTCCGCCCCAGCCTGAGGCGAACCCGCGACAAGTTGCGACCGCGCGAGGTTGGCATGCGCGAGCTTGGACCAAGCAAATTTGGAAACAGTCGTTTCGCCACCGGACGCGGCCGCCGCCGTCTGCGCAGCCCTGTCCTTGCCGGCATCGGAAGGCATGAGGGCATAGGCGCCAATCGCCGAAAGTGTCCCCACCGCGATCAGGCCGGCAAGCCCTCTCGCAGACAGCTTATGGGGCAGTCTTAGGCCGAACATGCGCGGGCGCGAGAAGCCCTCCAAGAACGGCAATATCCTGACCGCAACACGCTGCATGAACGACGCCACCCCCTCTAAACGGAGGCTAGCATAACCATCCTGGTGGGTCAGAAAAACGGCGACGTCGACCGCCAAAGCAGCGGCTTTCCGGCGCACCGGCGGGCTTGCGGCGACAGGTCCCAGGCGCACGCGAGGAGCCTTTGCGCAGGGCCCGGTTTTGCACGCTCCAGTGGATAACGGGGATAAGCGTTGGCTCTCAGATGCACGCTCAGCGCGTTTCTGTATCCTCTAATTGTGAGTTGACCGGTTGTGGAAGGTGCCGACGGAGAAATCCAGAAGTACCGGGAAATGGTCGGAAGGCTCGCGAGGGCAAGGCAAGCCCGAGGTCGTCCAGTGCCATGGATGGCTGAAGGCGGCGGAAGCGAGACGCAAAGTGCCACGGTCTGGCGACCTCGTCGCAGTACCGTGCGGCGAAGTCGACAGGGTTCTTTGCGCCCCCTACTCCACCGCCAACCCGGTTCCGGTCCGGCCAGGGCAGGAGCCGCGTCGTAGCAACGCGACGTTAAATAAGGGCCGTGGTCAGGTCACGGCGCCGCTTTGTGGGAGACCATGGGGCGTTGCGCGTGGCCAAGGGACCGAAAGGTCTCGCGGCGCCGTCTGATCGTCCCGAACGGGCGTGAGGCCGACATCGCAACAGGGAGGCGGGGCCGCAAAGCTCCGCCTTTCTTGTTGCGCGCTTGGTTGCTCCTTCCCCCCTTTAGCTCACGGCGTGGGCCCGATAAGATCGCGCGCCCATGAGAGCCCCCTATCCGCGTATCCTGCGTTCCGCCGCCGCTATCGCCATCTTGGCGGTCGCCCTTGGCCAACTCTCGGCCTGCGGCACCGTGAGCCGCATCAAGGGCACCGAGGACGGCGCCTCGACCGAGAAGGAAGCGCGCCAGATCGCACCCGACGATCCGCTGGCGCGGCCGACGCAAGTCGGCTGGACCTCGGCCCGGGCGAGCCGGTGCGGCTTCATCTTCAATCCGGAGCAACTGCGTGCGAATTTTCTGGGGTCGGAGCAGGCGATGGGGCGCTCGCCGGAAGAAATGCAGAAGATCGAGAAGGCTTACGACTATACCCGCGAGTCCGTGCTCGCGACGATCAACGACAATCCCAGCTACTGCAACAAAGAGCGCACCGACGCGATCCGGCTCGACCTCAACCGCTACCTCGCCGGCGACTACTCGCCCAAAGCGCGCATGGCCCGTTAGCCACCGCTTTTCAGCGCGTCGTTCACGGGCGTATAGGGTCTCGATGCCGCGCGGAGAGGCAGCAAGGGCTCGAGTTTGACCTTGGTCGCAAGCCGCATCAGCATGGTGTCGTCGATGTCGTCGGCGAGCAGATAGGCGACGCCGTCTTCCGCCCACGTCACCGTCCCGACCGAGCCGTACTGCTCCGCCGTGAGCGTGTCGTTCCCCTCGCCCTTCTTGGCATAGAGCGCCAGCGGCGCGCCGCGCTCCCCGAGATAAAGAATCTGGACCACGGGCTCGTTACCCGATCGCAGCGCTTGCGCGCGCACAAAGCGGAAGCCCTGCGGCTCGAGATTGGGCAGCTTGAGATTGACGCCGAGGATTTGCGCGAGCTGCAAGGTGACGAAATCACGATTGGCCTGACTCTCCAGGCCGACCTCCAGAGTCTCCCGGCTCAGCAGCGCATGCGCGCGCGCCATCTCCTCCTGCCAAGCAGGGGCCACCGACGCTCCTTGCGGGGAGACTGTCGCCGCCTGTGGCGGCGCCATGATGCTTCGGAAGGACAGCGGCCAACCGTAACCGGCAATCGCCAGAAGAAGTGCGACGGCAATACCGATGACGGCGAGAGCCATCTTGGCCACGCGCCACTCGATAACAATGCCTTCCGGCGCCGGCGCCGATGCGGCGGAGACGTCCATCTCCTCGCCCGCCAGGATCGCTTCGAATGCGGCTTCCAATCGCGCATGCGCGTGCTTCAAGGCATCGACACGGGCGGCGATGACATCGTCCTGGTCGAGAACCTTCTCCACCGCGCGGATCTGCTTGCGCGCGAGCTGTCCGTCGACATAGGCCACGAGGAGTTCGTCGCTGAGTTCGGTCATGGTGTGCCCCTGAGCCCTTCAGGATAGAGGGTTTCGACGATTGCCGCGGCCGGCGCCGGTGGGCGTGCGCTCAACCGATCAGCAAGCGCGGCGCTGATCCGAACGAGCCGCGCGGCGACGGTGTTGGGCGAGACGTCAAGCACGCGGCCCGCGTCCTCATGGTCAAACCCTTCGCCATAGACAAGAAGCAGCGTGAGACGTTGTTGCGCCGGTAGACAAGCGAGGAAGCCGGCGACGGGCGCATCAAAATATCCGTCGACCTCCGGATAGAAGAGTTGTGCAAATCGTGCGTCGTCGATCTTGGCTTGCGCGACAGGCGCGGCATGACCACGAAGCTCATGCAGCCATTGCCGATAGATCTCGGCGAAGGCCCACACGTCGAGAGATGTGCCGCGCTGGTAACGATGTTGCTCGTCCAACATGCAGCGCAGCGCGCGGCCGAGCAGACTCGTCCCCTCGTCGCGCTCGCCGACGAGCACATCCGCGAAACGTTTGAGCCTCGGCAGCATGGCGATGAGGCCTGGTCGTATGGAGTCGTGAAAATCTTCTGCCTGCACACTCAATTCCCCGCCGCTTCGCTTCGGGTCCGTGCTGGCCTTGGCGCGGGTCCCCCTCGCGAATCAATAGGATAGCACATTCAGCAGCCGCCATCGCGGGGCCGGACCAACACATCACCCAAAAAGCGCTTGCTTCGTGAGCCATCGTGCCCAATCTTTACGCAAGAGGGGGAATTTACCCATGACGGTCGTGCCCCACGGCTCGGATCAGACGGACTCGCAAGCCGTCCCATCACCGCGGCATGGGAATGGGATTGCGGCGACTCCCGTCTCGCGTCCACAAGACGCCGCTCCTAGTGTCGTCGCGTCAAAGCGCGGCGCTTGGCGCAACCGTTTGACCGGGCGCATCGCCGAGATCGCCGACAAGACGTCGAACCAAACCAAGCAAGCGACCAAGATCGGTCTCGCGCGCGCCAGCGAATATGGCCGCGACAGCGTGCTGCCAGAAATCGAGCGCACCGGCGCCAAGCTCAAGGAGCATGCGCGCCCTGAGCAGATGAAGAAGGACTATCGCAACTTTCTTCACTGGCTCCATGAGCGCGTGCTCGACCCGCCGAAGGAGCAATTGTTCTTCGTGCCGACCAAGGATCCGGTGGCGCTTGCCGGACTGACGGTGCGCGGCGGCAACAAGGCGCATGGCCACGACTATCATCCGTCACCCTGCCAGCTGTTCCAGTGGACATTGGCGGCCATCGACTACGATTTCTCGCGGCTCACCTTCGTCGATCACGGGGCCGGACAGGGGCGCGTGCTGCTGCTCGCTTCGGAGCATCCCTTCGCCGCGATCGGCGGCATCGAGTTCGCCTCCGAACTGCACGACAACGCGGTGATGAACATCGCGCAATATCCGCGCTCGCGCATGCTGTGCCGCAACGTGGAATGCGTGCTGGAGGATGCAAGCCAAGTCGGCCCGCCGGAAGGCGAGGCCATTCACTATTTCTTCAACCCGTTCTCGCGCGAGGTCTTCGCCGAGGTGCTGCACAATCTCGTGGTGTCGTACCGCAAGAAGCCGCGGCGGCTTTATCTCATTCTCGTCGATCCGGTGGCGACCGACCTCGTCGACGACAGTGGCGTGTTCCAGCGCATGGAACTGCCCTGGCAGGAGCGGCTGAAGGTGCGGCTGCTCAGCCCCTACGAGGTTGCCATCTACCGCTCGCTCGCTTGAGCGATCACTTCACGCCGAGCTTCTTCTGCAGGTTCGACGACGAGGTGGTGTACTGGAAGATCAGCTTCTTATCCGGATAGACGTATTTGTGGACCCGCTGCGCCATGAGCGCGCCCTCGTGGAAGCCGGACAGGATCAGCTTCAGCTTGCCCGGATAGGTATTGATGTCGCCGATGGCGAAGATGCCCTTCTCGCTCGTCTCGAACTTCTCCGTGTCGACGGGGATCAGGTTCTCTTCGAGCTGAAGCCCCCAATCGGCGACCGGGCCGAGCTTCATGGTTAAGCCAAAAAACGGCAACATCACTTCGAGCGGCTGCTCGAAAGTATCGCCGTCGGGTCCCTTCACCGTGGCTGAGGTGAGTTGGCCGTCGGCGCCATGCAGCGCCGTCACCTGACCGAGCTTGAAAGCAATGTTGCCGCTCTCCACGAGCTCGAGCATCTTCTGCACCGAGGCGGGCGCGGCGCGAAATTCCGACCGCCGGTGCAGCAGCGTCAGCGACTTGGCGACGGACTGAAGATTCAAGGTCCAGTCGAGCGCGGAATCGCCACCGCCGACGATGAGCACGTCACGATCTCTGAACGCATCCATCTTGCGCACCGAATAGAAGACGGACGTGCCCTCATACTGCTCGATGCCGGGAAGCGGCGGACGCTTCGGGGTGAAGGACCCGCCGCCCGCGGCGATCACCACCACCTTGGTTTCGAACACGGTGCCGACGTCGGTCGTGAGGCGGAACCCGCCATCAAGGCGTTCCAGTGCGTCCACCCGCTCGTTGAAATGAAACTCGGCGCCGAACGGCTTGATCTGATCCATGAGCCGGTCGGTCAGATCCTGACCGGTGACCATGGTGAGACCTGGCACGTCGTAGATGGGCTTTTCGGGATAAAGCTCGGCGCATTGGCCGCCCGGCCGGTCGAGAATGTCGATCACATGGGCTTTGACGTCGAGAAGCCCGAGCTCGAACACGGCAAACAACCCGACGGGCCCGGCCCCAATGATAACTGCATCGGTCTTGATCACATCCGCTGACATGGCGCCTCAAAACTGCTTTTCTGGAATCTGAACCTTGAGGCCGTCGAGGGCCTCGGTCACTTTGATCTGACAACTCAGCCGGCTCTCCGGGCGGATGTCGAAGGCGAAATCGAGCATATCCTCTTCCATCTGCTCCGGCTGCCCTGTCGCCTCGCGCCAAGCCTCGTCGACGTAGACATGGCATGTCGCACAAGCGCAGGCACCGCCGCATTCCGCCGCAATACCGGGAATGGAGTTCTTCACGGCGGCTTCCATCACCGTCATGCCGGGATCGGCCTCGACAGTGTTCTCGGTGCCGTCGTGTTGAATAAAGGTGATCCTGGCCATGACGTTTGGCGGACTCTCTCAGCGTGATCCGATCTCGGGAGCCGGGCGGCGGCGGCAAGCGCGTGGGCCCGAAGGATAGCGCGCGCGAGGGGGCCGACCCGCCCGCAGGCCCGTGCTCTATAGGGCAATTGAATGTGAGACTCCAGCGCCTTGCGGTGCTTTGTCCCGGCGGCCTGGTTAGATGGTCTTGAGCAAGGAGGTGATATAGGCCTCCGCCTCGTTGAGCGAGGTTTCGATCTCGCTGATCCGCGCGGTGCGGAATTGCGTCAGGCCGTCCCCTTGCAGCGCCTCGGCCCGCTCGGCGGCCTGGGCCGCGCGCCACGCGCCGATCGCGCTCGCCGAGCCTTTGAGGGAATGGGCGGCGTTCTTCCAGTCCTTGTCCGACATGGCCGCCCGAAGCTGTTCGAGATAGAGCACGGACTGGGTGCAAAAGAGCTCCAGCACCTCGCGCTCGAGCGCCCGCTCGCCGAGGGTGTAGCGCGACAGATGCACGAGATCGATGGGCCGCGACGCTGGCGATGCTCCGTCAACGGTGTCTGGGGGCGAAATCCTGGTTGCCTGCTCGCTTGCCATGCGGCTGTCTCCCTAAAATCCTGCCCCTCAGCGCCGCTTCCGAGGCTCGGTCAGGAGGTTTTCTTGACGCGGCGCAAAAACGTTCGAGGCAATCCTCGCAGACGCATATAAGCGTCCCACAACGGGAAACCGCCTATCGGCGGAACCAGACGATTTCAGCTCTAGCCGATTCGCGGGACGCACGCAGCAATTAGCGCTGCGGTTCTAAGGGCTTAAGCGGCGTTAACCCAAGTGCTCGATTCAGCTTTTTTTAGCCCTAAAAATTCGTTAACGATGTTGGGAGAGGGGGAAAAGCGTTGGGGGCTCTTCCGGTTAGTGTGTCTTACCGGAGGTTGATGCGGGGGCCCCGCGGGACGCGATGCGCCGCCGGTTGGCGGGTTTTGGGTCTGACGGCGCAGATTTCTCCCATTTTTGATTAGAGTCTAGTGCTGCGAGGAACGCGTTATGGCGCAGGAACAAGCTAAGTCGCCTCCTGGGAAAGCGACGCCGGAAGCCAAGGACGAAGTCAAGGGCCCTCTGGAAGCGATGATGCAGGGTAAGGGCAAGTCGGACGACGCGCCGATCCTAGAGCGCGGCTCCGAACTCCCGAGACGCTCCACCCTAGCCGACCGGCTCAAGGCCGAGCAGCGCAAGCGCGAAGAGCCCAAGCGCGAAGAACCGAAAACACAGAATTTCAGGCGCGAAGAGACTTTCAAGCGCGAGGAGCGCCGCGAGGAGGAGGCCAAGCCGGCCGAGTTCTCCGAGACCACGGCTGGTGCCCCCTCGCCCAAGCACCTCACCAGGACCCGCCGCCCCGCCGGCCCACCGCCGCAGCGCCGCCTCTCCGCGCCGGCCAATGACGACGTTCCGTCCATCGGCGGATTGATCTTCGCCCTCCAGCAAAGGCCCTCGCGCACGCCGTTCCTCGTGGCGCTGGCGGCCTCCGTCACCTGGTTCCTCATCGGCGGGATCTTCGCCTATGGCGTAATCTCCAACCAAGCCGCGGGCGATGGGCTCCTCAGCGCCGCGGCGCTGTCGGCCGCGGCCGCCCTCCTCGTTCCCATCATCATCTTTTGGTTCCTCGCGCTGCTCGTGTGGCGCGCCCAGGAACTGCGCCTCATGGCCTCGGCCATGACCGAGGTCGCGGTTCGGCTCGCCGAGCCCGATCGTATGGCCGAGCAGTCGGTGGCGTCGGTCGGACAGACCATCCGGCGCCAGGTGGCGGCGATGAACGACGCGATTTCCCGCGCCATCGGCCGGGCGAGCGAGCTCGAAGCCATGGTGCATAGCGAGGTCGCCGCGCTCGAACGCTCTTATGGCGAAAACGAGCTTCGTGTCAGGAGCTTGATCAACGAGCTTGCCACCGAGCGCGAGGCCCTGACCAATAACAGCCAGCGGGTCAGCGAGGCCTTGAAGGGCGTCGGCGCGCAGGTTGCACGCGACATCTCCAACGCCAGCGGCACGATCGATAAGAAGCTCTCCGAGCGCGGCACGCAGCTCACCGAGCTCCTCGTGGCGCGCTCCAGCGAGGCCGCCGAGCAGGTGCATAAGGCCCAGGCCAAGGTCGCCGAGCAGGTGCCGGGCTTGCTCGAACGCCTGACCAAGGAGCAGGGCCGCCTGACCAAGGTCATCGACGGCGCCACGCAGAACCTCACGGCGCTCGAGACCGTGGTGGCGCAGCGGACCACGGCCCTCGACAAGACCATGAAGGAGCGGACCGAGGCCCTGCAAGGCTCGCTCGCCGAGCGCATCAAGGGCCTCGAGAATTCCGTCGCTCAGGGCGCCATCGTCCTCGACAAGACGCTCAAGGACCGCACCGACGCTTTCACCACGGCCATCACCCAGAATGCCGGCGCTCTCGATAAGACGATGAAGGATCGCGCCGAAACATTCGTGGCCGAGATCGGCAAGAGCACCACGGTGCTCGACAAGGCCTTGAAGGACCGGACCGATACGTTCACCGGCCTCGTCGCCGAGAGCGCCGTCACCCTCGACAAGACGCTTCAGGACCGCACCGCGGCCTTCACCAATGTGGTGGCCGAAGGCGCTGTCACGCTTGAAAAGACCCTCACCGACCGCACCGCGGCCCTCACCAACGTGGTGGCCGAGAGCGCCGTCACCCTCGACAAGACGCTTCAGGACCGCACCGCGGCCTTCACCAATGTGGTGGCCGAAGGCGCCGTCACGCTCGACAAGACGCTTCAAGACCGCACCGCGGCCTTTACCAGCGTCGTGGCCGAGGGTGCCGCAACCCTCGACAAGACGCTCACCGAGCGCACCGCAGCCCTCACCAATGTGGTGGCCGAAAGCGCCGTCACCCTCGATAAGACGCTCACCGACCGCACGGAAGCCCTCACCAACGTGGTGGCCGAGAGTGCCGTCACCCTCGACAAGACGCTCTCCGAGCGCACCGACGCCTTCACCAACGTCGTGGCCCAAGGTGCCGTCACCTTCGAGAAGACCCTCACCGAGCGCACCGACCATCTGGCCGCGACCATCGACGAGCGGGCCAATGCGGTGGACAAGACGCTGCACGATCGCACGGCCCAGTTCACCTCGGCGGTCAACCAAGGCGCCATCGCGCTGGACAGGACGCTGGCCGAGCGGGCCGACAGTTTCACCAAATCTCTGCTCGAGAAGGTGAAGGGGCTGGAGACCGCCATCACGCAGCAGACCGCGGCGCTCGACCAGACCATGGGCGAGCGGACCCAGCTCGTGATCACCTCCCTCGCCGAGCGGCTCAAGTCCATCGACGTGACCTTCGGCCAGCGCACGGCCGAGACCGACAAGATGCTCGGCGAGCATACGCGCGTGGCCGAGGAGACGTTCGGCAAGCAGACCGCCCAGCTCAACGAGGTTCTCGCCAACAACTCCCAGATGATGCAGCAGACGGCGGAGCAGGTCGGCGCCCAGTCCAAGGAGGCGGTCGACATCCTGACCAGCCAGACCGGGAATTTGCGCGAGGTCTCACGCGGGCTGCTCGAGCAGATCCACGGCCTTACCCAGCGTTTCGAGAACCAGGGTCAAGCCATCCTCACCGCGGCCAAGGCGCTGGATTCCTCCAACGCCAAGATCGACTCCATCCTGGAAGGCCGCCATCAGTCCATCATCGGCCTGCTCCACACGGTCAACACCAAGGCCAAGGAGCTCGACGGCATGATGGGCAATTACGCTGGCATCGTCGAAGGCGCGCTGACGCAGGCCGAGTCGCGGGCGAAGCAGGTGACCACGGCGCTCGGCCGCGACACCACCAATCAGGCGCAGCAGGCTCTCGCCCAGATCGAGAAGCTGCGTGACGAGGCGCAAGCCCATACGGCCCGCGCCGTAACCGACCTCAAGGGCAGCTTCGAGACGGTCATCACACAGATCGGCAAGCAGCTCGAGCAGATGCGCGGGCAGTTCGATCACACCTCGCGCGGCATGCGCGAGGCGGCGCGGCAAACGGCGACCGATCTCGACAGCCTGCGCCAGGACATGCAGAAGCGGATGGACACCCTGCCCGAGCAGACCGCGCAAGCAACCGCCGCGATCCGCAAGGCCCTCACCGACCAGTTCCGCGAGATCGAGGCCATGAGCCCGAGCCTGTCGCGCGTGAGCGCTTCCGCGGCGAACATGGGAAGCGGTGCCGATCCTTATCGGCAGCCGCCGCAGCCCCAACCGCAAGCTCGGCCCCAGGCCTTCGCGCCGCAGCCCGACGAAGGCCGTTCGGGCGGCGACTACGGACTGCCGCCGCTCCCGCGCTTCGATGCGCGCGGGCGTCAGGTGTCCGCACCGCACGAAGCGGCCGACCTCGACCAGGCCGCCGGTGGCCTCGCGCACCAGCTTTCGGGCGCAGGCGGACGCGGCAACCGCTCCATGGGCGAACTGCTCACCCGCGGCGCCGACCAGCCTGATCCGGCTTATGGCGGTCAGGGCTACGGCAGCGCTCCGGCTCCGGCCCCGGCCTATGGCGGCGGTCGCGCGGCCCCTGCCGGCGCCGGTCAGCTCCGCATCGACGAGTTGGCGCGCGCGATCGACCATCGCACCGCCGCGGATGTCTGGCATCGCATGCGGGCGGGCGAGCACGGCGTGCTCGGACGGCACATCTACACCTATGACGGCCAGGTCACCTTCGAGGAGATCTCGGGCCGCTACGACCGCGACGGCGAGTTCCGCAACACGGTCGACCGCTATATCGGCGACTTCGAGCGTCTGCTCGCGGAAGCCGAGCAGTCCGACCCGACCGGCCATATGCTGCAGAACTATCTGACGTCGGAGACCGGGCGCGTTTATCTGCTGCTCTCACATGCGAGTGGCCGCCTGCGCTAGAGCCTCGCACTTTTAGGCTCCCCCAAAGAATGGCCCCCTCCTCCCTGACTGGGAGTGAGGGGGCCTTTTTTTGGAGTCGTTTCAGCGCAATGGGACACGCAGCTGAGACGGCGGTCGCGACTTGCGCATTTTCAAAAATTGAAAGATTAGCGGCGGGCCGAGACCCAGGAGGTGATGTCCTGCAGCACCTCGGTGAAGGCCTGGTTCAGCGCGGCGATGACATCTTTCGGCAGGTCGGTGGTTGCGGGTACGCGCGAGCTGAAGCCTCTGGTGGCCACCACCCGACCAGAGCTGGTGTTGATCAGCTTGGCGAAGATGTCGACCTCGGCGGCCGCCCCACCGCTCGACACATCGACCTGGAAGGCGCGCAGTTCCGTGGCGAGACCGAACTGTCCGGATGTGGCGCTCACCGCCTTGACCGCGCCCGAGTTCTGGAAGCTCTCGATCATGCGGGCCTGCACGAGCCGCGGCAGGCGGTCGCTCCAGGCGACGCCCTTGTAATAGGACACCTGGTCGGCTTGTGGGCGCACCATCAGGCGGTTGGTCTCGAGCGCGTGCACGGCGACGGGCTCATAGACGACGAGCTGCCAGGGGGCTCTGCGGGCGCTGCCGGCAAAGCTTCGCGGCGCGACGAGATCGTAGGTATCCGGTGCGTGGCCACCACCGCCGCCGGCGATGGCGCAGCCGGCTAGGCCCAGGCAAATCAAGCCCGCGGCAAGAAATGGCGCCGACCGAGACATGTCCGATCGCCCCCTGTTACGCGGCACTTCACTGGCCTTTTGAAGTGCCTTATTGACCACGTGGAGTGTATTCCGGCACTTGTGATCCACCAAGCAAAAAGCCCCGAGGATCCGCCTCCAACTTCTCAAGAACTCTGTTCAGCGTTGCTGCCGCGCGGCGGCCTTCGCGCATCGTGGCACTGAACTCCTGCATGCTTTCCTTGGCCTGGCGGGTCAGCCCATCCATGTTATCGCCAAGAGAGACTTCGAGCTTACTGCTCAAGCTCTTGAAGGACTGTGCGCCTTGGCTCACATCATCGACCATCTGACCGATCTCGGCATTCTTCTCGTTCAGCATGGTGGAGAACTGCTCGACATTCTCCAACGTCTTGGTGATCGCCTTCTCGTTGGCGGCAACGAGATCGTCCAGCCGCTTGAGCAGCACGTTGGCGTTGTTCAGCGCCGCGGGCGCAGCATCGAACAGGCCCTGCCCCGCGCCGCGATCGGCCGGGATGGTGGGGATGGGATCCTCGGCCGTCGCCACCAGCAGCGGCGAGTCCGGCGTGCCCGGCGTGATCTGGATGCCGCTGCCGCCGGTCAGGCCTAGAGACTGAATGCTCGCGCGGCTGTTTTCGCGCACCGGCGTGCCATCGCCAACGCTGATCAGGACCTGCACTTTGCGGCCGTCGTCGGGATCCAGCGCGAAGGACTGCACCTCGCCGACCTTGATGCCGTTGAAGCCGACACTGGAGCCCGAGGTGAGCCCGGCTACCGAATTCTCGAACACGATGAGGTAGCGCGTGCCGCCGCCGGCAAAATTGCTGATCCAGAAAATGAAGATGAAGGCGAAGGCGAGCACGCCCAGCACGAAGCCGCCGATCATCAAATAGTTGGCTTTGGTTTCCATCGGACCCTCAACAAACACACGCCATTAGACGATGAGCCGCCGTTGCTCGGTCGGGCTCGCGGCCCGCGCCCGCTCGCCACAGAAATATTCCTTGATCCACGGGTGATTGGGCTGGCGCTGCAGCTCTGCCGGCGAGCCGGTGCGCACAATCTTCTTGTCGGCCAGCACCGCCACCCGGTCACACACCGTGAAAATGGTATCAAGGTCGTGGGTCACCATATAGACAGTCAACCCAAGTGTCTGTTGTAACTTACGAATTAGGTGATCGAAGTCCGTGGCACCGATCGGGTCGAGGCCGGCCGTGGGCTCGTCCAGGAACACGATCTCGGGGTCGAGCGCGAGCGCTCTGGCCAAGCCCGCACGCTTCCGCATGCCGCCCGAGAGCTCGGAGGGAAATTTGTGGGCGGCGACCGGCGGCAGGCCGACCATGGTGAGCTTGAGGAAGGCGAGATCATCCATCATGGACTGCGGCAGGTCGAGATGCTCGCGCATCGGCACCTGAATATTCTGCAGCACGGTGAGCGAGGAGAACAACGCGCCGTCCTGAAACAGGAGTCCCCAACGCTTCTCGATGTCGAGACGGGCTTGCGGCGTGAGCGTCTTGGCATCCTGTCCGAATAGACCGACATCGCCCTTGTCCGGTGTCACCAGGCCGGTGATCACCCGCATCAGGACCGACTTGCCCTGGCCCGAGCCGCCGACAATGGCGAGGATCTCGCCGCGATAGACGTCGAGATCGAGCCCGTTCCAAATCTGGTGACTGCCGAAGCTCTTGGCGAGCCCGCGCACGCGGATGACCACCTCTCGTCCGTTGTCGACGATCACACCCCAATCCCCGACAAGAACATGGCGAAGATGGCGTCCAGAATGATCACCAGGAAGATCGCCTTGACCACGGCGCTCGTCACATGGGTGCCGAGCGACTCCGCGCTACCCTCCACGCGCAGGCCTTCGAGGCAGCCGACAAGGCCAATGATAACAGCAGCAAACGGCGCCTTGATCATGCCGGCCATGAAATGTTGGAAGTCCACCGCTTCGTGCAGCTTGTCGATATAGGTCGACATATCGAGGCCGAGCACGCCGAAGGCCATCACGCCGCCGCCGGCAAGTCCCATGATGTCACCGAGAAAGGTGAGCAGCGGCAGCGCCACGACCAGCGCCAGCACGCGCGGCAGCACCAACGTGTCCATGGGATCGATGCCGAGCGTGCGCATGGCGTCGATCTCCTCACGCATCTTCATGGAGCCGATCTCGGCGGTGAAGGCCGAGCCCGATCGGCCGGCTACCATGATGGCGGTAAGCAAGATGCCGACCTCGCGCAAGGCCAGGATAGCGACCATATTGACGGCGAAGGGCTCGGCGCCGAAGGGCCGCAACTGCACCACGCCTTGCTGCATGACGACGGCGCCGATCAAGAAGCAGATCAGCGCGATGATCGGCACGGCCCGCAAGCCCGCATGGTCGAGGTGATGGAAGAAGGAGATCGGACGGAAGCGCCAAGGCTGCCTGATCATGCGCAAGAAGGCGGCAGTCACTTCGCCGAGGAATGCGGTGAGCTCGACTCCGTCGCGCCAGACGCCGGCGAATGTTTTGGTGGTGTCCTCGATGGTTTGCGTGAGGAAGCTACGTTTTTCGATCTCGGGCCGTTGGGCGTTGCCGCGGCGATGGACCTCCTCGATGAGGATACGGAAGTCCTCGGTGGCGCCGGCGTAATGGGTGCGCAAGCCGCCCTTCTGCCAAGCATTGGCCGTGCGCTGGAGGAGCCAGGCGCCGGCCGTGTCGATCTCGGCGATGCCGGCGATATCCATCTCGCCGGTGAAGTCGGGCGTGGGGGGGATCGGCACCCTTAGGCGCTTCAGGGCCTTGTCGAGCCGGGTCGCCTCGGCCACGGTCCAGGCGCCGGTGGCCACCAGCCGGAAGGTGGTGCCACGAAGCTCGACGCGGAACCCGGGGGCCCGGGCTTGCGTCGGCAGGACGAGCTGGTGATCGCGCTTGAGCATGGAAGGGCTTAGCTTGGCTCGTACTTACGCTTTTCGGGCGCCGGCACCGTTAGAATTGCTGTCGTATTTGAACGATAACACGGGAGAAAGAAAGGCGTTATGGCGGGTTCTCGGCTTGACCTTAATGGCCCTCGGGCCACGGCCTTGCGCCTCACCGTGGCCGGCGAGCGCTGGCCGATCCGCGGCGCCTTCACCATCGCCCGCGGCGCCAAGCGGGAGGCGCAGGTGGTGGTGGCCACGATCGGCGATGGAATCCACACCGGACAAGGCGAATGCGTGCCTTACGCCCGCTATGGCGAGAGCGTCGAGGGAGTCGTCGCAGCGATCGAAGGGGCCCGCGCAGCGTTAGCGCAAGGCCTAGATCGCTCCGGTCTCGCCGCCCTTCTCCCGGCCGGTGCGGCCCGCAACGCGCTCGACTGCGCCCTGTGGGATCTAGAGGCTAAGCAGACGGGGAAAAGCGCGGCGGCGCTCGCCGGGCTACCACCACTCCATAAGGTGCCGACCGCCTTCACCATCTCGCTCGGGGATCCTGGGACCATGGCGGCACAGGCGAAATCGGCCACGCAGCATCCGCTGCTAAAGCTGAAGCTGGGTGGCTCTGGCGATCCGGAGCGCCTCGCGGCGGTGCGCGCGGCGGTGCCGCAAGCGCGCCTCATCGCCGATGCCAACGAGGCTTGGCAACCCCATGAAACCGAGTCGCTTCTCGCCGCCGCGGCACACGCCGGCGTCGAGCTTGTCGAGCAGCCGCTGCCCGCCGGTGAGGACGCGCTGCTGGAGCAGATTGCGCATCACGTGCCAATTTGCGCCGACGAATCCGTGCATGACCGCGCCTCGCTCGACGCCCTTGTCCGACGTTACGACGCGGTGAACATCAAGCTCGATAAAACCGGCGGCCTCACGGAAGCGCTGCGCGTCGCTGCACGCGCCCGCGTGCTCGGCCTCAAGATCATGGTGGGCAGCATGGTGGCGACGTCGCTGTCGATGGCCCCGGCCCTGCTCGTGGCGCAAGACGCCGACTGGGTGGATCTCGACGGTCCGCTCTTGCTGAAAGCGGACCGCACGCCCGGCCTGACCTATGAGGGGGATATGGTCTTGCCGCCGGCGCCGGAGCTGTGGGGCTGAGCCAGGAGGGAAGACTATCATGCCAAAGATCGACATCGCCGCCGTACCGAAACGCAAAGGCTCGGGCTATCCGCCGCCATTCGACACGGCGTGCGCCGACCGCGTGCGGCAGCGGCTCGGGGATGCGGGCGGGCTAAGCGATTTCGGGGTCAACCTCATGCATCTGCCGCCGGGCAATTGGTCGAGCCAGCGCCACTGGCATTCGCATGAGGACGAATTCGTCTACGTGCTCGAAGGCGAGCTGACGCTGGTCGAGGATGACGGCGAGACGGTGCTGCGCGCCGGCGATTGTGCGGCCTTCGCCAAGAATTCCGGCAACGGCCACCACCTGATCAACAAGTCGGGCGCGATGGCCGTCTATCTCGAAGTGGGCACGCGGGCGCCCGCCGACGTGACCGTCTGCTCCGACATCGACATGATGAGCTCGAATGCCGACGGCAGGTTCCTGCACAAGGACGGCACGCCTTACGAGCCCTAGGCTTTTCGAGCCCGCTTACAGCCCGTCCACCACGCGCTTCAGGCGGCCGCGGACGTCCTGGGCGACCTCGGCGAGGCCCGGATTGTCGACGGCCTGCATCGAGGCGGCAGGATCGACGGCCGAGACCTCGACGTCACCGTTGTCATGCTGCTGCACGATCACGTTGCACGGCAGCATGGTGCCGATCTTGTCCTCGAGTTGCAGCGCGCGACGGGCGAGCTGCGGATTGCAGGCTCCGAGGATTCGATAGGGGCGAAAGTCCTCGTCGAGCTTCGCCTTCATGGTGGCCGCGACATCGATGTCGGTCAGCACGCCGAACCCCTCCTTCTTGAGCGCGTCGGTCACGTTGGCGATCGCGTCGTTGAAGGGCACATCGAGCGTTTTCGAGAAATGGTAGCTCATGGGTCTTCGCCTCCTCACTTTGCGACTTCCGATTGACGCACCACACGGGCGCTTCGGCCTTGAGCGGGATCAACCTCAAGACGTTGTCGGCTCATCGGCCGCCTCATGGGCCACCGCATCGACCACGAGCCGGCCATGCCAGCGCCGGCGGAGCAGGAAGGCCGCGACCGTCCCACAGAGCGCCAGCGCCGCCATGACGCCGTAAGCCTCGCCGCCAAGCGTCCGGTAGAGCGGACCGCAGGCGAGCGTCACCGAGCCCATGACGAGACCGGCGACCACGGCGGCGTAGAGCCCTTGCGCCGTGGCGGCCCGGTCTTCCGGCACTGCATGGGTGAGAAAATGGATCACTGCGAGATGGGCGGCGCCAAAGCTCACGGCGTGAAGCATCTGCAGCAGCCCCGTGACCAGCAGAGGCGGGTCGATGGCCATGAACCCCCAGCGCAACACGGATGCCGCGCCCGCCAGCCCCAAGAGCCTCACCGTACCGAAAGCCGCGATCACCCGGCCCGACACGGCGAACAGCGCCACCTCGGCGACGACCCCGACGGACCACAGCGCGCCGATGACGCCGCCGGAGAGGCCTTGCGCCTGCCAATGCAGCGTGCCGAAGGCATACATGAGTGCGTGGCTCGACTGGATCAGGCTCGCCGCCAGCAGGAACAGAAGGAAGAGCGGCGCGCGGGCGAGCGCGAAGGCATCGCTGAGCTTGAGCCGCCGGATCGCCGGCAGGGCCGAGTCAGCCGGCTGACGTGTTCGCCTGCCAGCCTGCCGCGGCATCAGGTGCGTCGCCAGCACCATTAGGGCCGTGGCGGCAAGCAAGATCGGAAGTACGACCTGAGGGCCGAAGAATTGAATGATGGAGCCGGAGCCGAGGCTCGCCACGATAAACGTGATGGAGCCCCATAGTCTCACCCTGCCGTAATCGATACCGCCGCTGCGGATGCCGCCTGCCGCCACGGTCTCGATCAGCGGCATGATCGACGTCCAGTTGACCGCCAGTAGCGTGATCGTCAACAGCATCTGCCAGAAGCCGTCCGAGATCCAGAGGAGGACGAAGGAGAGCAACGCCCCCCAAGCCAGCACGATGAGGATCGCGCGACGGTCGCCGATGCGGTCGGCGACGAAGCTGATGGCCGGGGCAAACAAGATGCGCGTGTAAAGCGTCGCCGCCAACAGCACGGCGATCTGGTCGGCGTCGAGCTCGCGCCATTTCAGCCAGACCGGGAGATAGGGCAGATAGCAGCCGATCACCAAAAAGAGCGCGGCGTACAAGAAACTGAGGCGCAAAGCGAAGGACGGCGGCGCGGCATTCGCCGAGGCTTGGTGTGCCATTGAGTTAACGAATCCCTTGCCCTACCGGCGGTACGCTCGGCCCCTCACCCCGAATCAGGATAGCCTCGCCACCACCATGCCGGAACGAGCCCCAGACCGCGCTGATCCATTGCAGTCAAACCCGGTGCCGCACAAACGCGGACTGGCAGAGGAATATGCCGCGCTTGAGGCAACGCTGCGCGGCACGCCCGTGGGCCGTTGGTTCCTCGCCGAATATACCCGCCGAAACCGGACGCCCGAGACGCAATTGATGCTCGACGCCATCGCCAGGCTGGAAGCGGCGGTGCTCAAGCCGCAGCGCCAGGCCGGCTTGGCGCCCGTGCTGTCCGAACTCGTGGCGATGAGCGACGCCATCGCGCGGACCCGGCGCGAGATTGCTCAGATCCGGCCGCCCCATCAATTCGACAAGCAGTTGACCAATGCCACCGAAGAGCTCGACCAGATCGTCGAAGCGACCGAGAAGGCCACCTCGGAGATCCTGTCAGCCGCGGAGGACGTTCAGGAAGTCGCCTGGACCCTGCGGGAGCAGGGGTTCGCGGTCGAACTCTGCGAGAGGATCGATCAGAGGGCGATCGATATCTATACCGCCTGCTCGTTCCAAGACATCACCGGCCAGCGTTCCGCCAAGGTCGTGCGGGCTCTCCACCTTATCGAGCAGCGCATCAATGCCATGATCGAAATCTGGGGGGTCGACGAAGTCGCCCTCAAGGTCGGCGACGCGACGGAAAGATTGGAGCGTTTCGCGCAGGAAGAGACCGCCCTGCTGGACGGTCCCCAGGCCGACGGCGAAGGCCTGAAGCAGCATGACGTGGACCAGATGCTGGGAGGGCCACCCACGGCGCCAACCCAGCCGGCCGCGGAGCCCAGCGCCGAGGAAGACCGCGCCGGACACTTCGAGCGGCCCGAGCCTCTGACGCTCGACAAGCTCCACGCGGTCAAGCGCGAAGCCCTTTTCGGTTAATTTTTTTGGCCTTAAATCAGGCTCTTAGCCTCTAAGGTGCGACAAGTTGGCACCCCAGGCCTTGAAAAATTAGGACCCGCTAACCATCTCTGGGTGGACGCAATGTCCCCCAAAGCGTCCCCCAAACTGACGCATGAATGAGACGGCCCGGTTTCCCCCCAACCGGGCCGTTTTCTTTTGCGTGGGGCGTCTGCCGCGCCATCGTGGCAAGAGGCGGCGCCGCTCCGGGAGGCCCAGATGATGGGCCGTCAACACATTGTCGATGAACTCCCTCGCCGAATTCTCCCAGCTGTACCGCAGCGCATGGGCTCGCGCCGCCTCGCGGTCGAGGCCGAGGGCGCGAATGGCGGCCGCTTGCAGGTCCGTATCGAGCGCGCCGCACGCCGGATCGGTCAGCACATCCTTCGGGCCGCTGACCGGGAAGGCCGCCACGGGCACGCCGCAGGCCAGTGCCTCCAGCAGCACGAGGCCGAACGTGTCGGTGAGGCTCGGGAAGACGAACACGTCCGCGGAGCAATAGGCTTCCGCTAGTTCCTCGCCCTGCTTGGGCCCCGTAAACAAAACATCGGGATAGGCACGCTGCAGCTCCGCCAATTGCGGGCCGCTGCCGACGACGACCTTGCGCCCGGGGAGATCGAGATCGAGAAACGCCTTGATGTTCTTCTCCACGGCGATACGGCCGACATAGAGAAAGACGGGCTGCTCGCCGAATAGACGGACCGGTCTCGGACGGTAGAGCTCCACATCGACTCCGCGCGACCATCGCATCATCCGCTCGAAGCCGCGCGCCCTGAGGTCGTTCTCGACGGACGCCGTCGCCACGAACAGACCGGCGCCGCTATTGTGGAAGCGCCTCTGGAAGCCGTAGCACCAGGATTCCGGGATCGGCAGTCGCGCCGCGACATATTCTGGGAATCGCGTGTGGTAGCTCGTGGTGAAAGGGCGCTTCATCTTGCGGCAATGCTGCCTCGTCATCAGCCCTATCGGTCCCTCGGTGGCGATATGGATGAAGTCGGGGCGCGGCGCTTCGACCCGGCGCGCGACCATGCCCGGCGTGGCAAGGGAAAGTCTGATTTCAGGATAGGTCGGACAGGGGAGCGTTCGGAAATCGGCGGGCGTGAGGAAACAAATCTCGGCGCCGAGCTTCGGGGCTTCCTGGGCAAGCCGCTCATAAGTACGAACCACCCCATTCACCTGAGGATGCCAGGCATCGGTCGCGACAAGGATTCGCATCAAGCGGCGGCCTCAAGCTCCTCGACGGCGGATTTGGGCAGCTGTCCGCTCTGGTGCGGGTTCCAGCGGATGATCTCGAAGATCCCCTCCTCGGTCTCGGCAACGGCCGTGCAACTCTCGACCCAATCGCCGGTGTTGATGTAGATCACGTCGCCCACCTGGCGCATGGCGGCGTGATGGATATGGCCGCAGATCACGCCTTGCGCGCCGTTCCGCCGCGCTTCCTGCGACAGAGCGGTTTCGAACTCGCCGATATAATTCACGGCGCGTTTGACCTTGTGCTTGAGATAGGCCGACAGCGACCAATAGGGCATACCGAACCACCGGCGCACCACATTGAGATGCGTGTTGAACCAGAGCGCCATCGTGTAGCTCCAGTCCCCGAGGAAGGCCAGCCACTTGGCGTAGCGCACGACCACGTCGAACTCATCGCCATGCATGATCAGATAGCGCCTGCCGTCGGCGCCGACATGGATCGTCTGGCGCTCAATGGCGACGCCGCCGAATTGCGAGCCGCAATAGTCGCGCATGGCCTCGTCGTGATTGCCGGGGATGTAAACGAGTTCGGTGCCCTTGCGCACTTTGCGCAGGAGCTTCTGCAGCACGTCGTTATGGGACTGCGGCCAATAGATGCCGCGACGGATGCGCCAGAAGTCGACGATATCGCCAACCAAATAAATCTTGGGCGCTTCGTGGCGGCGCATGAAATCGAGCAAGGCTTCCGCCTGACAAGCCTTGGTTCCGAGATGAATGTCGGAGATAAAAAGCGCTCTGAACCGCCTTGTTTCGGCGGCGTTCTGCGCGTCCTCTTCGGTCGGAGTATCAAGCACGATACGATGCGAGTTAAGGTGATTTTGTATCAGGCTTGTGACATCGGCGATGGTGCCGCAGCTTGGTTAACGGCGCGCCATGAACCATAGCCAACTTGAGGACCGTCTTGAGGCGGCGCTTGGCTCGCCGGTCATCGAGACCGCGTCCTTGCCCGTCGGCTTTGGTGTCACCGGCCTGACGGTGGGGCTCGCGGACGGGCGGCGGCTGGCGGTGAAGGCGCGCGGCGGAGATGCCGGGCCAAATCTCGCGCTCGAGGGCTATATGCTCGGCGAGCTTGCCCGCCTGTCCGATCTTCCCGTGCCCCATGTCCATGTGGCCGAGCACGACCTCCTGGTCATGGACTTCATCGACAACGATGGCGGCCCCATCTCGCCCGAGGTGGAGCGCCATGCAGGCGAGCTGATCGCCGCGCTGCATGGGACCCCGCGGGAACGCTTCGGCTATGCGCGCGACACGCTGATTGGCCCCCTGCCCCAACCAAATCCCGAAGGTCCGCGCTGGGTGCCGTTCTTCCGCGACCATCGCTTGATGCACATGGCACGGGCGGCGCATGACGAAGGCCGCCTGCCGGTGCCCCTCTTTGGGCGGATCGAGCGCCTCGCGGAGCGCCTCGACGATTATCTGATCGAGCCGGCGTTCCCGAGCCTGCTGCACGGCGATCTGTGGACCGGAAACGTCCTCGTGCGCGGAAAGCGGATCGCGGGCTTCGTCGATCCGGCCATTTATTGCGGGCATCCGGAAATCGAGCTCGCCTTCACCACGATGTTCGGAACGTTCGGGAAGCCATTTTTCGAGGCCTACGAGAGCCTCTTACCCCTGGAGCCGGGGTTCCATGCGGTGCGGCGAGGCCTCTACAACCTTTACCCGACGCTGGTTCATGTGCGGCTGTTCGGGGCAAGCTATCTGTCGGGGATTGAGCGGACGCTGACCGAGCTCGGGCTCTAGCGGTTTGGCAAAAAAGAACCGGCCCGGACAAAGCCGGACCGGTCTTCCCTGCGAAACGAGCCGAACGCGAAAGGCTTATGCCTTATCAGCGGGCTTCGACTCGCCCCCCCATTTTGTTCCTGAGCCGTCTATTGCTCTTGCTTCAGGTCCCTCTAGTTCCCCTTAGTCTCGGTAGTCCCCCGTATCTCAGTCTCGTTCCCCGTCCGTCGTCTTGGAAGAAGTAGGCCCCCCAGCCCCGTCCCCCGTGTTTGTGATGCAAAGCTAGCGCAGTCCCGTGGACCGCTTCAACATTCCGCGAGGCCGGAAATGCAAAACGCATAGGCACTGTTGCGGAAATGCAAAAGCGGTCGTCGCGCGCTGCGCCTCAAGGCCTTTTTTTCCATAAATTCAACGTGTTATGTTATCTCGATCGGAGCTGCAACCGGCTGTGGGCTGTTCGATTTCACACGTGGGGCGTGAGTGTGTATGGCGGCTTGAGAGGAAACTTTGCGGCGCCCTGTTGCACTTGAGCAACGGGCCGGGCAGACCAGCCACAGACCGCCTCCAGGCCCCTTAAAAGGACCCCCTTGGTGAGGCCCTAGCGGTGCAGCGAAAGATTGGCGACCGGACGGTAAGCGCCCGAGCCCTTGTCGAGCTGAACGATGGTGATGGCGTGCCGCGAGCCCGACAGGTTGACGCTCATGCGTCCGGAAAACTTATCCCCGCTCAGGCGCACCCGAATGGAGTTTCCGCTCGCCGTTCCAGTGACGACGCCGGACGCGGCATACAAGTCCTCGCTCCAGGAGCCACTGACCCGTCCGCCCTTGTAGGTCAGGTTGAAGCTGGCGGCGAACTTATGGTCGACGCCGGCGCAGCGTATGTTCTGCGTCACCGCCGCCCCTTCGGTCTTGTAGGTTGCGCGGCAGCTGACCTTCTCGGCATTACCCTTGAGCGGCGTTACGGTTCCACCCCCTGACCAATAGCCGTTCAGCTTTCCGTATGGGTTGGCGGAAGCCGACCCGGCCGGCGGCACGGCGATCGTGAGCGCTGTCACCGCAAGCAGGCTGCCGATCAGAAGCGAATGGAGGCGAAGTCTCATTAGAGCGTATTCCCTTGGCTGTTCTCGGATGATCCTGGCCAGGCTGCGGCGCAATCGTGGCCCGTTGCGCCCCCGGCGCTCGCGTGCAACATGCAAAAAAATCATGACCGGGGAAAGATGATGAAGCTGCTGCGTTATGGCGAGCATGGGCTGGAAAAGCCCGGAATTCTAGACGACAAAGGCCAAATCCGAGATCTCTCCAGCGTTGTTGGCGATCTCGCCGGCGAGGCGTTGGGTCCGGAAAGCCTGAGTCGTATCAAAGCGATCGACCTCGAAACGCTGCCGCTGGTTGAAGGCAGCCCCCGGCTCGGCGCGCCGATCGGCCTCGTGCCGAAATTTCTCGGCATTGGCCTCAACTACCGCGACCATGCCGAAGAGACCGGCATGCCGATCCCGGAAGCGCCCATCGTCTTCGCCAAGGCGAGTTCTTGCGTCTCGGGGCCCGACGACGCGATCCTGGCGCCCAAGGACTTCCAGCGCATGGACTTCGAGGTTGAGCTCGCCGTGGTGATCGGCACAAGAGCGCAGAATGTCGCCGTCGAGAGCGCGCTCGACTATGTCGCCGGTTACTGCATCGGCAATGACGTCTCCGAGCGCAGCCTGCAAAAGGGCGGACCCGGCGAGTGGATCAAGGCCAAGAGCCATGACAGCTTCGGCCCCTTGGGACCCTGGCTCGTCACCACGGACGAAATCCCCAATCCGCAAGATCTCGACCTGACGCTCGACCTCAACGGCGAGCGGATGCAGACGGGCAACACATCGACCATGATCTTCACCGTGGCCGAGCTCGTGAGCTATATCAGCAAATACATGACGCTGATGCCCGGCGACGTCATCACCACCGGCACGCCGCCCGGCGTCGGCATGGCGCGCAAGCCGCGCGTGTTCCTCAAGCCCGGCGATGAGCTGGTGCTGACCGTGGCCGGCCTCGGCGAGCAGCACGCAACCGTCGTGGCGTTTGACTAGGACGGCTTACGACTTTTCCCACAAAGCGTGAAAGTGGTGGACGGGGCCCCTGCCCTTGCCCACGGCGATCTCGTCGGCGGCGATGATCGCCGCGGTGACGTAGAGCTTGGCGATCTTTACCGCCTTGTCCAAGGTCTCGCCCTTGGCGAGTTCCGCCGCAATAGCCGATGACAGGGTGCAGCCGGTCCCGTGGGTATTCTCGGTCATCACGCGGGGCGCCTCGATGCGCTGCGCGCCGTCGTCGGTGACGAAGATATCGAGCGCGGTCTCGGCCATCGATTCGCCGCCGGTGAGCAGCACGGCCCGGGCGCCCATCTCCCGTAAGCGCTCGGCACGTCCCTCCATCCACTTCTCCCGGCTCTCATCCGGCTCACCGAGAAGCGCGGCCGCCTCCTTCAAGTTCGGCGTGATCAAGTCCGCGCGCGGCAGGAGCTTGGTGCGCAGCAGATCGATCGCATCCTCGTCGAGCAGAGGATCGCCGCTGGTCGATACCATCACCGGATCCAGCACCACGGGTACCGAGGGGAAGGCGTCGAGCCCTTCGAGGACGGCCTCGATGATGCCGCCGGTGCCCAACATGCCGATCTTGATGGCGCCGACCACAAGGTCGCTGGCCACGGATCGCATCTGCGCCAGCACGAATTCGGGCGGCACCACCATGACGTCATCGACGCCTTGGGTATTCTGCGCGGTGAGCGCGGTGATAGCGCTCGCGCCATAGACGCCAAGCGCGGAGAACGTCTTGAGGTCGGCTTGGATGCCGGCGCCGCCGGATGAATCGGAGCCGGCGATGGTCAGCGCGATGGCTGTCTTGGTGTCGGTCATGGGGCGCCACTATTCATCGCTGCGCCGGGAGCGCAAGCGGCATGGTTATCCGATGGCGGCAAGCCCGGGGAATGTTTGCAGAATCCAGCCGGCGATCAGCGTCATGGAATTGGTGAGGAACAGGACCCCGGTGAGCACGAGAAAGCCGCCGAGCACTTTCTCCATCAACGCCAGATGGCCCCTGAAACGCTGCATGGCCCGCATGAACGGCTTGATGGCGACGGCGGCCATGATGAAAGGAATACCGAGCCCCAGCGAATAGACGAAGAGCAGGCTGACGCCCTGGCGCACGGAGTCCTCGCCCGCGGCGACGGCGAGGATCGAGCCCAGCACCGGCCCGATGCAGGGCGTCCAGCCGAAGGCAAAAGCAAGACCGATCAGATAGGCACCGATGAGACCGGCGGGCCGGGTGTCGGCATGATAGCGCGCCTCGCGGTGGAGGATCGGAATGTGGATCACGCCGAGAAAGTGCAGGCCGGCAATGATAATCAGCACGCCCGCGATCTTAGCGAGCAGCGGTAGGTTTTCGGCCACGAGTTGACCCAAGACGGTCGCCGAGGCGCCGAGTAGGACAAAGACCGTGGTGAAGCCGAGCACGAAGGCGACTGACGACAACACCACCGTGGAGTAGACGTGGCTCGGCGTCTCGTCCTCACCGGTGAGCTGGTCGAAAGTGGTGCCGCCGAGAAAGCACAGATAAGGCGGCACGAGCGGCAGCACGCAAGGGCTCAGAAAGCTCAACAGTCCCGCGATCAGCGCGCCGAAATAGGTGACATCCATGGGGTCTAGCTATTGTGCTTGCTCGGTAAGAGCAAGGGCCGGAACCAGTTCGTGAAGATGATTGATCACGGCATCGGCCTCGAGCTCAGTGACCGGGGTCACGGAGTAACCATAAGATACGAGAATGACGCCGCGGAGGCCGGCGGCGCGGGCGGTCTGCACATCGACGACGCTGTCGCCGACCATAAGCGCGGTTTCCGGCGTTGCCCCCAGCGCTGCGACCACATGGGCGAGACCGGCCGGATCCGGCTTCTTGGGAAAACCGGCCTCGCTTCCCTGGATGATCCCGAAGGCATCGGCAATCCCCATGGCCTGGAGGAGGTCCTTGGCGATCGGCTCCGGCTTGTTGGTGCACACTCCACACGCGATTCCGCACCCCCGCAGCGCCCTCAAAGCCTCGCTCGCGCCCGGATAGAGCCGGGACTGCGCCGCCGGGCTTTCCGCGTAATGGTGGAGCAGCCGCGCGACCGCTCGGTCGTGGTCGGCGGCTGCGAGGGATGCGCCATGGGCGGCAAGCCCTCGCTCCAACAGTCTGGCGAGACCCCCGCCGACCATGCCGCGCACCGCGTTCTCGGAATGCGGCGGGAGACCGAGGTCGGCGAGCGTTCGGTTGAGCGCTGTGGTGATATCGCCGATCGTGTCCACGAGCGTGCCGTCGAGATCGAAGACGACGGCGCGGCACGCACCCTCCTGGCCCAATACGCCTTGCGCCATTAAGCGGCGTCGGCGCGGGCACGCATGGCGGCGGCGCGGATGGCGGCGATGTTCTCGGCGTAAGCGCCGCCCTTGAACACGGCCGAGCCGGCGACGATGACATTGGCGCCGGCTCCGGCCACAAGCGGCGCGGTCTCGACATTGATGCCACCGTCCACCTCGAGGTCGATGGGACGGCTACCGATCATCTCGCGGATAGCGCGGATCTTCCCGAGCTGCTCCGGGATGAACGCCTGACCGCCAAAACCCGGATTGACCGTCATCACCAGCACGAGGTCGGTCTTGTCGAGCACATATTCGATCGCCGACTCCGGCGTCGATGGGGTGAGGCTAACGCCCGCTTTCTTGCCCAGGCTCCTGATGTGCTGAAGCGTGCGATCGAGATGGGGTCCAGCCTCGGCATGTACGGTGATGATGTCGGCGCCGGCCTTCGCGAAGGCCTCGATATAGGGATCGCACGGCGCGATCATCAAATGCACGTCGAACACTTTGTCGGAGTGCGGCCGCAGCGCCTTCACCACGTCGGGGCCGATGGTGATGTTGGGCACGAAATGCCCGTCCATGACATCGACATGGATCCAGTCGCAGCCCGCGTCATCGATGGCGCGAACGTCCTCGCCGAGCTTGGCGAAGTCCGCCGACAGGATCGACGGCGCGATGATGATGTCTTCCGTGGCACCGTGACGGGTCATGCTCAGTCCTTGTGGCCGCCATTATCGCGGCGCCCCTCCACCAACTCCCCGGCACAGCGCGCGGGCCTGTCTATCCAGCCTTGCGCGCGGGCGCTGTTTGACTGGTGGCGAGCGCGATCACGGCAGGCAATTGCCGGCCTGCGAGCCACTCAAGAAAGGCGCCGCCCGCGGTCGACACATAGGTGAAGTCCGGGGTCGCGCCGACCATATTCAGGGCGCGAACAGTATCGCCACCACCGGCGATGCTGATCAGCTTGCCCTCTTTCGACAGCCGTCCCGATTCCTCGGCAAGCGCCAGCGTTCCCTTGCCGAACGGCGCGACTTCGAATGCGCCCAAGGGGCCGTTCCACAGCAGCGTGGACATTTCTCCGAGTCTCTTCTTCAAGCGCTCGATGCTTTTCGGGCCCTGGTCGAGCACCATCATATTGGAGGGAATGTCGTTGACGTCGCACACCTTCCACTCCGTGCCCGGCGCCAGCTCGTTGGCCACCACTTCATCGACCGGCAAAAAGATTTCACAGCCCGCGCGTTTGGCCGAGGCCAAAACTTCCTTCACCGTCTCGACAAAGTCTGGCTCGTACAGCGAGTTGCCGACGTTCACGCCTTGGGCGTTGAGCAGGGTGTTGGCCATGCCGCCACCGACCACGAGCACGTCCATACAAGTGGCGAGATTCTTCAGAACGTCGATCTTGGTGGAGACCTTGGCGCCGCCGACGATGGCCATGACCGGCCGCTTGGGATCGGCAAGCGCTTTGGTCAGCGCGTTGATCTCCGCCATCATCAACTTGCCCGCATACGCCGGCATCAGATGGGCAATGGCCTCGACCGAGGCATGAGCCCGATGAGCCGAGGAAAACGCGTCGTCGACATAGATATCGCCCAACTTGGCGAGCTGCTTGGCGAAGCCGATATCATTGCTTTCCTCACCCTTGTGGTAGCGAAGATTCTCCAGCACGGCGACATCGCCTGGGCCGAGCGCCTTGAGGCCGTTCTCGACATCGGGGCCCACACAATCATCCAGGAAGAGTACCGGGCCGCCATTGAGGAGCTCTTCCACCCTCTTCGCGACCGGCCGCAAGGACGTCTCGGGCGAGCGCTCGCCCTTGGGACGCCCGAGATGGGACATGAGGATGACCTTGGCACCCCCCTGCTTGAGTTTCGCAAGCGTCGGAAGCACGCGCTTGATGCGCGTGTCGTCGGCGACTTCACCATTTTCGATCGGCACGTTGAGATCGGCCCTGACAAGGACCCGCTTACCCTCCACATCGAGATCGTCGATGGTCCTGACGTTGGAGAGATCGAGGTCGGCCATACTCGGTTCAGAACTCATATCAATTTTCCTATGGCGACCGCAGTGTCGCTCATCCTGTTAGAGAAACCCCATTCGTTGTCGTACCAGGCCACCACGCGGCAGAACGTGCCGTCGATGACCTGCGTGCCGGTCAGATCGAAGATCGAACTTAGCGGGTCATGATTGAAGTCCGATGAAACCAGCGGCTTATCGTTGACCCCGAGGACGCCCGCAAGCGGCCCGTTGGCCGCCTTGGTCATGGCCTCGTTGATCTCCTCGGCCGTGGTCGGCCGCGATGAATTGAACGTGAGATCGACCAGGCTGACATTGGGCACCGGCACCCGGATCGAGGCGCCGTCGAGCTTGCCTTCAAGCTCGGGCAGCACGAGGCCGAGGGCCTTGGCAGCACCGGTCGAAGTCGGGATCAGGTTCACGGCACTCGCCCGCGCCCGGCGCGGATCCGAATGCAGCGTGTCCACCGTCCGCTGATCGCCGGTATAGGCGTGAATCGTCGTCATGTAGCCGCGCTCGACGCCGACCGTCTGCTGCAGCACTTGCGCGACAGGCGCGAGACAGTTGGTGGTGCACGACGCATTGGAGACGACGTGATCCTTTGCGGTCAGCTTGTCGTCATTGACGCCATAGACCACGGTCAGGTCGGCACCCGAACAGGGGGCGGAGACCAGCACGCGCTTGGCGCCGGCTTTGAGGTGCTGCGCCGCCGTCTCGCGCTTGGTGAAGCGTCCGGTGCACTCCATGACGATATCGACGCCGAGATCGCCCCAGGGAAGCTTCTCGGGGTTCGCCTCCGACAGCACCGCGACATCCTGGCCGTCCGCCTTGAGGCGGCCGTCGGCGACGGCGATTTTGCCGGGGAAACGTCCGTGCACGCTGTCGAACTCAAGCAGAAGCGCATTCATATCGGCCGACCCGAGGTCGTTGATCGCCACGAACTCAAGATCATCGCGGCCGGACTCCAGGAAGGCCCTGAAGCTGAGCCTGCCGATCCGGCCAAATCCGTTGATGGCGACGCGCGTTTTAGCCATGTCCTCCCCTACCTCTACTTTCTGACGATCAGATCACGCGCGGCGGCCGCGACGGCCTCGGGCGTGATGCCGAAATGCTTATAAAGCTCCTGCGCCGGAGCAGAAGCGCCGAATCCGCGCATGCCGACGAATGCGCCCTTGGGACCGAGCCATTTCTGCCAGCCGAACTCGACGGCCGCCTCGACGCCAACCCGGGGGGCGTCCCCGAGGACGGCGTCCCGATAGCTCTCGTCTTGCGCCTCGAACAGCTCCCAACAGGGCATGGACACAACGGCGGGCTTGATGCCCCCCTCTTGCAGCATTTTTGCGGCATCCAGCGCCAGGGAGACTTCCGAGCCGGTGGCGAGCAGGGTCACGTCGCGGCCGCCTTCCGGCTCCAGCAGCACATAGGCGCCCTTGGCCGAAAAATTCTCGTCTGTCGGCGCGTTGCGCAGCACCGGCAGGCCCTGGCGGGTCAGGGTGAGGATCGTCGGGGTGTCCTTGGCAAGAAGGGCAACCTCCCAGCATTCGGCGCATTCCACCGAATCGGCCGGGCGCATGACATAGAGATCCGGGATGGCGCGGAGCGCCGCCAGCTGCTCGACCGGCTGATGGGTCGGGCCGTCCTCGCCGAGACCGATGGAGTCATGGGTCATCACATAGACGACCCGCTGCCGCATGAGCGCCGAGAGGCGGATGGACGGGCGGCAATAATCGGTGAACACCAGGAAGGTGCCGCCGTAAGGCACGATGCCGCCATGGAGGGCCATGCCGTTCATGGCCGCGGCCATGCCGTGCTCGCGGACGCCGTAATGGATGTAGTTGCCGGCAAAGTCGCCCGGCTTGACGATGCCGTGCTGCTTGGTGAGCGTGCCGACCGAGCCGGTGAGATCGGCCGAGCCGCCGATGAGGCCCGGAACGACCGGCAGCAGCTTCTCGAGCACCTTCTGCGAGGATTGACGGGTGGCGAGCTTGGCGCCCTCGGCAGCGAAGTCGATCTTGATGGCGGCGACCGCCCGCTCGATCCCTTGGCGCACATCAGCATCCACCGGATCGGTGAGGCGGGCGCGCGAGGCGGCGTCGAGCCGGCCGGCGGCCTCGGTCCAGGTCTCGAACTCGGAACGGTGCCGGGAACCCGCCGCGCGCCAGGTCGCCAAAAGCTGCTCGGGCACCTCGAAGGGCGGATAGGACCAGCCGAGCTTCTCGCGCGCGCCGGCGATCTCCTCCGCTCCCAAGGGCGAGCCGTGGGTCGAGGCGGTGCCGGCCTTGTTCGGCGCGCCATAACCGATGACGGTGCGGCAGGCGATGATCGACGGCCTGTCGGTGACGGCCTTGGCGTTCTCGATAGCGAGCGCGATAGCCTCCGGATCGTGCCCATCCACGGCGGCGGTATGCCAATTGGATGCGCGGAATCGTTCGAGCTGATCGTCGGAGATGGAGAGGCTGGTGGGGCCGTCGATGGAGATCTGATTGTCGTCGAACAGCACGATCAACCGGCCGAGCTTGTAGTGCCCGGCGAGCGAGATGGCCTCCTGGCTGATGCCTTCCATGAGGCAGCCGTCGCCCGCGAGGCAATAGGTGTGGTGATCGACGATGTCGTCGCCGTAGCGCTGGTTGAGCAGCCGCTCGGCGAGCGCCATGCCCACGGCGTTGCCGATGCCCTGGCCGAGAGGCCCGGTCGTGGTCTCGATCCCCGGGGCGTGACCATATTCAGGATGCCCGGCCGTGCGCGCGCCGAGTTGCCGGAAGTTCTTGACCTCCTCGATATCCATCTCCGGATAGCCGGTGAGATAGAGCAGCGCATAGAGCAGCATCGAGCCGTGGCCGGCCGACAGCACGAACCGGTCGCGGTCCGGCCATTCCGGGTGGCTGGCATCGTATTTCAGGAAGCGGGTGAACAAGACGGTGGCGACGTCTGCCATGCCCATCGGCATGCCGGGATGGCCGGATTCGGCTTTCTGCACCGCGTCCATGGCCAGCGCCCTGATGGCGTTCGCCATGTCCCTATGGGACGCTTCAGCCAATGGCTGATCCTGCATCAGGGCTTCCGCCATCTCTACTCCCCTAAATCCGATTAGTAAGCGCGGACACCCATGGCCGCTTTGACTGCGTGGTAGCCGACGAGAAGCTGGGTCAACGCCAGCGGGTGGCTCGTGTGGGCTCCGTTGGCGACATCGATGCGACCGACCTGGTCGCGCAGATGGCCCGCCTCTGGAATGAGGTTCCACAGCAGATCTTCGATCCGCTCGGCCCTCTTGTCGGAGATATTGCCGTTGATCTCAAGCACATCCACAGGCTTTCCGTCGCGGTCCCGGGCCAGCTCCAGATGCAGCCCTGCATTGCTGGACCCTTCAAAAAGCGGCGTGAAGTCCGGATGCGGCAGGGTCGGCCGCAGCAGGTGACGAACATCGAGCTGCGTGTCGGAGCCGTTCGCCCCTTTCGGCGACTGAAAGCGGATCACGATGTCGGCGAAGGTCCGCTGCGGGTGGATGAAGTTCGGGCTGTCCTGCTTGCGCCGCTCCAGGGAGGCCACCACCTCCTCGAGCCGGTAGCCGCGCTTGCTCGTGTCGCGGTGGATCTTCCACTTCACCCTCAGATCATCTTCCGGATCGAGAAAGATTTTTACATCGTAGCAATCGCGCATGGCTCTGGTGGTGTAGCCGAGCAGGCCCTCGGCGATGACGAACTCCGTCGGCTGGAAGTATTTTGGCCGGCCCAATGTCCCGTGCGCGTGGCAGTAGTTCGGCTTCAGCACCGGCTCGCCGCGGCGCAACAGGCGCAAATGCTGCTCCAGGATATCGACGTAGTTCGCGCGCGGGTCGAGCGCAGACAGACCGGCATCGGTCCGTTCCTTGCGGTCATACCGATGGTAGTCATCCGTGCAAAAGATCGAGCAGTGCTCCTCGCCTAGAATCTGAGCGACTCCAGCCGACAAGGTCGTCTTACCCGATGCCGAGTCACCCACGATGCCGAGGATGATCGGATGATCAACGCGTTTGGGCATTAGCCCACTCCCAGGCGTTCCAGTCCCTGTGGCTTAATTAAGCGACATCGCGAGCCGCCATGCTCGCAAGACGTTCCGTCGGCACATAACTCGTCATGATCTGCCGTTCGCCCGTCGCTCCGGTTATCATCATTGTCTGCACCTTATAGTGCGACTTGGTACGGTCCACCCCTTCCAGCATGAGGCCCGTGGTTATTCCCGTGGCGCAGAAAAACACATCGTCGGAGGTGATGAGCTCGTCGCGTTGGAACCACCTCGATGTATCGATGCCTGCGTCCTTGACGGCCTTGGCCTCGGTCTGAAGCTGAGGATCGAGACGGGCAAAGAACTCGCCGCCGATCGCGCGAATGGCGCAGGCTGACATGACGCCTTCCGGCGTGCCGCCGGTTCCCATCAACGCATCGATACCGGAGCCCGGCACGGCGGCCATGAGGGCGCCGGCGACATCGCCCGCGGGATACATTGCCACACGGGCGCCGGCGGCCAGGATCTCGCTGACGAGCTCGCGGTGGCGCGGCTTCTCCAGCACGAAGACGTTCAGGTCGGAGACGTCCTTGTTGAGCACCTTGGCGAGCGCTTCGAGCTTGACTGCCGTGGGCCAAGACGGATCGATCTTGCCGCGCGCGGGCGCGCTGGCCACGAACTTCTCCATATAAAAGGCAGGACCCGGATTCATCATGGCGCCACGGGGCGCAACGGCGAGGACGGCAACCGCATTGGTCAACCCGCGGACCAGATAGCTCGTGCCCTCAACGGGGTCGACGGCGATGTCAGCCTTGAAGGCGGCACCGGGGCGGCCGAGATGTTCGCCGCGCTGGGGCTGCGGCGCCTCGCCCGCCGTTGCCTCGCCGATAACCACGCGGGCATCGATATCGATCTTGGCGAGCGCGCTACGCATGGCGTCGAGCGCGGCACGACCGCCATCATCCGCATCGCCACGGCCGATCCAGTTGAAGGCGGCGCAGGCCGCGCCTTCGGTGACACGGCGCAAGGAATAGACGAGTTCCGGATTGGCCGGCCCCGGGGTCTCCATGACATCTCCTCCCCCGGCGGCTCTGCTTAAGAACCGCCGATATTCGTCGTATGGCCCGAAAAGGCCTTGGCTCACTATACCTTATGGGTCGGCGCAGCCCCAATGATCAAGGCTGGAGGCTGATTAACCTGCGCTGTCGTCGCGGTCTAGCGGATGCGACGCCGCGGATCGAGCCAATCGCGCAAAGCGTCCCCAAGCACATTGACCGAGATCAGCACGGCGATCAGCACGAGGCCCGGCAGCACCGTCACCCACCAGGCGCCGGCGAACATGAGGTCGTAGCCCGAGCGGATCAATGTGCCGAGGGAGGGCTTGGTGACCGGCATGCCCAGGCCGAGAAAGGACAGTGCGGCCTCCGCCATGATGGCGCCGGCGACCTGGGTGGTGGCGACCACCACCAGGGGCGACAGGATATTGGGCAGGATGTGGCGCTGCACAATGGCGTGATCGCTGCTGCCCAAGGCCCGGGTCGCCCGGACATAGTCCTTGGCCGTCTCGACCAAGGTGGACGCCCTGGCGGTCCTGGCGAAAACCGGCCACTCCGCCAGCCCAATGACGAGCACCAGCAGCGGCACGGCAAACCGGCTCAGGACCTCGCCGCCAAAGCCTGCCCGGACCAGCGCCATGACGATGATGGCCATCATCAGGGTCGACAGGGAGAGCTGGATATCCGCCGCGCGGCTGACGAGGGCGTCCACCCTCCCCCGGAAATAGCCGGCGCACAGGCCTAAGGGCACGCCGATCGCCGCCTGGATGACCACGGCCAGGATACCGACCAGGAGCGAGATGCGCGTGCCATAGAGAATGGCGCTGAACAGGTCGCGGCCTTGCGCATCGGTGCCGAGCAGGAAGCGCGGGTCGCTGCCCTCTTGCCAAATGGGCGGCAGCTCGGAGTCGAGCAGGTCGAAGCTCGAAAGGTCGAACGGGTCTTGCGGCGCGATCAGGGGTGCGAACAGGCAGGCGAGCGCCACGATGGCGAGCAGCAACGCCGCGAGCGCGGCACCGGGCCGCGCCGCCATGAGGCTCACATACGAACCGGCGCTTCTATCCGCTGTCCGCGCGCTCATGGCGTCGCGTCCAGGCTGATACGCGGATCAAGCAGAAGACTGACGAGATCGACGATGGTGTTGGTGATGACGAAGAGCAGGCCCACCAGCACAAGATAGGTGGTGATAAGCGGGATGTCGGCGCGGGTCACGGCCTCGAGAAAGAGGAAGCCCATGCCCGGCCATTGGAACACCGTCTCGGTAAGCAGCGTGTAGGCGATGAGCGTGCCGACCTGCAGTCCGCCCACGGCAACGAGCGGCAGCAACGCGTTGCGCAGCGCATGAACGAGCCAGACGCGGAGGGGCGATGCGCCCTTGGCGCGGGCGGTGCGGACATAGTCGTGGCCAAGCTCGTCGAGCATGGCGCCGCGCACCAGCCGGATGAACAGCGGCAGCATGATGGACGAGAGCGTCAGCGCCGGCAGCAACAGATGCTCGAGTCCATCGGGCGTCAGGAGTCCCGTCTGCCAAACGCCGAGGTCGATCGTCTCGCCGCGGCCGAAGGCGGGAAGCCAGCCGAGCCAGACCGAGAAGACGGTGATGAGGAGAATGCCGGTGACGAAGACCGGCACCGAGATGCCCAAGACGCTCAAGCCGAGGATCAGCCGGGCGCCGAGCGTGCCCGGTCGCACCGCGGCATAGACACCACCGGGCACCGACAAGAGCAGCACGATGAGGCTTGCACCCAGCACCAGCTCGAAACTTGCGGGGAACTTGGCGAGCACCACCTCGACCGTGGGACGCTTGTAGATGATGGAAGTGCCGAGGTCGCCGGTGGCGGCATCCCCCAGATAGCGGACGAGTTGCACCGGCCAAGGATCATCGAGACCGAGCTCATGGCGAAGCTCGGCGCGTTCGGATTCCGGCACCGACTGACCCATGATCTCGCGCAGCGGATCGCCAAGGCTGGTGCGCACGGCAAAGGCGATGACGAGGATCGCCAGCATGACGAGAAGGGCCTGGAAGAGACGGCGCGCGAAGAAGCCGGCGCCTGAGGCCAACGCTCTCATGAACGCTTCAGGTCCGGATCAGGCCATAAGCGATGGTGGCGGCGACCATGGTCTGCCACGGCACGAACAGAAGACCCAAGGCGTCGAGATCGACCCCGGGGTACAGCAAGGGGCCCACCCCCGCGCCGACGATCACGATGAGGACCCAGGACTTGGGCCGCCGGATGGATTCGGCCGGGATGCCGCAACCGAACGCGGTGAGACCTGCGCCCACCGCCCCTCCACCCAAGCCCGCCGCCAGCAAGCCGATGACCTCCCGGTTGGCTTTGGCGCCTTCGACGGTGCCGAAGAGATTCGAGCCGATAATTACCGAGAACACATCGTTCGCCGTGTTGACGGCAGCGAGCCAGCCGATCAAGACCAGGGCCAGGGTCAGCAGGCATTTGGCGGGGTCGCGCTCGGCCCACAGCCACATCATGCTGGCCACGCCAGCCCCGAAGGCGATCCCGGCATGCAACGGAACACCTTGCGCGTTCAACACAATGCCGGCCTCGTCCAGCTGGATTTCGGGAAAAGGAGACGGGATGCTGGAGATCAGTCCGGTGAGGACGCCCACCCCAGCCATGATGGCAACGGCATGCGCGCCCGGCGGCGGCCGGGGCAAAGTATCGGCCTTGAGGAAATCCCACTTCATCCCCGATAGCGGGCAAATCCAATTGCGCTGCCGCCCCCCTCAATTGTCGTTCTGCATCGGCGCAAGGCCGCGCGCTGCTCGTCCCCCGAGCGCCGCCACGATGGCGACGGCTCCATGAGGCACTATACCCGACCCGTGTCAGGCTGACCAACGCGAAGGGCGATCGAACTCGCAGGAGTTCCGGGCGTGCGTGGGGCTAATTGGTGCTAATTGGTCGCCTCGGCGAGCTCTTTCAGTTGCGACAGGCCCTTTTCCATCTGCTCGCCCACCATCTTCTTGCCGTTCATCACCAAGCACATGGCCTTCTCGATGAAGTTGTGCTCGTCATCCATGCTCCAGGTGACGGCCGTCTCACCGCCGTCTTCGGGCTTGAAGGTGAACTGGGACATGCTGGTGCCCTCGAAGGGCTCCGTGAAATCGACCCGCGTCTTCACCAACTCGTCGGGCTTACTCTCGACCAGGGTCATCTTGCCGGCGCCGACCTCGCTATTGCCGGCCCAGGTCATGACCTGCCCCTCACCCGCTTCCGGACCCTCGAAACCCACCTTGGCGTTGGGGTCGAGCTTGGCCCAGGGCGACCATGCATCCCATTTGTGGAAGTCGTTGACCTCGGCAAAGACGTCGGCCGGCGCCGCGGCCACGGTGACCGAGCGCTCGACATGGAATTCCGAAGGCTGCAGGGCGACGACGACGACGAAAATGAGAATGAGCGCAACCAGAACCAACAGGATTTTCTTGAGCATTTTGTCCCCTCCCCGGGAAAGCCTTTGGCCTTATTCGATTACCAGATCACCGAGATACGGCATGTCGATGACATTCACCACGGGCTCGATCTTCACGTTTTTCCGCGCCGCCCAGGCGAGATGCTGCCACTGGAGCGGCAGCAAGGCCGCGTCCTCGTAGAGAATGCGCTCGATCTTCTTGAGAACCTCGGCGCGGGCTAAGGGGTCCGTCATGGTCTGAGTCTGAAGCGTCAGCCGGTCGACCTCGGGGTTCGAGTAATTGCCGGCATTGTATTGGCCGTAGCCGGTCTTGGGGTCCGGCGTCATCGCCAGGAACTCGTAAAAATTCGCCGAGTCTTGCGTGTCGGACTGCCAGCCGATCATCATGATATCGCCGCTGCGCTCGTCGAAGCGCTGCCAATACTGCGCCTTCGGCAGAGTCTGAAGATCGACCTTGATGTTGATCTTGGCGAGCATGACGGCGACCGCCTCGGCGATGCGGGCGTCGCCGACATAGCGGTTGTTCGGGGCGATCATGGTCACCGAGAACCCGTCCTCGTAGCCAGCTTCCTTCATCAGCGCCTTCGCCTTGGCAAGGTCATAGGGCGGCTGAAGCGCGGGATCGTGTCCGGCATAGCCGGGCGGGCTCAACTGACCCGCGGCGGTGGCTTGCCCGCGCATGATCTTCTCGGCAATGCCCTCGCGGTTGATGGCGTAGCTCATGGCCAGGCGGACGCGCGGGTCCTTGAAGGCGGCGACGCGCTTCTCATTCAGTTCGAAGGTGAGAACGCGGTTCGACGTTATGGCCACCAAGTCGCAGCATGCCGCCGACTGAATGCGTTTGAGGTCTGACGGGGGCACCGGGCCGATGAAGTCGACGTCGCCGGCAAGCAGCGCCGCGACCCGCGTCGCCGGCTCCTTGATGGGGGTCAGGACGATCTCGTCCACATTGCCGGGTGACTCCTTGTCCCAATAGTCCTCGAACCGTTTGAGCTCGAGCCTGATCCCCTGCTCACGCTCGGTGACGATGAACGGTCCCGTCCCGCTCATATTGGCCGAGGCGAAGGAGGAGCCGTGCTTCACCACCGCATCCTTGGGCGCGCCGCGCGCATCGGTGCCGGTGTAGAATTCCCGGTCCATGGGAAAGATGTAGGTGGCGAGGTTGAGGACCAGCGGATACGGCCCCTTGGTGATGAGATCGATGGTCTGATCGTCGACGACCTTGGCGGCCTCGAACGGCTCGAACAGCGCCTTGAAATCAGGGCTCCGCTTGAGGCGGTCAAACGTCCACGCCACATCCTCGGCCGTCATCCGGCGCCCCGAATGAAAGCGCACATCGTCACGCAAATGAAATCGCGTGGTCCGCTCGTCGATCTGCTCCCAGCTCTTGGCCAGGCGGGGCTCCAGGGTCAGATCCTTGCGAAAGCGCACCAGCGGGTCGAACACGAGATGGGAAAGCTGCAGCGTGGCCCCGGAAAGCTGCTCGTGAGGATCGAGCGAAGCGGGGTCGGCGTCATAGGCCATGCGCAGCGTCTTGCCGCCGGCCGCGTGGGCAGGATCAAAAATCAGGAGCGCTAGAAGCGCAAGGATTGGGAAAAGACGCATGGGCGGGAACTTTGTCGCCTGAATCCAACGCTGTCGTCCAGCCTCTTGCCTCGAAACTTCTGGCCGATAAAGTCGCCGCTCCTCGCGACCGCCCGGCTGGAGGCCCGTTTCAACGTGCATGGCTTTTTCGTCACCGGAACCGATACCGATGTGGGCAAGACCCTCGTCGCGGCGTGGCTTGTCACGCAACTGGAGGCGTCCTACTGGAAACCTGTGCAAGCGGGGACCGAGCCCGAGACGGATTCCGCCACCGTGCAGCGGCTGGCCGAGCTGCCGGCGGAGCGCATCCTGCCGGAGGCCTATCTTCTCCCCGACCCGCTGGCGCCGCATGAGGCAGCGCGTCGGGCCGACGTCACTATCGACCTGGAAAGGCTCGAAGTACCCACCCATGAGGGGCTGATCGTGGTCGAGGGCGCCGGCGGTCTCATGGTACCCCTCACCGACAGCGCCTACATGATCGACCTGGCGGCCGATCTCGATCTGCCCATCGTGCTCGTCGCACGCTCGACGCTCGGCACCATCAATCATACGCTGCTGTCGATCGAGGCCATCCGGCGGCGCGGACTGCCGCTGGCCGGGGTCGTCATCACCGGGCCGGAGACGCCGCATAATCGCGCCGCAATCGAGCGCTACGGCCAGATCGAAGTCCTTGCCGAGATTCCTTGGCTCGAATCCATCAATCGCGCGGCGCTCAAGGCCATTCCCCCCGAGTTCGATCTCATGAAGCTTGCAACGGTGAAACCGTGAACGACAGCCATTCGACCGACCAGATGTCAGATGTCACCCGCGACGTGATCGCGCGCGACCGGCGCTATGTCTGGCACCCCTATACGCAGCACGGCACGGAAGGCGAGCCGACCGTGATCGCACGCGGCAAGGGCGCCTCCCTGTTCGACGCGGAGGGCCGGGAGATCCTGGATCTGATCTCGTCCTGGTGGACCTGCACCCACGGGCATTCGCACCCCAAGATCAATGCGGCGCTAACGCGCCAGGCGGAAGAGCTCGAGCATGTGATGTTCGCGGGCTTCACTCATGCGCCGGCCGTGGACCTGGCGGAGCGGCTGGCGGGGCTGCTGCCCGGCGACCTCAATCGCGTGTTCTTCTCCGACAACGGTTCCACCGCGGTCGAAGTGGCCATCAAGATCGCCTACCAGTCCTGGGTCAATCGCGGCGAGGCAAAGCGGCGCATGCTGGTCGCCTTCGATGGCGGCTATCACGGTGACACGCTGGGCGCCATGTCGGTCGGCCGCGGCTCGCAGATGTTCGGCGCGTTTCGCCAGTTGATGTTCAAGGTCTGCGTGCTGCCATACCCCGCGACCTTCGAGGGCGACGATGCCGCCGACGAGCGCGAGGCGGGCGCGTTATCAGCCATTGACGCGCTCCTCACTGAACGCGGGCAGTCGATCGCGGCCCTCATCATCGAGCCCATGATGCAAGGCGCCGCGGGCATGCGGTTCTGCCGGCCGAGCTTCCTCAAGCGTCTCGTCGAGAGAGCCCAACGCGCTGGAGTCATTGTTATTTTCGATGAGGTGGCGACCGGGTTCGGGCGCACCGGAACCATGTTCGCGCTTGAGCAGGCCGGCGTCGTCCCGGACCTTGTATGCCTCTCCAAGGGACTGACCGCGGGCTATATGCCGCTTTCGGCCACGGTCGCCCGCGACGGCCTGTTCGACATGTTTCTCGGTCACAATTTCGACCGCGCGCTGCCCCACGGGCATTCCTTCACCGCCAACCCGTTGGCTTGCGCCGTGGCCCATGCCGCTCTCAACCTCTACGAGGAAGAGCAGACCATGACGCGGATCGCCCAGATCGAGGCGCGTCACCGCACCATGCTGGAAACACTGGGGGCGCGGCCGGACGTGGTGAAGCCCCGGGTGCTCGGCTCGGTGCTCGCCTTCGATGTCAAGGAGGGCGGCCAGTACCAATCCGAAGAGAGCCGGCTGCTGCGCGCTTGGTATCTATCGCAAGGCTTCAATATCAGGCCGATGGGATCGACGGTCTATCTCTTGCCACCCTATTGCATCACCGACGACGAGCTGACCCGGGCCTATGCGGGCATGATCGAGGGGCTCGACCGGCTAGCCTCCGGCGCGCTCAACCGCCCATAGACGATGTGCCAGGTGACGCGGCCGCCGAAGCGGTCGTCCGTCGCGCGGAGCGCGCGGCGCAGCGCGCCGGGCGGCAGAGGCGCATAACCGTCCCGTGGCGTCAGGCCGCCGACCACCTTCATCCGGCGCAGGAAGGAATGTGAATCGTTGTCGGGCGTTAGGTGCTCTTCCTCCACAACTCCCGGAAGCCGCGGAAGGTCGACGATCCCGCTCGGCAGGGATTCCGCATCGAGCACGGTGCGCCACTCCGCGAAACTGTCGGGTCCCAGCGTGGCGTAGAGCAGCACGCCGTCCGGCGCGAGAAGACGGCTGAGCCGTGCCAGCGTCGCGGCGGGATCGGGCAGCCAATGCAGCGTCATGCTGGTGGCGATCACGTCGAGCCCGGTATGGCCGCCCGCCTCGCCCGCGTCCATCACCTCGTAGCTGATATGCGGGCCACCGGCCTGCGTGAGGTTCCGGCGGCATTCGGCGATCATCTGAGGCGCGGCGTCGGTGAGGACGAAGTGGCCCTTTGGGTAGCGCTTGACCAGATGACGGCTTAAGAGACCCGTGCCGCAGCCGAGCTCGAGCACGCGGGGGCTGTCGAGATCCGGCAACAGACTTGCGAGCCGGTTCGCCACGGCGCCTTGCAAGTCCGCATGGCCCTCGTAGCTGCCTGCGCGGGCGCCGAAACGAGCCGCGATTCGGGCGCTACGACGGGAGAGCATGGGCGAATTCAAGGACATTACGGGCGCACCAGGCTGGGTGCCTCATGGGTAGGACATGGCCGCCATCCGGCGACCAGAGAACATCTTGCCCCTGCCACACGCCCTCGGTCATGGCCGGGGGCACGATGGCATCGTCGCGGGAGCCAAGGGCAAGAACGGGACATGGAAGGTCTGCTTTAGCGTCCTCGGCGTCCCAATGCATCAGCCAATCGAGCCCCTCGTCGAGCCGTGCGACAGCGAGCGCCTCGGGATCCGCGTAATCCGGCGCGCCGCAGGACCGCCAAAAAGCTTGCATCGTGCCCCCCGGATCGCGGATCAGCCCCCGCTTCAGCGCGGCGACCCGGGCCGGCGGCACATGCGGGCAGAAGCGGTCGAAGCCTTGAATTGAGACCAATCCCTTAAAGCGTTGCCCTCCCTGCTTCAGGAGCCACAGCACGCCGAGCGAGTGGCCAATTGCGACAGCGTCCTCAGGCCAATCATCCTGGCCTTTCGGCCCCCCGGCGACGAATCCGAGATCGATCAAAGTGACGTTCGCATCGCCGAGATGAGGGACGACATCCGCCCAAATACGGGCGTTGAAGCCCCAGCCATGGACGAGCACGAAATGCATCTCAGAGGGTGGCGGCCTTGGCCGTGTCCGGAACCGCGGCTTGGCCCAGGGCCTCCAGCAAGCGGTTGATATCTGTCTCGTCATGCGCGGCGGTGAAAGCGAGCCGCACGCGGGCCGTGCCTTGCGGCACCGTGGGGGGCCTGATGGCCGTGGCCCAGAACCCCGCCTCGCGCAGTACTGCACCGAGGCGCAGCGCGGCCTCCGCCGTGCCCACGATCATCGGCACGATCTGGGTGGCCGAAGCGCCTGTGTCGTAGCCGCGCGCCTTGGCGGCGGCGCGGAAGCCCGCGGCAAGCCCCGCCACGGAGCTGCGCTCGGTGTCCAGTCCCGGCACGAGATCGAGCGCGGCATCGATGGCGCCCAGCACGGGCGGCGGAAGCGCGGTGGAATAGATGAATCCGCTACAGCGGTTGACGAGGTAATCGCGCATTACGCCTGAGCAGGCGACATAGGCGCCGAAGCTGCCGAGCGCCTTGGAGAAGGTACCGATCACGATGTCGGCCCCGTCCGAGAGCCCGCAGCCCCCCTCGCCGAGAATGCCGGTCGCGTGCGCATCGTCGACGATCAGCGTTGCCTCATGGGCCCGGGCCAGGCGGACGATCTCAGGAATCGGTGCCACATCGCCGTCCATGGAGAACACGCTCTCGGTGAGGATGAATTTCGGCCGGCTATCGCCTTGAAACTGAGTCAGAAGCTCGGCGAGGTGGCCCACGTCGCCATGCCGGTAACGCTGCTGGCGCACGCCTGCGGCCTTACAGCCGAAATGCATGCTGGCATGGTTGAGGCGGTCGGCGAAGACGAGGGGCTCGGCACCAAGCACGGTGCGGTCGAACAAGGCTTGCAGCACCGCGGCGTTGGTCTGGAAGCCGGACGCCATGATCAGCGCCGCAGGCTTCTTCTTGAGCCCTGCAACCTTGGCCTCGATGCCGGCGAAGGCATCGAGATTGCCGGTGACGAGACGCGAGGCGCCGGAGCCGGTGCCGTAGCGTGCCGCCCATTCGGCGGCCCGCTCGATCAGCGCGGCATGGAAGCGCAAGGCCAGATAGTCGTTACTCGCCAAATTGAGGTAAGACCGGCCGCCGGTCTCGAGGGTGCGCGCGTCCCGCGCCACAACCGAAGTCAGGTCCCGCCGCAGGTGATCGTGCTTGAGGGCATCGAGAAAGGCCCGGTACCGGCTTTCGCTTCCAACCATGATCCTGTATTAGCGAAGGGCCTTATCCCCAGCAATCAATCGCTTGGAATCCCGTGTCAGAAACCTTTGAAAGCGTGAATCCTATCAACGGCAACGCCCGCCTGGCGGAGACGCCGCTCAAGCAGAATTCCGAGGCGGAGAGCCGCCACGATTGGGCATTGACGAGATCGTGGGCCTGCTGACGGCGCCCCTGCTGGAGCTCGTGGACGAGGCGCGCGCCGTGCACCGCCGCTTCCATGCGGACGGCCAAGTGCAGCTCGCGAGCCTGCTGTCGATCAAGACCGGGGCCTGTCCGGAGGACTGCAAATATTGCCCGCAATCGGCCCATTACGCCAAGAAGACCGGGCTCGAGCGCGAGGCCCTGCTCGACGTGGACGATGTGCTAGCCAAGGCGAAGATCGCCAAGGAGGCCGGCGCGACCCGCTTCTGCATGGGCGCGGCCTGGCGCGAGGTGAAGGACGGGGACGCCTTCGATAGCGTTCTGGACATGGTCCGGGGCGTCCGGGCGCTGGACATGGAGGCCTGCGTCACCCTCGGCATGCTGAGCGAGACCCAAGCCGCGCGCCTCGCCGATGCCGGGCTCACCGCCTATAACCACAATCTCGATACCTCGCCGGAGTTCTACAGCGAGATCATCACCACGCGGACCTATCAGGACCGCCTCGACACGCTTGCCAACGTCCGTAACGCCGGCATGCAGATCTGCTGCGGCGGCATTATCGGCATGGGCGAGACCATCGAAGATCGGGCGAGCCTGCTCAGGACGCTCGCCACGCTAGACCCCCATCCCGAGAGCGTGCCGATCAACGCGCTCGTGCCGGTGGCCGGCACCCCCTTGGAGGATCAGAAGCCAGTCGATCCGCTCGATCTCGTGCGCATGGTGGCGACCGCGCGCATCCTCATGCCAACGACCTTCGTGCGGCTCTCGGCGGGGCGCTCCTCGCTGACGCGGGAGGCGCAGATCCTCTGCTTCCTCGCCGGCGCCAATTCGATCTTCTACGGCGACAAGCTGCTCACCACCGAGAACAACGACGTGGCCGACGACCTCGCCCTCATCGAGGAAGCCGGCTTGCGCGTGAAGGCGTGCAGCGCCTGATCAGTACCGCTTGCGGAGCTTCGGCGGCTCGCCGGGGTTGGTGTGATAGGTGATCATCAGCATCGCCAGCAGCACGGCCGAGAACAGGCCCGCCAAGGCACCGACGCCGACCGGCGCAGTGAGCTCGCTGACATCGAGTGTCTCCTTCGCCGCCAGGCTCCCGGCGAGCGAGGCGATGATCGCGTAGACCGCCACCAAGACAGGCGTTTTGGAATCGTCGGGGCCGACACCGGCCCCCTTGGCGATGATGAGATTGCGGACCACCACCCCGGCGACGGCACCGAGAAAGCCCGCAAGAATGGCGAGCGAATCGGCACCAAAGGCGCCGCCAACGACCAACCCGGTCAGTGCGCCGACCACCGTCCCAACGAATAGAACAATCAAAAGGCTCGCCGATGTCATTGATGTCCCCCCCTTCGTGCCAGGCTCTGCTTGTGCAGATGATTCGATTCTCCAGTGGGTTGAGTATGCCCGACGCGGCACGGCAAGCAAAGCAAGCCACCCGTCCCGCCTTGCGTTTGGCCTTGGCCGGCGCTACCCACAGCGCAACATACTGCCAAGCGGCCCTGCCGGAATGCTCCACCACATGTCCCGCATCGTCTATGTGAACGGCGTTTACGTCCCCGAAGAGGAGGCCAAGGTCTCCGTCTTCGACCGGGCTTTTCTGTTCGGCGACGCCGTCTACGAGGTGACCGCGGTGCTCGGCGGACGGTTGGTGGATTTCGACGCTCATCTCGCCCGCCTCGACCGGTCGCTCAAGGAGATCGAGTTAGACCCCCAGGTCGGCCATGAGGGCTTGCGTGAAGTGCACGAAGAGCTGATCGCAGCGAACAAGGTCGACGAGGGCATCGTCTATCTCGAGATCAGCCGAGGGCCAGCCGACCGCGACTTTCTCTATCCCGCGGCGCCGGAGCCGACCGTCGTCGCCTTCACCCAAGCGCGCACGCTGCTCGACAACCCCTATGTTACGGCCGGCATCAAGGTGGTCACCATTCCGGACATCCGCTGGAAGCGCCGGGATATCAAATCCACGGCGATGCTGGCTCAGGCCATGGGCAAGCAGGCGGCCAAGAAAAAAGGCGCTTACGAAGCCTGGATGGTGGAGGACGGGTTCGTAACCGAAGGCACCTCGTCGTCGGCCTTCATTCTCGATGCCGACGGGGTGTTGCGAACCCAGCCGCTCGGCCCGCAGATCCTGCCCGGCGTGACGCGCCGCGCCGTGCTTCGGCTGGCGAGCCAGGAAGGATTGCGCGTGGAAGAGCGTCCGTTCAGCGTCGAGGAGGCCTATGCGGCGCGTGAAGCCTTCCTCACCGCGGCATCCGCCTTCGTCTTGCCGATCGTCGAAATCGACGGGCGTCCCGTCGGCCATGGAAAGCCTGGCCCGGTCGCGCGCGCCTTCCGCCAGCTCTATATCGACGAAGCGCGGAAAGCTTAGGGGCTGGCCGGAGCCCGCTGACTGGGGCCCCGGCTCTGCCACCAAGCCTATTTGCGCGTGGCGGTCTTCCTCTTTGGCGTACCGGTCTTGCGCTTCGTCGTGCCGCTGCGTGCCGCAGCCCGCTTGACGGGGGCCTTGGACTTTGAGGCCGTCTTCTTGGAGGTCGTCTTGCGGCGTGTTGCCGAACGCTTCGGTGCTGTTCTGCCGCTCGCGCGACGGTTCACCTTGCCCTCGGCGAGCGTGGTGAGCTTCTTGTCGGCCGCCTTCTCCTCCTTCAGATTGGCGTTGAGCAGGGGGACGACGTTGTCGTGGCCCAACTCCTTCGCCCAGGCGATCAGCGTGCCGTAGCGCGACATCTCGTAATGCTCCACCGCCTGGGCACTGCCCAGGATCGCGGCATCAAGCACCTTCTTGTCCTCGACCTCACCGGCCACCTCGTCGGCCTCCTTGATCAGGCCGTCGATCGCCGGGCAGTCCACGCCCTTCGGTTCCTTGCCGATCTTTCCGAATACCTGTTCGAGGCGCTTAACCTGCCCCTCCGTCTCCTTGAGGTGGCTTCTGAGACCGGCGCTCAGCTCCCGGCTCGTTGCCTTGTCGATCATCTTCGGGAGCGCTTTCACGATCTGATTTTCGGCGTAGTAGACATCCTGGAGAGTGTGCAGAAACAGGTCCTCCATGGATTTTATGTCTTTGCTGAACAGCCCCATTTGTCGGTCCTTTCAAGTGCTTTTGTTGTCGGTCGCTTGCGCGCGCCATCCGGCGCGCCGGCAATGCGCGTGTGACGGTAAAGAGTTGAATGGCAGAGAAGTTCCGGGTCGGCGTATGCCGACGACGTCGCGAATCAGCTATGATTCCGCCTTATGGCCCTGCCCTCTCATAACGCCGACATCCGGCGCAAGCTCGTCGCCTTCGCACCAGAGATCTGGAAAGCGCTCGAGCTTCTGGCCATCGACAGCGGCAGAAGCGTGCAGTCGCTGGCCGACGAGGCGTTTCTCGACCTCTTACGGAAATATCATCGGCCGACCTCGCTGAAAGAGGCCTTGCGGGAGAGCACGCGCCGCTTGCCGGCCAACGACGATGTCCCGCCCGAACAGCACGGCACTTAACGGCCCATTCAGCGGCTAGCGGCCCACACGCATGATCGAATGGTTCTCAAGCGGCGCTGATGCTGTCGCCACGGCGAAACCCCTTGACGGCGCGGGCTTGAGCCTCTGGTGGGGAGTCCCCTTTTGCGGGCTCTTATTGTCCATTGCTCTACTGCCGCTCATCGCGCCGCGATTCTGGGAGCATCGGTTCGGCACCGTCGCCGTGTTTTGGTCGCTCGCCTTGCTGTCGCCTTGCGCTCTGATGTTTGGCGCCTCGACCGCGATAGCGCAGGTCTTGGACGTCCTACTCCTCGACTACCTGCCCTTCATCCTGCTGTTGTTTGCGCTGTTCGTGGTCGCCGGTGGAATCCGGATCAGCGGCAATCTCGTCGGTACGCCGGCCACGAACACGGCGATCCTTGCCTTCGGTACCTTGTCGGCCAGCTTTCTCGGTACGACTGGCGCCTCCATGGTGCTGATCCGCCCAGTGATCAGGGCGAACGAGGACCGCCGCTACAACGTCCACGTCTTCGTCTTCTTCATCTTCCTTGTTTCCAATATCGGCGGCTCGCTCACGCCGCTCGGCGATCCGCCGCTATTTCTCGGCTATCTCAAGGGCGTCGATTTCCTGTGGACCTTGGAGACCATGCTGCGGCCTATGCTGTTCACGAGCGGCCTGCTGCTGGCGCTGTTCTACATCATCGACCGCGTCGCCTGGAACCGCGAGCACCATGAGGTCAGAGGCAACAGCAAGGTTCCGCGCCAGCTGCGCATCGAGGGCTTGCACAACGTGCTCTACCTCATGGCCATAGCCCTCACGGTGCTCGCCAGCGGTATCTGGAACCGCGACAGCATGGTCTCTATCGGGCTTGGCATGGAAATGCCGGTGAATGGGATCGTGCGGGACGTGGTACTCGTTGCCGTGGGCATCCTGTCATGGCGCACGACACCGCGGTCGATCCGGGTGGAGAACACCTTTACCTGGGTGCCCATGCAGGAGGTGGCGATGCTGTTCGCCGCCATCTTCATCACCATGATCCCGATTCTAGCGATGCTGCGCGCCGGGTTGGACGGACCGTTCGGTCCCCTGCTGCATCTTGTGTCGACGCCCGACGGCAAACCGGTCGAAGCCGCGTATTTCTGGCTCACCGGCGGCCTGTCGAGCTTCCTCGACAACGCACCCACATATCTCGTGTTCTTCAATCTTGCCGGTGGCGACCCTGAGACGCTTATGGGGCCGCTCTCCCTCACCCTGACCGCGATCTCCGCTGGCGCGGTCTTCATGGGGGCGAACACCTATATCGGCAATGCACCGAACTTCATGGTGCGGTCGATCTGCGAAGAGCGCGGCATCAAGATGCCGAGTTTCATCGGCTACATGCTCTGGTCCGGGGCGGTTCTGGTGCCGATCTTTGCGCTGAACACTTTGGCGTGGTTCTTGTGACGGCGCCACGGACTGGCATAGGCCTCAGCCTTTGAGCCGTGCGACGGCGGCCTCGAGGGCCTCGATGGCTTCGGCGCGGTCGCGCTTCTTCAGATCCACCAGAAGCCTGAAGCCGTCCTGCTCCTCGCGGATGACGGAGCCTTCGTTGACGAGATCGTCGTACAGCCCTAGCACCTTGTAGCAGCGCAAGGGTTCGGCGAAGCCCTTCACCTTGATCGGCTCGTGCTCCTCCGTATCCACCTCGTCCTTCACCAGCGCATAGGTCTCGTGGCCGATCAGAATGCCGTCGGTCTCGGCATGAAACTCCAGCCGCGCCGTGGCGTTCACGCAACTGCCGATGATCGTGTAGTCCATGCGGTCGTCGCTGCCGAAATTGCCCACGGTGACATAGCCGGTATTGATGCCGATCCGCATGTGGAAGGGCTGCTCGGCGCCGAGCTCCAACCATTCCGTATGCAGTTCGCGCAAACGCTTCAGCATGGCGATGGCCATGCGCACGCAAGCGCGGGCGTCTTCCTTCACGCCCCGCGACTCGGGATCGCCGAAGAACACCATGATGGCGTCGCCGATATATTTGTCGATGGTCGCGCCGTGCTCGAGAGCGATGTTCGTCATCTCGGTGAGATAGCGGTTGAGCAGATTGGTGAGATCCTCGGACTCCATCTTGTCCGTGGTCTCGGTGAAATTCACCACGTCGGAGAAGAAGATCGTAAGTTTCTTGCGGTTGGACGTGATCTCGACGTTCTGGGCGCCGGTGAAGATCGAATGGTAGATCTGCGGCGATAGATATTTCGAGAGCTTGGTGGCAAGCGCATCGAGCGCCTTGTTCTTCTGGGCAATGACCTCGTTGGCTTGGCGCTGCTCCTTGGTCAGTGCGTTGAGCTGCTCCTCGTTGCGGTCGCTCAAGCGCATCAGCCGGCGCGTGGCGCGAAGCAGCTTCTGGTAGTCCTTGACCAGCGCCACATAGCGCTTGCCATCGGCGAGATCGTCGAAGCGGCCGCTGTCGATGAGTTCCTGCGCCGCGGCGAGGGCCTGCTCCTCCGCGCCGAAGAGGTCGTCGGACGGCATCAGCCGGCCATCTTCTCAAGATGGAATTTGGCCGCCTCAAGATCCTCGCCAAACTCCTCGCCAAGCTCCTGCATGGTGTCGTCTTCTTTGTCGTAGAGCCAATAAACGTCGACGGCCGCACCGCTTGCGGCGGCGGCTTCGAGCTTGTCCATGAGCATCATCACGGCCTTGGCGCTCGAGCTGTTGAGATAGATGAGCTCGAAGTCGAAGCGGCAGCCGCCCTGGCCCAGCTCACCGAGATATTCATCGAGCGCATGGAACACCGGCCGATAAAACTCGGTCACGTCCTCGGGATAGGATTCGCCGGAGATCTTCAGATGGTTGTTGGCAAAGTCGAACACCACGGCCGGCGTGCGGGAGGTGGGCTCAATATCCAGCTTGTCTCGCATCACTCAACCCTCAGATGGTCGCTTTAAGCGCAAAAAACGAATGGTCGGCATCGACCTCCACGAAGTCGAACTCGATGGGCTTGGTGGCGCGCCGCGCGATCTCCATGAAGCCGAGGCCGGCGCCCTTGCTGCCTTCCTCCGGGTCCGCCCTGAGTTTCTCTTTGTAGAGAGCCTTCAACTGCTCCTTGTTCATATCCCTGATTCTTCCGAGCCGCTCCCTAAGGCGTTCGACATCGGCCTGGAGAACCAGGTTGCCGGCGCAAACGATGTAATCGACCCCTTCCTTGCCGATGGTGAGGATGCCATAGCGGATTTCCTTGAGCGCGCCTGCATCGGATGCAGGCGGCGGTGGCACATGATGCATCTCGGCGGAATAGCGGATGATGTTCTGCATTTGCTCTACGAAAATGGCGAACACGCTGCGCAGCGTTTTTGTGTCGGCATCGTCGATGGTGAGCTTCTGCTTCAATGCCTCGCCCACGCCGCTCAGCACGGGCTCGGTCACATAGCCGCTATAGGCGAAGATCACGCCCTGCGTATGCAGCATCGACCGCAAATCCATGAGTTGGCCGGCAAGCATCGGATCCTCCTAGGCGTGTGGAATGAAGCCCAAGACGGTGAGATCGTCGCGGCGAAGCTGCTCGCCTTGGTATTTTTCCAGGGCGTCGCGCAGCGACGCTTCCTGCTCCCTCATGGGCGTATCGCCGAGCTTGCGCAAGAGATCCTTGAAGCGCCGCTTGCCGAACGAGCGGCCGCGCGGGCCGCCGATCTGGTCGATCAACCCATCCGTGGTGAGATAGAACGAATCGCGGTCATCGAAGGGGAAGGTGTAGTTGCTGAAGCGCGTGTCGCGCGGATAGCGGCGATAGCCCAACCCCTCGCGGTCGCCCTTGATCTCGATGACGCCGTCCTGGTTCGCCCGCCACAGGGAGAAACGCGCGCCGGCAAAGGTCATCAGCTGCTTCTTCGGGTCGATGAAGCAGATCCCGGCCTCGAGCCCGTCATCGGTCTCGCCATGCGTCTCGTCCTGACCGAGCAGGTTTTGCACGCCCTCGTGCAGGCCGACCAGGACCTCGCTCGGCTGGTCGCTCGGGGCGCTGCGGAGCATGCGGTCGAGCAGGCCCCAGGCGATGAGCGTCATGAAGGCACCGGGCACGCCATGGCCCGTGCAATCGCCGACCATCACCGCGTAGCCGTCATGGATGGGCTGGAACCAGAAGAAGTCGCCGCCGACGATGTCGCGCGGCTCCCAGATCAGAAAATGATCGGCCGCCAGGGTCTCGAGCTCGCGTCGCGCCGGCAGGACCGCGGACTGGATGCGGCTGGCATAGCGCAGGCTTTGCAGGATCAGCTGATTGGCCGCGGCGGCGCGCTGCTCGCTCTCCTTGACCTCGGTGAGATCGCTATAGACGGCGACGGTGCCGCCCGTCTCCGTACGGCGCTCGCTGATCTGCACCCAGCGACCGTCCGACCGGCGCTGCAAAATGGGCTCGCCGGGATCGCGATGTTCGGCCAGGCGCTGCCTGATCCAGCCTTCGCCCCCGCCTTTGGCATCGGCGATGAGACCGTGGGCCACCGCCTTGCGAATGATCTCCTCATAGGTGGAGCCCGGCGCCGGCGGACCTTCACCGAAATCGAACAAATCGGCGTAGTTGTGGTTGGCGAGCACGAGCCGGTCCTCGGCGTCGTAGAGCGAAAAGCCCTCGGAGATGGTCTCGATGGCATCAGTCAGGCGCTGCTCGCTTTGCTGGAGCGCCGCTTGCTCGGCGGTCTTGCGCGCGGTCACCTCGCTCCACGTGCCGATCACCTCGAGCGGGTTGCCATTCTGGTCGCGCACAAGCGTCTGCTCGTCGCTGACCCAGCAATAGATCCCGTCGGCCTTGCGGAACCGATATTCGGCTGCGTGCCGGCCGTCCTCGAACAGCTTCTCCTGCTCGGCCTCCACCGCGGCCAGGTCGTCCGGGTGGACGTGGGAGCGCCAGAAGTCGGGCTGCTTCAGATAATCGTCGGGCTCATAGCCGAGCACCCGGAAGATGTTGTCGCTGACGAAGGTGGGCGTGAAGTCGCCACTGGCGGCGAAGCTGTAGACCACGGCCGGCGCGCTGTGGAGCATCAGATCGAACCGCGCCCGGGCCGCGTTGCTCGCCTCCTCGGCCGCCTTGCGTGCGGTGATGTTGCTCCACGACCCGACGATCTCGGTCGGCTCGCCCGTGTCGTCGCGCAGCAGATATTGGTCGTCGCTCACCCAGATATAGGTGCCGTTGCGCTTGCGGAAGCGGTACTCGGCAACGTGCCGCCCCTTGTCGAACAGCCTTTCCTGCTCGGCCTCGACCGCGGCGAGGTCTTCGGGGTGCACGTGGGAGCGCCAGAAGTCGGCGTGCTCCAGATATTTCTCGGGGCAGTAGCCGAGCAGCCGCTTGATGTTCTCGCTGATGAACGTGGGGGCGTAGTCGTCGCGTGCCTTGAAGCTGTAGATCACCGACGGCGCCGTCTCCAGCAACACGGACAGGCGCGCCCGCGTCGCGTCCTCGGCATCCTCGGCGGCCTTTCGCGCGCTGATATCGCTCCACGAGCCGACGACTTCGAGCGGCGCGCCCGTCTCATCACGGACGAGATGCTGCTCGTCGTTCACCCAGCAATATGAACCGTCCTGGCGACGAAAGCGGTATTCGAGGGTCTGCCGGCCTACATCGAAAAGCTTGCCTACCTCGGCATCGACCCGCGCGAGATCGTCCGGATGGACGTGCTCATGCCAGAAATTGGGATTGTCGAGATACTCGCGCGGGCCGTAGCCGAACAAAGTCTCGATATTGTCGCTGATGAAGGTCGGCGCGAAGTCGCCGCTCGCCTTGAAGCTGTAGATCACCGCCGGCGAGGCCGCCAAGAGCCGCGCCGCCTGCTCACGTGCCTTGACTTCGGCGCTTCTATCGCGCTCCCGTGCCGCTAAATCCAACATGTCATGGAGGATCGCGGTGACCTCGCCCGCATCGACGCCGGGACGCAGGAGCTTGGCCAAGGCGGCGGCCGCCCGTTCGGCATGCTGTTTCGAAGCGGTCATCGTTCCGGGGTCTCAGTCCACATGAGGACGCGTGCGTAAGTGCGGGGACATGAACGCGATAGTGTCGGGGATGCTACGCGGAATCAATGCCAAGGCATAACTCCGCTGCGTCGCAAATCACCGGAAGGTTACCGGGACTTAAGGCGTCTCGCCCGCGCAAAACGTTGGGACGGACGTGCTCCACGCCGGCTGGCGGCCGGCGTGGAGAGCCCGATCATAGACCGCCGGCTTGCCCCGCCCGCGGGGCGCGCGCGGCGCGGTAAGTGTTGGCCTTACGGCGTCTCGGATGCAGGTGCTTCGGCGGCCGGCGTTTCCGACGTCGTAGCGGTCGGTGTGGTCGCCGGCATGTCGCTCGCCGTTTTGCCCAACACGCAGTCGAGCCACGGGCTGAAGTCGCCCCACTCGCAATTGTGTCTCTTGGTCTGAACGAAGGCAAAAATGGCAGCAATAATGATGAGAATGAGAATAATCCGCATGCAGGTTCCCTCCCTATTCGCGCTGCCGTAAACTATACGAACGGAACCAAAACAAAAAGGGCCGCCTTACCGCCGATTCTTGTTTTTACGTGTTCGTCACACGATATGACATTGATGAACCGGGCGCATGTTATTGCCCTAAGTCAGTTTATTGCCTCCAGCCGATGTGCACACCCAAGCTTATATCGCGTAAGACGTTCCTGACGGCCGGCCTTGCCCTGGCGGCGACGCCGCTCCTGCGCTACGCCCCCGCCCATGCCGCCGCGGCCGACGTGACCGAAGTGGCGCCAGGCGTGTTCGTGCACCAAGGACGCTACGAGGTGCAATCGCCCGAGAATCGCGGCGACATGGCCAATGCGAGCTTTGTGGTCGGGAGTGAGGGGGTCGCCGTTATCGACACGTCAGGCAGCGCCGTGATGGGGCGCGAGTTGCGCGACGCCATCCGCGCCGTGACCAACAAGCCGATCAAATACGTGATCAACACCCACATGCACCCCGACCATGTGTTCGGGAATGCCGCGTTCGTCCAGGACAAGCCGACCTTTGTCGGCCATTACAAGCTCGCTCGCGCGCTCGGCACCCGCAGCCAAGCCTACATCACCGCTAACAAGCAGATGCTGGGCGAGGCGGCGTTCAAAGGCAGCGAGATCATCCTGCCGACACTCGCCATCAAGGAGCCGACGACGCTCGACCTCGGCGACCGCACCCTCCTGCTTGAGCCGCAACCGACGGCCCATACCGACAACGATCTGATCGTCACCGACACAAAGACCAACACCTTGTTTCTCGGCGACCTCCTGTTCTCCGTGCATGTGCCGACTATCGACGGCTCCATCAAGGGATGGCTCGCGCTGCTCGACGAGATCGGCAAGCGAAAGGCCGCCCGGGTTGTTCCCGGTCACGGCCCCAAGACCATGGAGCTACCGCAAGCGCTCGAGCCGGAGCAGCGTTACTTGGCCACGATCTCCGCCGATGTGCGCCGTCAGATCGCCGAAGGGAAGACATTGGCGGAAGCGACAAAAACGGCCGGATTCTCGGAAAAAGACGCCTGGAAGTTGTTCGATCAGTATCATGTCCGCAACGTCACGGCGGCATTCGCAGAATTGGAGTGGGAATGATATACTCCAACCAAACATGCAATGAGGAACACGGCGCTATGCCTCACGCTTTTAATAGCCTCGCCCGGAGCTGCGGCCTCGCCGCGCTCGTGGCTTCCCTGTTCGTCCTCGGCGCGCCCGGTGCCCAAGCGGACGAGAATGTCTGGCCCACTCTCAAGGAGCAGGCCTTCGGCGACCGGCCTATCCAGGAAGAGGATGGCATGGTCGTGCTCGAGACCCCGTCCAAGGTCGAGGATGCGGCAATCGTGCCGCTGACCGTGCGGGTACCGCCGTCGGTCAAGGGCAAGCTCAAATCACTTACAGTGTTCATCGACAAGAATCCTGATCCCAAGGTTGCCACGCTCACCTTCGGTCCCGCTGCCGGCACCGGTGGCGAGCGCAGCTTCTCCACCCGCGTGCGGGTCGACAATTTCTCGCATGTGCGCGCCATCCTGGAGACCGAGGACGGCAGCCTGCACATGACGACGAAGTTCCTGGCGGCGGCCGGCGGCTGCGCCGCGATGCAGGCGAAAGACCCTGATGCCGACTCGGCGGATATGGGCAAAATGATCGTCAGGACCTTCCCCCCCGCGATCGAGTCGAGCCCGATTTGGGCGGCGCAGGTGATGATCAAGCATCCGAACAATAACGGCATGCAGCTCGACATCAACACGGCCAAGTTCATCCCGGCGCGCTACGTCAAGGAGATGACGGTGAAGCGCGACGGCGAGTTGGTGTTTCAGCTGGACGGGACCTTCTCGATCTCGACCAACCCGAATTTCCGCTTCACCTTCGGGCGCGGCGAGCATAACGATCTCGATGTCGTGATCGTCGATACGGATGGGACGGTATTCGAGGGCCAAACCCCGCCGAAGGGCTCCTAAGCCCTCCCCTCGCAACTAGTTTGCGACGCTATTGCGGCTGCTTGCTGGAATAGTAGATGTGCGCCTGGAGCAGGAAGTCTTCCGGGCGCTTGAGGAAGAGAGTCCGCGCCGTCTCGTTGCCGAAGCAATAGGTCTTGCCCTTATAGACGGTGTTGACGGAGCAATCGGTCTGGATGTCCTTGCCGAGCGCAAGGCCCATCACGCATTCCCCGTCGAACTCGCCGTCCGTTGTGTCCGCCGCGAATGCGGGTCCGGCGGCGATCCCCACCATGGCGGCAGCGGCCACCAAGACGATGACGACGTGTCGTTTCAATCCTCTCACGCGTTCCTCATCCGGACGCCGGCGCGGCTTAGTCATCGCGCCCATTCTTACCCAATTTCTTGAGGGCGGCGACCTCGCGGGCCCACTCCTTGAACGGGCGCGCGGGCGTTCCGCCCATGCGCGCGCCGGCCGGCACGTCGTCCTTGACGTGGGCCATGCCGGCGATCAGCACGCCGTCACCGATCTTGACGTGCTCAACCACGCCCGAATGGGCGCCCATGATGACGAAGTCGCCGAGCTGCGCCGAACCGGCGAGGCCGGACTGCGAGACGATAATGCAATGGCGGCCGATGACGACGTTGTGGGCGACCTGAACCAGATTATCGATCTTGGTCCCGGCGCCGATCTTCGTGTCCGACAGGAAGCCGCGGTCCACGGTCGAGTTGGCGCCAATATCCACATCGTCGTCGATGACCACGCGGCCGATCTGCGGAATCTTGAAATGCCCCTCGGCGCTCATATCGTAGCCGAAGCCGTCTTGGCCGATACGTGAGCCGGCGTGAAGGGTCACTCGGTCGCCGATCAGGGCATGCGTCACCGATGCGCCGGGGCCGACATAGCAGCGCTCTCCGATGAAGACGCGATAGCCGATAACGGCGCCGGCGGCGATCGTGGTGCCGGCGCCGATGCGCGCCTCCCGGCCGATGATCGCGCCGGGCTCGATGGTGACGCCCTCGGCGATCTCGGCCGAGGGATGAATGAGCTCTCCGGTTTCCCGGGCCGACGCCGCGGCCGCGCAGGGCTCCAGCGCCGAGGGATAAAGCAGGCCGACGGCCATGGCGAACGCGCGGTGGGGGGCGTCGGTCATCACTGCCGCCGCACCGGGCGGCACCAGGCCAGCGTCACGGCGCTTGATGAGACAGGCGGCAGCACTCGTCGCCGCTAGGTCCACGGCATATTTGGGCCCGGTGCAAAAGGTGAGATGCGTTGCCGCGGCCTCGGTGAGAGGGCGCAAATCGTCGATCTCCGTGGCCCCGTCGCTGGCGAGCACGAGTTCGGCGCCGACCGCGTCTGCGATGATCTGCAGGGCGACAGGGCGTGCACGCTCGAAGAATCCGGGGTGGTTCACTATTGTCTCCAGTTTGCGGGAAGGTACCGCGCGCTTGGGCAGCGGTATCGGGCACTGGGATCATAGACCCTGGCGCCGCCTTCCTATAGCGGCATTTTCTGGGCGGGAGCGGCCATCGCGCCCCAGGGGCCCTGACGCCATCCACGCCGACGCCAAAGTTGGGCCGCCGACAACCACCGGGTCTAGGAAATGGTGGGCGCAGTAGGACTCGAACCTACGACCCGCTGATTAAGAGTCAGCTGCTCTACCACCTGAGCTATGCGCCCTAAGAATGCCGCCTGCCCTCGCAAGGCGCATCCGGACCGGGTGTTCGTAACCCGGGGGTGCTCCCCTTAGCACTGCCCCGGTTGACCTGTCCAGTTTGCCTTTGCCGGAAATGATTTGGCCTTCAGGAAATGACTGGGTCCCCAGGAAATGGCTTGGCCCGCCGCTCACCAAAGAGCCCCAGCCTCCTCGCGCCGGAAGGTGACCTTGCGGTTGACGTGGGCGTTGAGCACGAAGCCGAGGCCAACGATCATGGTCAGCATGGAGGTGCCGCCGTAGGAGACGAGCGGCAGCGGCACGCCGACCACCGGCACGAGTCCCGTCACCATGGCCACGTTGATGAACACATAGGTGAACAGGCACAGCCCCATGCCGGCCGCCACGAGCCTGGCGAAGGTGCTGCGGCATCGAAGCGCCATATAGGTGATGAACACCAGCGTCAGCAGATAAAGGGTGAGCAGCGCCACGGCGCCGATAAAGCCCATCTCCTCCGCGAACATGGTGAAAATGAAGTCGGTGTGCTTCTCGGGCAGGAAGTTGAGCTGAGCTTGCGTGCCTTGCATAAAGCCCTTGCCGGCAAACCCACCGGAGCCGATGGCGATCTTCGACTGCAGGATGTGGTAGCCGGACCCGAGCGGATCGCGCTCGGGATCGATGAAGGTCAGCACCCGTTCGCGCTGGTAATCGTGCAGGCTCTCCCAGGCATGGGGCAGCGCCACGACAATGCCGACGATCACCGCGCCGAAGTAGAACCAACTCACACCGGCGAGGAAGAGCAGCCCGGCGCCGATCACCGCGAACAGCAATGCCGTGCCGAGGTCGGGCTGGGCCAGGGCCAGCAATAGCGGCAAGCCGATCATCAGAGCGGGCGGAATAAGCGCGTCCGGACGCCAGATCTTCTCCGGCGGCAGCCACTGATAGTAGCGGGCCAGGGCGAGAACGAGCGCCATCTTCATCATCTCCGATGGCTGGAAGCTGAACTCGCCATAGCCGAGCCAGCGCCTGGCGCCCCCGCTCTCCACGCCAATGAGCGGAACCAGGAGCATCAGAAGCAAAGCAGCGAGATAGAGCGGATAGGCGCCGCGCAACCACCACCGTATGTCCGAAAAGGCCACGGCGAAGAGCAGCGCCAGCCCAAAGCAGAAGCGGACCACGTGCCGGCTGGCCCACGGATCAAGTGAGCCACCAGCCACCGAGTAGAGCGCCCCCGCGCCGACCAGGACGATCGCCGTCACCAGCAACAGGAACGGCCAATTGAGCAGCAGGAGCTTCTTGCTCAGATTGAGCTTCGGCGCCGGCGTTTCGGCAAAGAGCATCTTCATCGGACCGGCCCGGCGACGGCGACGGCCGATGGGGTCTCGCCGTCGTTACTGCTTACGAAGGCCGGGCGCCCGGCCGGATCGCGCAGCAGAAGCTCGGTCATCACATCCTTGACCACGGGCGCCGCGGCGCGCGAACCGCCCCCGCCATGCTCAACCACGCAAGCCGCGGCGTAGCGCGGCGCATGGGCCGGGGCGAAGGCAATGAACAGCGCGTGGGTCTCGCGCTCATAGGCCGACAGCTTGTGCTCGTTGCGCGAACTCACCACCTGCGAGGTCCCCGTCTTGCCCGCCATCTGCACATCGCCGAGTTCCAGAGCCGAGCGGCCGGCGGTGCCGCCCTTCTCGTTGACGACGGCGATCATGCCCTGGCGGACAGTTTCCAAATGCACCGGGTCGAGATCGAGCAGGGGCCAGGGCTCGACCTTGTCCTTGGCTGACATCACCAGGCTCGGCAGCACGGCGCGCCCAGTCGCCACGCGCGCCGTCATCACGGCGAGCTGGAGGGGCGTGGTCGAAACGAAGCCTTGCCCGATGCCGGCAATCACCGTCTCGCCGGTATACCAAGCGTCGAATAGCTTGGCGCGCTTCCAGGCCTGGTCGGGAATGAGGCCCGGCATCTGCCCCGGCAAGCCGCAATCATAGGTCTGGCCCAGCCCGAGCTCGCGCGCCACCTTGGCGAGATGGTCGATGCCCATGCGCTTCGCGGCCTCGTAGAAATAAACGTCGCAAGACTGCTTGAGCGCCTGATGCACGTCGATGCCGCCGCCATGGCTCTTCCAACAGCGGAAGCGCTTGCGGCCAACGGCATAGCTGCCCGGGCAGCGCATCGTCTCGTGGGAATCGATGACCCCGGCGGAGAGGCCGGCGAGCGCAGTCACCACTTTGAAGGTCGAACCAGGCGGGTATTGCCCGCGCACGGCACGATTGTGCATCGGATGGTCGGGATTTCGCCCGAGTTCCTTCCACTTCTCCATGTCGACCTGGAAGGCGATATCGTTGGGATCGTATGTCGGCGTGGACGCCATGACGAGAATGCCGCCGGTGACCACGTCGACGACGACGATCGACGCCACTCGGTGATCCTTGATGCGGTCGAGCGCCACGGTCTGAAGATAGTGGTCGATGGTGAGGACAATGTCCCTCCCCTTCGTGCTCGGCCGGGAGCCGAGCTCGCGGACCACGCGGCCACGCACGTCGACCTCGTACTTGATAGCGCCGGGGCTGCCCCTGAGCTCGCGGTCGAAGGTCTTCTCCACCCCGGTGCGCCCGGTGCGGAAGCCCGGAAGCCGCATGACCGGGTCATCGTTGACCTCTTCCTTGCCGGCCATGCCGACATAGCCGACCACGTGAGCCATGGGCTTGGCATGATTGTAAAGGCGAGAGCCGGAGCGGTCGGTTCGTATGCCGGGGATTTGGGGCGCCAGGACGTTGAGCAGCGCGAATTGGCGCCAGGACAAACCCTCGGCGACAAGCACAGGGTAGTATCCGCTCTGACGCCGCGCGGCCCGGGCGATCCGATCCCGTGTGGCGTTCGAGACGGGGACGACGGTGGCCAGTGCGTCGAGCGTGCCGGACAGGGTCTTGCAGAACGCCGGCAGCACGAGAACCCGCAGATTCTCGCGATCCTGGGCGATCACCGTGCCGAAGCGGTCGTAGATGGCCCCACGGGACGGCGCCACGAGCTGCATGGTCATCCGATTTTCGTCGGAGAGCAGACGATAGTCGGAGGAACTCGAGGACCTGGAGTTGGTGCAGCCGCCAGCCGAGCAGCCCGAACAATCCCGCCTGACCCACCCCGACGAGCAGCGCGCGGCGTGAAAAGCGGTGACGCTGGCGGCGCGCGTAGTCGGGCGGCTTCCTGGTCATGAGCCACCTCGGAAGATCACGTTGCGCTCGGGCCCGAAGCGGCCATGCCGAACCCACAGTAGGCCGTGCAGCACCACGGGAAAGAGCACGATCGAGGCGAGCGCGCCAAAGGCAATCGGCCACCAATCGATCCACCGGAAGTAATAGAGCGAGGCGAGCAGCCAGCCGAAACACCCCAGCAGGCCGACCAGCACAATCCAGATGAGCCAGTGCGTGATGAAATCGCGCCCCTCGCCGAGCGAGCCGGAGCGGCCGCCGACGGTCGCGCCGATCAAGCACATCAGCGCCCAATAGCCGAGCGGGCCGCCGCTCATGAGGTCAGCCAAGAGACCAAGCCCCGCAGCGCCGGCCGGCGGCAGCGCGGACCCGGGGATCACGCGCCAGCAAAACACCATCATCACGACGACGAGGGGCAGGATGAAGGTTGCATCGGCTGGCAACCCCCACGGCACCGCGGTCGCAACCACCGCAAACAAAACAGACAGTGCCGGGAGGAACTTCGTCATCGCTCAGCCTGCGCCCGCCCCCCTGGTGAAACGCCGCCGGCGTGCTTGATCACGGTGGCGACGGGCAACGCCGCAGCGCTTGCCGTGGCCGTGTTGGTCTTGGTGTCGGGTAACGCCGACAAGGCGCCAGTGCCGCCGGTCATCGGCGGATCGGAGCGCGCCAAGGCCGGCGTGTCGAAGAACAGAACGCTGACGGCATCGAGCGAGTTCAGCTCGGCAAATGGGCGCACCTTGAGCGCACCTTGCGTGCCGCTCACCACGCCAACTCGCAAGCCCCGAGGCAGCACGCCGTCGCTACCGGACGTATACACCTCGTCACCGGCATAGAGGGCTGCTCCATCGGGGAGGAAGCCGAGCTGCAGCTCGGCGCTGTTGTCGCCCAAGGCGAGGCCGCGCACGCCGGCCGGTCCCACGAGAACCGGAATGCGGCTGTTGAGGTCGTTGAGGAGGAGGACGCGAGCCACGGACTCACCGGCGTCCACCGTACGGCCGACGAGACCATCACCGTTGATGACCGCGTAGCCGATCCGCAAACCGTCCTTGCGGCCGAGATTGATGAGCGCGCTGCGCACGAACGGGCCCCGCGCATCGGCAATGACGCGGCCCGTGGCGAACTCGAGGCCGGGCTCCTCCACGGCGTTCAGTAGCGACCGTAAATGAGCCACTTTTCGCTCAAGGAGCTTCGTGCGCCATTCCCACTGCTTGAGTTCCTCGTTCTCTTTCTTGAGACGATCGACCTCTTCAAAGGAGGACATATAGAGATGGGCGCGGTCGATGGCCCGGCGCGCCTCGATAGCCGGGACGGATGCAACCTCGAGCAGGGGCGCGGTCAAATCGACCAGTCCGTCGCGGGTGTCGGCGATCACGCCATGCCCGATGCGGCTCAACACAAGCAGGACGGCGCACAGGAAATATAGCCCGAAACTGAGCAATTCCACCGGCGCCTGCCAAGAGGGCCGGTGCCTGCGAAATAGTGGTGAGCCGCGCTCTCGCATCTTGCGTTCAATTCATGGGAACGCCCCGACAGCGTCCCACTCCCCTCATAGCCGCCGGCTGTGAAGCCGACAACCGATTCTTCTAGCCCTCAGGGCTTAATTAGCAGTTCGGTCATCTCGTCCAACCGCTCCAGAGCCATGCCGGTCCCCCGGACCACGCAGCGCAGTGGATCTTCGGCGATCTTGAATTTCACGCCTGTCTCCTGCTGGAGCCTGACATCGAGCTTGTCGAGAAGCGCGCCACCCCCAGTGAGATAGATTCCGGCGTCGCAGATATCGGCGGTGAGCTCAGGCGGGACGTCCGCCAAGGCCTGGCGAATGCCGCCAACGATCTGCTGGATCGGCAAGGTCAAGGCATCGGCGATCTCGTGCGGCCCAAGCGTGATCTCGGTGGGAAAGCCGCGCTGCAGGTCGCGCCCCTTGATCGTAATAGCCACATGCGTGCCGTTCGCCTTGGCGACGGCGGACCCCGCCTCTTTCTTGATGGCCTCGGCATTGGTGGCGCCGATCAGCAGGTGATGCTTGAAACGCGCGTAATTCACGATCGCCTCGTCCATGGAATTGCCGGCCGTGCGGATCGACTTTGAATAAATGACGCTGCCCATGGACATCACGCAGATGTCGGTGGTGCCGCCGCCGATATCGACGATCATGGAGCCGCGGGGCTCATTGATCGGCAGGCCGGCGCCGATCGCCGCCGCCACCGGCTCCTCGATGAGATAGACGCGCCGGGCGCCGGCCGACAGGCCCGCCTCATGAACAGCGCGGCGCTCGACCGAGGTGGCGCTCGCCGGCACGCAGATCATGATGCGCGGGCTCCCGAACAGCCGCCGCTTGTTCACGCGGCGGATGAAATATTTGATCATCTCCTCCGCTGCGTTGAAGTCGGCGATTACGCCGTCGCGCAGCGGTTGGACCGTCTCGATCTTTGTGGGCGTGCGCCCAAGCATGGTTTTGGCCTCATGGCCAGCGGCGATGACCTTCCGGTCCTCGCCCCGCACCTCGATGGCGACCACGGAAGGCTCGTCAAGAACGATCCCGCGTCCCGGCACGTAGACGACCGTGTTCGCCGTGCCAAGGTCGATGGCCATGTCCGCGGAGACAGAGCCCAAGACCCAGGAAAACATGCAACCCGCCCCAATCGGCTCGCCGCATAACGGGAGCCCTTAAACGCCACGGATACTTACGCGAGGCAGAAAATAAGGCAGTTCCAAGGGGTTCCGCCCGCAGCCGCACGCGAAGCCATGTTGCTTCAAATCTTAGTGACGGGCAATGCGTCATGCGCCCGTTTTGAAAAAACTCTTCGCTTGACGCGCCCACATCACGCCCGGCACCGGCCCGAATGCGAAATGTGGCGCGACGCGAGAGGCGCTTTCGGTATGAGCGGCTTAGTGCGGTCCGTTAAGACGCGGGCGAAGAGTCGTCCGCCGCCGGCCGCTCAAAATTCGAAAATGTGGCGGTGGGGCCGCCCCGTCTTGGAGGCGACCCCACCGAACTTTCGCGCCTTACTCGCAGATGCACATGACGTGAGCATTACGAGGCGAGCATGGTCTCCGGCTTCCGCCGCGCACCGCGGGCCATGAGCTTGTTCAGGGCGCTGACATAGGCGCGTGCCGAGGCCACCATGGTGTCGGTGTCGGAGCCGCGCCCCGTGGCGATCTTGCCGTCGGCCTCAAGCCGCACCATGACCTCGGCCTGGGCGTCGGTGCCCTCGGTCACGGCGCTCACCTGATAGAGCGCCAGCCGCGCCTCGTGCGGCACCAGCGCCCGGATCGCCTGGAAGGTGGCGTCCACGGGTCCGTCGCCGACCGACTCATAGGTGTGCTGCTTGCCGTCCACGTCGAGCGTGATGGTCGCCTTCTGCGGACCGCCGGTGCCGGCGATCACGGTCAGCGCCACGACCTTGATGCGGTCATGGGCGGACGCGATCTCCTGATCCACCAAGGCCTCGATGTCCTCGTCATAGACATGCTTCTTGGCGTCGGCCAAAGCCTTGAAGCGCACGAAGGCGTCCTCGAAAGCATTGCCGCCCAGCTCATAGCCGAGCTCCTTCAGCTTCTCGCGGAAGGCATGGCGCCCGGAATGCTTGCCCATGACCAGGGAGGATTCCTTCAGGCCGACGCTCTCCGGGGTCATGATCTCGAAGGTGCCGGCATGTTTCAGCATGCCGTCCTGGTGGATGCCGCTTTCATGGGCAAAGGCGTTCCGGCCGACGATGGCCTTATTATATTGCACCGGGAAAGCGGTGACCCGCGAGACGAGCTTCGAGGCCCGGCTCAGATGGGTGGTGTCGATGCCGGTCCAGACCCGCATCACATCGGCGCGGGTGTGAATCGCCATGACGATCTCTTCCAGCGCCGCATTGCCGGCGCGCTCGCCGAGCCCGTTCACGGCGCATTCCACCTGCCGCGCCCCGGCGGTGACGCCGGACAAAGAGTTGGCGACCGCCAGGCCGAGGTCGTTGTGGCAATGGGTGGAGAACACGATCTCGTCGGCGCCCGGCACGCGCTCCAGGAGCATGCGGATCAGCGCGCCGAACTCGTCATGGGTGGCGTAGCCCACGGTATCGGGAATATTGACGGTGGTGGCGCCGGCCTTAATGGCCGCCTCGACGCAAGCGCACAGGAAATCGGCCTCGGTGCGGGTCGCGTCCATGGCCGACCACTCGACGTCGTCGGTATGGCCGCGCGCACGGGTCACCGACGCGGTCACGCGCTCAAGCACCTCCGCCTTCTCGATGCCCATCTGATATTTGCGATGGAGCGGCGAAGTGCCGATGAAGGTGTGGATCCGGCCGCGCTTGGCGGGCTTGATCGCCTCGGCGCAGACGTCGATGTCCTTGGCTTGCGCGCGCGCCAGGCCGCAAATCACGGCATTTTCGGCGCGGCGGGAAATCTCCTGCACGCTTTCGAAGTCGCCTTGGGATGCGATCGGGAAGCCCGCCTCGATGATGTCGACGCCCATCTCGTCGAGAAGCTCGGCGACCTCCAGCTTCTCATCGAAGGTCATGGTGGCGCCGGGGCATTGCTCGCCGTCACGCAGCGTGGTGTCGAAGATGACCACGCGATCCTTTTCGTCACGCGGCGTGGCTTGTGGGGCTTGGTTTTCGTCGGAATCCATGTGTCTCGTCCTTAGGCTTCAGGGCGCCAATCTATCATGATCGGCAGCCGCTAATGTTCCGTTGCTCGGCTGCTGCTTCATCCCCCTGAACGCCCGCCTCGGCCGAAACCAAGACCGCCGGAGCTCAGGGGCGGCTAAGGAGGAGGAGTTTGAGGGGAAGCGCGCGCGCAGAAGCGGCCAGCGGGAAATCGCCGGTTTTCAGCCACATCTGGTCGTGCAGGCGCTGCATTTCTCACCTCTAAGCGGGCCCGGGAGCGCCGCGTTGCAAGGAAAATAGTGCGAACGCGGTCTTGGGGCAAGGGCAAGCGGCTCTATGCCGCGACGCAATCGCGCCGCGTGCTTTCAAAAAGCTCTCCCTGATCTCCCAACAGCCCCGAGGGGGGTGGCGCGCCGCTTGGCGCAAAGTCCTTATGGTGTCCGCGAGCCTTTGCGAAGACCCGCGGCGGGCGCCTTAACGGCGCGCCACATCCGGCGATATTTTATGGCCCCCTTCCGCCGGCTTCTCACCAGTGGCACAGGCCACACTAGATGTGTGACCTCACCCGACGACCCACGCGTTACAGCGCAGGTGGGCGAAGCGGGGACCCCCGAGGCCGGAACGCGTCTTCCTGGCGCGGGGTCCGGGCCGGGCGGGTAATCCATCCGCGATGAGCCCATCTGTTCCGCGCCGTCCTCGGGCGCCGTGCCCCGTCCCGCGATCAAGACGCCTCATGAGCGCGCCCCTTCATTGGACGAGGTGCCACCAGAATAATGCGGGTTCGGCCGGCGGGGATAAAGTTAGGCAATTTCGCCTCTCGCAAGCCTGCCGGAGGAGAACGCCGCTCGCGCTACGTCGCCGTTCCGTGGAGGAATTTGCATGCCGCCGGCGTTCCGGACGGAATGCGGCGGTCGAACACTCGGATGGACGGAAGAGGATAACTGCGATCAAAGTCCGTTCACCACCAGAAGGGCTCCCCACGTGACCGAGTTCATAGCGCAGCATCAGGCGATCATCGCCATCGCAATCCTGGCCGCGACATTCATCGCGTTCCTGTTGGAGCGGTTTCCCCCCTCCGTCGTCGCCACGGCGGGGGCGGCCACCTTCCTCGTGCTCGGCCTCGTCAACACCAAGGACGTGATGGGCGTCTTCTCCAACAGCGCGCCGATCACGATCGCGGCCATGTTCATCCTGTCCGGAGCGCTGGTCAGGACCGGGACCCTGGAAGCGGCGGCGTCGTGGATCACGTCTCGGGCCGAGCAACGCCCCAAGATGGTGCTGCTTCTGTTCTTCGCCGGCACCATCGTCGCGTCCGCCTTCATGAACAACACACCTGTCGTGGTCGTACTCATCCCGATCGCCGTGCGGCTCGCGCGCACGGTGGGGCTCGCGCCCACTCAGTTGCTGATCCCCCTCTCCTATGCCGCGATCCTTGGTGGCACGTGCACGCTCATCGGCACCTCGACCAACCTGCTCGTGGACGGCGTGGCGCGAGAAAGCGGGCTGCCCGCGTTCTCCATCTTCGAAATCACACCCGTCGGGATCGTGGCCGCGGTGGTGGGAACGATCACCATGCTGCTTCTCGCGCGCGTGCTCCTGCCGGCCCGCATGAGCGCCACGGATCTCATGGACGAAGAAGGCAAAGTGCTCTTCCTCACCGAGCTGGCGGTCTGCGATGGCTCCGCTTTCTCCGGCAGAGCGCTCGGCGAGATCAAGACGCTCAACCGCGCGGGCATCGAACTCATCGCGTTGCATCGCGCCGGTACGTCACGCCGCGAGCAACTCAGCGGCGAAGTGCTTCAAGCCGGCGACCGCATCGTCATCCAGGCGACGATGCCCGAGGTGCTGACGCTGCACGGCGAGCGCGGCTTCGATATCCTCGGCGTGGGCGGCGGCGAAAGCGACAAGGACCACATCATCGTCGAGGCGGTGCTGGCGCCCGGCCGCGGCGCCTTGCGGACATTCAGCGATATGCGGCTCGGCCGGTTCGGGGTCCGCCTGCTCGGCATCAGCCGGCATCGTTATCTCCCCGGTCTCGATCTGGAGTCGGTTCAGCTCCGGGCGGCAGACCGGTTGCTTCTCGAAGGAACGCCGGAAGGTCTTGCGGCGGCGGCGGAAGAAGCGGACTTCATCAACATTACCCAGCCCCGCTCGCGCAGTTTCCGGCGCAAGAAGGCCCCCGTGGCCATCGCCGCGCTCGCCGGCGTCGTCCTGCTCGCCGCGCTGAACGTGATGCCGATCGAGGGTCTGGCCGTGCTCGGCGTGGCCGCGATCCTCCTGCTCCGCTGCATCGACGCGGAAGAGGCATGGGAATCCATCAACGGCGGAATCCTGGTCCTGATCTTCGCCATGCTCGCAATCGGCGTCGGTCTCGAGAAGACCGGGGCGGTGCGCGCCATCGTGGACGGAATCGAGCCCCTCCTCGGCCAAAGTTCCGGCTACGTGACGCTTGGCGTCGTGTATTTCCTGGCCGTGATTCTGACCGAGCTCATCACCAACAACGCCGTGGCCGTGGTGCTCACGCCGATCGCCATCGGCCTGGCGGAAAGCCTGGGACTCGATTCACGTCCCTTCCTCGTCGCCATCATGATGGGGGCGAGCGCCAGCTTCGCGACGCCGATCGGCTATCAAACCAACACGATGGTCTATGCCTCGGGGAACTACCGGTTCGCCGACTTCCTGCGCATCGGGGTGCCGATGAACATCATCGTGGGGATCGCCACCTGCACCGCCATCGCGCTGATGATGCCGCTGTCCAAGTAGCCGCAGTAGTGAGAGCCCCTAGAAGTCGAACAGCGCGCGGGTGATCGCGTTGACGGCGTCTTCCTGACGTCCGCGCCGGTAGACCGGCCGCTGCTGGGTCTCGGCCACGACCTCATCGTTCCCCGGCAGATCATAGGGCACGGCCTGGCCCTTCAGCGCGGCAAGGACCCTGCGGTCGTGACCGTAGAGATCGCGGAACTGCTTCAGGTTGCCGTCCTTGTCCACCACCGCAGTGAAATAGGTGATGTAAACGGGGATATGGTTCTTCAGGCGGATGGCGTTGGCATCGGCGCCATATTGCATGGCCGCCTCCACCTGCGGTGCTGTCCACCCTTGATCGTGACCGAGCAGAACCGTGGCGAACCGATCGGGATTCTGCACGCGCATACAGCCATGGCTCTCGGCGCGAACGGCCTTGGAAAACAGATGCTTCTGCGTAGTGTCGTGCAGATAGACGTCATGGGAATTAGGGAAGCGGAACTTCACCAGACCAAGCACGTTGCGCGGTCCCGGCGGCTGATAGAGCTCGTATCTGCGGATGTCGGTCCGGCTCCAATCGATCGAGTCGGGATCGATGTCGCGTCCGTTGACGCCGCGAATGCGCAGGTCCTGACGCCGGAAGATCGAGGTGTCCTGGCCGCCGCCGAAGAAGCCGCCACCACCACGGTGAAGATAAGGCGCGATTTCCTCGGTCTTGATGGAGTTCGGCACATACCAGTTCGGACGGAAGACGATCTCTTCCATCTCGTCGTTGATGATGGGCGTCTGCTTGTTGGTCTTGCCGACAACCACCCGGGTCTCGTGGATCTGCTCGCCATTCTCGACGACGCGGACCACAAACTCGGGAATGTTCACGTTGACGTAGAAGGGACCGAGATCCTGCGGCAGCCAGCGCCAGCGCTCCATATTGGCGAGGAGAAGATCGATCTTCTCGCGGCCGCTGGCCTGTTGCGGCGCCGATTGACCGTTCAGCATGCGGCGCGTGCCGGAGCCGACCATGCCGTCGGGCGAGCCGCCATGGGCGATCTGGAAGGCGCGGACGGAATCGCGCAAGCCCTGGTCGAACTGGGTGTCGGCGACGCCGGCCTCGGCCGGAACCTTGAGCCGCTGTCTGAGCAGAGCGACTTGCGGATGGTCGACGCCGAGCTTGAGCAGCGGACCATCCGGAATGATGACGGTCTCGGGCGTGGCGGGCGCGGGTGCGTCGCCCTTGCGGGCGGCGAGCAGCTGCTGCCGGAGCGCCTCGAATTGCGGCTGGCTCGGCTGGAAGCTGCGCAGATAGGCGGCCGGGTCGGAGCGGATGGCGATGAAGCTGATGACCTCGGCGGGATTGGGCAGGAACAGGGTGGGGTCGAGATTCTTGCTCAAGGCCAGCGGCTCGATGCGTCCGCCGCGGGCATCCTTGGCATATTCGACCACCGCGGCGCTGATCTTGAGTTCGGCATCGGCGAGGCGATCCATGGCCCCCGGATCGGTAGCGTTCAGCGCCGTGACGTCGGGCAGGTCGTAATCGGAGGCGCGAAGACCATAGTCATCGGCCTTGGCGATCTCTTCCATGACTGCTTTGCCGCGGGCGGTAAGACCGTTCTGATCGACCCAGATGAGGCGCTGATCGGGGAGCGAATAATATTCGGCGAGCGCGATCTGCTCGGCCACGTCGCCCATGGACTTGGCCGCGAGCCGGTCCTGGATGGCGATGCGGACCGCTTCCGTCTGGCTGATCAGCGAGGCCGGCCCATCGGGCTCCGCCGCGTGTCCAGGCAGGCCGAACGACGCCGCCAGCACGAGCCCTAATGCGATTCGCCTCATAGTCTGATCCCCCTGGCCGTAAAAGGCATTCCAGGTTGTGTTTCAAAGCCTTGCGATCAGGCCTTTCCCTTAAGGGCGATTATGCCCCGGGAAAACGCAGGAAACCACCCAATTCGGGCGTCGCGGGGGCAAACTGCGGCCTTCGGGCCACAGGTCCAGAGGATTCGCACGCGCCTTAGGATCAGAGCCCTCGGATCAGAGGCTCGGATCAGTGGGGCCGGCTGAAGCGGCCATGCTGGGCCATGACCGTGAGCCAGGCGAAGTCGTCCCGACTGATGCGGACCACGGTGGCGTGGTCGCCGGCCTCGAAAAAGATGTCCGGCTGGGACTCAAGTCCTGAATCGACCACGGTATCGAGCCCATAGCATTCGCCAATGGCCGGGATGGCGCCGCAGGCGCAATCGTCGAACAGCTCGGCGGCCTCGGTCTCGCTGGCGAAGGCGACATCGTCGCCATATTGGCGCTTGAGGTCGGTCAAATTGATGTGATGGGAGGCGGGCAGCACGGCCAGCGCATAGCCGATCGCGTCGCGCAGCAGGACCGCCTTCGCCAAGCGTTCGCCGGGAATCCGGCAGGCCTGCGCGGTCCGCAAGGCGCTCTCGGTGGGTTCGTGTGCCAGCACATCATAGGGCACGTGCTTGGCGGCGAGATATTTGGCCAATGTGGGGGCGATAGCCATGGGGCACCTTCCTTTGCGATTGCAAACCCATCGCAAAGCGTGAGGTCCCCCCAACCACGCCTCACGCCAGCGGGTTGCGACCATAACCCGAAGACTACACCCATCGGCTCCGGGGCCACAATGCCCCACCTGCCCGGCCCTAGCCGTCGGTCCGGCGACGACTGCCGTCGGTGCGGCGGCGTTTCGCTGGCGTGGCGCGGCGCTTCGGCGCGGCGGACTTCTTGGCCGGCGCGGGCTTCTTGTTGTCTTGCGCCAGCTTTGGCGTGGCCAGATCGCCGTCGGGCAGGCTCACGAAGATCAGCACGGCGAGCGCGGTGACATAGAAACGGAAGGCGGGCTCCTGCCCGTTCCAGGTCTGGGACTGCCACATGGCGAACCATTCGCCGGCCACCACCATGAAGCCGAAGAACCAGACGACGAAAGCGAGCAGGCCGGCGGCCACGACCAGGCCCTTGGCCTGATTGAACACGGCGCCAGATGCGTTGCGGACTTGGAACAGCCGGATGGCACCGGCGAGAAACAGGATGCCGGTCACCGCCTCGGCGGCGATGATCAGCCAATAGCAGACCTGCCAAGCCGTGGGGCTCGTGATCGCGCGGTATTTCAGCGCGTTGCCCGCAAAGGTCGTGTCCATGCTCATGACATGCTGCACGAACAGATAGTTGGTCTCGTAGTCGGTGATGTTGTCGAAGGCGACCAGCAGGCAGAAGGCCGCGAGGCACAGCGCCATGACGATCTTGGCGTAGCGGGTGATCAGCATGCAGGCCCCCTGCCCCGGCGTTGTATCACTAAAGACGATACCCATCCCGCTTGTAAACAATGCGTCTTCCCTTGAACATCGCGCGTGTCGACGGGATTGCCGAGGAGACGAGGAGTGATTGCCGAGCGCGCCGCCTATTCCTATCGCGACGATCAAGGACGTGCCTCACGTTCGACGATGCGCGGCCAATCGCCTTCATGGATGGCACCTGCCTGCTATGCGCGACCGGGGCGCGGCTGATCGCCCGGCTCGACCATAGCGGATCGATCCGCATTTGCCCGATCCAGACGCCGCTCGGCCGTGCAGTCCTCAAGCATTACGGGCTGGACCCGGAGGACCCTGCGACCTGGCTGTTCCTGGAAGACGGGGTCGCCTCGAGCTCGTTCGACGGCATGATCCGCGTCGGACGCCGCGCCGGCGGCTTGGGTCATCTCATCCGGCCGGTTGGACTCCTCCCGCACCGTCTCCAAGACTGGCTCTATCTCCGTCTCGCGCGGAACCGCTATCGTCTGTTCGGTCGCGCGAAGCTCTGCGAGATTCCGGATCCAGCCTTGCGCAAGCGACTGATGCTTTGAGGGGCGCATGGAAGTCCTCATCCTGGGTGGCTACGGCGTATTCGGCAGCCGGCTCGCTGAACTCCTGACGCGCGACGGCTGCGGGGTGGTGATCGCCGGCCGCGATGCGGCGATAGCCCGTGATGCCGCCGCCCGGATCGGGGCTTCCGCGCTGAGGCTCGACCGCAGCGGCGATCTCGCGCCCATCGCTGAATGCGCGCCCGATGTGGTGGTGGATGCCGCCGGGCCGTTTGGCGCCTATGGCGATGACCCTTACCGGCTTCCACGGTTCTGCATGGCGCGGGGCATCGACTATATCGACCTCTCCGACCACGCGCCTTTCACCGCAGGCATCGCCGATCTCGACGCCGTGGCCCGTGGCGCCAGACGCTTCGCGCTGTCAGGCGCATCGAGCGTGCCCGGGCTGTCATCAGCCGTGGTGGCGGCACTTGCCGACGATCTCGACCAGATCGACAGCATCGAGACGGCAATTCTGCCCGGCAACCGCGCCCCGCGCGGCCGCTCGGTCATCGCCAGCATCCTCGGCCAAGCCGGCGGTCCAATGCGCATGTGGAAAGATGGCGCCTGGCGGCAGGTGCGGTCGTGGAGCGCGCCGCGCCGGATTGAACTCGAACCGGGACTGGCGCGCACCGGCTACCGGATCGCGGTGCCGGACACCGAGCTTTTCCCCGCGCATTTCGCCGCGCGCACCGTCGACTTCCGGGCGGGGATGGAGCTTGGCGTGCTAAATCGCGCCGTAGCCGCCTGGGGCACCTTAAGACGGCTCGGTCTCGACCTCGGCGGCCACAGGCTGGGCGTGGCGATGTCGGCGTGGCTGGCGGACCGCCTGTCCGGCTTCGGAACCGATCGCGGCGGGATGGTGGTCGTGGTCACAGGCCGAAAGGGCAAAGAGTCGGTTGAGCGGCGCTGGACGCTGATCGCCGAGGCCGGCGAAGGACCGTTCGTGCCGGCCATCGTGGCGCGGGCGGTGATCCGGGCGGCCAGGAGAGGCGGCATCGCGCCGGGCGCCCGGCCCTGCCTCGGTGAAATTCCCCTCGCGGATATCGAGACGGCGATGAAGGACCTGGCCGTGACGACACGTTCGCAAGGACACGCGGCGCCTTCGCTCTTTCGCGACGCGCTCGGTGCGAAATGGGACAAGCTCGACCCGGTCTTGCGCGCGGCCCATAGCGGTCCCGGATCGGACCGGTTCAGCGGCCGCGCCGACGTCGAGCGCGGCACAAGCGTTTTCGCGCGCCTCACCTGCTGGCTGTTCGGCTTTCCGCCCGCAGGCGACGGCCAGCCCGTCACGGTCGACATGACGCGCTCAGGCGACGGCGAGGTGTGGACGCGCCATTTCGGGACCGCAACGTTCCACTCCCATCTGACGCCTGCGTCGCGGCCGGACCATTATATGCGAACGGTTCGGGCCGTTCACTTACGAGATCGCCATCCCGGTCGAGAATGGCGCCATGCGGCTGGAAGCGCGGCGGGGCTGGTTCCTCGGCGTGCCGATGCCCAAACGATGTCTGGTGACAAGCGACAGCAGCGAGTTCGCCCGCGACGGACGATTGCATTTCGATGTCGCGCTCCGTGCTCCGTTCGGTCTCGGCCTCATCGTCCGCTACCGAGGTTCGCTCGACCGCGCACGCGAAGCAGAAGCGCACGGCTCTCCATAGACCAAAGGCATAAAACGAAAAATGGCCGGGGACTTATTTGCGCGCTACCGCTTCGCGGCTTGAGCGCAAGTCCCGGCCATTCTCAAAGCCATGTTGCGCTGACGCGAAGCGTCAGTTCTTTTCCTTGTCGACCATCTTGCGCTCGGCGATCCACGGCATCATGTCGCGCAATTTCTTGCCGACCACTTCCATGTCGTGGGTATCGCATTTGGCGCGCATGGCCTTGAAGCTCGGCTGGTTGATCTTGTTCTCCAGCATCCAGTCCTTCACGAACTTGCCGGACTGGATGTCGGTCAGCACGTCCTTCATGGCTGCTTTGCTGGCGGCGTTCACGACGCGGGGGCCGGAGACATATTCGCCATACTCAGCGGTATTGGAGACCGAGTAGTTCATGTTGGCGATGCCGCCCTCATAGATGAGGTCGACGATCAGCTTCACCTCGTGGACGCATTCGAAATAAGCCATCTCGGGCGCGTAGCCGGCCTCGACCAGCGTCTCGTAGCCGTTGCGCATGAGTTCGACCAAGCCGCCGCACAGCACCGACTGCTCGCCGAACAGATCGGTCTCGCATTCCTCGCGGAAGGTGGTCTCGATGATGCCGGCGCGGCCGCCGCCGATGGCGGAGGCGTATGACAGCGACAAATCATGCGCGTTGCCGGTGGCGTCCTGGGCGATGGCGACGAGGCACGGCACGCCGGCGCCGCGCAGATATTCGGCGCGCACCGTATGGCCCGGACCCTTCGGCGCCACCATGCAGACATCCATGTCGGGGCGCGGCTCGATCAGGTTGAAATGAATGTTGAGGCCGTGAGCGAAGAGCAGCGCCGAGCCTTGCTTCATGTTGGGCTTAAGGTCGTTCTGCCAGATCTCGCCTTGCAGCTCGTCCGGGGTCAGCATCATCACCACGTCGGCCCATTTGGCGGCGGCCGGCACGTCCATGACCTTGAGGCCGGAGCCTTCGGCCTTGGCGGCGGATTTGGAGCCGGGACGGAGGCCAACGGCGACGTCGGCGACACCGGACTCTTTCAGGTTCAGCGCATGCGCGTGTCCCTGGCTGCCATAGCCGATGATGGCGACCTTCTTGCCCTTGATCAGATTGAGATCGGCATCCCGATCGTAATAAACGCGCATACCTATTCCCCTACGGATGAAGTCCTGAGTGGTGATTTGGCCCGGGTTGTGCCGTCTGGGCCGCGAAAAGACAAGTGGCCCTACATCTGCTCCGAGCCGCGGGCGATTGCGGCTAAGCCGGTGCGGCAGACCTCGACCAGGCCGAGCGGCTGCATCAGCACGATGAACTGCTCGATCTTCGACTGGCGCCCGGTGATCTCGAACACGAAATGCTCGGTCGAGGCGTCGATGACCTGGGCGCGGAAGGCTTCGGCCAGGCGCAGCGCCTCGACCCGCTTCTCGCCCTTGCCCGCCACCTTGACCATGGCGAGCTCGCGCTCGATGGGATGGCCGAGCACGGTGAGATCGGTGACCGAATGGATGGGTATCAGCCGGTCGAGCTGATTCTTGATCTGCTCGATAACCATGGGCGTGCCGGTGGTGACGATGGTGATGCGCGACAGATGCGCCTCATGCTCGGTCTCCGACACGGTAAGCGACTCGATGTTGTAGCCGCGCCCCGAGAACAGGCCGATGACGCGCGCGAGCACGCCCGGCTCATTGTCCACGAGCACGCTCATGGTGTGGGTCTCTGGCTTCTCGACTGTCGTCTCGAGCGAATAGGCGGATCCGGGTTGCGCCATCACACCATCACCTTGCCTTCTTCGGTGATGGCGTTTTGAAGATCGTCATCGGTCAGGTCGTCGCCCAACAGCATGTTGTTATGCGCCTCCCCGCTCGGGATCATCGGGAAGCAATTGGCGTGCTTGTCGACACGGCAGTCGAAGATGACGGGCTTCGGCGTGGCGAGCATCTCCAAAATCTTGTCGTCGAGCTCCGACGGCTTCTCGGCGCGGATGCCGACGGCCTGATAGGCCTCCGCCAGCTTGACGAAGTCGGGCAGCGCCTCGGAATAGGAGTGCGAATAGCGCCCGCCATGGAGCAGTTCCTGCCATTGCCGGACCATGCCCATATATTCGTTGTTCAGGATGAAGATCTTGATGGGCAGGTCGTACTGCACCGCCGTCGACATCTCCTGCATGGTCATCTGCACCGACGCCTCGCCGGCGATGTCGATGACGAGACTGTCCGGATGAGCCATCTGCACGCCGACCGCGGCGGGCAGGCCATAGCCCATGGTGCCGAGACCGCCGGAGGTCATCCAGCGGTTCGGTTCGTCGAAGTGGAAGAACTGGGCCGCCCACATCTGATGCTGGCCGACTTCCGTGGTGATGTAGACGTCCTTGTCCCGCGTCAGCGCATACAACCGCTCGATCGCGTATTGCGGCATGATCACGTCGTCGCGCTTGCGGTAATGCAGGCTCTTGCGCGCGCGCCACATGTCGATCTGGTCCCACCAGGTCTTGAGCGCCGGCTTGTCGACCTTCAAATTCTTGGCCTTCCAGGCGCCGAGCATCTGGTCGAGCACATGGGCACAATCGCCGACGATGGGAATGTCGACGCGGACATTCTTGTTGATGGACGAGCGGTCGATATCGACATGGATCTTCTTGGAGCCCGGCGCGAAGGCGTCGAGCCGCCCGGTGATACGGTCGTCGAAGCGCGCGCCGATGCAGATCATCACGTCGCAATCATGCATTGCGTTGTTGGCCTCAAAGGTCCCATGCATGCCGAGCATGCCGAGCCATTGCTTGTCGGAGGCCGGATAAGCGCCGAGCCCCATCAGGGTCGAGGTGATGGGATAGCCGGTCAGGCGCACGAGCTCACGCAGGCGCTCGGTGGCGAGCGGCCCGGAATTGATGATGCCGCCGCCGGTATAGAAGATGGGACGCTTGGCGGATGCCATGAGCTCGACCGCGGCGGCGACCGCCGCCTCGTCGCCTTCCACCGCCGGGCGGTAGCTCTTGTGCTGGGAGTTGGACAGCCCGGCATAATTGCCTTCGGCGAACTGGATGTCCTTGGGGATGTCGACGACGACCGGCCCGGGACGGCCCGAGCGCGCGACGTAGAACGCCTCGTGCATGACGGTCGAGAGCTGGTTCACGTCCTTGACCAGATAATTGTGCTTGGTGCAGGGCCGCGTGATGCCGACCGTGTCGCATTCCTGGAAGGCGTCGTTGCCGATGAGATGGGTCGGCACCTGGCCGGTGATGCACACGACGGGAATCGAATCCATCAGCGCGTCGGTCAGGCCGGTGACGGCATTGGTCGCGCCGGGACCGGAGGTCACCAGCACGACGCCGACCTTGCCGGTGGACCGGGCATAGCCCTCCGCCGCATGGACGGCGCCCTGCTCGTGGCGAACCAGGATGTGCTTGATGCGGTCCTGCTGGAACAGCGCATCGTAGATCGGCAGCACGGCGCCGCCGGGATAGCCGAAGATATGCTCGACGCCTTGGTCGGCGAGAGCTTCCAGGACAATCTGGGCGCCTGTCATCGGGCGGGACATGTTTCTACTCACTGACAAAACCGGGCCATCGCGGCCGCTGGCGGCCACTGCCCGGTAGAAATATAAAGAATGGCGGAAAACGCCGGATTAAGGCGGGCACCCTAAGCGCTGTGTGACACAGGGTCAACGGCAAACGCGAATGAATGACAAGATCGGCGGGGCTTTTCTTTCCATATGTTACCACTTTCGCGCATAAAGCCGACCAATTATTACGCAACGGTAAAGCTGGCAGTCTTCCACGGGAAGCGCAGCCATAACCGTCCTGGACAATGCCTTGCGATCCGCCTATGTCCCTACCGCTTTAAGGGGCCCGCGGCGCTGCGGTCAGCGCAAACGCGAAACCATCCACCCTCATCCCAATCACTGGTCTGAATGCAGCCGGCAGCTAGCTCAGAAACCGATGCCGCCCACGGCAATGACGCCCCGGCGCTCTCCAGAGGTGCGTTCTGGGGGCTGACCTTTGGCTCGATCGGCGTCGTCTACGGCGACATCGGCACCAGCCCGCTCTACGCGTTGCGCGAGGCGGTCCTGGCGGCCGGCGGCGAGCACGGCATCGTCACCCAGGCGGCCGTGTTCGGCGTGCTGTCGCTGATCTTCTGGTCGCTGATCGTCGTCGTCACGCTGAAATACGTGCTGATCCTGCTGCGCGCCGACAATAACGGCGAAGGCGGCACGCTGGCGCTCACGGCGCTGGCCTTCACCGCGGTCGGCCGACGCACACCCTTGGTGCTCGCGCTCGGCATTGTCGGTGCGTCGATGTTCTACGGCTCGACGCTGATCACCCCGGCGCTGTCGGTGTTGTCGGCCATGGAGGGCCTCAACGTGGCGACCGAAGCCTTCGCCCCTTACGTGCTGCCGCTGACCGTCATCGTTCTGGTGGTGTTGTTCTCGGTCCAATCCCACGGCACCGCACGGGTCTCGACCTATTTCGCGCCGATCACCACGGTGTGGTTCCTGGTCCTGGCCATCGCCGGCGCGGCGGAGATCGCGGACAATCCGCGCGTGCTCCAGGCGCTGAACCCCTATTACGGGCTCAACTTCCTGCTCACGCACGGCATCATCGGGCTCGTCACGCTGGGCGCGGTGTTCCTCGTGGTGACAGGATCCGAAGCGCTCTACAACGATCTCGGTCATTTCGGGCGCAGGCCGATTCAGACCGCGTGGCTCTATCTCGTGCTGCCGGCGCTGCTGCTCAACTATTTCGGCCAAGGCGCATTGGTGCTGGCGCACCCGGAGATGATCGCGAACCCGTTTTATCTGCTGTTTCCCGAATGGGCGCTCTATCCCATGGTGGCGCTCGCCACCATGGCCACGGCCATCGCCAGCCAGGCCGTCATCACCGGCGCCTATTCGATCACCCGCCAGGCCATGCAGCTCGGCCTGCTGCCCCGCATGGAGGTGCGTCACACCTCCGAGTCCCAGGCCGGGCAGATCTACATGCCGCGGGTCAACTGGCTGCTGCTGGTCGGCGTGCTGCTGCTCGTCTTCATGTTCCGCTCGTCGAGCGACCTCGCTTCCGCTTACGTGCTGGCCGTGGCCGACGACGGAATGGGTGGCGGGCATTCTCGGCTTCATCGTCATGTGGAAGCTGTGGCGCTGGAAGCTCGTCTGGGTCATCGCCGTGATGGCGCCGCTGATCTTCGTCGACACGGCCTTCGTCATGGCGAGCACGCTGAAGCTGGTCGAAGGCGCATGGCTGCCGGTCCTGGTCGGCATGATCCTGGTGGCGGTCATGGTCACGTGGCGCCGGGGCACGCGGCTGCTCGCCCAGAAGACGCGGCGCGTGGAGGTTCCGTTCGAGCCGTTGATCAAGAGCCTCGAGGAGCGGCCGCCGCATATCGTGCCGGGGACCGCGGTGTTCCTCACCTCCGATCCCGACTTCGCGCCCACGGCCCTGTTGCATAACCTCAAGCACAACAAGGTGCTCCACGAGCAGAACGTCATCTTGACCATCGTCAACGAGGACATTCCCCGGGTGAAGCTCGAGAACCGGGTGCAGATGGAAACGATGAGCGACAAGTTCATGCGGCTGAACTTGCATTTCGGATTCGTGGAGCGGCCCAACGTGCCCAAGGCGCTCGCCATCGCCCGCAAGCAAGGCTGGCAATTCGACATCATGTCGACGTCGTTCTTCCTGTCGCGACGCTCGGTCCGCCCCGATGTCCGCTCGGGCATGCCGGCCTGGCAGGACCAGCTCTATATTTTCCTCGCCCACAACGCCAACGACGCATCGAGCTATTTCCAGCTGCCCACCGACCGGGTGGTGGAGATCGGCACGCAAGTCACGGTGTGACGATAAGGCGTCCCGGAATCCGGGCACGACGGACATCGGGACGCCACCGCGACCGCCGCGTGCCCGTCCGGCACCCATTCCCAATCCGCCATGAAGCGCCGCGCCCAGGTCATCTGCCGCTTGGCGTAATGCCGCGTCTCGGTCTTGGACTTGGCGGCGGCCGTCTTCCAGGCTCATGGCGCCGGCAAGATGGGCGGCGATCTCGCGCACCCCGTGGGCCCGCATCGCCGGCAGCGCGGGATCGAGATCGAGCGCTACGAGCGCGGCGACCTCGTCGAGGACGCCGTGAGCGATCATATGATCGAAGCGCGCATCGATCCCGGCATAGAGGGGCTCGCGCTCCGGCGCGACGAGAAGCTTCAACACCGCTCGCCGGAAAGGACCGGGGTGCCGGCCGTGCCCTGCCACTCGGCGAGCGAGATGCCGGTGGCGTCGATCACCTCGAGCGCGCGGGTCACCCGCTGCGGATCGCTAGCGTTCAGGCGCTCGGCCATGACGGGGTCGCGGGCGGCGAGTTCCCGGTGGAGCCCTTCGGCGCCGAGCGTGTCGGAGAGCGCACGCCAATGCTCGCGCGTCTCCGGCGGAATGTCGGGAACGGGCGACAGGCCCTCGAGCAGCGCCTTGAAATAGAGCCCGGTGCCGCCGACGAGGATGGGCAGGCGTCCCGCCTCCCGCGCTTCATGCCATGGCGGCGGCCGCATCCTCCAGCCAGCGGCCGACGGAATACGCCTCGCGCGCGCGGGACCATGCCGTAGAGGCGATGGGGCGCCGCGGCGAGATCGGCCGCACCGGGCCGCGCGGTGAGCACGTCGAGCTCGCGATAGACTTGCATGGAATTGGCGTTGATGACGGCGCCGCCGAGGCGCTTGGCGAGCGCGAAGGCGGCGGCCGACTTGCCGCTCGCGGTCGGACCGGCAATGAGGATCGCTTTCGATGGGCGGCTTGGGTCGGCGATCACGCTAGCTCGTGGGCACGGCGACGAAGCGCAGCTCGCCCTTGGCGTCGGAGAGCAGCAGCAGCACCCGCCCGCGCCCCGACCGCTTGACCGCCTGCAGCCGGGTGACCACGTCTTGGGGCTGCCGCACCTCTTCCTGCGTCACCTCGATGATCACGTCGCCGGCCTTGACGTTCTTTTGCGCCGCCGGGCTGTCGGGCTCGACGGCGGTGATGATCACGCCTTCGACGCTGTCGGCGATGCCGTATTGGCCGCGCAACGCATCGCTGAGCGGGGCGATGGACAGACCGAGCAGATCCTCACCCTCGGGCGCGGGCGCCATGGGCTCTTCCTGATCCTCGACAGCCTCTTCGGCCTCGTCCTCCTCGTCCTCTGGCAGCCGGCCGATCTTCACCGAGACATCCATGGTCTCGCCGTCACGCAACAGCTGCAGCGGAACCTCCTTGCCGATCTGAGCGCCGACCACGGCGCGCGGCAGGTCGCGCATATTCTCGATGACCTGACCGTCGAATTTGAGGATCACGTCGCTCGCCTTGACGCCGGCGGCGGCGGCCGGACCGTCTGGCGCCACCTTGGCGACAAGCGCGCCCATCGGCTCGTCCAAGCCCAGACTCTCGGCGATCTCGCCGGTGACGTTCTGCACATGCACGCCGAGCCAGCCGCGCCGCGTCTCGCCATATTGCTTGAGCTGATCGAGAACCTTGACGGCGCTGTTGGAGGGTACGGCGAAGCCGATGCCGATGGAGCCGCCGGTCGGCGAGATGATGGCCGTGTTCACGCCGATGACCTCGCCGTCCATATTGAACAGCGGACCGCCGGAATTGCCGCGATTGATGGCCGCGTCGGTCTGCAGGAAGTCGTCATAGGGCCCGGCGTTGATGTCGCGCTTGGTGGCGGAGATGATGCCCACGGTGACGCTGCCGCCGAGGCCGAACGGGTTGCCGATGGCCATGACCCAATCGCCCACCCGCATGATCCCGGAGTTGCCGAAGGCCACCGCCTTGAGCGGCTTTTTGGGCTCGACCTTCAGGAGCGCGAGATCCGTCTTCGGATCGTGGCCGAGGATCTTGGTCACCTTCAGCTTGGAGCCGTCGGTGAAGTTGATGATGATCTCGTCGGCGCCCTCGATGACGTGATTGTTGGTGACGATGAGGCCGGACGGATCGATGACGAAGCCGGAGCCGAGCGAACTCACCTTGCGCGGCATGCCGTCGGCGTCGTCCTCGTCGAAGAAATCATCGAAGAACTCCTCGAAGGGCGAGCCCTTCGGACCGCGCCGGCCGGGAACCGTCTCGCCGGTGCCCTTCAGGGTCTGGGTGGTGGAGATGTTCACCACCGCGTCCTGCAGGCCCTCGGCCACGTCCGCCACCGAGGCGGGACCGCGGGCGAGGCTCGGCGCGGCGAGAAGCCCCAGGCATACGGCCAGCACGACGGCGCGCCAGCCGGTCGGGGCAAAGCGCTTGGTCCGGCCAAGGTGGCTCGCAGGGCCGCTTGCATGTGACATTGATCGGGCTCTCCGGCATCGGGCGCGGGCCGCTGCCCGCGAAGGCGTCATTTTACCGACAATCGTGGCGAGGACGCCAGGAAACCGTTGCGAGACCTGACATGGAACATGGGGCTTGGGTCATGGGGTTTGGATCATGACGCGCCGCGGATCAACCAGACGAGGAACACACCGACGGCGACGGCAAAGGCGCCGGCCAGGCGCAGCGCGGACTCAGGGGCGTCTGCCGTGGCCGCCAGAAGCTTGCGGCCGACCCCTGGCGCGAGCGCCCAGAGCAGCCCCTCGATCACGAGGACGAGGCCGATGGCGACGGCAAGATCGTCCATCTCCGTGGGCTATCCGCCCTACGGGGCCGAGGCGCCGGGAAGGGTCTCGCTGGACGCGTCCTGTTGCTCCATGCCCATGTCGTCTTCCTCAGGATCGCTCGGCGCCGCTTGCGGCACCGGGGTCGCGGCCTCCGGAGCGGGCGTCGCCGTGCCCTTCCCCGCGCCACCGTTCGCGTCGTTGAAATACTGGAAGAACTGCGAGTTCGGGCTGAGCAGAAGCCGCGTATCACCGGCTTTCAACGCGCCCTCATAGGCCTGCATGGAGCGGTAGAAGGCGAAGAAGTCCGGGTCCTGGCCAAACGCCGCCGCGAACACAGAGTTCTTCTCGGCATCGCCCGCACCACGGATGCGCTCGGATTCGCCGGTCGCGTTGGCCTTGAGCACGGTGACCTGACGGTCGGCGGTGCCGCGAATGCGCCTTGAGGCTTCCTCGCCTTCGGCGCGGATCTCGGCCGCCTCGCGCTGCCGCTCGGTCTGCATGCGGCGATAGATGGCGAGACTGTTGGCCTCGGGAAGATCGGCACGCTTGATACGAACGTCGACCACGGTGATGCCGAGCGCCTTGGCCTGGGCGTTGACCTGATCGGTGATGCTTTGCATCAGCGCATGTCGCTCATCGCGGACCACGGCCTCGAAATTCGATGAACCAAGAACACGCCGCAGCGAGGCTTCGAGGAAGAAGCCGAGCCGCGAGCGGGCCACGCGCTCATCGCCCACCGCCTGATAGAACAGCAGCGGGTCGGTGATGCGCCAGCGGGCGAAGGCATCGACCACGAGTCGCTTCTGGTCGGAGGCGATAACCTCCTGCGGGGCGGAGTCGAGGTCGAGCAGCCGCTTGTCGAAGAAGCTCACATTCTGGATGAACGGGATCTTGTAGTTGAGGCCCGGCGTCGTCACGAGGCGCTTGGGCTTACCAAACTCGAGCACCAGCGCCTGTTGCGTCTGATAGACGGTGAACAGCGTCAGGTAAGCGGCGACCGCCGCTACGCCAAGAAGCAAAAGCACGACGGTGAGTAAAGTGCGGTTCATTGCTGGCCCCCATTCTGGGTCGCCGGCTCCGCGGGCAGGCGTTTCTGAAGCTCCGTGAGCGGCAGATACGGCACGACGCCACCGCCTGCCTTCTCGTCGAGAATGATTTTGTCGCTGTTGGACAGCACCTCCTGCATCGTCTCGATGAAGATGCGGCGGCGGGTCACCTCGGGCGCCTTCTGGTATTCCTTGAGCACGTCGACGAAGCGGTCGGCCTCACCCTTGGCCTCGGCGATCACCCGGTCGCGATAGCCTTGCGCCGCCTGCAAGATGCGCTCGGACTCGCCTCGCGCTTCCGGAATGACACGGTTGGCGTAGGTCTGCGCCTCGTTCCGCAAGCGCTCCTGATCGGCGCGCGCGGCCTGCACGTCGCGGAACGCGTCGATGACTTGCGCCGGCGGATCGACCTTCTGCAACTGCACCTGATTGATCTGAATGCCGGCGCCATAGCCGTCGAGAATGCGCTGAATGAGCGCCTGCACGTCGGTTTCCGTCTTAGCGCGCGCGGCGGTGAGGATCGGCTCGATGTCGCTCTGGCCGACGATCTCGCGCATGGCGCTCTCGGCGACGTCCTTCACCGTGCGTTCCGGGCTTTGAATATTGAACAGGAAGTCCGGCGCATTGCTGATCTGCCAGAGCACCACGAAATCGATGTCGACGATGTTCTCGTCGCCGGTGAGCATCAGGCTCTCTTCCGGCACGTCGCGCACGGCCGTCACGGCATCGCGGTCCGAGGAGCCGCGCATGCCGATTTCGGTGCGATTGATGCGCGTGACTTTCGGCAGCTCCACCGTCTCGATCGGGTAAGGGAGGCGGAAATTCAGGCCGGGCGGAAGCTGGCGCTCATAGGCGCCGAAGCGGAGCACGATGCCGAGCTCGTCCGGGTTCACTCGGACGGTGAAGCCGAAAAAGCCGATGACGGCGATGGCCACCACAGCGATCAGCACCGCAAAGGAGCCGCCCATGCGGCCGCCGGGCATGGCCTGGCGCAGCCGGTCCTGGCTTCTGCGCAAAATCTCTTCCAGGTCGGGCTGCTGGCCGCCGGGGCCGCCGGAACGTGGGCCCCAGGGTCCGCCGTTGCCACCCTTCCAACCGCCGCCGCCGCCGCCACTGCCGCCGCCGCTCTGATTGCTCCAAGGCATATTGCACTTCGTCCTGATTTCTAGAGGGGGTCTCGCGAGGAACCGCCTGGTTTCGATGCGCCGCTAGCAGGGACACTAGCAGCACCAAAATGGCGGTCCTGCGACAAAGGTCTTGGGGTTTATAGGCCAGTCACCCAAGCCGCGCAATGCGGGGCGCCCGTTAGGATGAAGGCCCTTAGGCTGCGGATTCGCGGTCGAGAACCACGAAGCTGAAGGCATGATCGTCCTTGGGACCCGCCTCATGCCGCTCCCGGAAGACCTCACGCCATTGTCCCTGTTCGAGTTCGGGAAACCAGGTGTCGGCCTCCGGCGCGGCATGGACCTCGGTCAGATAGATGCGGCCCGCTTGCGGCAAAACCTCGCGGAACACGTCCTCACCGCCGATAACCATGATCTCATTGGCCCCCGTGCGGGCGCAGGAGTCGCGCGCCGCCTGAAGCCCCTCCTCCAGGCTATGGGCCATGACCGCCGACGGCGCGACGAAGCCGCGGTCCCGGGTGAGCACGATATTGAGCCGGCCGTCGAGCACGCGGGGCAACGACTTGAAGGTACGGCGGCCCATGACGACCGGATTGCCCATGGTGACGCGGCGGAAGAACTTCATGTCGGAGCGCAAATGCCACGGCAGATCCCCGCCCCGGCCGATGGCGCGGTTCTCGCCCATGGCCACGACCAGGGCGATGACGGGGTCTCCTTGCGGCTGAAATCTCTCGCTCACACCGCGACCTCGGCGCGGATCGCCGGATGCGGGTCGTAGCCCACCAGCTTGAAATCCTCGTAGGCGAAGTCGAACAGCGATTTCACGTCCGGATTGATCTCCAGGCGCGGGAGGCCGCGGGGCGCGCGCGACAATTGCTCATCGGCCTGGTCGAGATGATTGAGATAGAGATGCACGTCGCCGAAAGTATGCACGAATTCCCCGGGCTCGAGCCCGGTGACTTGCGCCATCATCGCCGTGAGCAGCGCATAGGAGGCGATGTTGAACGGCACGCCGAGGAAAATGTCGGCCGAGCGCTGATAGAGCTGGCAGGAGAGCCGGCCGTCGCCGACATAGAACTGGAACAGGCAGTGACAGGGCGGCAGCGCCATCTTGTCGAGTTCGCCGACATTCCAGGCGCTGACGATATGACGGCGGGAATCCGGGTCGCGCTTGAGGCTCGCCACCACGCTCGCGATCTGATCGATGGTCTCGCCGCCGGCCACCGGCCAGGACCGCCATTGGTGGCCGTAGACCGGGCCGAGCTCGCCGTCTTCGTCGGCCCACTCATCCCAGATGTGCACGCCATGATCCTGGAGGTAGCGGATATTGGTCGAGCCTTGCAGGAACCACAAAAGCTCATGGACGATCGACTTCACATGCAGCTTCTTGGTGGTGACGAGGGGAAACCCGTGCGCCAGGTCGAAACGCATCTGCGCGCCGAACAGGCTTAACGCGCCGGTGCCGGTGCGGTCGGCTTTGCGCAGCCCGTGTTCGCGAATGCGGGCGAGAAGATCGAGATATTGGCGCAAGCAGCGTCCTTCTCTATGATCCGGGCCAACCTGGGCCAGGGTCGGTCTCACAAGCCGCAAGCCGAGACTCACGAGACTCGTTTGGCCTTCCTGTCGATAGACCTAGAGGATGGAGCATTCAATGCGTGTCATGTCAGTTGTCCTCCCTACTCTCTTCAGCCTTGCCATTGGGCTCGTCGCGACGCCGGCGTCCGCCCGCTATCTGGATATCGAGGATGTCCGCGCCATGGCGTTCGACCGAGGCATCGTGCGGCTGGAGGAGATCGAGCTCCATAGGAGGCGGGGCGTCTGGGAAGTCGAGGGCGAGGACGCCTACGGCCACGAGATCGAGATGAAGGTCGATGCCAGGACCGGGGCCATCATCAAGATGGAGCGCGACTAAAGCGCCGAACCGCCGTTCGCCCCAGTAAGTCCCTTTGGCTTAAAGCCTAATCGCCAACTTGCGCCTGGGGGTTATCGAACCATCAATCTTTTTTTTGCCGCGCAAGAAGCCTATATATGAGTCACCGGTGCAAGCCGGCTATGGCGATAAACGGGCGACATAATAAACCATTCGGACCCGGGGGCAGTGCCCGGCGCCTCCACCAGGTTTCAGTTCGGACGTTCTCGACACGTGGCGAGTACGAATTTCCGGTTTTCGATCTGAAACGTGGCGGGGGCGAAACAGGATCGACGAGGGTGTAAAAGTCGTGCTTTCGCTCGGCATGGTACCGCCGTTATCGGGCCAACCATATAGTTGCCAATGACAACTATGCGGAGGCTCGTCTCGCTGCGTAGTCAGCGCGATAGCCTGAACATAAAGTCCTAACCTCCTCGCAGGGGTTAGGCGCGGTTTCGGAGGGCACCGGGCAACAGAAGCCCTCCACTTTTGACGGGGTGAATTGCCTCTCGTCGCGGGAATGGAGCGACGCCATCCATGGAAGACGAGATCAGATACGACCTTCTCACGCAGGATGCCCTGCGCGGTGTCGTGCGTGAGGTGCTCACGCATGTTCAGCGCAACGGCCTGCCGGGTGAGCACCACCTCTATATCGCCTTCGATATCGACGCCGAGGGCGTCTCGGTGTCCAAGCGCCTGAAAGAGCAGTATCCCGAGGAAATGACGATCGTCCTGCAGTACCAGTTCTGGGACCTGCTGGTGACGAACGAGCGCTTCGAGGTGAAGCTGTCCTTCTCCAACGTGCCCGAGCGGCTGGTGGTGCCGTTCAGCGCGGTCAAGGCGTTCTACGATCCGTCCGCCCAGTTCGGGCTCCAGTTCGGCAAGCCCGGCGCGGCGAACGACTCCGCCCGCCAGCACATGGCGTCGGCCCTGCCCGATCTCGTGGGCGTGCATGACGAAGCCGCGGGCGGGCAGGACCTCGCCGAAGAGACGGCCGAGATGCCGCCCGCCGAAGTGGTCCTGTCGAGGCCGCCGGCCGAGGTCGTGCAGCTCGACCGCTTCCGCAAAAAATAGATCATTCTTTAAGCGTCATTTGCTCAAGCTTTGGGCACGCATCGCGCCCCTCCGGTGGCCGCGGCTTAGTTCTCCCGGCTTTCAACATGGCACGATTTCTGACTAGACTTCTGCTGGCGTGGCGGCATGCGCGCACGCAAGGGGGCGGCGCTTGAACAGAATTGATCCGATCCGGGGCACGGCCAAGGCCGACCTCACCGCGCCCGTGGAGGCGTTTCTGGTCGACCTGCATGCGCGCGTGTCCAAGATCACCGGCGGCAGCCCGGCCGATTACATTCCGGAGCTCGGCAAGGTCGATCCTTCCCTCTTCGGCATCGCCATCGCCACGGTGGACGGGCAGATCTACGAGGTGGGTGACACCGACGTCCCCTTCACCATCCAGTCGGTCTCCAAGCCCTTCATGTATGGCCATGCGCTCCAGCGCCATGGCCGCCCTACCGTGCTCAAGCATGTGGGCGTCGAGCCCACCGGCGAGGCGTTCAACTCCATCTTGCTCGACGAGGTCGCCAACCGCCCGTTCAATCCCATGGTCAATGCCGGCGCCATCGCCGTCGCCGAGATGATGCCGGGCGACACGCAAGAGCAGCGGATCGGCAACATGCTCGATCTGTTCTCCAGCCTGGCGGGACGCAAGCTCGGCATCGACGAGGCGGTGTTCCGGTCCGAGCTGGAGACGGGGCACCGCAACCGGGCCATCGCCTATATGATGCTCAACACGGCGATGATCGAGCGCGATCCCAACGAGGTGCTCGACCTTTATTTCCGCCAATGCTCGGTGAATGTCAGCTGCGCCGATCTGGCGATCATGGCGGCCACGCTCGCCAATGACGGCACCAATCCGCTGACCGGCAAGGCGGTGTTCGACGCGCAATATGTGCGCGACATGCTCACGGTGATGAACTCCTGCGGCATGTACGATTACGCCGGCGAATGGGCCTATGAGGTGGGCATGCCGGCCAAGAGCGGCGTGTCGGGCTGCATCATCGCCGTCATGCCGGGGCAGATCGGCATCTGCGTCTATTCCCCGCCCATCGACACGCAAGGCAACAGCGTGCGCGGCATCCGCGTGTGCCAGGAGATCTCGAGCGAATTCGAGCTGCACGCCTTCAACAACCGCACCAATGTCCGCAGCGTGGTGCGCCGCGACTACCGCGCCGACGTGGTGCGCTCGAACCGTTTGCGCACGCTGGAGGAGCGCAAGCTCCTGGCGACGGAGGGTCACAAAGTGGCGGTCCTCGAGGCGCAAGGGGCACTATTCTTCGGCTCGACCGAGCAGCTGTTACGCAAGACGAGCGCGCTCGCCGCGGACGCCCGCTACGTGGTGGTCGACTTCAAACGAGTGCACCAGGCCGACACGTCGGCCTGCAAGCTGATCGTGCGGGCGGCCAAGACCATGGAAGGGAGCGCGGCGGAACTCGTCTTCGCTTCGCTCGCCGAGGACGATCGCCTCGATGCCCTCTCGCGCGCGCTCGCCGAGAGCGAGCACGGCCATCGCGTGCGCCAGTTCCGCGACGCCGACGCCGCGCTCGAATGGTGCGAGAACGAGCTGCTGGCCGGCGTGAATTTCGGCCATGGGACGAAATTCGCGGTGTCGGAGATCAATCTGTTCAAGGGGCTGAGCCGCGACGAGTGCCGCCTGGTGGAGTCGGTCATCAGGCCGCTCGTGTTTGAGAAAGGCGACTTCATCATGCGGGAGGGCGACGAGGCAAAGCTGTTCTTCGTGCTCGCCCGCGGTACGGTCAGCGTCCAGATCAAGGTGCACGGCAAGGGCAACCGCAAGAAGCGGGTCGCCTCGATCGGCCCCGGCCTCACCTTCGGCGAGATGGCCCTGCTCGACGGCGGCAGGCGGTCCGCCGACATCGTCGCCAATGAGCGGGTGATTTGCTACGGGCTTGGGGTGGAGGAACTGCATGAGCTCTCGGCCGCCCATCCCAACATCATGATCACGATCTTGAGCAATCTGACGCGCGAGTTCTCCGAGCGCCTGCGGCACGCCAACGAGGAAATCAGCGTCCTCGAATAGGCGTTACGCCACCGGCGCGGGCGCGCGCTTCGTGCGCGGCTCATTAGACTGGGTCAGCGGCACGTTCAGCTCCACATAGAGGCCCCCGGGCCTGAAATCGACCTTGGTTTCGCCGCCGAGATTGTGGCGGATACCCTTGTCGATGAGCTGTGAACCGAAACCGCCGCCGCGCTTCTGGGGCGTAGGGACCGTCGGGGCGCCGCGCTCCTCCCAGACGAGAAACAGCCGGTTGCCGCGCCCCGCCTTCCAGCTGATGCCAAGCTGGCCCGAATTCACCGACAAGGCTCCATATTTCACCGCGTTGGTGGCGAGCTCATGGATGGTCATGGCGAGGATGGAGGTGCATTGCGGCGGCAGGAGCACGTCCGGCCCTTTGATGGTGATCTTCGGCCCATCGGCGCGCTGATAGGGTTCCAACTCGCGCTCGACCATGGCCTTGAGGCTGGCGCCCGACCATTGCGATTCCAGCAGAAGATCATGCGCCCGATGCAGGGCCTGCAGCCGTTCGGCGAGCGTCTGAGCCATGGCTTGCGCCGGCTTGGTGGTCGCCTGACGCAGGCTCGCCTGCACCAGTGACTGCACGATGGCGAGCGCGTTCTTGACGCGATGATTGAGCTCGCCCACGAGCATGGTCTGGCGCTGGGCCGTGCGCCGCCGCTCGGTGACGTCGCGGAACACGAGCACGGCGCCGGCCAGCGAGCCGTCATAGCCGACAATAGGCGCTCCCGAATGCTCCACCGGGAGTTCCTTGTCGTCGCGGGTGACCAGCAGCGCGCCGGATTCCAGCCGCGTCACCTCACGCTCGCGCAGGGCCTTCAGCGCCGGATCGTCGACGGATTTGCGGGTGCCCTCGTCGATGACCCGGAACACCTCCCAAATGGGACGTCCGCGCGCCTCGGCCGCCGTCCATCCAGTCAATTGCTCGGCGACCTTGTTGAGCAGCAGCACGCTGCCGTTCGGATCGGTGGCGATCACGCCGTCACCGATCGAGCCCAGCGTGGTCGACAACCACTCGCGCTGGCCGCGCAATTCCATGAGGACCTCGTTGCGGTCCTCGTCGGCGCGCCGCACGGCGCCGATCGTGGTCCAGGCGAAGACGGCGAGAACCAGGATGCTGGCGACGGCAAAAATGGCGAGTGTCGCGGCGCTGTCGTAGAGAGATTGCGCCTCGGCCTGACGGGCGAACCAGCCGATCACCAAAGGCAGCACGAGGATGCCGGGCAACAGCCGGCGCAGCATCTCCCCCGCCGGCGAACGCTCGACGATGGCCGCGGCCACACCGTATTCCGGTGAGGCCGCGAGCAGGCCCACGGCGAGCAGAAACGCGCTCACCGCGCCGTAGACCGACATGGCCGTGAAGGGGAAGGGATAATAGTTGGTGGCAACGCCATAGGCGTAGCCGGCGAGCACGATCAAGACCTGGGCCAGCATGATCAGGGCGATGATCTGGCTGAAGGCGGCGAGCGTCTTGCCGCGCTTGGCGTACATGAGCGCGAGGCCGAACAGCACGAGCGAGCCGGTGACGCCGGGGGCCGCGCGCGCGGATTGGCCGTCCCCCTCGCCCGGCGAAACCACGTCGACCGGCAGCAGGAGCCGCCCGAGGCCGAGATCGATGCCGAGCAGGTATTGGGCGAAAACAATGACGCCCGCGGCTACAAGCAAGAAGCCGATGACGCGGGCCAGGAGCCGCAGCCGGCGGAAGGTGAAGCAGAGAAGCCCGAGTCCCGCGGCGATGACGCCGAGGGCCGCATTGGGGGTCATGCCGGCCACAGAAGGCAGCGTCGCCTCCAGGCCCGGGATGACGTCGAGCCACATGGCCAGCACGATTTCGCCGATGACGCAGACCAGCACGGCGGCGAGGCGCGCGACGGTGATCGACAGGCCGTCCCCGCGGGGCGCGGGCAGCGCTATATGTGTCGCGGCTCCCGTCACCCGCCGTCCTCGCCTCTGGCCGCGGGCATGCCCACCGGGAGCGCCTCAGAGGCATTTCCGCAAAGGCCCGCAAAAAAGATCGCCACGCGCCCGGTTCTCCCACCCTGTCGCGCGATGTTATAGCCTAGGGCCGAAACACCCGATAGCCGTGGGGCGGCCCCCCGCGCGGCGGCGTGCCGCTTGGACGCCAAGACGATCAAAAAGGGAACTCTAATCATGCCTCTCGCCGACGGCCCCCAGCCTTCCACTTCAACTCGCACCGAGACCGATGCATTCGGGCCGATCGAGGTCGCCAGCGACCGCTATTGGGGGGCTCAGACCGAGCGCTCGCGGCAGAATTTCAAGATCGGCGACGAACACATGCCGCAACCGCTGATTCGCGCAATGGCCCTGGTCAAAAAGGCCGCGGCGCTGACCAATCTCGACCTTGGCCGCCTGGAAAAGGACGTGGCCGAGGCCATCGCCACGGCGGCCGACGAGATCGTGGACGGCAAATTCGACGGTCATTTCCCCCTGGTGGTCTGGCAGACCGGTTCCGGCACCCAGACCAACATGAACCTCAACGAGGTGATCGCCAACCGCGCCAGTGAAATCCTGGGCGGAACGCTCGGCACCAAGTCCCCCGTCCACCCCAACGATCACGTCAATCTCGGCCAGTCCTCCAACGACACCTTCCCCACGGCGATGCACGTCGCTGCAGCCGAGGAGATCGCCTATCGGCTCAATCCGGCGCTTTCGCGCCTGTATCAGGCACTCAAGGACAAGGCTGAGGCGTTCCAGGACGTGCTCAAGATCGGGCGCACCCATATGCAGGACGCGACCCCCCTGACATTGGGACAAGAATTCGGCGGCTATGCGGCGCAGATCGGTCATGGCATCGAGCGGGTGAAGCTGACGCTGCACGGACTTTACGAGCTGGCCCAAGGCGGAACGGCAGTGGGCACCGGCCTCAATACGAGCCCCCTCTTCGCCGAAGCCTTCGCCGCCAAGATCGCCCAGATGACGAAACTTCCCTTCGTCAGCGCGGAAAACAAGTTCGAGGCGTTGGCCTCCCACGACGCCTTCGTGTTCACCCACGGCGCCCTGACCACGGTCGCCACGTCGATGTTCAAGATCGCCAACGACATTCGGCTGCTGGGCTCGGGCCCCCGCTCGGGCTTCGGCGAGATCTTGCTGCCGGAGAACGAGCCGGGCTCCTCGATCATGCCGGGCAAGGTGAACCCGACCCAGTGCGAGGCCGTGACCATGGTCTGCGCGCAAGTGATGGGCAACCAGACCACGGTCAGCTTCGCCGGCAGCCAGGGACATCTCGAGCTCAACGTGTTCAAGCCGGTGCTGGCTTACGCGCTGCTGCAGTCGATCCGCCTGCTCGGCGATGTCGCCGACAGCTTCGCCACGAATTGCGTCGTCGGCATCGAGGCCAACCGCGAGCGCATCAAGGAGCACATGGAGCGCTCGCTCATGCTGGTCACCGCCCTCACCCCGCATATCGGCTACGACAAGGCGAGCGAGATCGCCAAGCACGCCCATAAGCGCGGCAGCACCTTGCGCGAGGAAGCGGTGCGGCTCGGCCATGTGAGCGAGGAGGATTTCGACCGGCTGGTTCGCCCCGAGGACATGGTGGCGCCGAAAGGATAGCCCCTCACGCTCCATGACCAACGCCCGCAACAAGCGATCGCTGACCATCGCCAAGCACCGCACCAGCGTGTCGCTGGAGGAGCCGTTCTGGTCGGCGCTGGCCGACATTGCCAAGCAAGACGGCAAGTCGATCGCAAGATTGGTAAGCGAGATCGACACCGGGCGCGCCGTCGCCTCGGACACGGGCGGCGGTGCGGCGAGCCTGTCGGCGGCCATCCGGCTCTACGTGCTGGAGCGGGCGCAAGGCAAACAAGGCTAGGATCGACAGCCTCGACCTAGCCGCCGCCGAAAATGCCGTAATTCTTCTTCCAGTCGTCCGGCCTGGTGCGCTGGCGCCGATATTTGCGCGGCACCACGGGCGGCGCCACCTCGGCGGCTTCGGGGTCGATGCCTTCGAGCGCCGGGTCGGCGGCGGCTGCGGTGGGATCGGCCGAGATCATCTCGCCGATGGGATCGGCGGCGGTGCCGGCGGGCGGCACGAGCAGCGCTTCACCCTCCGGACCATAGGGCGGCACGGACGCTGGCGGCACGGACGCGGTCGACGACGGCGCGCGCAACGGGCCCGGCACCGTGGCACCGGCATTGGCTTCCGCCGCGGCTCTGGCCGCCGCGGCCGCTCTCTGTTTCGCGGCCTGCTCGGCGGCAGCCTGCTCGGCCGCGGCTCTCGCCTCGATCCTCTGCCGGGCCTGCCGTTCGGCCGTGGCCTTGGCTTCGGCGGCGGCCCGTTCCTTCGCGGCCTTGTCGGCATCGGCTTTGGCTTGCGCCGCGGCGGCTTGAGCTTCCGCCGCCGCCTTGGCTTCCGCCGCAGCCTTCGCCTCGGCAGCGGCCCTCACCGCTTGGGCCTTCGCGGCGGCCGCACGTGCCTCGGCCGCTTCTCTTTCCGCTGCTGCTTTTTCGGCGGCGGCCTGTTCGGCTTCGGTCTTGGCTTGCGCCTCCGCCTTGGCTTGGGCCGCGGCCTTGGCTTGCGCTTCGGCTAAAGCTTTGGCTTCCGCCGCCATCCGATCGCGGGCTGCCTGTTCCGCCATGGCCTTGTCTGCTGCGGCTTTGGCTTCCATCGCGGCGCGCTCTTTCGCCGCCTGCTCCGCCGCCGCCTGTGCTTCCGCGGCAGCCTTGGCTTCCTGGGCGGCCTTGGCTTCGGCGGCGGCTCTGGCTTCCTGGGCGGCCTTGGCTTCGGCAGTAGCTCTGGCTTCGGCGGCGGCTTTGGCTTCCGCAATGGCCTTTGCTTGAGCGGCCGCTTGCGCCTCGGCGGCGGCTTTGGCTTCCGCCGCCGCGCGTGCTTCGGCCTCGGCCTGCGCCGCGGCCTCGGCCCGTTCTTGCGCCGCCCGTTCCGCCGCCGCTGCGGCCGCGGCCGCGGCTTCCTCTTGGGCTCGCGCCGCGCTGCGGCCGGACACGTCGAGGGTCTCGAGACGCTCGACGTCCTCCTGCATGCGCTTGATGGTGAGATAGCTCTCGATGGCGGCGGTATCGACGGCGGGCGCGATATCGCGCGCGGTATCGAGCGGCCCGGTGAACAGCACGGTTACCGCAGGCACATCCTGGCTGTCCTTGCCGGTGAGAGCCATCCGCCACTCGCTGTCGAGCCTGAGACTGGCAAGCTCCACATAGCCGTTGATCTCGGTCTCGGCACCGGCCGTGGCGAGCGTCGTCGGCGCGAGGCGCAAGGTGCCGTTCTTGACCTCGAACGGAATCTGCACCGGCGCATATTTGTAGATGCCCTTGGTGAGCGTCCGGCGCACCGTCTCGGTGTCCGCTTCAATCTCCTCCTTGGTGGCCTTGATCTTGGTCTTAGCCGCCTTGGCGGCGACGCGGCGCAAGGGGCCCGGGTTCAGCGCCAGGATCGTGCCGGCACCGAGCGACAGCGTACCCTTGCCGCCCAAGCCGGCGACGATGCCGGGCGGGCTCAAGCCCTCGCCTTCCACGGCGAAGGACATGTCGAACGGTCCGGTGGCGAGGCGAGCACCGGCCACGTTTTGCGACAGCGCCCCGAGATCGCCGCCGGTAAGTTCGGCTTGCGCCGTGAGCGCGGCCCCGCCGCCACGCGGCGACAGCAGCCCCGAAGCGGCAAGTGCACCGCCGAACAGCCCGCCCTCGAGTTCGGTGATGGCGAGGCCGTCGCGATCGACCCGGGCCTTCAGGGTCGCGTTCGACACCGCGAACGGCGCGCCCAGGATCAGTGTCTTGGCGGTGAGCGCGATGGCGCCTTCCGTGTCGTCGAGGATTTCGAGCGCAAAGCCCCGGGCGGGCCAGACCTCGGCGGCGCCCGCGCCGACCACCCCCAGCATCTCCTCGGTCGAGGCGGTGCGCTCCCACGCGACCAGCACGCCGAGCATCGCCGGCAAGGACGCGCGGTCGGCTTGCGCGGCGATGTCGAAGCGCGTCTTGCCGTCGCCACGCTCGAAATGGGCGCGGCCGTCAATGGCGTCGCCGCCAATCTCGGCCTTGACCGCCGAGAGATCGATGGTGCCGCCCTCCTTGACCACGTCGGCGCTCACACTCAGCGGTACCGCGTTCGCACTCGGCGGGGCATCGAGACCGACAAACGGCAAGGCAAGGCTCGCATCCTGGGTGGCCAGGGCGGCATGACCGTTCAGAAACACGCCTTGGTCCTTCAGCGCGCCGTGCCCCTCGAAGGAGAGTTGGAGCGCCGCGGTCTCGAGCGCGGCGCGGCCGATGAGCTTCACGTTCGGCACGCCGGCGATCTTGAGCGACAACGTGCCGTCGGCGCCCGCGGCCTCGGCGATGCGGTCTTGCGGCAGATCGGGGAACAGCAGCACCAGCAGCGCCTGGGGCCGCTCGCCGGTGACGCTACCGCCGATGTCGATCTCGGCCTCGCCGAGATTCGCCGGTTCGCCTCTGGCACGGGCCACGACCGCCATGTCGGAGCCGCCGACCTGACCACTCAACTCGAGCGAGATCTTGGTCGTGTCGCCGTCGCGGCCTGCGCCCAAGCCGGCGCGGATGTCGAGCGGCGCCAGCGCCGAGAGCTGTTTCGACTTGGTGACGTCCTCGGGAAGGCCGAACAGTTCGGTGAGAACGCGCAAGGCATCGGTGGTCTGCGCCTGGAGGCTGAGGTCCACCCGGCCCGCGGGCGCGGCGGCAATATCGGCGATGCGGCCCTTGCCGTTGAGCGCGATGGCGCCGGGGGCGGCGAAATCGAGTGCCTCGATGTCGAGCGTGCCGTCAACCAGCGCAAGCTGAGCATCGAGCTTGCCCCCGGGAATATTCGGCAGCAGGAGCTCGCCCACCTTCAAGGTCGCGCGCACGTCGTCGTCACGCAGCTGGGTCAGGAGGCTCTCGCCGCCGCCCTCCACCGCGGCGCCGGTCTCGGCGCCATCGCCGAGCCATGCGCGCCAGATCGGCCCGTCGCCCAGCATCTCGCGCAAGTCGAGGCGGTCGCTGTCCAGGCTCACGTCGATCACATTGCGCGCGCCACCCTTGTATTGGAGGCGTCCGCGAAACTTGGTGCCGCTCACCTCGCCCAGCGCGTCGGCCAGGGTCAGTTCGCCGTCGCCGATGGTGGCGAAGGCCGAAAGCGCATACTCGCCGACCGATGTCTGGCCGCTCATGGCGCGGTCGCCGGCGGCCCAGCGGGTCAGTGCCCGCAAGCTTTCGCCCTCGATCTCGACGGGACCCGCGAACACGGGCCCCATGGCGCCTTGCCGCAAGCGGCCCGACACGCTCAGCCGGTTAGCGCCGGGCAGCACCGCCTTCAGCTGCTCGATGGTGACGACGCCGTCGCGGGCGGCGAGGTCCACGTCGAGACCGCCGACCACGTCGCCGCCAAGGCCCGCTTGCTCGATGCCGAGGATGAGCGCGCCTTCGCCGAGCCCCTTGGCCTGGTTCAGCACCCAGTCGGCGAATTCATACAAAACCGCGGCCGGCGACGGCCGCTTGCCGTCGGGCGCTGTGCCGAACAACGCATCGAGATCGACGAAGCGCGCGTTGAGCCGCCCGTCGGCCTTGAACGTCTCGCCGAAGTCGAGCGCGAGGCTGCCTTTCAGGATTTGCGGCCGGCCCTTGGCGTGCACGGTGAGCTCGAAATCCGGCAGCTCGGCCCGGTCGGGAGCGGCCCTGAGATTGCCCTTCAACTCGATGAAGGAGGCGGTGTCGATCGGGCTTCCCGACGCGGCCGGCTCGGCTTGCGGTGCGTCTTCAATCGCCGGCGCATCTTCGAGACCCTGGGCGCTCTCCTGCGGGACGCCTCCGACCTCGGCGCCCTCGTCCGGCGCGGGTGTCACGATCGCCGCCGGGTTGGTGATGCGCATGAGGATGGTGCCGTCGTAAGCGGGCCTGCCGACGAGCCCGGTCACGCCGCCGTCGAGCTGATAGACGGCCGAGCGCCCGGGATCGCGTAAGGCCGCCTTGAGACGGAATTTGCCGGCCGGATCCATGGCGCCGGTGGAAAAGCGAAGCGACTGGCGGCGTCCTTCGAAGTCGTACTCGGTGGTAACCTTGTAGGGGCCCGATAGAGAGGCCGCGCTCGCCTCGCCGTCGATATTGCTGAAGGTGAATTTCGTTTCGCCGTCCTTGACGATCTCGATGGTGCCGCCGCTCACGCGCACCGCGTCGAGCAGCACCTCCTTCGGCGCGAAGGGCACGGCGACCCCCGGCCGGCCGACATCGCCCCAATTGCCGCTGCCGTCGGCATTGACCTCCAGGCGCAAGGTCGGCTCGACAATGGAAAGCTGATGGGCTTCCACGGTGCCGGTGAACAGCGCGCTGATATTGAGCCGGGCTTGCAGCGACTTCACGGCAAGGAACGGCTGGTCCAGGCTGCCGTTCTCGTCCGCCACCTTGACGTCGTCGAATTTCAGCTCCGGCGCCGGTAGGAGCCTGAGATGGACCTGGCCGTTCACCTTGACCGCGCGGCCGAGCAGCTTCGTGGCCTGCTGTTCGAAGGCCGGGCGATAGTCGTTCCAATCGATGAAGAGCGGCGCGGCAAACAGCGCGCTCAGCACCAGAATGAACAACGCCGTCAGTGTGAGCAGTAGCGAGTTCACCGATGTCTCTGCCTAAGGCTCGGTTGCGGGCGCAGTATCCTGCGGCAAAGCGACAAGGATACGAGCCAACCCCGGCGCCCACGATGCTTCGTTATGGTAACGCAAAAATCTTGCCAGGATTGAGGATATTCAACGGATCGAGCGCCTTTTTTATGGCAATCATCACGTCGACTCCCAGTCCATGTTCCACTGCCAAATAGCCAATTTTGCCCTGTCCGACGCCATGCTCGCCAGTACAGGTGCCCTCGAGGCGCAAGGCCCGCTCGACCAGACGATCGAGAAACTCCTGGACCCGCTTGCGCTCCTCCATATCGGACGGATCGATCAGGGGCATGACGTGGAAATTGCCGTCGCCCACATGGCCGACGATCGGCGCCAGCAGACCTAGCCGCTCGATGTCTTGCTTGGTCTCGGCGACGCAGGCCGCAAGCGCCGAGATCGGCACGCAGACATCGGTGGCGATGAGGTCCGTGCCGGGCTTCAGCGCGCGCGCCGCCCAGTAGGCGTCGTGGCGGGCCTGCCAGAGCTTGGTGCGGTCCTCCGGTCTCGTCGCCCACTCCACCGCGCCGCCCCCTTCGTCCGCGGCGATGGCGGCGAATGTCTCCACCTGCTCGCGGGTGCCGGCCTCGCTGCCATGGAATTCCAGGAACAGGGTCGGCTGCTCAGGCAAAGTGAGGCGCGAATAGGCATTGCAGCCGCGGATTTGCACCTCGTCGGCCAGCTCGATGCGGGCGATGGGCAGCCCCATCTGGAGTGCCGCGATGGTGGCGTTGCAGGCGCCTTCTAAACTTTCGAAGGTGCACACGCCGGACAGGATGGTCTCGGGGATGCCGTAGAGCTTCAAGGTGAGCTGCGTGATGATTCCGAGCGTGCCCTCGGAGCCGACCAGGAGCCGCGTGAGATCGTAACCGGCGGCGGATTTGCGCGCCCTGCCCCCGGTGGTGACGATGCTGCCGTCGGCCAGCACCGCGGTGAGACCGAGCACGAGATCGCGCATGGTGCCGTAGCGCACCGCGTTGGTGCCGGACGCCCGCGTCGCCGCCATGCCGCCGAGGCTCGCATCGGCGCCGGGGTCCACGGGGAAGAACAGGCCGGTGTCGCGCAGATAGTCGTTGAGGCTTTTGCGGGTGACACCGGGCTCTACGATGCAGTCGAGATCGGCCGCGTGCACGGCGAGAACCCGGTTCATGCGGGACAGATCGAGCGAGACGCCGCCGCGCGGTGCGTTGAGATGGCCTTCCAGCGAGGTGCCGGTGCCGAACGGGATCACGGGCACGCGCGCTTGCGCACAGAGCTTCACCGCCTCGGACACTTCTTCGGTGGTCTCGGCGAACAGGACGGCGTCGGGCGGCTCGGGCTTCAGCCAGGTCAGCGTGGCGGCGTGCTGCTCGCGCAGCGCCTGCCCTTGCGAGAAGCGGTCGCCGAAACGGGCTTTGAGCGCTTCGAATAGCGCCGCCTTGCGCGCCACGTCGGGACCTGCGTCCGTCCGCGCGCCATCCTCTGCCATCACCACGGTCATGAGGTGCAGTCTACAGGCAGTCGCATCAGAAAATCAGGGGGCTTTTGGCGGTTTAGACCTGCACCACGCCGATTACCGCCGCGTAATGACAGCTCGCCGCCGACAGCACGAAGCCGTGCCAGATCGCATTCTGGTATGGCAGCCGGTTCCACAGATGGAAAACAACGCCGACGGTGTAGAGCACGCCGCCGACCATGAGCAGGGTCAGCACGCTGCTGGAGAGCGCCGTCTGCAGCGGCTCCCAGGCGGCGACCACCGCCCAGCCCTGGACCAGATAGAGCGCGGTGGACAGCCCGTCGAGGAAGCGCGGGGCGAACAGTTTTATGGCGATGCCAATGGCCGCCATGCCCCACACCACCGCGAGCAGGCCGAGCCCCGAGGCATTGTCCATCTTGATGAGGACGAAGGGCGTGTAGGTGCCGGCGATCATCAAAAATATCGCCGCGTGGTCGAGCCGGCGGAAGACCTCTTTGACCTTTGGGCGGACGATGAGGTGATAGCCGGCCGAGCAGGTGAAGGTGGCGACCAGCGCCACCCCGTAGATCGCCAGCGCCAAGACCCAGAGGGGCGTGTCGGTTTTGATGCCGATGACGAGCAGCACGATCAGCGCCACGATCGACGCGGCGACGCCGATGACATGGATCGTGCCATCGGCCACCCGCTCGCCCAATGTGTATTGCGGAAACACGCGGCCTGCCGTTCTCATCCCATGTTCGCTCAGCTGAATCAGCCCGTTGCCGACTAGCCTATCTAGGGATGTGGCGGGTGTGAGGCGGCAAGACAAGCGCGCGGCCATGTCGCGGCAATGGCGCGCCGGTCCGTTTGCGCGTTATCGCGAGACCCGCCCGGGTCCCTCGAGGCTTAGCCGCAAGGGACCCGAGCGGTGAGCGAAAGCGCTAGTTGCCGCAGGCGACGGCGCCGGCGGTGCAGACATACGGCACGACCACGCCTTCCCAGCACTGCGAATAGGTCTTGGCGGTGACCACGTCAGGCTTGAGCAGCATGTCGGGGGTGACGACCGGGCGCACGGCCTTCCAGAACGGATCCGGCGTCACCTTGCGGGCGCGGAGCGTGACATAGCGCCAGCCATATTGGCGCTTGAGGGCCATGGCGTTGTCGATGGCATTCTGATGGGCGGCCTTCGCCGCCAGCATCTTGGACGAGGCGCTGTTGGTGGCCTTGATGAGCTGGCACTTGGCGGCGGCAGGCGCCGCGCCGCCAGCGAGAAACAGGGCGGCCGCCCCGAGCAACACAAAACCCGACGTCGAAAGGCGAAGCATGCAAGTCCTCCGTTTGCGAAGAGTAGCTGTCGCCGCGTCCCGGCAATCGACCGGGACGCGAACGCCAGAAAGACTAGATTCTAGTTTCCGCAGACCGCCGAGCCCGTGGTGCACACCACGGGAACCACCACGCCGGTGAAGCAGGTGGTGAAGAAGCGGCTGGTGACGATATCGGGCTTCATCAACGAGTCCGGCGGCGGATCGCCGGGACGAACGGCCTTCCAGAAGGGATCGCCCTTCACCCGCCGCGCGCTCATGCTCATATGGCTCCAGCCTTTGGCGCGCTTCACCTCTTGGGCGCTCTGCACGGCAAGCGCCTGGGAGTCCTTGGCGGCCTGCGCCTTGGAGGTCGAGCTCGCCGTCGCCTTGACCAATTGGCAGCTTGCCTCGGCCGGCTGAAGACCCACCATCAAAAATCCCGCGACGCCGAATATGGCGGCACCAATCTTCAAACCTCGAAGCATGTCCCATCTCCCAAGACGAATAGGCGTGGCGTCTTTTTGGCAGTGCAATGCAACAACCGCAACTGCCGTAGCAGGCTCTTATGCGGTTTTTTGCCGATCACGACTTTTTCGCAACGGCACGGGGATCCGGCGGCATTCAGTCCTCGACATTGCAAGGCGGCCCTTCGGGGCAAGCGCCCGGGCGATGGCGGGTGAATTTCTGCATCACGTCGTCATTGGCGCCGGCTTGATCCTCGGACGGCGGGGCGCCCGCCTCGTCCGCGCCAGGGTCCGCGGCAGCTGGAGCGGCCGGGTCCCCGTCCGGCGCGACGCCGGCCGATGTCTCTGGCGATGTCTCCGACAGGGGCGGATTGTCCATGGCGGCGGCGGGAAACGCGCTGCCGGCAAGGAGCAGCGACATCAAAGCGGTGGCAAGGACCCTTCTCATGGGGCGGGGCTTCCTTCTTGCTCTTGAGCGCACATCGTCTTGGCGAATTTAGCGAGCCGGACAAAGCGCGGGTCGCGTTCTACCGCTTTGGCGACCTTCTCGAAGTCTTCGAAGGCTTCGGGCTGCTCGAAGTTCTTCCGGATGCGCGCGATATAGCTTTCGACCTCAGGATATTCATACGCCTCGATGATAAAGGCGCCAAAAAAATGGCCGACCAGCTCCTCGCTGAGGAGGCCCCTGTCCATGAACAGGCCGAGATCGGCGAAGAAACCGAGATATTCGTTGATCTGGAGATGGCTGAATTTGCCGCCGTCGTTCTTATATAACTTTTGGCAACCTTCGATGGCATTGGCGACCTTCAGGTAGTTTTTGTCCCGGTCGTAGAACTCCCGGTACAGGTCGCGCGCCAGCTGCACCTCCGAAATGTCGGCCCACATCCTCGTGGTCTGCACATGCATCGCCACAACGAGAATCTGCGCAATGACAAAGCTGACGATGAGAAACGCCGCGCCAACCCACTGCTCGGTCAACACCGACCGGCTGAAGGCGGCGAGACGAGCGAAGCTCGATCCGCGGGCCGGACCGCCGGTATTCCGGGGCGTGCTGGGCGGCGTCATGCTCAAGACGGGCCTCGTTTCGGACGGTCGGCGATCGGTGCGGCCAGAGGCCCCGGCCCTTACGCCAGCCTCACGGGTGCTATAGTTCTGCTTCATGGTCAAGATTCGCGCAACAGCCGCCGAGGCGCCCTTCCCGGAGGATGAGCCGGACACCGGGCAGCCCGAGACGCTGCCGCTGTCCCAGCGCGCCATGCGCCGGCGGCCTAGCGAGTATCTCGAGGCGCTGAACGCGGAACAGCGGGACGCGGTGGAGAGCCTCGACGGGGCGCTTTTGGTGCTGGCCGGCGCGGGCACCGGCAAGACGCGCGTGCTCACCACCCGCATCGCTCATATCCTGAGCCTCGGCCACGCCTGGCCCTCGCAGATCCTCGCCGTCACCTTCACCAACAAGGCGGCGCGCGAGATGAAGATGCGGGTCAGCGCTCTGATCGGCGGTGCGGTGGAGGGCATGCCGTGGCTCGGCACGTTCCACGCTATCGGCGTCAAGATCCTGCGCCGCCATGCCGAGCTCGTGGGCCTCAAACCGTCCTTCACGGTGCTCGACACCGACGACCAGATCCGCCTCATCAAGCAGATTTTGGCGGCGGAGAATATCGACGAGAAACGCTGGCCGGCACGGATGCTCGCCGCCATGATCGACGGCTGGAAGAATCGCGGCCTCACCCCGAAGCGGGTGCCCGACGGGGAGAGCTTCGCCTTCGCCAATGGCAAGGCGGCCGAACTCTACGCGCTCTATCAGCGGCGCCTTAAGGAGCTGAACGCGGCCGATTTCGGTGACCTGCTCCTGGAGAATTTGCGGCTGTTCCAGGAGCACCCGGACGTGCTCAAGCAATACCAGGAGCGCTTCCGCTACATGCTGGTGGACGAATATCAGGACACCAACGTCGCCCAATATCTGTGGCTGCGCCTGCTGGCGCAAGGCAGCGACAATGTCTGCTGCGTCGGCGACGACGACCAGTCCATCTATGGCTGGCGCGGCGCGGAGGTGGACAACATCCTGCGCTTCGAGACGGACTTTCCGGGCGCCAAGATCATCCGGCTGGAACGCAACTACCGCTCCACCGGGCATATCCTCGGCGCCGCCTCGGGCCTCATCGCGCATAATCAGGGACGGCTCGGCAAGACGCTGCACACCGACGACGACGACGGCGAGAAGGTCGTGGTGGAAGGCTGCTGGGACGACGAGGAAGAGGCCCGCGTCATCGGCGAGGACATCGAACAGCTGCAGCGCCAAGGCCACACGCTGAACGAGATCGCCATTCTGGTGCGGGCGTCCTTCCAGATGCGCGCCTTCGAGGACCGCTTCATCACGCTCGGGCTCGACTACCGCGTGATCGGCGGTCCGCGCTTCTACGAGCGCCAGGAGATCCGTGACGCCACCGCCTATTTCGAGGTGACGCTGAACCCGGCCAACGACCTGAAATTCGAGCGCATCGTCAACGTGCCGCGGCGGGGCCTCGGCGAAGCCACGCTCAAATCGCTGCATCAGCTGGCGCGCGCTCGCGGCGTGCCGCTGACGCAAGCCGCCCGCCTCATCGTCGAGACCGAGGATTTGAAGCCGAAGGCGCGCAAAGGCTTGGCCGACCTCATCGCCTCCTTCGACCGCTGGCGCGCCCTAATCGACGGCATGAGCCATACCGAGCTCGCCGAACTGATCCTCGACGAGTCCGGCTACACCGCCATGTGGCAGGCCGACCGGTCGCCGCAGGCGCAGTCGAAGCTGGAGAACCTCAAAGAGCTGATCCGCTTCATGGATGAGTTCGACACGCTGGCCGGGTTCATGGAGCATGTGTCGCTGGTGATGGACGCCGCCACCGAGGAAGGCACCGACCGCATCAATCTGATGACGTTGCATTCGGCCAAGGGGCTCGAGTTCGACAGCGTGTTCCTGCCCGGCTGGGACGAAGGCCTCCTGCCCCATCAGCGCAGCCTCGACGACACGGGGCGTTCAGGGCTGGAAGAAGAACGCCGGCTCGCCCATGTAGGGCTCACCCGCGCCCGCAAGCGCGCCAAGATCACCTTCGCCCAGAACCGCCGCACGCACGGCATGTGGCAGACCGCGCTGCCCTCCCGCTTCGTCGACGAGCTGCCGCTCGATCATGTGGAGGTCGCCGAAGACAAGGGCACGCGCGGCTACGGGCCGAGCCGCTTCGACACGGCGGAGAATCTCTTCGCATCCGGCTTCTACGAAACGCCGGGCTGGCAGCGGGCGCAGCGCAACCGCCCGCAAGGGGCAGCCCCCTCGGCGCCGCGCCGCGCGCCGCTGACTATCGAAGGCACGCTGGTCGCCGCCAGCACCGCGCCCGGCGCCGGGCTCGAGATCGGCGTGCGCATCTTCCACCAGAAATTCGGCTATGGCCGCGTCGCCCAGGTCGACGGCAACAAGCTCACCGTCGATTTCGAAAAGGCCGGACGCAAGAAAGTGGTCGACAGTTTCGTCGAGCGGGTGTGACCGCTGAATCCCGATGTGGCTCTTCGGATATGGCTCGTTGATGTGGGACGGTTGGGAAGACGCCTATGGCTGTCTCGCCCGCACGCCCGCAGATCTCGAAGGTCATGCCCGCGTCTTCAACAAGAAATCGCTGGAGCGCTGGGGCACCCATGCCCGCCCCGGCCTCACGCTCAATCTCACGCGCCATGGCACGCCGTCCCTCGCCTGCCGGGGCGTTGCGTTCCAGTTCGACGACGCGGCGCGAGACGACATCGAGGCTTATCTCTGCGCGCGGGAGACCTGCCCGGCGACGGAGGTTCCGCTTCGATTGCCGGATGGCACCGAGGTCGGGGCACTCACCTATATCTATGACGGCCCGCGCCTGATCGAGGCCGGACTCTCGCTCGAGGCCCGCGCGGCGATGATCCTCGCGGCGGAAGGCGTCGCCGGGTCGAGCTACGATTACATCAAGGGCGTGCGGGCGCATCTCGCCGAACTTGGCGTCACCGACCCTGAAGTCGAGCATCTGTGGAGGGCGGTGGCAGCGTTAAAGGCGCGTTAACCATGATGGCGGCGGAGACTTTCGGCATTGGAACAAATGAGGTACATCGGTCCCGTTCTGTTCTCAGAGGGAGTTTTGATTATGCGTCTCGCCATCACGGGTCTTCTGGTCGCCATCTCGTTCATCCCCTTCGCCATGGTGCAGTATCCAGAGCTGGCTGTGCAGTACGTCGCTTTGCAGAGCGCCTAAGCGCCGGGAAGCGTTCTTGGCGGATCGGGGGCCCTACCCTAAGCTCCCGGCGCCATGGTCACCGAGAACGATTCCATCCCTTCAATCCGCACCTATCGGGCGACGGTCGAGGCGGACCCGCTGACCGCGGGCCGCATCGCCCGTGCGCTGGACGAGGCGGAGGAGATGCCCGCGCTCTCCGTCAGTTATTTCGATCTCGGCAACGGGCAATATGAGGTCTCAGCGCTTTACGGAGAGATGCCGTCCGAGGAGGCGCTTCATGCGCTGATCGGCGAGGCCGCCCAAGGCGATGCGGTCACGCCGCTGCAGATCGAGGAAATGGCCAACGAAGATTGGGTGACCCTGTCGCAAGGGCAGCGCGGCCCCGTGCGCGCCGGGCGCTTCGTCATTCATGGCAGCCATGACCGCGACATTGTTCCGCCTAGCCGCTTCACCATCGAAATCGACGCCTCCAATGCCTTCGGCACGGCGCACCACGCCAGCACGCGGGGCTGCCTGCTGGCGCTGGATGAGCTGGCCAAGCGCGGCCGCCCCGACCTGGTACTCGATCTCGGCACCGGGAGCGGCGTCCTCGCCATCGCCGCGGCGCGGGCCTTCGACCGGCCCGTGGTGGCGACCGACAACGATCCGGTCGCCGTGGCCATCGCCGCCGACAATGCCCGCAAAGCGGGCGTGGCGCAGCAGGTGCACGCGGTTGTGGCCGAGGGCTTCGCCCACCCGGCGCTCCGCCGCATCAGGCCCGACCTGATCCTCGCCAATATCCTGGCGCGGCCCCTCTCCGCCCTGGCGCCCGCCATGGCCAAGAGCCTCCAGCCCGGCGGCATCGCCGTCCTTTCCGGGCTGACCGGGGCCCAGGCACGGGCCATCGAGGCGCGCTATTGCAGCCATGGCTTCACCCTGGAAAAGCGAATCATTCTCGATGGATGGGCGACACTGGTGCTAGGCCGTCGCAGCGCAACCATTTTGCGCGATTGATCGGGGCCGACGCTTCGGCATACAACAGCCGCCATGTATCAGAGTTTCGAAGAGGCCAGCGCCCCGGCGGCCAGCGGCGACCGGGTCAAGGCAGTGTTGCGGGAACTGAAGACGCGGCGGCTCAAAGGCTTCCTCGTTCCCCATAGCGATCAGCACCAAAACGAGTTCCTGCCCCCTAGCGAGGAGCGGCTCGCCTGGCTCACCGGGTTCACCGGCTCGGCCGGAGTCGCCATCATCACCGAGCGGGGCTCGGCGCTCTTCGTCGACGGCCGCTACACGCTGCAAGCCAAGAAGCAGGTCGACAGTCATGTGTTCGAGGTGCTGCAAGTGCCGGAGGCCAAGCCGTCGACCTGGCTGCGCGAGACGCTGGTGCGCGGCAACACGGTAGGCTACGACCCGACGCTGCACACGATCAAGGAGATCGAGCGCCTCACCAAGACACTCGCCGCCGTCGGCATCAAGCTGGCGCCGGTCGAGGACAACCCCATCGACGCGCAATGGGGCGCGGAGCGGCCCAAGCCCTCCGCCGCACCGGTCTATCCCCACCCGGCGGAATTCGCCGGACGCAGCGTGGCCGAGAAGATCGCCGACGTGCAGGCGACGCTGGCAGAGGACAAGCAGGACGCCGTGCTGCTCACCGCGCCGGACTCCATCTGCTGGCTGTTCAATATTCGCGGCGGCGACATCAAGCACACGCCGGTCACGCTGGCTTTCGCCATCGTGCCGGCGACGGGCCGTCCGACGCTTTACGTGGAGCAAGCCAAGATCGGCGACACGATCCGCAATAGCTTGAAACCATTTGCCGATATCGCCAAGCCGGACGAGCTCGATGGGAAGCTGAAATCACTTGCCGCCGAGAAGGCGAAGGTGCGGCTCGATCCCGACTCGGCTGCGATGCGCTTCGCCCGCGCGCTCGAGGCAGAGGGCGCCAAATTCGTCGCCGGCGACGATCCCTGCACCCTGCCCAAGGCCATCAAGAACCAGGCCGAGATCAAGGGCGCCCGCGCGGCGCATGTGCGCGATGCGGTGGCCATGGCCCGGTTTCTCGCCTGGCTCGACGAGGTGGCGGAGTCCGGCAAGGTGGACGAGGTGTCGGCGGCCATGCGGCTGGAAGATTTCCGCCGCGAGACAGGCCAGCTCAAGGATATCAGCTTTGACACCATCTCCGCGTCGGGCCCTCATGGCGCCGTGGTCCATTACCGGCCGACCAACGAGGCCAAGCGCGTCCTCGACAAAGGCTCGCTCTATCTCATCGACTCCGGCGGCCAATATGCGGACGGCACCACCGACATCACCCGCACGGTGGCGGTGGGCAAGCCGACGCCCGAGATGAAGCGTCACTATGGAATTGTGCTGAAGGCGCATATCGCCATTGCATCGGCGCGCTTTCCCAAGGGCACGCGCGGCCAGGATCTCGATCCTTTCGCGCGGCGGCCGCTCTGGGAGGCGGGTCTCGACTTCGATCACGGCACCGGCCACGGCGTCGGCAGCTATTTGTCGGTGCATGAGGGGCCGCAGCGCCTGTCGCGGCTCGGTTCCGTGGCGCTCAAGCCCGGCATGATCCTGTCCAACGAGCCCGGCTATTACCGCGAAGGCAAATACGGCATCCGGCTGGAGAATCTCATCCTGGTGACGCCGCCCGAGAAGGTCGAAGGCGGCGACCGGGAAATGATGGGGTTCGAGACCCTGACGCTGGTGCCGTTCGACCGCCGACTCATCGACCCGAAGCAGCTCAATCGTGCCGAGCGCGCCTGGCTCAACGCCTATCACGCGCGGGTGCGCCGCGAGATCGAGCCCCTGCTCGTCAGCGACGACCGGCCGTGGCTGCGCCACGCCACCGCGCCGATCGGCTAGCGTCGATCAAAGTCGCATAAGGAGGCCGTCATGGAAGTCTTCGTGTCGGCCATCGCGGCGACGCTGACCACGGTCGCCTTCGTGCCTCAGGCGATCCACATCATCCGCTTCAAGGAAACGCGGGCCATCTCGCTGCAGATGTATGTGGCCTTCGCCACCGGTGTCGCCTTCTGGCTGCTGTTCGGCTTTATGATCTGGAACTGGCCGATGATTATCGCCAACGCCATCACGCTCGGCTTGGCGCTGTCGATCATCACCATGAAGCTACGCTACGGGTAAGGCTTAGCCGATCAGCTTGAGCCATTCGTCCTCGGTGAGGACCCGGACCCCTAATTCCTTGGCATTTTTCAGCTTCGAGCCGGCCTCGGCGCCCGCCACGACATAGTCGGTTTTCTTGGACACGGAGCCCGACACCTTGGCGCCGAGACGTTCGGCGCGGGCCTTGGCCTCCTGGCGCGACATGCGTTCCAGGGTGCCGGTAAACACCACCGTCTTGCCCGAGACCGGCGAGGCATGATCGACCGCCTCCAGCGCTTGCGGACTCACCTCTTTCAGCAGGTCCTCGACCACGGTGACATTATGTGGCTCGGCGAAGAAGTCGGCGATGGCCGCGGCGACGGCCGGGCCGATGCCCTCGATATTGTCGAGCTCGGCGAAAGTCTCGCCGTCCCGATCCTCGGCAGCCGCGCGCATGGCGTGCACGAAAGTCTCCGCCGTGCCGTAAGTGCGGGCGAGCAACCGCCCGGTGATCTCGCCCACATGGCGGATTCCGAGCGCATAGATGAAGCGGTCGAGCTTGACGTCGCGGCGCGCCTCGATGGCCGCGAACAGCTTCTGGGCCGAGAGCTCCCCCCAGCCTTCCCGCTCCGCCAGCTTCTTATCCGGCGCCTTACCCTTGTCTTTCTCTTCAAGCGTGAAGATGTCCGGCGGCGACTGGATGATGCCGTCGTCATACAGTTCCTGGATGCGCTTCTCGCCGAGCCCTTCGATGTCGAAGGCGTTGCGCGAGACGAAATGCTTGAGCCGCTCCACGCGCTGAGCCGGGCAGATGAGCCCGCCGGTGCAGCGGCACACCACGTCACGCTTGCCCGTCTTCTCGTCCACCTCGCGCACCGCCAGGCTACCGCAGGACGGACAATGAGTCGGAAACGTGAATCGTTTCGACTCCTTAGGCCTCTTCGCTAAGACCACGTCGAGCACTTGCGGGATGACGTCGCCGGCGCGCTGCACGATGACGGTATCCCCGACACGAATATCGCGGCCCTCGCGCAAGCTCTCGCCGTTGGCACCGAGGCCGGCGATATAGTCCTCGTTGTGCAGGGTGGCGTTCTGCACCACCACACCGCCGACGGTGACCGGCTCGAGTTTGGCCACGGGCGTCAGCGCGCCCGTGCGACCGACCTGGATCTCGATGTCGTTGAGGATGGTGGTCGCCTGCTCGGCGGGAAATTTATGGGCGATGGCCCAGCGCGGCGAGCGGGAGACGAAGCCCAGCCGCTCCTGGAGGTCGAGCCGGTCGAGCTTATAGACGATGCCGTCGATGTCGTAGTCGAGGCCCGCCCGCCCCTGTTCGATATCGCGATAGGTGTCGAGCATCTCCTCCACGGAGGTGGTGCGCTTCGCCAGCGGGTTCAGGGGGAAGCCCCACTTCTCCATGGCGCGGTAGGCGCCCCATTGAGTGTCCGCCGGCGGCGTTGGCGCCTCGCCCCAACCATAGGCGAAGAAGGCCAAGGGCCTGGATGCGGTAATGGTGGAATCGAGCTGGCGCAAGGAGCCGGCGGCGGCGTTGCGCGGATTTGCGAACAGGCGGTTGCCGGCCTTCTCCTGCTGCGCGTTCAAGCGCTGGAAGGCGCCGCGGCTCATATAGATCTCGCCGCGCACCTCGAAGGGATCGGGGAAGTCCTTCGCAGTGATGCTCTCGGGGATATCGGCGATGGTGCGGACATTGGCGGTGACGTTCTCGCCCTCATAGCCGTCGCCCCGAGTCGCGGCCTGAACCAGGCGGCCGCCCTCGTAGCGGAGCGTGATGGACAGTCCGTCGATCTTTGGCTCGGCGGTGAAGGCGAGCTCCGCGTCCTGATCGAGCCCCAGGAAGCGGCGGATGCGATCAAGGAAGTCGCGCACCCCCTCTTCGTCGAACACATTGCCGAGCGACAGCATGGGCACCCGGTGGACGACCTTGCCGAAACCCTCGACCGGCGCGGCGCCGACTTTACGTGAGGGGCTGTCCTCGCGCACGAGACCGGGAAAGCGCGCCTCGATCGCCTCGTTGCGCTTGCGCAGGGCGTCATAGGCGGCGTCGCTAACCTCGGGCGCGTCCTTCTGATAATAGAGCGAATCGTGATGGGCGATCTCGGCCGCCAGCCGCGCAAGCTCGTCGGCGGCTTCCGCCTCGTCGAGTTCGGCAACCGGCTTGGCCGCGAGCGGCGCCTCTTTCTTTTTCGCCTTTGTCTTGCTCATGATTTCAGAATCTTATGCGGTCCGGCTCATCAGCCGGTCGGCGGCGGCGCGGGCCTCGTCGGTGATGGTCTGCCCCGCCAACATGCGGGCGATCTCCTCGCGGCGGTGCGGCCCTTCGAGCACCGCCACACGGGTCGCCATGGTCTCGCCCTCGGGACCATGCATCGCCTCCTTTGCGATCATCAAATGCCCGTCGGCGAGGGCCGCCACTTGCGGCGCGTGGGTCACGGCCAGGACCTGAACTTTTGTGGCGAGCCCCGCCAAGCGCTCGCCGATGGCGGAGGCCGTGGCGCCGCCGACGCCGGAATCCGCCTCGTCGAAAATCAGGGTGGGCGCCGAGCCGCGCGCGGCGAGCACGACTTTCAGCGCCAGGATGAAGCGCGCCAGCTCGCCGCCGGAGGCGACCTTCATCATGGGACCAGGCTCGGTGCCGGGGTTGGTGGCGACCCAGAAGGCGACGCGGTCGATGCCGCTCGGGCCACCCTCGCCGAGATCCACGGTGTCGATATGGGTGACGAAGCGCGCCTTATCGAGCTTCAACGGCGCAAGCTCCGCCGCCACCTCGGCGTCGAGCCGCTTGGCCGCTTTGATGCGCGCCTTACTCAAGGCGCCCGCCGCCGTCTCATAGGCTTCGCGAGCGGCTTGCGCCGCCTTGATGAGCTCACCGGCTCGGCCCTCGCTGCGATCGAGCGCGGCAAGCTCCCGCTCCAGCCGCTCGGTCAGCGCCGCCAGATCGTCCACCTGCACCCGGTGCTTGCGGGCGAGCGCACGCAGCGCGAAGAGCCGCTCCTCGGCGCGCTCCAGATCGCCCGGCTCGAAGGCGGTCAGGGCCAGCGCCTCCTCCAGCCTGTCGCGGGCGGTGTTGGTCTCGCTCAGGACGCGCTCGAGCGCCTCGGCGGCGGCGGTCAGAGCGGGGCCGCCCGTGGCTGCCTGGCGCTCGATCCGGCGCAAGGCGGACGCCAGGCGCGCGCCGGCCGTTCCCTCCCCCTGCAACGCATCCAGGGCCTCATTGAGCTCGCCGGCGATCTTCTCGGCATTCATCATCATCTGGCGGCGGGAGGCCAAGGCCTCCTCCTCGCCGGGCTCCGGCGCAAGCGTCCGCAGTTCTTCAAGGGCATGGCTGACATAGTCGGCATTGGCGCGGGTGGCGGCGATCTCACTCTCGTGGCGGGCCAGCGCGTCTTCCGCCTCCTGCCAGGCCTCATAGCGGCCTGCGAGCCGCGCGGCGTCGGCGCTCAGTCCACCGAAGGCGTCGACCAGGTCGCGGTGACCGCTCGGGTCGATGAGCGCGCGCTCGTCGTGCTGACCGTGGATCTCCACCAGGGCCTGCCCCACCTGCCGCAGGAGCTGCACGCTGACGCTCACGTCGTTGATGAAGGCGCGGCTCCTGCCGTCCACCCCTTGCACCCGCCGCAGGATCAGCCCCTCGTCGGTGGGGATGGCGTTCTCGGCGAGCAGCGCCAGCACCGGGTGATCGGGGCTGAGCTCGAAGGTGGCGCTGACCTGGCCCTGCTCGGCGCCGCGGCGCACGAGCGAGGCGTCGCCCCGCGCGCCGATGGCGAGGGAGAAGGCATCGAGGAGGATGGACTTGCCGGCGCCGGTCTCGCCGGTGAGCGCGGACAGGCCTTGGCCGAATTCCAGATCGAGCTTGTCGATCAGAACGATATCGCGGATCGACAGGGCGGCTAGCATGGCGTGTGCGTCAGGTTTGGCCGCCGTCGCCCTTCCAGGTCTTGGTGATCCATGAGCCTTCGTGCTGCTGGGGCTCCAGGCCACGCTTTCCTAGGAGACTGTAGGCGTGCTTGTACCACTTACTGTCCGGAAAGTTGTGGCCGAGCACGGCAGCCGCCGTCTGGGCCTCGTTGATGATCCCTAACGCCATATAAGCCTCGGTCAGGCGCATCAAGGCTTCTTCCACTTGCTCGGTGGTCTGATATTCCGTGACCACGGTCCGGAAGCGGTTGATGGCCGCGAGGTAGTTGTTGTGGCGCAGATAATAGCGCCCAATCGTCATCTCGTTCGCCGCCAGCAGATCGCGCAGGATTCGCACGCGGTTGCTCGCCTCCGCCGCATAGCGCGAATTGGGATAACGCTGCAGCAGCGTGTCGTAGGCCGCCAGCGAGCGCCGGGCATAAGTCTGGTCGCGCTTCGGATCGAGCACCTGCTCGTAATAGGACATGCCGATGATGTTCTGGGCGAGATCCGATTCCTGCGTGCCCGGATGCAGCGTCAAATACCGGTCGGCGGCGGAGACAGCGTCGTCGTACTTGCCGGCCCTATAATAGGCATAAGACGCCATGACGATCGAGCGGCGCGCCTCCTGCGAATAGGGGTGGTTGATGTCGACCTGCTCGTATTGGCGCGCGGCCGCGTCGTAATCGCCCTTGTTGACCATGGCCTCGGCCTGACCGTAGATCACGTTTGGCGGGTCGTTATTGACGATCTCGGGCTTGCTGCCGAACAACGATCCGCAGCCGGCGAGCACAGCGGCGGCGAGCATCATGCCGAGCACGGCGCATAGGCGCGGCACGATGCGCGGTTCTCCCGGTCCCGACATGCTTCCCCTCAAAATTGCCCCTGGCGCGAGACATCGCGCCCATCCGGCCACGCTAGCCCGGCTCCCTAGCACCCAACTAGCGGATTATGGTGTTTTTTTGCTCTTGGGCGTCCCGCAGGCGGGCATCGGCCCACAATCCAACGCATAAATGAAGGGGCCGGACACTTTCGCGCCCGGCACCTGTCAGGCCCCAACGGGGCGGATAATCCTAAAGGCTCTAGCTGCGGTCGGCGGCGAAATTCGCCGCGGCCAGCCGATGGCTGAGTTCGGCATGGCGAACTTCGCGGTAGCGCGGCGCTTCGACCATGGTCCAGGCGTCCGCATCGGCGAACAGGGCCTTGAGCACCAGGGCATTCAACCGATGACCACCCCGGCGGGACCGGTAAGCGCCGAGAATGGGCGCGCCCGCCAGCGCCAGGTCGCCGATCGCATCGAGCGCCTTGTGGCGCACGAACTCGTCGGCGAAGCGAAGGCCTTCGCGATTGATGATGCGATCGTCGCCAATGGCCACCGTATTCTCAAGCGAGGCGCCAAGAGCGAGGCCGGCCGCCCACAGACGCTCGACATCCTTCATGAAGCCGAAGGTGCGGGCCCGGGCCAGCTCCCGGCGGAAGGAGCCGGGGTTCACGTCGATTTCGATCTGCTGGGTGCCGATCAGCGGCGTCTCGAAGCCGATCTCAACGTCCAGATGGAAGCCGTTATGCGGGGTCAGCTCGCCGACGGCGCCGCCATCCTCGACACAGATCGGCTTCAGAACCTTCAGGAAGCGGCGGGGTGCATCGAGCTCGGTCAGGCCGACCTCGTCGATCGCCTCGACGAAGGGAGCGGCGCTGCCGTCCATGATCGGCACTTCCGGGCTGTCGATCTCGATCAGCGCATTGTCGACGCCGAGGCCGCGCAGAGCCGCGAGCAGATGCTCCACGGTCGCGACAGAGGCCCCGTTGCCGTCGCCAAGGACGGTGCACAGCGTAACGCCGGTGACCCATTGCTGATCGGCCGCAATCTCGATCCCGTCGGCTTCGCCGTTGAAAATGTGGAAACGTATCCCGGTATCGCCATCAGCCGGACACAGAGATATGGAAACTGGTGCTCCGCCGTGGACCCCGGTGCCCGTCAGCGATACCTCGCTGGCAAGCGTAGTTTGTCGCGCCCCGATAAAACCCTTCATGGCCCCCGTTGGCCCCCGCGCCGTCGTCTGGTTCCCTACTTAAGCCCGGAGAGAACCCCGAGCCCCCCATCGATCAGCGTCCCTGGCACTTAACTAGACCGTGTAACTGGCCCCGATGTGCCTTTTTGGTTCGTCCGATCAATCTAATAGGAACCATAACCTTCGGGCTTTGGGGCTACAAATCACGGTTTCTTTCACTGTATTACGGGCCCAAATTCCTCATAACACTCTGATTTCGCTTCTATTTTTCCGACGGCGGAGGCATCGGCCAGGCGGTTTGGTTAACGCCTGGCCTCTCCTCAGTTCGCCCGGCGGCGCAGAAACGCGGGAATCTCCAGATCGTCGTCCGCATATGATTCTGCCTGTGCCGGCGCCGCAGCCGCCCGGGCCAGACGGGGTTGGGCCTCGAGCTGAGGCTCCCGCCGCGCCTGTGACGGCGCGACCGAGACCATGGGCTCACGCGGCCGGTCGATCCGTACGCTCCGCGGCATCTCACCCCGTGGCATCTCGGCCCGCGGCGTCTCCGCCCTGGGTCCCTCCGCGCGAGGGGCCTCGGCGCGAGGCATTTCGGGGACCCGGCGCTGGCCGAATTCCGGCTCGCGCTTGGACGGCATCTCCGCATCGTTGTCCTTACGGCCGCGGCCAACATTGGCCAGCCGCTCCAGGAAGCCGACCTTGCGCTTGTGCTCGGCCAGCCCGGCCTGCGGCGCCTCGCCGTTCTGCGCCTGGATCGCCTTCTGGGCGACCATGGGCAGTTCCTCGACATTCGGCATGCGCCGGACCGGCCGCTTGATGGCGGCAGGCGGGGCCGGCTGGAAGTTCTGCTGCGCCGCCGCCGGCCTAACAGGGGCCGGGGTGCGCGGCAGCGCGATGCCGGTGGCTTGAGCCGGGCGCTTCTCGATGGTGACATTGCCCGGCGCGCGCCAGACCGACGGCTCCTGCACGATGTCGTTGGCGGCAAGGTCCATGCTCGGCTCGTCGAGGTCGACCGGCGCTTCGGCCGGCCCTGCCGCGGGCGGCATGGCGGCGAGGCCAGCCAGACGCTCGGTCAGCCGACCCGCATCCGGCCTGGCGGCAGAGTCCGCCTCGGCCTGGTTCGCACGTCCGGCCTCCAGCAGGCCAATGCCGGTGGCGACCACCGAGACCCGAATGATGCCGTCGAGCTCGTCGTCATAGGTTGCGCCGACGATGATGTTGGCGTCGGCATCCGCCTCGGCGCGGACACGGCTCGCCGCCTCGTCCACCTCGTAAAGGGTGAGGTCGCTGCCGCCGGTGATGGAGACCAGAAGGCCGCTCGCGCCCTTCATCGACACGTCGTCGAGCAGCGGATTGGAGATCGCCGCTTCGGCCGCCTCGATGGCGCGCCTGTCGCCGCTCGATTCGCCGGTGCCCATCATCGCCTTGCCCATGCCGGCCATGATGGTGCGCACATCGGCGAAGTCGAGATTGATGAGGCCTTCCTTGACCATCAGATCGGTGATGCACGAGACGCCGGCCCGCAACACGTCGTCGGCCATGCCGAAGGCGTCGGTGAAGGTGGTCTTCTCGTTGGCGACCCGGAACAGGTTCTGGTTCGGAATGATGAGCAGCGTATCGACGTATTTCGACAGCTCCTCGATACCCGCCTCGGCCGCGCGATAACGCCGCGAACCTTCGAACTGGAACGGCTTGGTGACGACACCGACGGTTAGGATGCCTTCCTCGCGGCTGGCGCGCGCGATGACCGGCGCCGCACCCGTGCCGGTGCCGCCGCCCATGCCGGCGGTGATGAAGGCCATGTGGCAGCCGACGAGATGGGCCTTGATGTCGGCCATGGCCTCCTCGGCCGCGGCTGCGCCGATCTCCGGCTTGGAGCCGGCCCCGAGTCCTTCGGTGACGTTGGTGCCCATCTGAATGCGGCGCTCGGCGGTCGAGCTCATCAGAGCTTGCGCGTCGGTATTGGCGACGACGAATTCCACGCCCTGGAGGCCGCGTTCGATCATGTTGTTGACGGCGTTACCGCCGGCGCCGCCCACTCCGAACACGGTGATGCGCGGCTTGAGTTCGGTCAGATCTGGAACTCTGAGGTTGATAGTCATGGCGGCCTTCCAATCCTTGCGATTGTCCCTTGCTACGGCTTTCTAGCTGGCGCTCCCCGCAGTGTGCGCCGGCTCAAAGCCCTTAAAAATTCTCCATGATCCACTCGCCAACTTTGGCGAAGTAGCCTGTCCCCGTACGCAAGAACCGTTGCTCGGTGCGGGCACCGAGCTTGTCGTCGCCACGCGCCCAATGCAGGAGCAAGCCGATCGCGGCGGAGAAGTCCGGCGCGGCGGCCACTGGCGGCAAACCATTCATGGCGCGCGGGCGGCCGAGCCGCGCCGGGCGTCCAAACATATTCGAAGCAAGCTCCGGCAGGCCGGTGAGCTGGCTGCCACCGCCGGTCAGCACCAAATGCTGGGTGACCTCGGCGGCCAGGCCGCTGCCCGCGAGCCGGCGGCGCATCAGATCGAGGATCTCCTCGACGCGGGGCCGGACGATGCAAGCGAGCTGCGCCTTGGTGATCTGGTTGAGGCTGCCTTGGGCCATGCCGCTGACGCACGGATAGGTGATGATCTCGCGCTCGTCGGAGAGCGTGGCGAAGGCACTGCCGTGCAACGTCTTGAGACGCTCGGCATGTTCCATGGGAGCGCTGAGCGTGCGGGCGATGTCGGTGGTGACGCCGTTGCCGCCGAGCGCAATCGCGTCGGTATGAATGAAATGTCCGTCGACGATCACCGACAGCGTGGTGGTGCCGGCGCCGAAATCGATACAGGCGACGCCGAGATTGGCTTCGTCGGGCGTGACCACCGACAGCGCGCTCGCATAAGGCGCGGCGACGAGGCTGGCGACACCGAGATGGCAGCGCTCGACGACCAGCATCAGGTTGCGCATGGCCACCTCGTCGGCGGTCACCGCGTGGAGATCGACGGAGAGGCGCTCGCCGCACATGCCTTGCGGCTCGCTGATCCCGTTATTCTCGTCGATGCGATAGCCGGTCGGCAAAGCATGCAGGACGGTGCGCTTGTCGCGCGCGGCATATTGGCGGCCGCCGGCGAGCAGGCGCTGAACGTCGTCGTCGCGCACCGCGCCCGAGGCCAAGGCCACGCTTGCCGAGAAACTGTCGCTTTTCAGGCGTCCGCAGGTGACTGAGACATGCACGTCCTCGACGGTGACCCCGGCCATGCGCTCGGCTGCGTCCACGGCGGAGCGGATGCAATGCTCGGCGCTGTCGAGATGGGTGACCATGCCGGCCTTGAGCCCTTCGGCGCGTGTGTGGGCGAAGCCCAGCACCTCGAACTGCACCGCGTCGCCCTTGCCCTCGAACCAGTCGGGAGCGGCGGAAGTCTTGCCAATCAGGCAGCACACTTTGCTCGTGCCGATGTCGAGCGCGGTGACGATGCGCTGACGCTTGCCCCTGATCGAATTGCTATATGTCATCCCCCTGCCCTCAAGCCCCTGTCTTATGTCTTGCCTTTGGACGTCGCGCCGGTGCTGGCCGTCGGCACATCGATGAGCGCCGGCGTGCCCGACGGGTTCGCCGCGGCGGTCTCATGGAAGCGCACGGTGATGCGGTCGAGCAGGCGCAGATCGATCGCCGCGAAATCTTCCTCCAAGACACCGCGCTCTTGCGCGAGCTTGGTCAGGGATTGCAGCGCCACGTCGATATTGTCGTCGGGCAGCATGATCTCCATGCCGGTGCGCAACTTCAGCGTCCAACGCCGGTCGCCGACCCTGAGCGCCGCGAGCATTTTCTGTCTGAGGTCGCCATAAGGCTCGAGTGCCGCGTAAAGCGCCGAGGCGTGCTTGCCGGCGCCCTCGCCGACGACGAGCGGCAGGTCGGGATAGGCTTGCGGCAGTGCCGGCGCGAGCACCACGCCTTGGTCGTCGACCACGAAGGTCCTGCCCTTGGTCTGCCAGACGGCGTAAGGCTCGCGCTCCTCGATGACCACTTGCAGGGTCGAGGGCAGCAGGCGCATCACCTGGGCGTGCCGGATCCACGGCACTGCTTCCAGCCGCTCCTTGGCAGCGTCGGTGTCGAAATTGAGCATCATGGTATCGGGGCCGGCGGCAAGCGCGGTGGTGATCGCCGTGTCGGTGGCATGGCGCTGACCCTCAACGGTGACCCGCTCCACGCCGAAACCGGCGACGACGGCGAGGCGCTGGATGCCGATGTTCAGAGCATCGAGCAGCCGGCCCGTCTGGCCGCCGATGATGGCGCCGTAGACGACCGAGATGCCGAGGAAAAGAACGCAGACCAACAACCATTTACCGCGCACGCGGTCGCGGCTGGCCTTGCCGAGCCGAATGCTGCGGGGCTTCCGCGAAATGAGCGCGCGCGTGCCGGTGAGCACCGGCAGACCACGGGACGGCTGTCGCGGCGCGGCGATGCCACGCGCGAGCAGGGCATCCTGTGCCCGTCTTCCCTTAGCCTGACCCTTTGCTGGGCCTAACGATTGCAAGACGCATCCTCCACGATCCAGCGGACAAGCTCGCCAAACGAGCGGCCGCCGTAGGCTGCAAGCTCGGGCACAAGCGACGTCGACGTCATGCCTGGCTGGGTATTGACCTCAAGGCAGATCATTTCCCCCGTGCCGTCCGGCCGGTCGTCGAAGCGGAAGTCGGAACGGCTGACCCCACGGCAGCCCAGTGCCCTATGAGCCGCTACCGACAGCTTCTGTACCAATTGGTAAACATTTGGTTTAAGCGGCGCCGGGAGGACATGAATTGAGCCCCCCGGAGCGTATTTTGCGTCGTAATCGTAAAAGGCTAGCCCTTCGGCCGGCTTGATCTCGATGACCCCCAAAGCCTCCTCCCCCATGACCGCGCAGGTCAGTTCCCGTCCAGGAATGAAGCGCTCGATCATGATTTCTTCACCCAGGGCCCAGTCGGACGCGGTGAGCTCCTGGGGCGGATGGGCCTGGTCCTCCCGGACGATATAGACGCCGACGGAGGAGCCTTCGGCCGGCGGCTTGATCACGTAAGGCGGGGGCATGACATGGCCCTTGGCGGCCTCGGCACGGCTCACAACGCGGCTTTCGGCGACCGGCACGCCTGCCTCGCGCAAAACCGCCTTGGCCCGCTCCTTGTGCATGGCGAGCGCCGAGGCAAGCACGCCGGAATGGGTGTAGGGGATGCCCATGGTCTCGAGCAGGCCCTGGATGCAGCCGTCCTCGCCGAAACGGCCATGCAGCGCGTTGAAGCAGACATCCGGCCTGATCTCGGCAAGCTTTGCCGCCACGTCGCGGCCGACATCGAGCCTGGTGACCTTATAGCCCTCGCCCTCCAGGGCCTTCGCGCAGGCGGCGCCGGAGTTCAACGACACCTCCCGCTCGGCGGACAGGCCGCCCATCAGCACGGCGACGTGCGTTTGCGTGTCAGTCATCAGAAAAGCCCCCGTCGGTTGGTGTCGTGCCTCCACCGCCCCGGACCGTGACCCGGCCTTGGCGGTGCAAATCATGCTCTGCGGTGGTTACTGGATTACCCGTATTCGCGGGGAATGACACGGGGGAGCGGCATAAAGACTCAAAAGAGCGATCAGGGCTTGCCGAGGCGCTTGATTTCCCATTCGAGCTCGACGCCGCTCGTCTCTTTCACGCGCGCCCGCACGGTCTCGCCCAGCGTCTCGATATCGGCGGCGCTGGCATTGCCCTCGTTGATGAGGAAGTTGCAATGCAGCTCCGAGACCTTGGCGTCGCCGACGCTGAGGCCCCGGCACCCGGCGGCGTCGATGAGCTGCCAGGACTTGTTGCCCGGCGGGTTCTTGAAGGTCGAGCCGCCGGTGCGACTCTTGATCGGCTGCACTTCCTCGCGATAGGCCGCGATCTGGTCCATCTCGGCGAGGATCTCCGCCGGATCGCCGGGCTTCCCCTGAAACAGCGCCTCGGTGAAGATGAGATCGTCGGGCGCGCCGCAATGGCGATAGGCGTAATGGAAGTCGGCGACGGGCAGCACGTGCACATGGCCTTGGCGGTCGACGGCACGAGCCTCCACCAGCACTTCGCAGGTCTCGGTGCCGTGGGCGCCGCCATTCATGCGCAGCGCCCCGCCGATGCCGCCCGGAATGCCGCGATAGAAGGTGAGACCGGCAATGCCCGCATCGGCGGCGGCGCGCGCCACCTTCACGTCGGGCACGGCGGTGCCGACGCGAATCCGCGAGCCCTCTTCGATCTTGATGTCGCCGAAGCCGCGGCCCAGTCGGATGACCACGCCCTCGATGCCGCCGTCGCGCACCAGCAAATTCGAGCCGAGGCCGATTACGGTGATGGGGATGCCGGTGGGAAGATCTTGCAGAAAGTAAGCGAGGTCGGCCTCGTCGGCGGGCGAATAGAGCACTTCCGCCGGGCCGCCCACCCTGAACCAGGTGTAGTCCTTGAGCGGGGCTTCCGCCGTGAGCCGGCCCCTTAGATCAGGCAGGCCAGCGGTCAGCGTTTGAAGGAGGGCAGCGCCGGTCACGCCGCGCCTCCGCGCTGCTCGAGCCGTGCGGGCAGCGCGTTGATCCAATCGGTGATGGTGCCGGCGCCGAGACCGACGACGAGATCTCCGGCCTGCGCGATCTCGGCGATGGTCGTAGCCAACGCACCCTCGTCATCCACGGTGAGCACATTGGCATGGCCGTGGCGGCGCAAGCCCGAGGCCAGCTCGTCGCGATCGATCCCGGGGATCGGCACCTCGCCGGCGGAGTAGACCGGCGTCAGGATGACGATGTCGGCGTCGTCGAGACAGGCGGAGAACTCGTTGAACAAGGCTTGCAGGCGCGTGTAGCGGTGCGGCTGCATCACCGCGATGATGCGGCCATTGCCGGCAGCGCTTGCACCGCGCAACACGGCGGCGATCTCGACCGGATGATGAGCATAGTCGTCGTAGATGGCGACGCCCCGCCACTCGCCCGCGCGGCTGAAACGCCGTTTGACACCGGAGAACGCGGCGAGCGTCGCGCGGATCACCTCGTCGCCGACGCCGGCCTCGGTGGCGACGGCGAGTGCGGCAACGGCGTTGAGCGCGTTGTAATGGCCGAGCGTGGGCAGGGTCAGGTCATTGATCTCGCGGGCGCCGCCGACGACGCCCGAGCCCAGGCGCACATCGAATGTCATGGTCGCGTGATCGGGTCGCACGTTGAACAGCTTCATGTCCGCGTCGCGGGCCACGCCATACGTGAGTGTGCGCCGCCCGTTCTCGGCGCCCCCAAGCTGCGCGAGAAGTGCGCGGACCACCGGATGGTCGATGCAGGCAATCACGGCGCCGTAGAACGGGATCGCGTCGATGAACTGCTCGAAGGCGTCGTAGAGCGCCTCCTCGGTCCCCCAGAAGTCCATGTGCTCGGGATCGATATTGGTGACGACGCCGATTTGCGTGGGAAGCTTGACGAACGTGCCGTCGGACTCGTCGGCCTCGACGACCATCCACTCGCCCTTGCCGATACGCGCATTGGTGCCCCAGGCATTGATGATGCCGCCGGTGATGACCGTGGGGTCCAGGCCGCCGCCATGGAGCAGATCGGCGATGAGCGAGGTGGTCGTGGTCTTGCCGTGGGTGCCGGTGACCGAGACCGTGGCGCAAGGGCGCATCAGCTCGGCCAGCATCTCAGCGCGGCGGATGATGGGCGTGCCGCGCTCCTTGGCCGCCTCGAACTCCGGATTGCCCGCTTTCACGGCGCTGGAAATCACGAGATAGGCCGCACCCTCGATATTCGCTGGATCGTGGCCGATCAGGCAGGAAATACCGCGAGCGCGCAGCCGGTCGAGATTGGCGCTCTCCTTCAAGTCGCTGCCCTGCACGCGATAGCCGCGCGTGTGCATCACCTCGGCGATGGCGCTCATGCCAATACCGCCAATGCCCACGATGTGGAAAAGGCCTATCGACTCCGGCGGTGGCAAATGCATGTCGACGCCTACTCTTCTGGTCCCGCCAGCTCCTCGGCGATGTCGGCGAGCTTCTTGGCCGCATCGATGCTGGCCATCGATTTGGACTTTGCCGCCGCCTTGGCGAGAAGCTCCGGATTGCCGAGTAGCCGGGCAAGCTCCTCGGACAGACCCTCCGGCGTGATGTCCGACTGGCGCATGCACCAACCGCCACCGGCATCTTGCAGGCGAATAGCGTTTTCGAGCTGGTCGTTGTCAAGGGCGTGGGGCAAGGGCACCAGAAGCCCGGGGCGGCCGATCGCCGTCAACTCCGCCACGGTGGAGGCACCGGCGCGGGCAATCACCAGATGGGCGTTGGCGATGCGCTCGGGCAGATCGCGGAAGAACGGCGCCAGATGGGCAGCGATGTTGGCCTCCTTATAGGCGGCGCGCACCTCCGCCATGTCCTCGGGGCGAACTTGCTGCACCACCGTGAGACGCCAGCGGAAGGGCGACGACATCATCTCCAGCGCCTTTGGCAGAACGTCGGCGAAGAAATGCGCGCCCTGGCTGCCGCCGAACACGAGCAGGAGCAGGCGCCCCGCCGGCTCCGGCGGCGTGTAAGCCACGTTGCGGTAGGACGCCACCACATCGCGCACCGGGTTGCCGGTGAGCCGCGACCGCTTCTCGGCGCCTCGGCGCAAGCGCTTGGTCGGCTGGAAGGAGAGCGCGACGGCGTCGGCGAAGCGCGACAGAAAACGGTTGGCGCGCCCCATCACCGCGTTCTGCTCGTGGATCATGGTCGGGATGCCGAGCGAGCGCGCGGCCATGATCGGCGGCAGAGTGGGATAGCCGCCGAAGCCGATGACGACGAGCGGCTGCACCATCTCAAGCAGGCGCCGCGCGCGGATGAAGCCGGTGCCCAGGCGGCCGAGTGTCTTCGCCACGGCCGTCGGCGAGCGGCTGGTGAAGGTCGCCGACGGGACGCGATAGACCGCGCGGGCGGGAAAATCGCTGCCGAACTGCTCGGCGCGGTCATCCGTTGCGAGCTCGATCGCGAAGCCGCGGCGGCCCAGCTCCTGAGCCAAGGCCGCGGCCGGAAAGAGATGCCCGCCGGTGCCCCCGGCGGCGAGAAGAATGGTCCGAGAACTCAAGCCGTCTGCCCCCTTGCGCCCGGCGTTTCCGCCTCGGGCTCAGTCTGTGCCGAATGTTTGATGTGATCCGCCCTGGGCCGCTTGCGCGTCAGCCCCAGCGCGAAACCCATGGTCAGCGCCATGGCCAGGAGCGACGACCCGCCATAGGAGATGAACGGCAGAGTCATGCCCTTGGCCGGAAGCAGGCCGACATTCACGGCCATATTGATCAACGTCTGCAGCCCGAACAGCATGATGAGCCCCGCCACCGCGTGCCGGATGAACCCGTCAGGCTCTTGCGATGCCTTGGATAGCCCACGCAGCACGATGAAGGCGAACAGAGTCAGCAAAATAAGGCACGCAATCAAGCCATACTCTTCCGCGGCCACGGCGAAAATGAAATCCGTATGGGAATCCGGCAGCACGTCCTTCACCGTCCCCTCGCCCGGACCGCGGCCAAACCAGCCGCCATTGAGGAAGGAGTTGATGGACCGGTCGGTCTGATAGGTGTCGCCGGAGGCCGGGTCGAGAAAGCGATCGACGCGCGAGGCGACATGAGGCACGAGGAAATAGGCGGTGAAGAGACCGGCGATGCCGACACCGGCGAGCGCCAAGATCCAGATCATGTTGATGCCGGCCATATAGAACAGCGCGCCCCACACCAGCGTGATGAGGAGCGTCTGGCCGAAGTCCGGCTGGAGCACCAGCAGCAGGGCGAAGACCGCATAGGTCAGGATGGCCAGTTCGAGACCCGGCACGTCTTTCCGCTTCTGGCTCTCGTTGAACAGCCAGGCGGTGAGCACGATGAAGGCCGGCTTCACGAACTCCGACGGCTGTAGCGAAAAGGATCCGATTTGCAGCCAGCGCTTGGCGCCTTTGATCTCTGGCCCCAAGAACAAAATAAGGATCATCAAGGCGATACCGGTCAGGAAGATCACGAACGCCGTCCTCCTGATCTGCTTGGGCGTCAAGGTCGAGGCGGCGAACAGGATGGCGACGGCGGGAATGAGCAGCACCGCATGGCGCCGTACGAAGTGGAAATGCTCGAGATCGTATCTCTCGGCAATCGGCGGGCTGGCCGCAAGGGACAGCACGAGACCTGCGCCCATCAGCAGCAGGAGGCCGAAGAACATCAAGCGGTCGACGGTGAACCACCAGTCGGAGAGCACGCTTCTGTCGGCGCGGGTGATCCTCATGCGGCCCTGCCCTGCTGGCTCACGCGTGTCGCGCCGTCGAGTCCCATGACGATGTCACGGAACGCATCGCCCCGCTTGGCGAAATTGGCGAACTGATCATACGAAGCGCACGCCGGCGACAGAAGCACGACAGGCTCTTGCGCTTCCGACAGGGCGGCATCAGCGGCGGCTAACGCTACAGCGCGCTCCAGCGTGCCGCAAACGACATGGTCGACGGCCGCGCCAAGCTGCGCCGCAAAGTCATCCGCCGCCTCGCCGATCAGATAGGCGCGCGCGATCTTGGGAAAGAACGGCTCGAGCCCGTCGAGCCCGCCCGCCTTGGCCTTGCCGCCGACGATCCAAAAAATATCGTCGAAGCTCGCCAGCGCCTTGCCGGCGGCATCCGCATTGGTGGCCTTGGAGTTGTTGACGAACAGCACGGAGGCCGCCCGCGCCACCTGCTCCATGCGGTGCGCCAGGCCGGCGAAGCTCTTGAGACCTTGCTGAATTTCGGCCGCTTCCAGATTTTCCGCACGCGCCAGCGCATAGGCGGCCGCCGCATTCTGCCAGTTATGGGCGCCGCGCAGCGAGGCGATGCCCGCAAGCTCGGCGCGGGCGACCTCCTGGCCGCCTTCCATCTCGACCAACACCGCGTCCTCCGCCCAGACACCGTTCTGCACCGGCTGTCCGACGGCGACGCGCTTGACCGCGAAGGGACCGTGCAAAGTCTCGGCGATGGCGCGGCACGGAATGTCATCCACGCCGATGACGGCGGTGGCGTCCGCCCCGAGCTGCGCGAAGACTTGCGCCTTGATCGCTGCATAGTCGGCGAGCGTGCCGTGACGGTCGAGATGATCGGGAGTGATGTTGAGGAGTGCGGCGGCGTCCGGCTTGAGGGACGGGGTGAGATCGATCTGAAACGACGACAGCTCCAGCACATAAGTGAGATCGTCGGCGAAGGGCTCGAGATCGAGCACAGCGGTGCCGATATTGCCGCCGAGCCCCACGCGCCTGCCTGCCGCGCTCAGAAGATGCGCCGTGAGCGCGGTGGTGGTGGATTTGCCGTTGGTGCCGGTAATGACAACGACTCTCGCCTTCGTGCCGGCTTTCGACTTGGCGCGGAAGAACAGCTCGACATCGCCGACGACCTCGACACCGGCAGCCCGCGCCTTCACCACGCTCCAATGAGGCTCGGGATGGGTGAGCGGAATGCCCGGAGCCAGCACCAGCGCGGCGAAGCGCTTGAAGTCGGCGGCAGTGAGATCGGCAACGGTGAGCCCCGCGGCGGCGGCTTCAGCGCGCGCGGCCTCCTTATCGTCCCACACGACGACAGTCGCACCGCCACTTTCAAGCGCACGCGCGGTCGCAAGGCCGCTCAGCCCGAGGCCTACAACCGCAACGTCGCAGCCGGCGAAGATCGTCACGGGAATCATGATGACAGGAACTTAGCGCAATTTCAGGGTCGCGAGGCCAGCAAGAGCAAGCACGACGGCAATAATCCAAAAACGGATGACCACCGTGGATTCCGGCCAGCCCTTCTGCTCGAAATGGTGGTGCAGCGGCGCCATGCGGAACACCCGCTTGCCGAAAAGCTTGTAGGAGGTGACCTGGACGATCACCGAGACGGCCTCCAGCACGAACAGGCCGCCGACAATGGCCAGCACCAATTCATGCTTGGTGGCGACGGCGATGGTGCCGAGTGCGCCGCCAAGCGCCAGCGATCCAGTGTCGCCCATGAAGATGAGGGCCGGTGGGGCGTTGAACCACAGGAATCCGAGCCCGGCGCCGACCAGCGCGCCGCAAACGACGGCGAGTTCGCCTGTTCCGATGACGAAATGGATCTGCAGATAATCGGCGAAGAGCGCGTTGCCGACCACATAGGAGATGAAGCCGAAAGTGGCGGCGGCGATCATCACCGGCACGATGGCCAGGCCGTCGAGGCCGTCGGTCAAGTTCACCGCATTGCCGGCGCCGACAATAATGAAGGTGCCGAAGATGACGAACAGCCACCAGCCGAGCGGAATCATAAAGTCCTTGAAGAAGGGAATGGCGAGCGAGGTGGAGAACGGCTCATCGCCGACCGAGGCGATGATCGCCGTGGCGACCAGGGCGGCAATGGTCTCGATGAGGATCTTTGCACGCCCGCGGAAGCCGTCGGCCGATTGCCGCGTGACCTTGAGATAATCGTCGTAGAGCCCGACCGCGCCGTAAACGAGGGTGAGCAGCAACACGACCCAGACATAAGGATTGGTGAGATTGCCCCACAGCAACACCGAGACGGTGACACCGGAGAGGATCATCAGGCCGCCCATGGTGGGCGTCCCCTGTTTCTGCAGGATGTGGCGCTCCGGCCCCTCTTTGCGGATCGGCTGGCCCTTGCCCTGACGGACGCGCAGCGAGCGGATCACCCGTGGCCCGAACAGGAACACGAAGAGCAGCGCGGTGATCACCGCGCCGCCGGTGCGGAAGGTGATGTAGCGGAAAATATTGAGGACAGCGATTTCAGGCGCCAGCTCGGCCAACCAAAAGAGCATCGCCGTCCCTCCCCCTCAACCGGCGCTCTACGCCGACCTGCTTTCCGCCTCGAAGCGGCGCTTCAGCGCCTCGACGAGCGGGGCCATGCGGCTGCCGAGCGACCCCTTGACCATGATGACGTCCCCCGGTCCCACCGCGTCGACCAGTTTGGACTGAAGCGCCTCCGCGGTCTCGGCGTAGGCGCCCTGGCGGCCTGCCGGGAGGGCCTGGTATAGCGCCCCCATCAGCTCGCCGCAGGCAAAGACAACATCTACCCCGGCCTCGTCAACGGCATCCGCAAGCGCCCGGTGTAGCCTCGGACCTTCGGAACCGAGTTCCAGCATGTCACCCAGCACCGCCACGCGGCGGGAAAACGCCTCTCGCGGGGTCAGTCCGAGGGTGGCGAGTGCCGCCCGCATGGAGGCGGGATTGGCGTTATAGGACTCATCGACGACCGCGACCGGACCGTCTTTGGTCTCGATCACCAGACGCTGGCCCCGCCCGGCCTGGGCCTGTATAGCGCCGAGCGCGTCCGCGCCGGCCTTGAGATCGGCTCCGGCCACCTTCACCGCCGCCAGCACGGCAAGCGAGTTCAGCACCAGATGGCGTCCCGGCGCGCCGAGGCGGTAGTCGACGATCTGGCCCAGAATATCCGCCTGCACGGTGGACCCGTCGGGGCCCAGCTCGGCCGACAGCAGCCGGGCCTCGGCGCCTTCGGCCTCGCCGAAGCCGACAATCGTCGCGCCATGTTCGCGGGCATGGGCCGCCAAGCGCTCGAAATGAGGATTGTCGCGATTGATGATCGCCGTGCCGCCCGGCTCCAGGCCGCGAAAGATCTCCGCCTTGGCGTCGGCGATATCCTCGACGGAACGAAAGAAGCCGAGATGCACCGGCGCCACCGTGGTGACGATGGCGATATGGGGGCGGACGAGACGGGTCAGGCCGTCGATCTCACCGGCGTGGTTCATGCCGATCTCGAACACGCCGAAATCGACCGCGCGCGGCATATTGGTGAGCGTCAGCGGCACGCCCCAATGGTTGTTGAAGGATTTCGAGGAGGCATGCACGGTGCCGCTCGGGCCGAGCGCCAATCTCAGCGCCTCCTTGGTGCCGGTCTTGCCGACGCTGCCGGTGACGCCGATGATGACGGCGCGCTCGACGCGCGCGCGGCCCGCGCGGCCCAAGTCATTCAGGGCGGCGAAGGTGTCGGTCACGCGCACCAGACGCTCCTCGTCGTTGGACGGAAACGTGCCGTTGACCACCGCACAGGCCGCGCCCGCCTCGAGTGCCGGGATCACATAACCATGACCGTCACGATTGGGGCCGCGAATGGCGATGAAGCCTTCGCCGGGCTCCAGGCTGCGGCTGTCGATGGAAAAGTGGCCGACCGGTGCGCCTGCCTCCCCTAACGACTTGCCGCCCGTGGCGGCCACGATCTCCCCGATGGTCCAGAGCGGATCAGCCAAGTTTCGCCTCTTTGCCGAGCGCGGCGGACACCGCGTCGTGGTCGGAAAATGGAATAACGGTCGTGCCAATCGTCTGACCGGTCTCATGGCCCTTGCCGGCCACAAGCAATACGTCGCCCCTTCTTAGCATGGCAATCGCCTCGGCGATGGCTTCCCCGCGGTCGCCAATTTCGGTGGCGCCAGGGGCTGCCGCCAGGATCTCACGGCGAATCTGGGCTGGTTCCTCGCCGCGCGGATTATCGTCGGTCACGATGGCGAAGTCCGCTTTTTCGATCGCCGCCGCCCCCATCTGCGGCCGCTTGCCCTTGTCGCGATCGCCGCCGCAGCCGAACACCACCAGGAGACGGCTCTCCACATAAGGCCGCAAGGCATCGAGCGCCTTGGCCAGAGCGTCGGGGGTATGTGCGTAATCGATGAAGATCGGCGCGCCGTCCTTGGCCGTGCCGGCGAGGTCGAGGCGGCCTCTTGCCCCTCGCAGATCCGCGAGCAGCGGCAGGACATCCTCGGCGCGGCCACCCGTGGCGAGACAAAGCCCCGCGGCAACCAGCGCATTGGATGCCTGGAAGCCACCGACCAGCGGCAGGCGGACATCATGGCGCTTGCCGTCATGCTCGATGACAAGCGTCTGCGAGAAGCCGTCGATCTCGTCGGAAAGGAGCCGCAAGGTCTCGCCGGCACGGCCCACGGTGATGACTTGAAGCCCCCGCGCGCGCGCCTCGTCGACCACGCGATCCCCGCCCTCGCCGTCGACATCGACCACGGCGGTGGCGCCCTGCGGCAGCAGCTCGCGGAACAGGCGCAGCTTCTGGGCGAAGTAATCCTCGAAGGTCGCGTGATAATCCAAGTGATCGCGGGAGATATTGGTGAAAGCGCCGGCGGCGAGCGTCACGCCGTCGATGCGGCGCTGCTGCAAGCCATGACTGGAGGCTTCGAGCGCGAGATGGGTGATGCCGTCGCGCGCCATGGCCGCAAGAAGGGCGTGTAATTCGATCGGGTCGGGCGTGGTGTGCCGCAGCGTTTGCGTCCCGTTTGGGGTCACGACGCCGACCGTGCCGAGGCTCGCGGCCGGGAATCCCTGCCCGGCCCAGAGCTGGCGCACGAAGGACGCCACCGAGGTCTTGCCGTTGGTGCCGGTCACGGCGACCTCGGTCGCTGGTTGGAGCCCGGAAAAGCGCGCGGCGACGAGGGCGAGCAGACGCCGCGGATCCTTGTCGGTGACAACCGGAACATCGGTTCGCGGCAGTGCGGCGCCGTCCGCAGTGAGGATGGCCGCGGCGCCGCGCTCAAGGGCCGCGGCGATGAAGCGAGCGCCGTCGGTGTTCACACCCGGCAACGCGGCAAACAGGAAGCCAGGCTCGACCTGCCGACTGTCCGCCGCGAGCCCGGTGATCGGCAGGTGCGCCCAGCTTGGGGGCAGCTCCGCCTCGGGCCCGATCAGCTCACCCAGAGTCATAGTTGCGATGGACCCCTGCAGGGCCGTTTCCCTTGAAGAATTCAAGGGCTTGGCCAATTCCTCGCGAAGGAGGACAGACCTCTAATAGGTGGCGGAAACCTTGGCGTCAAACCGGCCCTTGCCGTCGTCCAGCTTGGGTTGGACGCCGAGGATCGGGCCGATCCGGGCGACGATCTTGCCCACGGTGGGCGCGGCGTTCCATCCGGCCGTGGCGTAGCCATGGGTGATGGCGACCCTCTGCGGTTCGTCCAGCATGACCAGCACGACATATTGCGGATCGTCGGTCGGGAAGGTCGCAAGGAAGCTCGTAAGCAGCGCCGAGGAGCTGTAGCGCCCCTTGACCACCTTCTCCGCCGTGCCGGTCTTGCCGCCCACGCGATAGCCTTCCGCGTCGGCGTTCTTGCCGGTGCCCTTCTCCACATTCATGCGCATGAGCTTGCACATCGCAGCGCTGGTCTCGGCCTTCAACACCCGTGGACTGTCGCGCATGGCCTCTTCCGCTGAGCGCGGTAGGAAGGTCGGCGGCACGGCGATGCCGCCATTCACCAGCGGCACGGTGGCGGTGACGAGTTGCAGCGGCGTTACCGACAGGCCGTGCCCGAAGGCGATGGTCATGGTGTTCAGCTTTTGCCAATGCGTGGGGACGATCGGCGAGGCGCTCGGACCAAGCTCCGTGGTAACCGGCGCCAGCAGGCCGAGCTTCTTGAGGAAGGCGCGATGGCGCGTGACCCCCATATGAAGCGCCTCCTTGGCCGAGCCGACATTCGACGAATAGATGAAGACCTCCGGTACCGTGAGCGGGCGTCCCTTGCCGTGGTAGTCGCTGATGGTGAAGCGTCCGGAGTGGATCGGGCTCGAGGCATCGTATTTGGTGTTCAGATTGGCGAGCCCAAGGTCGAGCACGCCGGCCGTGGTGAACACCTTGAACACCGATCCCATCTCGTAGACGCCGAAGCCGATGCGGTTCAGCCTGTCCTTGTCGAGCGCCTGCTCGCGATGGTTGGGGTCGTAGTCCGGCAGCGACGCCAACGCCAGCACCTCGCCCGAGCGCACGTCCATGACGATGCCGGCGGTGGCCTTGGCTTTGAAGGTGTCCATCGCCGTCTTGAGCTCCTCGCGCAGGACGTGCTGCACGCCGACGTCGAGAGAGATGGTGACCGCCTCGTCGCCCGCGGCGGTCTGCGGGTCCATCATGGTCAGCTGCGGGTTGTCGTCGACGAATTTCTCGATGCCGGCGAGGCCGCGATTGTCGACATCCACGAGACCGACGACATGGCTGGCCGTGGCGCCGACGGGATAGACGCGGCGATATTCCTCGATGAATCCCAAGCCCGGCAGGCCCAGCTCATGAATCTCGGCCTGCTGCTTCGGGGTCAGCTCACGCTTGATGCGGACGAAGCGGCTGCCGCCGGCGAGCCGCTTGCGCAGGCTCCTGGCGTTGACGCCGGGCAGCACCGAGGCGACCTGCTCGGAGAGCTCGTCCCAGTCGATGACGCGCTTCGGATCGGCATAGAGCGTGGCGCCGCGAATGTCAGTCGCCAACAGCCGGCCGTTACGGTCGAGGATGTCGGGACGATGCACCGTGGTGGAAATGTCGTAGCCGCCGCCGCCGCTTTTCTCGGTGCCGGCGAAGCCCAGCGTCACCAGCCGGCCGCCGATCAGGACGAAGGCCACGGCGAAGCCGAGACACGCCAAGCGGAAGCGATACCGGCAACGGGCATGGTAGACGCGCGCGGCGCGCGCCTCGGCAGGATCGGATCTGTCGGTCTCGCGCAACGGGCTACTCTGCTTAATTGGTTGCTGCCTTGGCCGTTCCCGGCCGTGCGGTGCTCGCGGTCTCCCGGACGCGCGCGCGCTCCAAGTCGCGGTCGGTGACCTCGTCGAGGATCAAGAGCTGCTGGGGATGGGCCGGGGTGAGCTTGAGATATTTCTTGGCCAGCCGCTCGATGCGCTCGGGCCGGTTGAGCAGGCTCCACTCGGCGCGCAGCACGGCAAGCGCGTCGCGCTCGGTCTCGATTTCCTTGTTGAGGACGATGATGCGCTCATCGAGGGTGTGAGCCTCGTATTTCGCCTGATAGATCACATAGGCGAGCGCCACGAGCCCGAGGACGAGGCAGATATTGACGAAACGCAACATGTTACAAACGCGCGGAAAATACGCCCGCGTCCCCCTACTATTACCCTTGCGTGCCCCTTAGCCGTGAAGCCTCGGTACCCCGAGCGCCGCAAGATCGAGCGGATGAGCCGGCGCCGCGGTGCGTTTCCCGGCCCTGAGCCGCGCCGAGCGGGCCCGCGGGTTCCGCCGAATCTCATCGTTACTGGGTTCTAAAGGCCGACGGTTAAGAAGCTGGAAGCTTGGCGCAAATTCTTGCGCTCCGGTCTCAGGAAGGTGCCGAGAGCCGCGCGGGCCGGCCATGGCGCGGCTGGCGAAGAAGCGCTTGGCGATGCGGTCCTCGAGCGAATGGAAGGTGACGACCACGAGCCGTCCGCCGGCTTTCAGCAGCCGTTCGGCGGCGGCAAGACCGTCGGCCAGCTCGTCGAGCTCGGCATTGAGATAAAGACGAAAGGCCTGGAAGGTCCGTGTCGCGGGGTGCTTGGGATCGTCATGGCGGCGGCCGAGCACCCGGGCGACGATGTCGGCAAGCTCGCCCGTCCGCATGATGGGAGCCTCGGCGCGGCTGGCGACGATGGCTTTGGCGATGGCGCGCGAACGCCGCTCCTCGCCGAAAACATAAATGATATCAGCCAGTTCCGTTTCCGACAGCGCGTTGACGATGTCGGCCGCCGTCGGCCCATTGCCGCCCATGCGCATGTCGAGGGGGCCGTCCTTGGCGAAGGAGAAGCCGCGCTCGGCCTGGTCGAGCTGCATGGAGGAGACACCGAGATCGAGCGTCACGCCGTCGACCGACGAGAAGCCTTCGCTTTCGGCGAGAGCCTCCATCTCGGCATAGCGGCCGAGCACGGCCATCAAGCGTCCGGGATAGGCTTCGGCCAATTCGCCCCCCAAGGCGAAGGCCTGTTCGTCGCGATCGATGGCGATGAGCTTGCAGTCGGCAGCGTCGAGGATGGCCTTGGCATAACCCCCGGCGCCGAACGTGCCGTCGACGATGATGTCGCCGTCCTTAGGCGCGAGAGCCGCCAGAACCTCGGAGAGCATCACGGGAATGTGGCGAGCCGGTCCGCCAGCGGCAGCCAAGCTGCCACGACCCGCCATCATTCCCGTGCTCCCTCTGGCCCGCCGCTTCCGCGACGCCCCGCGCCGAGTAACTTGCGAAGGTCACGCACTTTGTTGCGCGACTCCGCCAAATGCTTTTCAAAGCGCTCCGGCTCCCAGAGCTGAAATTTTTCGCCCAGCCCGACAAAAGTGATGTGGCTGGTAATCCCCGCGTGCTCGCGCAGACGCTCCGACAAAATCGTACGGCCGTCCTGATCGATGGTGAGGATTTCGCTGGTGCCGAAGAGCGCCGTAGCGAGTTGATCGCGCTCATCGGAATAGGGCGCGAGGTCTTCGACCAAATGATTGATCTTGTCGATGAGGCGCTGACCGCCGGCGTCGAGCGCTGGCGCATCGAGCGATGGATAGCAGTAGATGCCGTCGAGGCCGTCCTTGGCGAGGACTGTGCGGAAAGAAGCGGGGACCGAGACGCGACCTTTGGAGTCGATCTTGTTGGTGAATGTCGAGACAAACTGGTCCATCTCCCCCTCACGCGCATCGAAGCCGACTGGATTGGACTGGATGAACAAACGGCGCTTCGGCGCAGGCGCCCGATCTTCGAGAAATGGGTGGAGGAAGCGGCGCTGAATCCCCCCGTGGCCTCTAAGGAAGCAGCTGCCTACTTCCTCCACCCCACTCACCGAACGGGCATTAATGGGATAGCATGGGATCATATGGGCGTCAATGGAAAGCGCCGGGCATGCGGGTCGTTTCTGTGGGAAACCGGCACGCCAGATACGAACGCTGCCACCGCTTTTTGAGTTGCGAGGCCAATTGCCGCTTGCGCACGAAGCACGGTACAAAGGCGGAGGGTTAACGCCGCCGGGCTCAAATGATTCGCAGCCGGGGTGGCCTTACAGTTTGCGTATTCGGGGCGCCCACTGGCAGCCGGAACGAGGCGACGGACCTTTGCGGCAATGGCAACGAGAGGCTTGAAAGCGGCGGGCGGCTTAGCCGCGCTCGCATTGCTCGCGCTTGTCGCTTGCGCCCCGGGGGCCCAGAGCGCGGGCGACGGACCATGGTTCGCGCGGCTCGGCCCGCCCGAAGCGCCGGTGAAGCTCTTCTATGAAGAGGAGGGCGAAGGCCCGCCGGTGCTCCTCATTCACGGCTTCGGCGCCAGCACATATACATGGCGCGGCATCGCGCCCGAGCTTGCCCAAAGTCACCGGGTCATCGCCGTCGATCTCAAAGGCTTCGGCCAGTCCGACAAGCCGTTCGACACTCGTTACTCGGTGTTCGATCAGGCCGAGTTGCTGGAGCAGTTGATCGTCGACCGCGACCTGCGCGACTTGACGCTTGTCGGCCACTCCTTCGGCGGCGGCGTGGCGCTGGTGCTGGCGTTGAGCGACGACGAGCGGCTCAGGGGCCGCATCACCAAGCTCGTGCTGCTCGACACGATCGCCTACCCGCAAGACATCCCGGTGTTCTTCCGCATGCTGGATATGCCGCTGTTCTCGCATGTGGGCGTGCGCATGGTGCCGCCGGCGATGCAGACGCGCATCGCGCTGCGCATCGCCTATCTCGACAACAGCAAGATCGACGACGAAGAGGTGGAGACCTACGCCGCGCCGCTCCGGACCGCGGCGGGCAAGCACGCCATCATTCATAGCGCGCGGCAGATCATGCCCGACGGCCTGGAAGAGATCTCCGAGCGCTACAAGTCGATCGAGATGCCGACCCTCATCATGTGGTGCGACCACGACCGCATCGTGCCTCTCGACGTCGGGCTCAAGCTGCGGCGGACCTTGCCCAACTCCACCCTCAAACTCGTCGAGGGCTGCGGACACATGCCGCAAGAGGAGCAGCCGGCGGCGACGCTCGATATGATCCGGGATTTTCTCGGCGGCTGACGGTCATCCCGACCGCCTTCGCGGTCGAACTGGCGGCATTTTCTTCATAAGTTTTTCTGATCGACTACATAGGCAAATTCGATTTGCACTTATTCTAAGGTGGACGCATGCTCCGCCTCCCGGCGCGCAGCGAGATCACCCCAAAGAGTTCCCGACGGAGACAGACATGGACCAAAAAGTCGATAAGGCGGGCGGTTGCCCCGTGGCGCACGGCGCCACCAATACGAGCATGCGGTCGAACCGCGATTGGTGGCCGAACCAGCTAAACCTCAAGATGCTTCACCAAAACTCCGCCCTGTGCAGCCCGCTGGGCGAGGCGTTCAACTACGCGGAAGCCTTCAAGTCGCTCGACCTGAAGGCGGTGAAGGAAGACCTTTACGCGCTGATGACCGACTCGCAGCATTGGTGGCCGGCCGACTACGGGCATTATGGCGGACTCTTCATCCGCATGGCATGGCACAGCGCGGGCACTTACCGGACCGCCGACGGCCGTGGTGGCGCCGGTGCCGGCTCGCAGCGTTTCGCGCCGCTGAATAGCTGGCCGGACAACGGCAATCTCGACAAGGCGCGCCGGCTGCTGTGGCCGGTCAAGCAGAAATACGGCAACAAGATCTCCTGGGCCGACCTGATGATCCTGGCCGGCAATTGCGCCATCGAGTTGATGGGCGGCAAGACCTTCGGCTTCGCCGGCGGGCGTGAGGACATCTGGGAGCCCGAGGAAGACATCTATTGGGGCGCAGAGGACGAGTGGCTCGCCACGAGCGACCACCAGCTCGCGCGCTATTCCGGCGACCGTGAGCTCGAGGACCCGCTTGCCGCCGTGCAGATGGGGCTCATCTACGTGAACCCCGAGGGACCGGACGGAAATCCCGATCCACTCGCCTCGGCCCACGATATCCGCGAGACGTTCGCGCGTATGGCGATGAACGATTACGAGACGGTGGCACTGACGGCGGGCGGTCACACCTTCGGCAAGACCCACGGCGCAGGTCCGGTCGACCAAATCGGCCCCGAGCCGGAAGCCGCGCCGCTGGAAAACCAGGGCTTCGGCTGGCTGTCGACGTGGAAGAGCGGCAAGGGCCGCGACACCATCACGAGCGGCCTCGAAGGCGCCTGGACCGCGAACCCGACGAAATGGGACAATGGCTATTTCGATGTCCTGTTCGGCTACGAGTGGGAACTGAGTCAAAGTCCCGCGGGCGCCTGGCAGTGGCACGCGAAAGACCTCAGGGAAGAGGACATGGCGCCCGATCCGGAGGATCCGTCGAAGCGGTTGCCGATCATGATGTCGACCGCCGACATGGCGATGCGCATGGATCCGGACTACGAGAAGATCTCGCGCCACTTCCATGCCAACCCGGAAGAGTTCGCCGACGCTTTCGCCCGCGCCTGGTTCAAGCTGACCCACCGCGATATGGGCCCGAAGGCGCGCTATCTCGGCCCGGAAGTCCCAGCCGAGGATCTCATCTGGCAGGACCCGATCCCCGCGCCGGATCATGTCCTGATCGACGCGGCGGACATCGCCGACCTCAAGAGCAAGATCCTCGCATCGGGGCTGTCGATCCCGGAGCTCGTCTCCACCGCTTGGGCGTCAGCTTCGACGTTCCGTGGGTCTGATAAGCGGGGCGGCGCAAACGGGGCGCGTGTCCGCCTTGCGCCGCAGAAGGATTGGGCGGTCAACCAGCCCGACCAACTGGCCAAGGTGCTCGGCGTCCTCGAAGGCATCCAGACAGGCTTCAACGGCGCGGCAAGCGGCGGCAAGAAAGTGTCGCTGGCCGACCTGATCGTGCTCGGCGGTGGTGCGGCGGTGGAGCAAGCCGCCAAGGCCGCCGGACACACGGTCGAAGTTCCGTTCACGCCGGGCCGCACGGATGCGTCGCAGGAGCAGACCGATGTCGACTCCTTCGACGTCCTCGAACCGATCGCAGACGGGTTCCGCAACTACATCAAGGGCAAGTACACCGTGTCGGAGGAAGAGCTGCTGATCGACAAAGCGCAGCTCCTGTCACTAACCGCGCCCGAGATGACGGTCCTCCTCGGCGGCATGCGTGTTCTGGGTGCGAACCACGCACAGTCGAAGCACGGAGTGTTCACGAGCCGGCCCGAGACGCTGACCAACGATTTCTTCGTCAACCTGCTCGATATGAGCACGGAGTGGAAAGCGGTCTCCGACCAGGAGGATGTGTTCGAGGGACGTGATCGCGAAAGCGGCGCGGTGAAGTGGACCGGCACCCGTGCCGATCTCGTCTTCGGCTCGAACTCCCAACTCCGGGCGCTGGCGGAAGTCTATGGCCAGGACGATACGAAGGAAAAGTTCGTGCGCGATTTCGTGGCAGCGTGGAATAAGGTGATGAACGCCGACCGCTTCGACCTCGCCGCGGCGTAGCACGGCAGAAGCGCTTCTTAACGAGACGGCCGGTCCGGAGATTATCCGGACCGGCCGTTGTCGTCTTCAGCCTGCGCGATTGCTACGCGCGACGCACAAAGTGCATGACGAGCGAGATCACCAGCAGAACCAGGAAGATGAAGAACAGGATCTGCGCAATACTCGCCGAAGCGCCGGCAATGCCGCCGAAGCCGAACAAGCCGGCGATGAGTGCGATTACCAGGAATGTCAAAGCCCAACCGAGCATGGCAGGTCTCCTTTCGTTAGCCGCCAGTATCAATATGTAGACTGAACGCCCGAGCGCTGCTTCGGTTTCGCCATAATTGGGAAAAAAGACGTGAACTGGAGACCGGCGCGAGGGGGTTGCCCTGCGCGCCGGTCATAAGCATGTCACCAAGCCTGTAAGCCGGGTTCTGTCTCTCGCGGATGCGAGACGATGGCCATTCATCTGGGGCGCATCTTGCGAGGCGCCTCGTGCAACCAACCCGGGTCGCTTGTCTGGAAACAGACTTAGACGATTGCTCGCCCACGCGACCCCTATTTGGTCTTGCTCCCGGTGGGGTTTGCCCTGCCATCCTTGTTGCCAAGGACGCGGTGCGCTCTTACCGCACCCTTTCACCCTTACCCGCCTGGCCGAAGCGAGGGCGGGCGGTCTGCTTTCTGTGGCACTTTCCCTGGGGTCGCCCCCGCCGGACGTTATCCGGCACCGTGTTTCCGTGGAGCCCGGACTTTCCTCCCCGCCTGATACGCAATACTGGCGGAGCGGCCATCCGGCTTGCTGACACTCATAAATAAGGGGCCCGGCGTGGCTCGCGTCAAGCCGTTGAGGCAGCGTCATGTTTAACGGAATTGCCCGGCTCGTAACGGCATTTTGATCGGCCAATTGCCGCTTGTTCCCATATTCTAGCGACGATCTGCCGCGCCGACTGCTTTGTGTGCGCCTTTCGGGCCTGGGCCCCTGGGCCGGCAGCTTCGGCCACGAGCTTCTAGCCAAACCCTAAGCGAGCGATGCAAAACCAAGTCCTGATCACCCGTTGGCTCAACGCCTTCCCCGAACTTGCCGAGCTCGAGCCGGAGGCGAAGGCGGAGCTGATGGAGGCGACGCAGTTCAACCGGCTGCGCGAAGGCGATATCGCCTATTACCAGGGGCAGATCTGCCAGAACTACGTGATGTGCATCGAGGGCCAGACTCGGATCTTCAAGACGTCGGAGGCCGGCCGCGAGATCCTGCTGTATCAGGTGGGCCCGGGCGAGACTTGCGTGCTCACCACCTCTTGTCTGATCGCCGGCAATCCCTTCCCGGCCGAAAGCACGGCGCAGGCCGACGTGCTGCTCGCCGCGCTGCCGTCGAGCGTCTTCCATCGGCTGATGATCTCCTCGCCGAAATTCCGGCACTACGTGCTCGGCAATTATGGGGACCTGCTATCGAGCCTCATCATGCTGGTGGACGAGGTGGCTTTCGCCAGCCTCGACCTCAGACTGGCGCGGCGGCTACTGGCGGAGACCGACGCACGCGGCATCGTGTCCAAGACCCATCAACAACTGGCGCTCGACCTCGGCAGCGTGCGCGAGGTCATCAGCCGCTATCTCTCGGAATGGGAACGGATGGGATGGGTGCGCTCGTCGCGCGGCTCGATCGAGATGCTCGATCGGCCGGCACTGGCGCGCTATGCGGCCGCCGATGAAGAGGAGACGCCCCCTCGCCTTCGGGCCACGCGGCAGTGACCTCGTATGGTGACCTAAGTCACATAACGGATGGCGCCCACGGGCCTATAACAGCGACCACTCGAACTCCAACAAGAAACACCCAAGGGAATCAAGACAATGACTGATATGTTCGCCGATCGGCTCCTTGTCTCGCTGGCGCGCTCGACAGCGCTGGCCGCAATGGTGTGCCTCGGCACACTGTCTTTCGCTCACGCCGCCGACGACATGGCCGGCGACATGGCAATGTCCCCTGCTCCCGGCCACGGCGAGTTCGACGACAGTTGCGCCATGGGACTTGCCGACGGTCAGATGGTGAGCACCGATTGCTCGGTGAATTGGACCGACGAAGACGGCAAGGTCTATTGCTTCTCAAGCGAGAGCTCGAAGTCCGCCTTCCTCAAGGATCCCGCAGGCAATATCGCCAAGGCGAAGAAATTCCTCGAGCAACAGGAGGCCAAGGCCGCAGCCGGCGACAAAGTCTTCACCGACAAGGACGTCAACGCGAGGGTCGAACAGGTCGTCGCCGAACGCTCCAAGGACGGCACTTTCGTATTTCACGACCCCAAGCTGAATGCCGACCTCAATCTCGTTTACGAGGAGATCAAGATCGTGCGCGGCATGGAGGGCTATGGCTGGTTCGCCAATGTCATCTTCCACGACAAGGACGAGCCGAAAAAGCAATACGCCCTCGACTTCTGGTTCAAGCCGGAGGGCCAGGATCTGACCCTCATGGATATCCGCGTGCAGAAGGGTCCGAAACGGGACGGCGACGGCTACTACATGATCACGCGGTTGCCGGTGGCCTGGTGGTGGCTTCCCGTGCAGGAGCATCCCGGCAGCATCGAAGGGGCGCGGGCATGGCAGGTCATGGCTGCGATCCACGACTACATCCTCGAGAACGAGGACGAGGACGGCAACATCACCGTCAAGGACGACAAGACCGGTGAGGATCTCACGCTGCAATTCGTCGAGATGCACCGCCCCGTGCGCCATCTGAAGAAGGAAGGCGACTTCTTCGCCTGCACCGACTTCCGCAAGCCGGGTAGCACGGACGAATATTACGACCTCGACTTCTGGGTGGACGAGAAGACCGGCAAGCTCAAGGTCAACAAGGTCAAGATCCACAAGGTCCCGGTGCAGGAGGACGGCATCTGGACCCAGGTCGACCGCTACACCTTCGAAGGCATGGACTTCGAAGAGACGCTGTAACGATCGATCGCCGAAAAGCCAAAAGGCCCGCTCATTGAGGCGGGCCTTTTTCTTTGCGGGGGCTCCCTTACAGCCGCTCGCGAAATTGTGACCGGCGCTCCGTGACCCCAGTCACATAGTTTGCGCGTTGTCCTCCCGTAGCGTGATGTCTTCAGGATCCTGCCTGATCCCCACTTGGAGGAAACCACCATGAACAAACTTATTCTCGCTTCCGCCATGGCCGGCGCCCTGCTGTTCGCGACCGCCGCCAATGCCGCGACCAAAGGCGAGTACGACAATATGTGCACCATGGGCCTCGCGCTCGGCCAGGACGTGGAGACGGACTGCTCCATCAATGCCGAGGTCGACGGCAAGACCTATTGCTTCGGCAACGAGACGGCCAAGACGCTGTTTATGAAGGACCCGGCGGCCAATCTCGCCAAGGCCGATACCTATTACAAGAGCAAGCACTAGCCGCGTTTTCCCCCGTACCCGCGAACGCAAAGCCAAGGCCCGCCTCCCCAGGCGGGCCTTTCTCTTGCGGCGCGCCGGACGCCGGAACGGATTTACGAAACTGCTCGGATGATCTGACTAAAGATCGCCGGAGCCCGCCAAGCCCCCCTTAACGCTTGCCGCCGCCAACGCTCTCGGCCGCTCCGCTGCGCGCGTAGAGTGGCTCGCGCGCGCGGTCCCTGAGATGCGGTGGCCCCGCGAGGGGCCGTAGCGGCGCATCGTTGAAAATTGCATTTGGAGGACAGTATGATTCGGATCTTCTCGACAGCTTCCGTCGTGAGCGTCCTCATGCTCGGGCTTGCCTCGGCCGCATTCGCCGCGACGGGCGAATACGAGAACATGGACGCCATGGCCCTGACGCAGGGCAAGATCGTCAAGACGGACTGCAGCATCAACTCGCAGCTCGACGGCAAGACCTATTGCTTCGGTAGCCAAACCGCGATGAGTGAGTTCATGCAGCATCCGAAGCGGAACGCCCGCAAGGCGCACACCGCCTATCAGAGCATGCGTTAGCAGCGCGGCCTTAGACGAAGCAGTGTTCTCTTAGTTGTTCTCTTGGGCTCGCTCCGCATTCGGGGCGGGTCCATTTTCTTGGGACCTAAGACGTGGCCGCGGCCCGGTGGGCGGCGAGCAGCCGGGCCAGCGTATCGCGGGTGGAGATATCGGCCCGTCCGTCGATCCTGAGGGGGCGGAAATGGCGTTGGAACGCCTCGACCACCTGCTCCAGTCCCTTGCCATAGGTGGAGGTGACCTCCACCCCGTAGCCGAACTCCTGCAGCCCGCTTTGCAGTGCTGCGACGGCGTCGTTCTCGTCGCCAAGGCCTAGGCCCGCATCGGCGCCGAGCGGCGCTGGCTCGACCCACAGGCCGACGCCGGCCCGGGCGAGGCGCGCCCAGTCGAAGCGTTCGCCGGGGTCGCGCTTGCGGCCCGGCGCAATATCGGAATGCGCCAGCACACGCGCGGACGGGATTGCCTGACGGCTCAGGATGTCGCGGCAGAGCGCTTCGACCGCTTGCATCTGCACCTCGGGAAAGTCCGGATAATCGAAATCGTGGCCGGGGTTGTGGATCTCGATACCGATCGAGCAGGAATTGAGGTCGGTCTCGCCGGCCCAGTAGCTCTGGCCGGCATGCCAAGCGCGCATTTCTTCCGCCACGATCTGCGCGATGCGGCCCGCCTCGTCGACAAGATAATGGGCGGAGACCTTCGCCTCCTCGCGCGTCAGCCAATCGAGCGCCGCGTCCGACGTTTCCATACCCGTGTAATGCAGGATCAGCATGTCGGGCACGCGGTCCTCGCGCCGCGGCTCGAAATTCGGCGACGGGCACCACAAGGTGGCGAGCTTGCTGTCGGGAGCGGCGGTCATGTTGTCTGCTTGTTCACCGCCCGGCCTGGACCGGGCAATCAGGCACAAGCCTACATCCCGCGCTCTTTGGCGATGGCGTCGTAGGCCTCGTTGATGGTGGCCACCTTCTCGGTGGCGATGGCGATGAACTCCTTGGGCACACCGCGGGCCATCAGCTTGTCGGGATGATTGTCGGCAACCAGCCTGCGGTATTGGCTCTTCAGATCGTCATTGCCGATCGACGGATCGATGCCGAGCACATCATACGGATTGCGCTTGGAGGCCACCACATGGCGCGCCTTGATGTAGCTGAACTCGGTGGGCGTGAGGCCGAAGCGCTTGGCCACCTGCGACAGGAACTCCTCCTCACCCGGGTGCAAGGATTCATCCGCCTTGGCGATGTGGAACAGACCCTCGAGCACGTCCTCGAGCAGCTTGCGGTTGCCCTTGAACATGGTGGCGAGCTGCTCGGCATAGGCCTCGTAGCCGGACACGTCCTGCTTGGCCAGATTGAAGACGCGCGCCACGTTCTTCATCTCGCCCTCGGGCACCTTGAAGACTTCCTTGAAGGCGTTGACCTCATCCATGGTGACGACGCCGTCGGCCTTGGCCATCTTGGCGCCGAGCGCAATCACGCCGACGGTGAAGGCCACCTGGTTCTCGGCCGGTCCGTCCTGCTCCCCATCGCGGTCAATGGCGTAATGTCCCGCCACGCCACCCAGCAGCGCCCCGATCGGGCCTCCCACCGCGAGCCCCGCGGCAGCGCCTGCGAGCTTTCCCCAAACCGACATTGCCGAACTCCCCCAAGGGTTGTTGCTTTGGTCAGAGCATACGGACTTTTCGTCCGAGCCGCATTGCATAATCGCGCGGTTTATCGCGCGTTTCCGCCGGAAATCGGCGGTTAAGCCCGTAAATTGTCGAGGATCGACCACTTGGGCTCGTCAACCTCGAGGCCAGCCCGCAAGCGCCGCTCAACATGCCAGGAGCGGGCAAAGGTCCACAGGGCAAGCCAAAGAACCAGAGCCGCATTGGCCGCGCTCGCGACCCAGACAAAGGTGGCGCCGAGCTCGAAAAGATTGGTGGCGGCGATGACGAACGCTTCCAGCACGATGCCGCAGCCGCCGGCCATGACGATGGCCGCGCACAGCGAAATAATGAAGATAACGAGCGGGTTACCGCCGCCGTGCGACGCCGGGCGATCGGAAGCTTCGGAACTCATTGGGGCTCTTAACCTTCGAAATTGGCCTTAACGGGCGCCTCCTCATAACCGGGGGGGCCAGGCGTTACAAGGGGGATCGGTCCCCGTCTATCGCCGGGGCGCGTTGCGGCGGACGCTGCCCGAGGCGCCGACGATCTCCACCCCCTGGGTGCCCATCAGCGGGGCCAGAGGCACCGTGAGGTAATAAGGCGTCTCGAGCGGCACCACGATGAAGTTTTTGACGCAGCCCACGACCATCGTCCGCAAGTAAGCCGGCTTGCGGTCATAGGGCTCGCTGTTCAGCGACACCTCCATATTGGTGTAAGGCTTGATGCCGGTGACGGTGAGCTGATAGGCGCCACGGTCGCGATAATATTCGATCTTCACGCTGTCGAAGTCGATGGGATCGCAGGAGCCGGTGAGGCCCCAGGCGGGTTGCACCAGGTTCTCGCTCGGCGGCTTGACGGGCAGCGGCTCGGCCGCCGCGTCGAGCATGCCGGCCCCCAGCAGCACCATCAGACTTGCGGCCAGGCGGCCAAGCTGTCGTCCCATCGTTTCCCCTGTCTTCCGGCGATCTTCCAGCACTACCCTAGGGCGCGGCCGGAACCGGCTCAAGGTTTGTGCGCCCGGCAATGCGGCGGAACGATGGAACCGAGGACCGCCGTCCACCGTTGACTGTGCACAGAAACGCCCCCGGCCCGCGCACCCCGCGGCCATAGAAAAAATAGGAGCACGATGATGAAGCAGACCGCTTTTGCGGCAGCGCTGGCGCTTACCTTGCCGTTCCTGGCGAGCATGCCGGCCTCCGCCGAAACCGTTTCCACCCAAGATTTCGTGAACAAGGTCGCGTTGAGCGACATGTTCGAGATTCAGACCGGCACGCTCGCGGCCAAGAAGGCCGAGAACGAGGACGTGCAAGACTTCGGCGAGGAGATGGTCGAGGACCACACCGGGACGACAAAAGCCCTGAATGAGCTGGTCAAGGACGAGGAGATCAAGGCGACGTTCCCGACCGCCCTCGACGAGGCGCACAAGGCCAAGCTTGACGAGCTGAACAGCGCGTCCGGCGCCGCCTTCGACAAGGCCTATGTGCCGATGCAGGTCGCGGCCCACGAGAAGGCCGTCAGCCTGTTCGAGGCCTATGCCAAGTCCGGCGACAACGAGGCGCTCAAGGATTGGGCCGGCGACACGCTGCCGACCCTGAAAGAGCATCTGAAGGAAGCCAAGGATCTCAACACGGAGATCGCCAAGCCGGCGAAGACGGCGGCGGCGGACGACGCCACGCCAATGGCTGACCAGTCAGGCGACAGCGCCGCGGCGGAAAACGAGGCCATGAACGACAAGGCCATGGCCGACAAGGTGACCGCGGAGACGGACGTCAAAGGTGCCGATGATCAGGCCGACGTAAAGCCGACGCCGCCCGCCTTCAAATATGTGACCCAGCAGGCTCCCTCCGATTGGACCGCTCAAGCTTTGATCGGCAAGTCCGTGCAAAATACCGACGGTCAAAATCTCGGTGAGATCAACAATGTGATCCTCAACGAGAAGGGCAAAGTCGTTGCCGTGACCATCGGCGTCGGTGGGTTCCTCGGCCTCGGCGAGAAGGATGTCGGCGTCCCGTTCGATGCGCTGAAATTCCGCTCGGAAGAAGCCATGGAGAAGAAGGTCGAGGCCGATGCCAACGATAAGGCCAAGACCGAGGACGAGACGGCTGCAAACGAAGCCGTAGAAACCGACGATGCGGACCACAGCGACATGGTGATCGTGCTCGACGCCACCAAGGAGCAGCTCGCAGCGGCGCCGACGTTCAAGTGGCTCGGCGAGAAGACCGAGAAGCGAGCCGACACCGAGACCGGCAAGCACGTCGAGTAACCCGACTTTTTCGTCTACGATTGGATGGGCGGCTTTGGCCGCCCATCTTTTTTGGAGCGCCCCATGTTCTTCAACGATTGGTTTGGCCTTCTCCGCGTCCTCGTGGTCGGCACCATGGCCTACACGGCGCTCATCGCCCTCCTGCGCGTGTCGGGCAAGCGGTCTTTAAGCAAGATGAATGCCTTCGATCTCGTGGTGACGGTGGCGCTCGGCTCGACCTTTGCGGCCGTTATCCTCGACAACTCCATTCCGCTTGCCGAAGGCGTCTTGGCGCTGGCGCTTCTCATTGTCCTGCAATTCATCATCACATGGGCCTCGGTTCGCTTTGAGCTTGTGCGCAGACTGGTCAAGAGCGAGCCGACGCTGCTGGTCCGCGACGGCGTCTATTTGGACGAGGCCATGCGGGGTCAGCGGGTGACCCGCGACGAGGTCAAAGCGGCGATGCGCGATAGCGGCACCTCCGACCTGGCCCAAATCGCCTGTGTCGTGCTCGAGACCGACGGCTCGCTCTCCGTGATCCAGCAGGACGAGACTTCCCCCGGCAACGCTGCAAGTACCGGCTCCTAACCCTCGCGGGCATGACAATGCGCCCCGAGACGCGTATTCAAGGCCCCTGCGCGAGATCTAAGGAGCGGGCATGGCGATCTACGAGCTTGACGGCGAGAGCCCCGAATTTCCGGCCAACGGCCTTTATTGGGTGGCGGAGACGGCCACCGTGGTCGGCCGGGTGCGGCTCCATTCCGATGTGAGCATCTGGTGGGGCGCGGTGTTGCGCGGCGATAATGAGTGGATCGACATCGGCGCCCGCTCGCAGATCCAAGACAATGCCACCCTGCACACCGATCCCGGCTTTCCGCTGACCATCGGCCAGGACTGCGTCATCGGCCATAACGTCGTGCTGCATGGCTGCACCATCGGCGATCAAACTCTGATCGGCATGGGCACCACGATCCTGAACGGCGCCAAGATTGGCGCCAATTGCCTGGTCGGCGCCAATGCGCTGATCACCGAAGGGAAGGAATTTCCCGACAACTCCGTCATCCTGGGATCACCCGCCAAAGCCGTGCGCGAGACCGACGACAAGGCCCGGGCGATGATCGCCCGGGGGGCCGACGTCTATGTGCGGCGCTGGAAACAATACGCAAGCGGCTTGAAGCGCATCGCCTGATGCGGGTAACTCCGCATCATGAGCGGTAATTGGCAATTCTTCATCGACCGTGGCGGCACGTTCACCGACATCGTGGCGCGCGCGCCTGACGGGTACCTCGTTACCGCCAAGCTGCTTTCCGAAAATCCGGAGGCCTATCCGGACGCGGCCATCGCCGGCATCGCCGATCTGATCGGGGCGCCGCGCGCCAAGCGCCTGCCGCCTGATAGAATCGGCAGCGTGCGCATGGGGACCACCGTCGCCACCAATGCGCTCTTGGAGCGCAAGGGCGATCCCGTGCTGCTCGTAGTCAGTCAAGGTTTCCGCGACGCACTCGAGATCGGCTACCAGGCTCGGCCCAAAATCTTCGCCCGCCAGATCGAAAAGCCGTCGATGCTCTATTCCCGGGTGGCCGAGGTGCCAGAGCGCGTGCGCGCCGACGGTACCGTTGAGACCCCACTCGACCTCGACGCCACGGGCGAGGCCTTGGCGGCCGCGCGCCAAGCCGGCATCGAAGCCGTGGCGATCGTCTTCATGCACGCCTACGCCTATCCGGAGCATGAGCACGCGGCGGCCAAGCTCGCGCGCGAGGTGGGCTTCACGCAAATCTCGGCAAGCCACGAGGTGAGCCCGCTGGTCAAATTCGTCGGCCGTGGCGACACCGCCGTGGTCGACGCTTATCTGTCGCCGCTGCTCCGCCGCTACGTGGACCAGGTGGCGTCGGCGCTGTCGGCAGGGCAGCCGGCGAAGAGCCCGCGGCTCCTGTTCATGCAGTCCTCGGGCGGCCTCACCTCGGCCAATCTATTCCGCGGCAAGGACGCGATCCTGTCGGGCCCCGCGGGTGGGGTGGTCGGCGCGGTCGAGACCGCGCAAGCGGCCGGCTTCGCCAAGGTGATCGGCTTCGACATGGGCGGCACCTCCACGGATGTCTGCCATTACGACGGGACCTATGAGCGGACATTCGAGAGCGTGGTGGCGGGCGCGCGGGTGCGGGCGCCGATGATGCTCATTCACACCGTGGCGGCGGGCGGTGGCTCGATCCTGCATTACGACGGCGCGCGGTTCCGCGTCGGCCCGGACTCGGCGGGCGCCGATCCGGGGCCGCTGGCCTACCGGCGCGGCGGTCCGCTCACCGTCACCGACGCCAATGTCATGACCGGCAAGCTCCAGCCGGACTTCTTCCCGCATATTTTCGGACCCGGCCAAGACCAGCCCCTCGACCGGGCCGCGGTGGCCAAGGCTTTCAAGGCGCTGGCGCGCAAAGTCGGCGACGGGCGCGAGCCAGAGGAGATCGCCGACGGCTTCATCCGCATCGCCGTGGAGAACATGGCGAACGCCATCAAGACCATCTCCGTGCAGCGCGGCTACGACGTCGGCGATTATGTGATGAACTCGTTCGGCGGCGCCGGCGGGCAGCATGCCTGTCTCGTGGCCGACGCGCTGGGCATCAAATCCGTGTTGCTGCATCCGCTGTCCGGCGTGCTGTCCGCCTATGGCATGGGCCTCGCGAGCTTACGCGCCACGCGCACGCAAGCTGTGCTGGAGCGCTTCGACGATAAGGGCCTCACGGCACTCACCGGGATCATTGCGCCGCTCGATGTCCAAGTGCGCGAGGAACTCGTGCGTCAGGGCATCGCGGCGGACGGCGTCAAGGTGACGGCGCAAGCCCATCTCCGCTATGCGGGCACCGACAGCGCGCTGCCAATTCCTGTCGGGACGTTGCGCGGCATGCGCGCTCTGTTCGAGATCTCTCACCAACAGCGCTTCGGCTTCATCAGCCCGGAGAAAGACATCGAGATCGAGGCGGTCGAGGTCGAGGGCGTCGGCGGTGGGGCGCTCATCGCCGAGCAGGATGCCGAAACCGACGGCGACGCGTCGTCACCTGAACCGCATACGCGGGCGGATGTGTTCACCCATGGCGGCTGGCACGACGCGCCCGTGTTCTTGCGCGCTGCCCTCGTACCAGGCATGCGCCTCGAAGGACCGGCGCTCCTCATCGAGGATCATCAGACCGTCATGGTCGAGCGGGACTGGCAGGCAGACGTGACCGCCAAGAACCATTTGCTGCTCACCCGCACGAAGAAGAAGACGGAAGCCAAGGTCGGCAGCAGACGCGCCGATCCGGTCATGCTCGAAGTGTTCAACAATCTATTCGTGTCGGTCGCCGAGCAGATGGGCTATGCGCTGCAGAACACCGCGCGCTCGGTCAACATCAAGGAGCGGCTCGATTTCTCCTGCGCGATCTTCGACGCCAAGGGCCGCCTGATCGCCAACGCGCCGCATATCCCGGTGCATCTCGGTTCGATGGACCGCAGCGTCGAGACGATCCTGCGCGAGGTGGGCGACGATCTGAAGCCGGGCGATGTGTGGATGCTGAATGCGCCCTATAACGGCGGCACGCATCTCCCCGACATCACGGTCGTCACCCCGGTCTTCGCCGAGAACAGTTCCGACCTCCTGTTCTTCGTCGCCGCGCGTGGCCATCACGCCGATATCGGCGGCATCGCGCCGGGCTCCATGAGTCCCAAGGCCACCTCCATCGAGGAGGAAGGCGTCTATATCGATCCGTTCAAGCTGGTAGGACGCGGCCGCTTCCAAGAGGACGATGTGCGGGCGCTGCTCACGGAAGCGCCCTACCCCGTGCGAAATGTCGAGCAGAATATCGCCGACCTAAAAGCCCAGGTCGCGGCCAACGAGAAGGGCGTCATCGAGTTGCGCAAGATGGTGCGCCATTACGGGCTCGCCACGGTGACGGCCTATATGGGCCATGTGCAGGATAACGCGGCGGAAGCGGTGCGTGCCGTCATCGCCAAGCTCAAGAATTCGCGCTTCGAGGTGGAGACCGATCAGGGGAGCGTCATCAAGGTCGCCATCACCATCGACAAGACCGCCAAGAAGGCTGTCGTCGACTTCACCGGCACCAGCGCGCAAACCGCGACCACGTTCAATGCGCCGGAGCCGATCACCCGGGCTTGCGTACTCTACGTATTCCGCACGCTGGTGGACGACGACATTCCGCTCAATGCTGGCTGCCTGCGCCACATCAAGATCATCGTGCCGAAGGGCTCGCTGCTGAAGCCGAAATATCCGGCGCCTGTCGCCGGGGGCAACGTGGAGACGAGCCAGACCATCGTGAACTGTTTGTACGGCGCGCTCGGCGTGCTGGGCTCCGCGCAAGGCACCATGAACAACCTCACCTTCGGCAATGCACAGTTTCAGTATTACGAGACGATCTGCTCCGGCGCGCCGGCGGGACCCGGCTTCGATGGGGTGTCCGCGGTGCAGACCCATATGACGAATTCGCGGCTCACGGATCCCGAGGTGCTGGAGCTTCGCTATCCGGTGCTGCTGGAGCGGTTCGAGATCGCGCGCGGCTCCGGCGGCAAAGGCGAATGGCGCGCCGGCGACGGGACGCTGCGGGTCATCCGCTTCCTGGAGGAGATGAACTGCGCCATCCTGTCCGGCTTCCGGAAAGTCCGTCCCTTCGGCGCCAAAGGCGGCGAGCCGGGCCAGACCGGCGAGAACTGGGTGCGACGGAAGAGCGGCCATTTGGAGCGGCTGAAAGCCGCCGATCAGACGGTCATCCAGGCCGGCGAGGCGATCGTCATCAAAACACCGACCGGCGGCGGTTACGGCAAGAAGGACGCGAAGAAGAAGCGCGGCTGATCTCAAGCCTTGGAGGCACGCATGGCCATCGACGGCAAGATCCTCATTTCAGGCGCCGGCATCGCCGGGCTGACGCTCGCCACGCTGCTGAAGGAGCAAGGCCAGGATCTCGTCGTGGTCGAACGCGACGAGGCCTTGCGGGCCGAAGGCTATATGATGGACTTCTTCGGCTCGGGCTGGGACGTGGCCATGCGCATGGGTCTGGTGCCGGAGCTGCGCAAGATCCGTTATCCCATCGACGCCCTGCAATTCGTGGACGGGAGCGGCCAAGTCTATGCCTCGGTCCCAATTGCACGGGTCGCGCGCGCGCTGGACGACAAATATGTCTATCTGCGGCGCTCGGACCTCGAACGCATCCTCTATGACCGCGCCACCGAGGCCGGCGTCGACGTCGACTTCGGCCGCGAGATCACCGCCCTCGAAGAGACCGGTAGCGGCGTTCGCGTCACCTTCAACGACGGCAGCGACGGGGAGTTCGCACTGGTGTTCGGCGCCGATGGAGTGCATTCGGGCGTGAGGCGAATAGTGTTCGGCGACGAGTCCCAGTTTGCGCGATTCCTCGGCGGCTATGTCGCCGCATACCATCTCGACGATCCCCGCTTCGAGCTGGGGCGTGCGCTGAAGCTCCACGAGGAGACGGATCGGCTGAGCGCATTCTACCCGCTCGACGACAGCCGATTGGCCGCCACTTACGTGTTCCGCCATGACGAGACGCATGTGCCGCACGGCGAGCGGCTCGCCTTCGTGCGCCGTGCCTATGAGGGCGCCGGGTGGATCACCGAGGACATGCTGGAAGCCTATCAGGGGACGGAACCGATCTTCTTCGACAGCCTCACCCAGATCGCCATGCCGCGATGGTCGCGCGGCCGGGTGGCGCTCCTCGGCGATGCCTGCGGCTGTCTCACGCTGCTCGCGGGCCAAGGCTCGCACATGGCCATGGCCGGCGCCTATGTGATCGCGCAAGAGCTCGAACGCTATGGCAGCCATTACGCTGCGGCCTTCGCGGCCTATGAGGCGATCCTGAAGCCCGCGGTCGCAAAGCGCCAGGAGGACGCCGCGACCTTCGCCAAGGTGTTCATTCCGTCGGTGCGCTCGCGGCCCTGGCTGCGGCGTCTCGCCATCAAGGCGATCTTCAGCCCGCTCGTGATGCCGCTCATGTTCCGCTGGTTCGGCGCCAAGAGCGCGCTCGAAAACTACCCTTGAGCCGCTAGATCTCGTCGATCTCGCTGATGTCCATCACGACCGGCGCGTGATGATGGGCGGTGTGCGCACCGAACGGCGTGCCGCGCACCTGCACGTCCTTGCCGACGAAGGTCTCGAGCGCGGCGGAGACCTCCTCGTCGGCGGCATAGACGTGGATGGTCGCGACATCGCCGACATTGTCCATCTCGTCGCTGCCCTCAAGGCAGGTCGGCGCCGGCAGGGTGAGGATGAACGCAGTCTCGGGCCGTCCCGCCGCGTCCTCGAACTGCCCGAGCGACAGGCGCCCTTCGGCGATCTCGCCCGGCGCACTCGCCTTCAGGCAAGACGCGGCATGCGCGTTGGACGCCGCGAGCATGAGAAAGAAGGACAGGAGAAAGCCGGAAAGTTTCATAAGGATACCGATCGTCTCGGAGCTAGAAACTCACCTTGGCCTTGTCGGCATTGAAGACGGTGACCGTTTTCCCGGGCTCGATGGCCGCCGAGATCGAGTAGGAGTGGGGCACGAATTGGATAGTCGCCTTGCAGCTTCCGCCGGCGCAATCCCCGGCGAGCTTCTCCTTGGCGGCTTCGGGCTCGATGTCGTCCGCATCCACGTAGACCCCATCCTCAGACGTGCACTCATAGCCGATCACATCGCCCGAGCGGCCATTCTTCACGCAGTAGCCTTCCATTTCGACCTCTTGGCCGAGATAGTCCTGCGGCTTGCTGGCAAGCTCTTGCAAACTGGTCGATGCCGCCAACGCCAGTGGCGACAACACCGCCGTTCCGCAGACGGCGACGCCGACGAGGCGGCGGGTCATGCGATGCATCCTGTCTCGCTTCGAGTTCATTTGGCTCCTCTTCCATGCTTCTGGAGGTCGGAGCCGCATCCTATTCAGGACGCGGCGCAAGAAAAGCCCTCTTCGGCAACAAAAAGGGCGCGGGATCGAAATCCCACGCCCTTCGCTAGCGTGTTGCCTCTCTAATGGGGCTCGTTCGCAGGGAGCCGAGTGAGAGCCCTAGTCGGCCTTAAACCGATGGCTCAAACGGCCCTTGGCGTGTTGCCGCCCTGGCCGCGCTCGGACATGAACTGGTCGAACTCGGCCTTGTCCTTCGCGTGACGCAAGCGCTTGAGGAAGGACTGGAACTCGGTCGCCTCATCCTCCAGCCGCTTCAGGGTCGCCTCGCGATAGTCATCGAATGCGTGGTTGCCGGTCGAACCCATGCCGCCCGGACCGAAGCCGCCGCCAAAACGCCGTGCTTCGTTGGTGAAATACTCGCGCCATGCCGTCTTATGTCCACATCCCATGCGTCCACTCCAAATCAGATAGGCCAAAATGCCTAGGCCAACAGGCCACCAAACAATGAAGCCGAGGATCATCGCCGCGATCCAAGCCGGCTTCCCGTAGTCGTCCAAGGTCGCAACCAGGTGCATCGGGATCCTTCCTTCAGTGTGAATGTTATTCACATTTACATAGATGGTGCCCCTTGGCAAGGCGTCAAGGCGGCTCCCAAAATATGGTGTCGGTCGGCCACAAAGCACAGAGCGGCCAAGGAATTTTAACCCTCTAGGGTCGAGACTGTGGATGCAATTCATCGAAAATTGCACTGAGTTCGGGTCTTCGTGTAGGGCATATCCATGAGCTTTGCGTATCGCGGTCTGTCGGGTTTGGGTTTGACCGTCGCCGTTCTTGCGGCGCTGGCGGGCGGCGGCGGCGCATTGGCCGGCGCGCTCAAGGACGTGAAGCCGCATGAAGCGGTGGTCCGGGCCCACACCATGCCGATCCAAGGCATCGATGTGTCCTACTGGCAGGGCGATATCGACTGGCGGCAAGTGCGCGCGGCGGGCGTCCAATTCGCCTTCATCAAGGCGACCGAGGGCGGCGACCATGTCGATCCCAAATTCTTGCAGAATTGGCACGCGGCCAAGCGCGCCGGCGTGGCGCGCGGCGCCTACCACTTCATCTATTGGTGCCGTTATGCCAGCGAGCAGGCGGCATGGTTCGTGCGCAACGTACCGCGCGACCCGGACGCGCTGCCGCCGGTGCTCGATCTCGAATGGCACACCCATTCCAAGACCTGCCCGGGCAAGATTTCGCGCGAGCTGGCGCTGAAGAAGATCAAGATCATTCTCGACGCCATGGAAGCGCATACGGGCAAGCGGCCGATCATCTACACCGACCCGGCCTTCCACAAGGACGTGCTCCAGGGCGAGTTCAAGAGCTATCACTATTGGCTGCGCTCGGTGGCGGCGGAACCGGACGAGATCTATCGCGGCCGGAGTTGGGCGTTCTGGCAGTTCACCACCACGGGCAGCGTGCCCGGCATCAAGGGCAAGGTCGACCGCAACATCTATAACGGCTCGCGCAGCGACTGGGACCGCGTGCTGAAATGGCTCGAGGCGAGCCGCTAACGGCGAGTCGCTCGCTCGCTCGCTTCGTCTTCCTTCCCGTCCGGCAGAATGCCGAGTCCTTTCAAATAGATCAGCAGGCCGCTTTCGAGGATTTCTTCGGGCGTCATGGGCACTTTGCGCGCCGCACGGCCGCCCTTGGAAAACAGTGTGGCGACGCCATGCGCCATCGTCCACAGATGCAGGCTGACGAGCCTGAGCGGTGGCCGCTCATCCTCGGGCAGCGAGCGGCACAGCGCTTCCGCCGCCCGCTGGAGCACATCGAAAGCGCGCTCGGCGGCCGGCAGGGTTTCCCCCTCGGTGCCGGGCGCCAGCCCCGTTTCGAACATCACCGTGTAGCTGGCCGGCTCCTCGCGGGCGAAGGCGAGATAGGCCTTGCCCAGATTCTCGAAGGCAGAGAGCGGCGTCGGCACGCCGTTGTTCCAGGCCGCATCGAGGCAGGCAGCAAAGCGCTCGAAGCCGTTGCGGGCGACCTCGGCGAGAAGCGCATCGCGATCCTTGAAATGGCGATAGGGCGCCGCCGGGCTGACGCCGGCCATGCGCGCGGCCTCTGTGAGGCTGAAGCCGAATGCACCATGCTCCTCGATGAGCTTGCGCGCGGCCTCCAGCAGCACCTCCTTGAGGTTGCCGTGATGATAGGAGCTTGGGCGCCGCCAGCCGCGGCCTGAGTGATTCATGTAAAGGGCTTTTACATCAAAGCCCTGGCCGCCGCCAGCCGCCGTTATGCGCGTGGCGAAGCCGGGACCATCGCGTGGACAAGTTCCCCGGCGCCGCTGTGCGGCATGATCGGGCCGGTATAAGACGGGGTCCATGACCAAAACCAAGACCACCGGCCGGCGGAACGCCACCAAACCGCGTGCGGCCGCAAAGCAGTCTGAGCCCTCATTGCTGAGGACCGAGGCGCCGGCCATCGCCGGCATTCTCACTACCATCATTTTCTTCGTGTTCGGCCCAACGCTCCTTGCCGATCTCGAAAACCATACGCTGACCGTCGCGCTGTTCGTGTGGCTGTTCGCCACGATGATGTGGTGCTCGTTCGGCGTGGTGCGCCACGCGGAAGCCGTCGCCGAACGACTGGGCGAGCCCTACGGCACGTTGGTGCTCACCGGCTCGGTCATCGTTATCGAGGTGGCGCTGCTCGCCTCGATCATGCTGCACGGCGCCAACAACCCGACGCTCGCCCGCGACGCCATGTTCGCCACGCTGATGATCGTGCTGAACGGCATGGTGGGCGCAGCCCTGCTCATGGGCGCGCTGCGCTATTGGGAGCAGGAATACAATCTCGACGGCGCCCGGGCATTCCTCGTGGTGATCGCCGCGCTTTCAGTATTCGCGCTGGTGCTGCCCAAATACACCGAGACCGCGCCCGACCCGATCCAATCACCATCCAAGGCGATCCTGTTCATGGCCGTCACGCTCCTCTTTTATGGGGTGTTCATCGCCATCCAGACCTTGCGGCATCGGGCCTTCTTCGCCGAGCCGGCGGAAGAACGCGAGGCCGCGGCCCTGGCGGCCCCATCACACGAGCAGACCGCGATGCGCTCGCTCGCTTTTCACGTGACGATGCTGCTCGCCTCTCTTCTGCCCGTAGTGCTGCTGGCGGAGTTCCTCGCCGTTATCGTCGATTTCGGCATCGAGGATCTCGGACTGCCGGACCCACTCGGCGGCGTCCTGATCGCCGTGCTGGTGATCGCGCCGGAAGGGCTCACCGCCTTCAACGCCGCCCTCTCCAATCAACTCCAGCGGGCGGTGAATGTGTGCCTCGGCTCGGCTCTCGCCACGATCGGCCTGACCATTCCGGCGGTGCTGGCGATCGGCCTGCTCACCGGCCGCGACGTGCATCTCGGGCTGACCGACGTCGAAACGGTGCTTCTGATTCTCACGCTATTCGTCAGCGGGCTCACCTTCGGCGGCGGCCGCACCAACGTCCTGCAAGGGGTCGTGCATCTGCTTTTGTTCGCCGTCTATGTGATACTGATCTTCAGCCCATAGGACTCTGGCGGGTTACACGGTGAGCGCTCTTCACGATCTTCACGCGGCAACGCCCCTGTTGACGGCGATGCTGCTTGCTACCGTCGCGGGACTGACGATCCCCCTCGGCGCCTATCTCGCCTCTATCGAGCGTATCCGTCCGCGCTGGCTTCAGACCGAGTTTCGCCACAGCGTGCTCGCCTTCGGCGGCGGTGCGCTTCTAGCGGCGGTGGCCTTGGTCCTCGTGCCCGAGGGAATCCGCGATCTCAATTGGGTGCTGATCTGCCTGGCGTTTGGCGGCGGCGGCATTGTGTTCCTCTTGATCGACTGGGCCATCGCCCGCTGCGGCGGCGCGGGCGCCATGCTCATGGCCATGCTGCTCGATTTCGTCCCGGAAGCCGCGGCCATCGGCGTCGGCCTTGCGACACGATTGGAGATCGGCCTCCTCCTGGCTTTCCTGATCGCGCTGCAGAACCTGCCGGAGAGTTTCAACGCCTATCGGGAGATCATGGCGCACAACAAGCCATCAAAGCCGCAGCTGCTCATGACATTCAGCGCGCTCGTGCTTCTCGGCCCGCTCGCCGCCTATCTCGGACATGTGTGGCTCGCGTCCAGTCCTGTTTTGGCGGGGGCGGTGATGTTGTTCGCCTCAGGCGGCATCATCTATCTGACCTTCGAGGACATCGCCCCTCAAGCGGTGCTGAAACGGCACTGGGCGCCGCCTTTGGGCGCCGTGTTGGGGTTCCTTCTCGGCATCGTCGGCCACGTCGCGCTGATGCCGTAGCCTGAAGACCCAGCAAAAATCCCGCTATTCCCTTAGTGCGGGGATATTCGCTACACTCGGCCAAAATTGCCTAGGGAGTGTAGAAAAATGCAGTGTCGTGGCATTCCGCTTGCCGGCCTTCGGGCGCTCCGGCTACCAGCCAGCGTCTTGGCCGTCGCGCTAGCGTGCCACCTGCCTGGGGCGCTCGCTGAGGACGCCAAGCCCGGCCCATGCACCGACGACGCCATGATCGTGTTCGATGCCTCGGGCTCGATGTCCGGCAACCAGAGCCTCGGCATCCCGAACTCACCCCCCCGGATCGACGAAGTCCGCTCCGCCCTCGCTCAAGTGCTGCCGAGCGCCACCAAGTTCCGCCGCGTCGGTCTCGTGACTTACGGTCCCGGCCCGTACAACCAATGCAACGTCCAGCTCGATCTCAAGCCGATGCGCGATGCCGCCAAGCCGATCATGCAGGTGGTGAACGCGCTGGTGCCGGCCGGCAAGACACCGCTGACTTCGGGCGTCGAGGAGGCGGCCAATGCGCTCGACTTCAAACGCAAGCCCGGCGTCGTCGTGGTGGTGACCGACGGCGAGGAGACCTGCGGCCGGTCGCCGTGCGAGCTCGCCAAACAGCTCCATCAATCCGCCGAGCAGCTCACCGTGCATGTGATCGGCTTTCGCTACTCCAACTACTCTTGGACGGGCGGCAACAACCTCATGGATCTCAGATGTCTCGCCGACGAGAATAACGGCCTCTATATCAAGGCCAACAACGAGGGCGAGTTGATCGAGGCGCTGGAGAAGACGCTGGATTGCCCCATGGTCTCGCAAGCCCCCTTGAATCCCATTCGCTGATCTTCAGTTGACGGCCCCGGGCAAGGCGCTCAAATGGCGCTCAATAGATACGCAGCCAAGAGGGTTGGGCGGCGATGACGTTCGAGCGCGTGTTCATCATTGCTGCCGCTGTCGTGCTTGCCACCGGCGGGGCCCGTCTGGCTAGCGCCAGTCCGCCCGCGCAGTGCTGGACGCAAGAGGCCTTGGCCGGCACGCCCAAGGAGCTGAAAGCGACGCGCTCGGGTCCGCGCCTTGATCTCGGAGCCCTCAAGCAAGAACCTCTGCCCGCTCCGGTCCCGATCGCCGAAGATTTGCGCGGATCGATCCGCAGTGTCGAGCTCCCGCCGGGGCAGAAGCTCATTGCACTCACCTTCGATCTTTGCGAGAGCGACGGCGACCATGCGGGCTATGACGGACGGGTGGTCGACCTCTTGCGCGCCGAGGGTGTGAAGGCCACCTTCTTCGCCGGTGGCAAATGGCTGGAGAGCCACCCCGAACGTGCGCAGCAGCTGATCGCCGACGCCAATTTCGAGATCGGCGCCCATGGCCTGCGCCACCGCGACCTCACTCGTGCCACCGACAAGACCATGGCGGAGGAGATTGGGCTGACCGAAGCGGCCTTTGCGCGGGCTCGCAAGGCACTCGAAGCGCGCGCCTGCGTCACGGACCTCGCGACGGCGAACGTCCCGCAGGACCGGATCACCCTGATGCGGTTTCCTTATGGGCGCTGCAATGCCAAGGCGCTGGCGGCGGTGGCCGCGGCAGGACAATTAGCGGTCCAGTGGGACGTGGTCACCGGCGATCCCGACCCGCACGTCACGGCCAAGGGGATCGCCAACACCATCCTCACCCACGCCCATCCCGGCGCCATCGTCGTGGCCCATGCCAATGGGCGCGGCCGCAACACCGCCGCCGCTCTCAAGATCGCCCTGCCCAAGCTCAAGGAGGAGGGCTACAGCTTCGTCACGGTGAGCGAGCTCCTTGCCGCCGGCAAACCGGTGATCGCGGCGACATGCTACCTCGACCGGCCGGGCGACGCGGCGCGTGTCGCCCATGCGAAACCGAGGGCCAAATCAAATGACATCTGGTCCCTTCTCCGCAAACGCTGACATCATTCTGGACGGCGATCCGGAACGCGCGCGTCTGCGTCCGGTCCCGTCCTCGTCTTGCGCAGGCCTTTCGCGCGCCATCGTGGCGATGCCGCCTTGGTCGGCGATGCATTACGAGGCGGACGCCATGAGCCGCTATCTTGCTGCGGCGCAAGATGGCGCGCGGCGTTACGTCATCGAGATTGACGGCACGCAAGCCGGCGCAGTGTCGGTGCGTTATCCGTGGCTGCGGGGCGCTTATCTGGAGTTGCTGGCTCTGCTGCCGGCCTTTCAGAACCAAGGGATCGGGACGGCGGTGCTCCACTGGCTCGAGGGCGAGGCCTTGCGCCGCGACGCGCGCAATCTTTGGGCGTGCGCTTCGTCCTTCAATGCGGATGCCTTGCGCTTCTATGCGCGGCACGGTTTCGCGGAGACCGCGTTGTTGAGTGACCTCGTCACCGACGGCTTCGATGAGGTTCTGCTCCGCAAGTTCCCGATCGGCTCCGGCTGACGAGGCTTGATCAACGGGGACCGTTCAGCCCCCGCCGGCGGGCTTTTCCGCGACAATTGTCCACAAATCATCCCCACCCCGGCCGCTCACCTGGCCTCGCATCACCCCCGGAGATCGCTCCTCGAGGCAGCTCCAAGCCCCTGAATCCGAGGAAAAAATAATTATTAAATTCGGTGAACCCTAAGCCGGTTCGGACGTTGATGACCTCAGCTTGGGGCGCGTCACCGTTGTGCGGCGCAACAAGGAAACGACTTGGCAGCTGTCGAGCGCAGCCGGTAGACTTGGCAGGTTCGGCAACGGGCACCCCTCCAATCGGAAAGGAGAGCTTCCGATGGAAATCACAGCCAAATTGACCGCCATGATGGCGATCGTATCGTTCGGCTTTGTCGCAGCAGTCATCCTCGGGATGATCTGAGAGCCCTTATCGAACGAGCCCTTCGCAACCTTTAGGGGTTCGGTCCTCAAGACCAAAAACGAATGCGGCGTAGAGTTTCGAGGAGACCGGCACGGGCAACGGCCGGGCTCCTCTTTTCATTTCAGCTAGGCTCTCTCCCGCTCACGCCGCCGCGTCGGCCACGCGCTTCGGATCGTAATTGAGGATCGGACCAAGCCAGCGCTCGGCCTCTTCCATCGGCCAGCCCTTGCGGTCGGCATAGTCGGCGACCTGGTCGCGGCCGATCTTGCCCACGCCGAAATAGCGGCTCTCGGGATGGGAGAAGTAGAAACCCGAGACGGCGGCGGCCGGCCACATGGCGCAGCTTTCGGTGAGCTTCACGCCGATCTCTTTCTCGACATCCAGCACCTGGAACAGGGTGCGCTTCTCGGTATGGTCGGGCTGCGCCGGATAGCCGGGGGCGGGCCGGATGCCGGCATAGTCCTCGGCGATCAATTGGTCGTTGCTGAGGGTCTCGCCGGGCGCGTAGCCCCACAGCTCGCGGCGCACCTTCGCATGCAGGACCTCGGCGAAGGCCTCGGCCAGACGGTCGGCCAGCGCCTGGGACAGAATTTTCGAGTAGTCGTCATTGGCGCGCGCGAAGCGCCGCGCCACATCCTCCTCGCCGATTCCCGTGGTTACGGCAAAGGCGCCCATATAATCGGCCACGCCGGACTCCTTGGGGGCCACAAAATCGGCGAGCGCCAGGTTGGCCTTGCCGCCATCGCGCGCCATCTGCTGGCGCAACGTGTGCAGCGTCGCGAAGGGCTTCTCCCGAGTTTCGTCCGCATAAAGCTCGATGTCGTCGCCGATGCTATTGGCGGGCCAAAAGCCGACCACCCCGTTCGCCGTGACCCACTTCTCCTCGATCAGCTGCTTGAGCATGCTTTGCGCATCGTCGAATAGAGGCCGCGCCGCCTCACCGTATTTGTCGTCCTGGAGAATGCGCGGATACTGGCCTTTCAGCTCCCAGGCCTGGAAGAACGGCGTCCAGTCGATATAGCGGGCAAGCTCGGCGAGATCATACGACTGGAAGGTCCGGGTGCCGAGGAAGCTCGGCTTCGGCGGCGTGTAACCGGCCCACTCGAGTTTGAGCTTGTTGGCGCGGGCCTGGGCCAGCGGCGCGCGGGTCTTCTCCTCCCGGCCGCGGGCGTAGGACTCCGCCATGCGCTCATATTCCTCGCGTACCTTGGCGATTTGCTTCGGCCGTTCTTCTTTCGACATAAGCCCTGAGACCACGCCTACGGCACGGCTCGCATCGGTGACATAGATGGCCTGGCTGCGCTGGTAGTTGGGGCTGATCTTGACGGCGGTATGCACGCGGCTTGTGGTAGCGCCGCCGATCAACAGCGGCAGGTCGAAACCCTCGCGCTCCATCTCCGCCGCCACGTGACACATCTCGTCGAGCGAGGGCGTGATGAGACCCGACAGACCGATGATGTCGATATTCTTCTCGCGCGCGGTATCGAGGATCGTCTGCGAGTGCACCATGACGCCGAGATCGGTGACCTCGTAATTGTTGCACTGGAGCACGACGCCGACGATGTTCTTGCCGATGTCATGCACGTCACCCTTGACGGTGGCGAGCAGGACTCGGCCGGCGGGCTCCCCTTGGGCGAGCCCCTGCTCCTCCTTCTCTTTCTCCATGAACGGCATGAGATAGGCGACGGCCTGCTTCATCACGCGCGCCGACTTCACAACCTGGGGCAGGAACATCTTTCCGGCTCCGAACAGATCGCCCACGACGCTCATGCCAGCCATCAGCGGTCCCTCGATGACATGCAGCGGACGCTCGGCCTTTTGCCTCGCTTCCTCCGTGTCCTCCTCGATGAAATTGGCGATGCCGTGCACCAGCGAATGGGTCAGACGCTCCTCGACCGGCTTCTCGCGCCAGGACATGTCGAGCTCGCGCTTCGGCCCGCCGCCGCCCCTATAGCGCTCCGCGGCCTCCAGCAGACGATCGGTGGCGTCGGCGCGGCGATTGAGGATCACGTCCTCGACCAGATCGCGCAGCTCCGGATCGATGTCGTCATAGAGCGCCAGTTGCCCGGCATTGACGATGCCCATGTCCATGCCGGCCTGAATGGCGTGGAAGAGGAACACCGAGTGCATGGCCTCGCGCACCCGTTCATTGCCGCGAAACGCGAATGAGAGGTTCGACACGCCGCCCGAGACATGCACGTAAGGCAGCTCTTCCTTGATGCGGCGGGTGGCCTCGATGAAGGCGCGGCCGTAATCGTTGTGCTCCTCGATGCCGGTGGCGACGGCGAAGATATTGGGGTCGAAGATGATGTCCTCGGGGGCAAAGCCGACCTGCTGCGTCAGCAGCTCGTAGGCGCGCTTGCAGATGTCGAATTTGCGCTCGGCCGTGTCTGCCTGACCCTCTTCGTCGAAGGCCATCACCACTACGGCGGCGCCATAGCGCTGCACCTTGCGCGCATGATCGAGGAAGGCCTCCTCGCCCTCCTTCATGCTGATCGAATTGACCACGGCCTTGCCTTGCACGCATTTCAGGCCGGCCTCGATCACCGACCATTTCGACGAGTCGAGCATGATCGGCACGCGCGAAATGTCGGGCTCGGCGGCGATGAGGTTCAAGAAGGTGACCATGGCCTTCTCGGAGTCGAGCATGCCCTCGTCCATGTTGATGTCGATCATGTTGGCGCCGTTCTCGACCTGCTGGCGCGCGACCTCGAGCGCCGCGGCGTAGTCGTCCGCCTCGATCAACTTGCGGAAGCGCGCGGACCCGGTCACGTTGGTCCGCTCGCCTACCATGACAAAATTCTGAGCTGCGGAAGATGTCATTCAGTCGGATTCCATTTCTTGAATTGTCGGGGACGGACGGACGGCGAGCGCTCACCCATGCACGAAAGGTTCGAGACCTGAGAGGCGCAATTTGTGCTCAACCTCGGGGATTTGGCGCGGAGGGTACTTGGCCACGGCCTCGGCAATGGCGCGGATGTGATCGGGCGTGGTGCCGCAACAGCCGCCGACGATATTGATGAGGCCGTCCTTGGCCCAGCCCTCCAGCAGCTTGGCCATCTGCTCGGGGCTCTCGTCATACTCGCCCATCTCGTTGGGCAGGCCCGCATTGGGATAGACGCTGACATAGGTTTCGGCCACATGGGCCATCTCGTCGACGGACGGCCGGAGCTGCTCGGCGCCGAAGGAGCAATTGAGCCCGACGGAGAAGGGCTTCAGGTGCTTCATCGAGTACCAGAAGGCCTCCGGCGTCTGGCCCGACAGGTTGCGCCCGGAGAGATCTGTGATGGTGCCGGAGAGCATGATGGGAAGTTGCACGCCCATCTCGTCGAACACCTGTTCCACGGCGTAACCCGCCGCCTTGGCGTTCAGCGTGTCGAACACCGTCTCGATGAGAATGGTGTCGGCGCCGCCTTCGATCAGCCCGCGGGTCTGCTCGGAATAGGCCACGACCAGATCGTCGAAGCTCACATTGCGGAAGCCCGGATTGTTCACATCCGGCGACAGCGACGCCGTCCGGTTGGTGGGACCGATGGCGCCGGCCACGAAGCGCGGCTTGTCCGGCGTCTTCTCGGTCCAGGCGTCCGCGGCCTCGCGCGCCAGCCTGGCGGCGGCGGCGTTCATCTCCTCGCAAATGTCCTCGAGACCGTAATCCGCCTGGCTGATGGCCTGGGCGTTGAAGGTGTTGGTCTCGACCAGGTCGGCGCCGGCTTCGAGATAGGCGCTGTGGATCTCGCGGATGATGTCCGGCTGGGACAGCACGAGCAGATCGTTGTTGCCTTTGAGGTCGCGGGGATGGTCCTTGAAACGATCGCCGCGATAACCGGCCTCATCCAGCTTGTAGCGCTGGATCATGGTGCCCATGGCGCCATCCAAAATAAGGACGCGCGCCTTGGCTTCACGCTTCAGGGCTTCGATACGCTCTTCACGGGTCATGATGCAGGCTCCACCTTCACGTCCGTGAAGGCCTTGGCCGGGCGCAGGCCCAGCAGATGGCAAATGGCGTAGACGAGGTCCGCGCGGTTCAGGGTGTAGAAGTGGAACTCGGTGATGCCTTGATCGACCAATCCTAGCACCTGCTCGGCGGCGACGGCCGCGGCCACCAGGTGACGCGTCTCCTGCTCCTCGTCGAGCCCTTCAAATCTACGGCCAATCCAGTCAGGCATCGTGGCGCCAGACCGTTCGGCAAAGCTCGATACCTGCTTGAAATTATGGATGGGGATCAGCCCCGGCACGATGGGGATGTCGATGCCGGCGGCGCGCACCCGATCGAGATAACGGAAATAGACCTCGTTATCGAAGAAGAACTGGGTGATGGCGCCGGTGGCGCCCGCGTCGATCTTCGCTTTCAGCATGTCGATGTCCGCCTCGACGGAGGGCGACTCCGGATGCTTCTCGGGATAGCAGCCCACCGAAATCTCGAACGGGGCGATTTTCTTGATGCCCGCGGTCAGGTCGGCGGCGTTCACGTATCCGCCAGGCGTCGGCTCGTAACGCTCGCCCACCCCATCGGGCGGATCGCCGCGCAACGACACGATATGGCGCACGCCGAGATCCCAATAATCGCGGATGACCTCGTCGATCTCGTCCTTGGTGGCGCATACGCAAGTCAGATGCGCGGCCGGCTTCAGCGTGGTCTCGCGCAACATGCGCCCCACGGTGGCGTGGGTGCGCTCTCGCGTGGAGCCGCCGGCGCCATAGGTCACCGACACATATTTCGGACGCAAGGGCTCGAGCCTGCGGATGGAGCGCCACAGCGTCTCCTCCATGGCCGCCGTCTTAGGCGGAAAGAACTCGAACGACACGTCGATGTCGCCACGGCCGAGGAAGCGCCGCTTGGGCGGACCTTGGGTCGGCGGGTCTTGGTTCAGTGCGTCTTTAGATGCGAGCATCACGCGATGGCCTCCACTTTGGGGCTGAGCTTGTTGTTCTTGCCGGCCGCGACCGGCTTCACGCCGAGCCACAGCGAAACGGTGAGCTTGCCTTCCGACTGCCCGGGGCTCAGCTCGCGGAAGCGCTCGAGCTTGAGGCCTGTGCCTTGCAGCATCCGGCCGAGCTGATCGCGGGAGAAGCCGAGCCGACGATGAGCCGACTGCTCGCGCAAGAATTCGAGCTCATGCGGCGCAAAATCGACGACCAGCAGCTTGCCGCCGGGCGCCAGCACGCGCGCGGCCTCGGCAACGGCGGCGGCCGGATCGTCGAGGAAATGCAGCACTTGATGCAGGACGACCGCGTCGGCGGCGCCGTCCTGCAGCGGCACGTTATAAAGATCGCCGTGGCGGACCTGGGCTTGCGCGAGCCCGGCGCGCTCGAGCTTCATGCGCGCGTAAGCCAGCATGTCGTGATTGAGGTCGAAGCCGAGGGTCCTCGACGCGCGCGGACCGAACAGTTCGAGGATGCGCCCGGTGCCGGTGCCGAGATCGACCAGAAACTCGAAGGGCCCCTGCCCCAGCGCCTCGTCCATGGCGGCCTCGACCTGGGCATCGGCGACATGCAGCGTGCGGATCTTGTCCCACTCCGCGGCATGCGCCTTGAAATAGAGTTGAGCGGCTTCGGCCCGGGCTTTCTGCACGGCTTCGGCACGGGCCTGGTCGCGGGCAATCGTCAGGTCGGCCGGATCGAGGCTCGCCACGATGGCGCGGGCAAGCGCGCCTTCCGGCCCACTATCGGCCACGCGGAAGAACACCCAGGAGCCTTCGCGGAAACGGGTGATGAGCCCGGCCTCGGCCATGAGTTTGAGGTGTCGGCTGATGCGCGGCTGGCTCTGGGCCAGGATCTGGGTCAGGTCCTTGACGTTCAGCTCGGCGCCCGCCAGCAGCGCCAGGATGCGCAAACGCGTGGCCTCACCCGCCGCCCGCAGGGCCGCGAGGGCATGCGGGCCGGAAAGGCCTGGAAGGCCTGGAAGGGCAGCGCGGGTTTCGGCATCATCTGACATAAAGATATGTTTATATCTTCTCGTTTGGCGGTGCAAGGGTTCGCAGGGCGCTGAATCAACCAATCTTGATCGGACGCCGGGTCTGCATGCGGCCGTTAGCTGTTACGCTCGGGACAGACCACCGTCTTTCCAACCATGAGGGATACATGATCGCAGTGCACACACGCCCCACCCGTCTGCTCTTTTTGGTGCTCGGATTTTTTGCGCTCGCGCCATTCGCCGCGCGCGCGGAGCAGACGCCGGCGCACGACGCTCGCCTGAAGGAGGTTGTCGCCGGCGACCACCGATCGGATGAGAACAGGGCCCGCGACAAATATCGCAATCCATTTGAGACGCTCACCTTCTTCGGTATCGAGCCTGACATGACGGTAGTCGAGATCTACCCAGGCCGGGGCTGGTACACCGAAATTCTTGCGCCCTACCTCAAGGAAACGGGCACGCTTATATGCCGCCGAGCACCCGGGCGATCCATCCTACGAGGCCGTTCAGAGATCGCTCGAAGCGTTCGATCAGAAAGTGAAGACCGCGCCCGCGCTTTACGGCGACGTGAAACGGACGAAGCTGACCAAGGGCGGCGAAATCGCGCCACCGGAATCGGCCGATCTCGTCGTCACCTTCCGCAACGTGCACAGTTGGATGGGATCGGGCACCGAGCAGGATGCCTTCGCCGCCATGTTCAAGGCGCTCAAGCCGGGCGGCGTGCTCGGCGTCGTGCAGCATCGCGGCGATCCCAGCGTGAAGCAGGATCCCAAAGGCGGCTTAGGCTATGTGAACGAGGACTACGTCATCGAGATGGCCGAGAAGGCGGGCTTCGAGCTCGTGAAGAAAGCCGAGATCAACGGCAATCCGAACGACACCAAGGACTATCCGAAAGGCGTTTGGACGCTGCCACCCTCGCTCCGTCTCGGCGACGAGGATCGCGAGAAGTATGTGGCGATCGGCGAGAGCGACCGCATGACGTTGAAATTCGTGAAGCCCGCAAGCTAGGCGCGAGCCACCAGGCTTAGGCGCGGGCGAATTTCTTGTATTTGATACGCTTCGGCAGGATCGAGTCCTCGCCCAGGCGGCGCTTCTTGTCTTCCTCGTAGTCCTCGAAATTGCCCTCGAACCACTCCACATGGCTGTCGCCCTCGAAGGCGAGGATGTGGGTGGCGATGCGGTCGAGGAAGAAGCGATCATGGCTGATGATGACGGCGCAGCCGGGGAAATCCTCGAGGGCCGCTTCGAGCGACGACAAGGTCTCCACGTCGAGATCGTTGGTCGGCTCATCGAGCAGGATGAGGTTCGCGCCTGACTTCAGCATCTTGGCGAGATGGACGCGGTTACGCTCACCGCCGGAGAGCTGCCCGACCTTCTTCTGCTGATCGGAGCCCTTGAAGTTGAACCAGCCCACATAGGCGCGGCTTGGGACCTCGCGCTTGCCGAGCGCGATCATGTCGTTGCCGTCGGAGATCTCCTCCCAGACATTCTTCTTCGGGTCGAGCGCGTCGCGGGACTGGTCCACATAGCCGAGCTTCACCGTATCTCCCACGCGAATGTCGCCGTTATCGGGCTTGTCCTGGCCGACGATCATGCGGAACAGCGTGGTCTTGCCGGCACCGTTCGGGCCGATGACGCCGACAATGCCACCGGGCGGCAGCTTGAAGGAGAGCCCGTCGATCAACAGCCGTTCGCCGAAGCCCTTACCGAGGTCTTCCGCCTCGATGACCACGTCGCCGAGCCGCGGGCCCGGCGGAATGGTAATCTGCGCCTTGCCGGTCTTGTCGTTGCCGGCTTCCGCGACCAGTTCCTCATAGGCGCGGATGCGGGCCTTGGACTTCGCCTGGCGGGCCTTGGGGCTCGCCCGGATCCAGTCGAGCTCACGCGTGATGGTGCGCTGCTTGGCCTCGTCCTGCTTGCCCTCGACCTCGGCCCTCTTCTGCTTCTGCTCGAGCCAGGACGAATAGCTGCCTTTGTAGGGCACGCCCGAGCCGCGATCGAGCTCCAGGGTCCAGTCGGTGATGTTGTCGAGGAAGTAGCGGTCATGGGTGACCATGACCACGGTGCCTGGATAGTCGCGCAGGAAATGCTCGAGCCAGGCAACGCTCTCGGCGTCGAGATGGTTGGTCGGCTCGTCGAGCAGCAGGATGTCGGGTTTGGACAGGAGCAGACGGCACAGCGCCACGCGGCGCTTCTCGCCGCCGGACAGCGCCTTCACCTCGGCATCGCCGGGCGGGCAGCGGAGCGCATCCATGGCCTGCTCGACTTGCGCATCGAGATCCCACAGATCCCCTGCGTCGATCTCGTCCTGGAGCTGCGCCATCTCGTCGGCGGTCTCCTCGGAATAGTTCACGGCGAGCTCGTTGTAACGGTCGAGCTTGGCCTTCTTCTCGGCCACGCCTTCCATAACGTTGCCCATGACGTCCTTGGTCTCGTCTACGTGCGGCTCTTGCGCCAGATAGCCGACCTTGACGCCTTCGGCCGCCCACGCCTCGCCGACGAACTCCGTCTCCTCGCCCGCCATGATGCGCAGCAGGGTGGACTTACCGGAGCCGTTGACGCCGACCACGCCGATCTTGGCGCCGGGCAGGAAGGCGAGCGTCACGTCCTTCAAGACCTGCTTCCCGCCGGGATAGGTCTTGTTGAGCTTGGTCATGACATAAACGTATTGCGGGCTGGCCATGGGGTCCCTTCGGGGATTCGCGTTGCTTAGGAGAGATGCGCCCGCGCTTTTAGCCAATCGGACGCTTGAACTCAATGTAGGAAGCGGGCTGGCCGACGCAATGCCCTAGAACAGCTCGGGCAGACGCTGTTTCAGCTTGGCGGCGAGCGCATCGAGCGGGTTCTCTTGGAGCGGCTCGATTTCGGCAAGCGCGCCGGCGAAGGCATCCGGCGACAGGTCGGCGATCGGCAGCACCCGGCACCAGCCATTCTCCATGAGAAAGGTCCGGTAGTCCTGCTCCTCGTCGGTGAAGCGGTGCGCCGCCGGCGCCACCCCGACCACGGGCAGCCGCGCCGACACGGCCTCGGAGATCATGGTCGAGGAATCCTCGGTACAGACGATGACCTCGGCGGCCCCGAAAATCTCAGGCAGCGTCCCGGGCCCCGCCGTGCGGAAATCAATGAAGCGCGCGATCACGCTCTCGTCCTCGGCCAGCTCTTTGAAACGGTCTGCCACCGTGTCCGGGGTGCGCCGCGAGGTGGACACCAGCCAGCGCGTGCCCCAGGCTTTCGACATCTCGGTGAGGAATTTCACCAGACGCTCCCACTCCCGACGCTTGTATTTGAACGCCCCAGCATTGCCGCCGACCAGGAGCCCTGCGACCTTCGGGTGGTTCTCCGGCCCGTAGCGCGGCACCACCGCCGGCCGGCCCAAGGCATCGGGGTCGATGGAGGAGGGTTTCAGCGTGACCAGGTGCTGGGAACTGCCGGTATCGCGCGCGTAAGACGAGATGATCAGGCTGAAATTCTCAGGGCCGAGGCCACGCAGCAACGAGCCGCAGAAAATGTTGGGCACGCCGAGCAGCCGCGTCACGCAGAGATTGGGCATATGGGTCTCGCCGCCGGCGGAGATCACGAGATCGGCCTTGGGGATCGTGTCGGCGTCGATGCGGTAGGCCATGCGTAGCATGCGCGGCGGGTAGAAGCTCTTGGCGACGATCCGGCGCCGCAGCCATCTTGTGGGCACGATCCATTTGCGCTTGACCTCGATGCGCGTCACCTCGACCGGGCGCAGGCGCTGAAGCGCCGCAATGACGCCTTGGGCCAGGTGATAATGGCCGGGGCGGGTGTCGGCGAGGAAAATGACTTTGAGCGGGCTCATCTTTCGCGGCTGAATCCCGTTGGCGTTGGCGCTGCGGCTCCCCGCCTCATACCGCAAGCTGGGCCGGCGCGACACAGGCTCTTCTCGGCAGAGCCGTGCTAAGCGCTAAAAATCGCGGCAGTTGGCAAAGGGCTTGCGCCTTAGCACAATTGGCGGCAGGTGAAAGCCTCAATGAATGAGGTGACGGGAAGATGAGCACGGAAGCAGATTGGATCTTGAAGGCGATGGTGGCGGTGGCCGCCTCCGACGGCCATCTCGACAGCCGCGAGGTGGGTCTGATCCAGCAGGTCTACGAGGATCGTACGGGTCGCAAGCTCACGGCGGACGAGGTTGCCCGCGCCGTCGATGCGAATTCTCAAGGGGACACGCTGGCCATGTTCGGCGCCGCATCGAAGACGATCGACATGGAGACCAAGGAGGAGATGGTCCGGGCGGCGTATCTGGTGCTGTTGGCCGACGACCGCATTGCCGGCGAGGAGCGCAAGAAGCTGAAGGACATTTCCAGCGCCCTGCAGATTCAGGAAGTTCATTTCGGCGCCATCCTCGAGGACCTCGCCCTCTGGCTCGCCAAGATCAAGAGCTGACCGGCCGCATGATTGTCAGTCACGCGCACAAATTCATCTTCCTCAAGACGAAGAAGACGGCGGGCACCAGCATCGAGCTGGCGCTGACCAAGCTGTGCGGCGACGACGACATCATCACGCCGCTCACCGCGATCGACGAGGCGCGGCGCGTGGATGGCCGCGGGGCACAGAACTGGAAGCTGCATGGCTGGTGGAACAGCCCGCGCCCGTTCTGGAAGCGGCGGCTGGTCAAATTCACCGCCGCCGATTACGGCTTCTACAATCACATGACGGCGGAAGCGGCCAAGGCGCTGCTCAACGACGATCAGGTGTGGCGCAGCTATTTCAAATTCGCCTTCGACCGCAATCCGTGGGACCGGCAGGTGTCCTTCTATCAACACCGCTACCGGAAAGAGCCCGCCCCGCCCCCCTTCCCCGACTTCATCCATGGCGATAAGCGCGCGCGGATCAACAATTACGAGATCTATTCGCTGGGCGGCGACGTGGCGGTGGATTTCGTCGGCCGCTATGAGAGCCTCCAAGCAGACCTGAAGCATGCGCTGTCACAGGTCGGCCTCACGCTCGACGAGCCGCTGCCGCGCGCCAAAGGCAAGTTTCGCAAGGACAAGCGGCCCTACCGCGAGTTCTATGACGACGACACGCGCGACATCGTGGGCGATTGGTATGCCCGCGAGATCAAGCTTCTCGACTATGCGTTCTAGGCGGCCCGCATGATCGTCAGCCACAAGCATAAATTCATCTTCCTCAAGACGAAGAAGACGGCGGGCACGGCCATCGAGGCGGCGCTGTCGGAGTTGTGCGGCGCGGACGACGTCATCACGCCCTATCGCGAGGAGAGCGAGGGCGACCGCAAAGGCCTGGCGCCGCAGAATTACCGCATCGATCACCCGCTAAAGCCGCAGCGGTCGTTATGGCGCCGGCTGATGCGCCGGCCTGAGCGCTATTACCACCAGACCGTGGGCTTCTACGAGCATATGCCGGCTGCCCAAGTCCGCGCCTATGTGGGCGAGGAGGTGTGGCGCGGCTATTACAAATTCGCCTTCGACCGCAATCCGTGGGACCGGCAAGTGTCCTGGTATCTCTATAAGACCAAGTCGAAGACGACGCGGCCAAGCTTCGAGACCTTCATGGCGAGCCGCCGCCGCGCTTACGTCGACAATCACGAGATCTACATGCTGGATGGCCGTGTCGACGGGGAGCTCGCTGTCGACTTCCTCGGCCGCTACGAGCATCTGGAAGAGGATTTGAACACGGCGCTGGCCGCGGCTGGCGTGAAGCAGAAAATTTCCGTGCCCAAGGTCAACGTCACGCCCAACAAGGACGGATCGCGCGACTACCGCAGCTATTATTCGGAGGAACTCCGCGCGCTGGTGGCGAACTGGTACGCGCCCGAGATCAAGCTGCTCAGCTACGAGTTCTGAGCAGACGGCGGGCCTGATCGGGCCCGCCGCCGCCATTGTCTCAAATCAGCCAGCCAGTGCTACTCGCACTTGCTGGTGTCGGCATTCCAAGTGCCGCCCGAGGCCTCGCAGTCGGCCTGGGTCATGTCACCGGCGAAGGCGGGAGCCGTGACGGCGAGAGCCGAAGCAATGGCGAGCATCGAAACGAAATACTTCATGGTCGTACCCTCCGTTTGACGTCTGCAGGGGTGCAGACGCGCCAAGAACGCCGGCTTGGGAGGTTGGTTCCGGGGATTGCTAACTAAGGCAGCCTGCCCCTGAATGACCCAAAGTTGGGCGCGGTGGGCGAAGGGTGGTGGGCCCGGGAGGGCTCGAACCTCCAACCAGACGGTTATGAGCCGCCGGCTCTAACCAATTGAGCTACGGGCCCTTGGACCGAAATTTCAGTTTCGCTCCAAGTCTTTGTCTCTCTAGACGCACCATCTTGTCCGAAAAGTCTCTCAACTTTTCGGGATGATGCTCGTAATTCCGCCTCATAGCAGATTCCTCATGCGCCCAACACCGAAGCGGCCCCTAACGGCGGAAATCCTCCAATGACCCTGACATCCTCCCTGACCACCACCTTCAAGTTCATCGCGCCCATGCTGGCGCTGCTCGCCACGGCGCTCGCCTTCGATGCGCCGGACGCGCGCGCCGACGAGCCGGAGAAGCGGACCCTGACGCTGGCGGCCACCGGCATGGTCAAGACCACGCCCGACAAGGTGGACATCACCACCGGCGTCACATCCGAAGGGCAGACGGCGCGGGCGGCGCTCGACAGGAACACGCAAGCCATGAGCAAGGTGGTGGACGGGCTGAAAGCCGCCGGCATCGACCCGAAGGACATCCAGACGACGAATTTCTCGGTGTCGCCGGTCTATGAGCAACGGAAAGACGGCCAGCCCGCCTTCATCACCGGCTACCGGGTCAGCAACTCGGTGCACATCACCGTGCGCGACACCGCCAAGCTCGGCGACATCCTCGATCAAGTCGTGACGCTCGGCGCCAATCAGATCGGCTCGATCTCATTCGGCGTGTCGGAGCCGGAAGCGCTGAAGGACGAGGCCCGCAAGCAGGCCATGCGCGAGGCGATCGCCAACGCCAAACTCTATGCGGAAGCCGCGGGCGTCGAGCTCGGACCCGTGCTCACCATCGCCGAAGAGGATGGCGGCTACGTGCCCCGCTACGCGGCGGAGGCGGCGCCTATGGCCATGAGCAAGGCCGCGCCCATCGAGGCCGGCACGGCGACGATCGAAGCGCGGCTCAGGGTGACTTGGGAGCTGCGATAGTCTGGGGACTAGGGTCGCTCGAATTACGGGTCGGGGGCCCAAGCAAACGCGCTTTTTGGCGCCTTCCGCCTGATTCAAATCAAGGCGGAACCGGCCCCTCCGGGGGTAGTTTTGCGGTCATGACAGCCCTCAATGGAACGCAGACCGGCAGGGGCGATGTCCTCGCCCGCGACCGCGCTTTCATGGTGGCGCGCCATCTCGAAGCCCGCGGCATCGCCGATCCGCGCGTGCTCACCGCCATGGGCAAGGTGCCCCGTGAGATGTTCGTGTCGGGACCGCTGACCGAATTCGCCTACGAGGATTCCGCGCTCCCCATCGAGGCGGGCCAGACCATCTCGCAGCCTTACATCGTCGCACGCATGGTCGAGTTGGCCGAGCTCAAGCCTGGCGACACGGTGCTCGAAGTGGGCGCGGGCTCGGGCTACGCCGCCGCCGTGATGGGCCGCATCGCCTCTCGCGTCTTCGCCATCGAGCGCCACAAGGAGCTGGCGGATCAGGCGCGCGGCCGCGAGCGCACCCTCGGCTACGACAATGTCGAGATCCTCTGCGCCGATGGAACCAAGGGCCTGCCCGAACATGCGCCGTTCGACGCCATCATCGTCTCCGCCGGCGGCCCGAAAGTGCCGGAGGCGCTGAAGCGCCAATTGGCGGTCGGCGGGCGCCTGGTGATCCCGGTCGGCCGTGACGTGCATCAGACCTTGCTGCTGGTGCGGCGCACGGGCGAGGACAGCTTCGAGCAAGAGGATCACGGCGGGGTCACCTTCGTGCCGCTGATCGGCGAGGAAGGCTGGGAGGCGCCGGAGACGGCCAAGGCGGAGACCAGCATCGACGCGGAGACGTCCGGCTTCGCCAACGGGCTGCTGATCCCCTCTCAGCGCGCCAAGACGGCCCGCACGAGCTTGAGTCATGTGATCGCCGACGCGGCCGAGCCCTTCGGCGATCTGGATGAGCTCGCCGCGCTTGCCGAGCGCTTCGCGGACAAGCGCGTGGTGCTGCTCGGCGAGGCCACCCATGGCACGGCGGAGTTCTACGACGCCCGCGCCCGCATCACCGAAATGCTGGTGAAGAAATACGACTTCAATATCGTGGCCGTGGAGGCCGATTGGCCCGATGCCGCCACCTACGACGCCCTGGTGCGCGGACTGCCGCGCCCCGAAGTGCCCAAGGCGCCCTTCTCGCGCTTTCCCACCTGGATGTGGCGCAACGGGCAAGTGGGCGCGCTCCTTCACCGGCTGAAGGCGGTCAACGAGACCATCGCCGATCCCGACAAACGCGCAGGCTTTTACGGCCTCGACGTCTATAGCCTCGGCGCCTCCATCGAGGCGGTGCTCGCTTATCTCGACCGTGTCGATCCGGAAGCCGCCCGCATCGCGCGGCAGCGCTACGGATGCCTCGCGCCGTGGCGCGCCGAACCCGCCCGCTACGGGCAAATGGCGATCTCGAGCGGCTATGCCCTCTGCGAGAAACCCATCACCGATGCCCTGCTCGATCTCCTGCGCAACCGGCTCGGCTATCTCGCGAAGGACGGCGACGCCTTTTTCGATGCCGAACAGAATGCACGCATCGTGGCGGCGGCCGAGCAATATTACCGCATCATGTATTACGGCAGTGCGCAGTCGTGGAATTTGCGCGACCAGCATATGTTCGACACCCTGGAGCGTGTGCTCGCCCATCGCGGACCGGACTCCAAGGCCGTGGTCTGGGCGCACAACTCGCATGTCGGCGATGCGGCGTTCACCGAGATGGGCCAGGTGCGCGGCGAGTTCAATATTGGCCAGCTCGCGCGCGCCCGCTTCGGCGACGACGCCGTGTTGATCGGCTTCGGCACCGATCGGGGGACGGTCGCGGCGGCGTCCAACTGGGACGAGCCCATGGAGATCAAGCGGGTCCGCCCTGCCCGCGACGATTCCTACGAAGGGCGCTCACGGGACGCCGGCATCGGCGCCTTCTTCCTCGATATGGGTCCGGGTCAGAAGGACAGTGTGCGCGCCGCGCTGGCCGAGCCGCTGCTGGAGCGCGCCATCGGAGTCATCTACCGCCCGGAGACCGAGCTGCTGTCGCATTATTTCCAGGCGGAACTGTCGCGGCAGTTCGATGCGTGGGTCTGGTTCACGGAGACCCACGCCGTGGCGGCACGGCCGCAGGCCCATCCGCATGGGCCCGACGAGACCTATCCGTTCGGCTTGTAGAGTTTCGCGTTCGGGCTGCCGTTTACGGCAGCGCCACGACCTCGTTGCCCTCGCCCAGCACCACCACGGTCGGCCGGTAGTTGCGGGCCTCTTCGGCGGGGATCTGGCAATAGGCGATGATGATCACCTTGTCGCCGGTCTGCACGAGCCGGGCCGCGGCGCCGTTGACGGCGATGTCGGCCGAGCCGCGCTTGGCCTCGATGGCATAGGTGGTGAAGCGCGCGCCGGTGTTGATATTGAGCACGTCCACCTGCTCATGGGGCAGGATGCCCGAGGCATCGAGCAGGTCGCGGTCGATGCCGATCGAACCCTCGTAATGCATATCGGCGCCGGTGACGGTGGCCCGGTGCAGCTTGGCCTTCAACATAGTTAGGAACACTTGCTTGCCCTTAAGGTCCCAGGGTCCCGTGCGGGACGTGTTGTCGTTTCGCGGGATATAAGACAAGCAAGCTTTTGTTGCAATGCAGCACTAGCTCTTCTTGCCCTTGCCGGTCGAGGATCTGACCTCCTTGCGGTCCGCTTTGTCGCCGCCCGGCACGTGGTAATAATCCTGATCCTCCCGCTCCCCGTCTTTCTGCCATTTGCGGATGGCGACCTTGGCACCCTTGGCGGTGCCGGTTTTCTTGCTGTCTGACGATGCCGGCATCTCGCGTTCTCCCTCGTTAACCGCTCACTGCCGAACAACCCGCGACGGCTGGTTTTGGTTCATGCCTTGCGCCGGGACTTGAACCCGATCGCGCCATTTATCGGATAATTGACTCCCGTCGGCTGACCATTTTTTTCCGCCGCCTGTGGCACTTCTCCACGCAAGCATCCGGGCATGTCCGCAACCGGATGACGCCAAACAGGAGGCCGACCATGTCCCACCGGGCGCGCACCATCCCGACCTATTTCGCTTTTCCGCTGACTGCGGCGCTGCTCACCGGCGCGCTACTCGCCACGTTCGGCCACGCCTTGGCTGGCGAGGGCGATCGCGGCGAAGGTGAAGGCGGCTATTATTACGACCGCTATGCCCTGCCTTACGTGAAGCGCTATGCGCCGCCGGACACCGCACCCGGCACCTTCGATGAGCATCCCAACAGCACGAATGTGCCCAAAGACTCCGGCGACCAGGACTAATTCTTGGCGCTACCGCGCTTCGCGCTACTTGAGCGCCTGCTAACGCTTCGCGAGAGCTGAACTCGCGTTAACCCCTTTTACCGCTTCGCTACTTCCGGGCCCGCAAACCCCGGAAAATTCGCTGCAAGTTGCGCGGCCGCTCCTAAGGCAACTTTGAGACGCGGCGTGGCATGACCTTGTGCATACCGTCCCGCGACGATCCGTAGCCATCGTGGCCAGAAGCGGGCGGCAAAGGAGAGCAAACATGCTTCGCACGACCACTGCTGCTATCGCCATCGTCCTTCTCGCCGGCGCCGCCCAGGCCGCGCCTGTGCTGACGCCCGCCAACGACACGAGCCTCGTGATCAAGGTCGTCAACGACTCCACGAGCGAGAACGACGCCATCGAGCTCGAAGATAACACCCTGCCGGGTGGCAACGAGCCGTCCACCTCCATGGGCGCCGAGCCGAACGCCATGGGCAGCGACAACTTCGAGGCCAATCAGCTCGAAGAAGAGAAGGTCGACTAGTCCTTCTCGATCAATTGCCGGCCGCGCTCGCAAGCGCTGCCGATCTGAAAGTCGCCCCCGGGGTCCCCCCTCCTGGGGGCGATTTTTTTTGGGAAGAGTCTTTCAATCTGCGCGACCGGCCTTCGGCCTAGGCCCGCAACGCCCAGAGCCGCCGCGCGGCGGGAATGCCGCGCAGATCGTGCATCCCGAGACTCTGAAGATGATAGTCCTGGCCGGTCCCCGCCCGCTCGGCCACCGCGTCGGAGACCACCACGGACTGGCCGAGAAGCTTCGTCATGTCCTGATTGCGCGCCACCTCGTTCACCGCCCGGCCGATGACGCCGAATTTCAGCCGCTCCGCCGTGCCTGCATTGCCGAACACCACGTCGCCGAAATGCACGCCGATGCCGAACTCGATCTCAAGGGCGCGCCGGCACCCTTCGGCCTTCTTCGCGGCAAGCCGGCTTTGCGCCGCCTTGGCCGCGCGCAGCGCCGCCGCGCAGGCTTCCGCCTCGCCGAGCTTGTCAGTGGGGAAGAAGGCCAGGATGGCGTCGCCCACAATGTCCAGCACCTGCCCGCCCTCGGCGATCACCGCGCCGGCGGCGCAATCGAAATAGACATTGAGCAGATCGAGGAAGGCCTCCACGGGAAGCGCGTCGGCGAGCCCGGTGGAGTTGCGCAGATCGCTGTACCACAGAGCCGCCGTCAGCCGCTCGCCGTCGCCGCGCTTGATGGTGCCCGACAGGATGCGCCCGCCGACCAGCGGCCCGTGGAAGGTGTTGAGCGTATTCCGCGTGATCTGGTCCTTGATGACGACGCGCAGCGCCAGCGACAGAGGCGCCAGGACCTGGCGCATGGCGGCGACATGGGCGTCGGTGAAGCCATTCGGATCCTTGGTCGCCCAGGACGTGCCGAGGCCGTCATGAGTCTCCGGGTGGAGCGCGGCGCCGCCGAAGGAGACGATCAGGGCGAGATAGTCGGTCAGCCCCGTGTCGCGCAGTTCTTGCAGCAGCGGGTAATTGTCGACGCACGGATCGCGGTCGAGCCGGGCGCGGAACTCGGTGCGCTGATTGGAGAGCATGAAATAGAACGGGCTCAGACGGTAGACGGAATTGTCCTCGTCGAGATGCTCGAAATATTTGACGCCGACGCCCTCCTCCTCCGTCCAGTTGATGGTCATGCCGTCGAACAGCGGATGTAAGATGCGGAAGCCCACATGCATGCGATGGAGCGGCACGCCGGCGGCCACCAGCCGCTCCATGGCGATCTCCATCAGATTGGCCACGGGCGTATCGGCGATGCCCGAGGCGATGATCGCCGTGGTGAAGTCGATTGCGGGCGCGGATTCGGTCTCGGGCGAGATGTCGGCGATTTGGTCCATGGCGCGGTTATAGCACGCAGCCCGCGGCGATTTCGCGGCTCCCCCCATAACAATTCGCAAACACTTGCGTGACCGAGGTGGGCGCCGGCGAAGCTGTCGAAGCGCGGCGAAACATCGCGCGGGGGTCGAAGGGCGCGCGTCCCGTTTGCTAAGGTCTTCACAGGACACGCGAAACCAAGCGATCAACGGAGGCGGAAGCGCCTATGAGCGACAACCTCGCCGTCAACTGGTTCACGCAACTGCGCGGGATCACCGGCAGCGCCGACATTTCGATCCTGCTCCTGTTCGCGGGCGGGATCGCCGTGGCGATCGGGCTGCATGAGCTGGCATTTGCGCTGCTGCGCCGGGTGATCCGCAAGGACGGCATGGCGCGCTCGATCCTCACCCGCATCAAGGGCCCGACCCGGCTCGCCGCGATCCTGCTGGCGCTGGTTCTGATCATGCCGGCGTTCGAGCTCAACGCCGCCTTCGCCGAGATCGTGCGCCGGCTCCTCAAGGTCGGCACGATCGCCCTGCTCGGCTGGGCGGCCATCATCGCCATCGACGCCGCGGCCCGGCGCGTCAAGCAGCGCCACCGCATCGACGTGGAGGACAATCTCACCGCGCGGCGCATCACCACGCAGGTCAATATCCTCCGGCGCATCGCGCTCGTCGCCGTCGTGCTGGTGACCTTCGGCCTTTGCCTGCTCATGTTCCCCGCCGTGCAGACCTTCGGCGTCTCCCTGTTCGCCTCCGCCGGCGTCGCCGGCCTCGTGCTCGGCTTCGCCGCCCGGCCGATCCTCACCAACCTCATCGCCGGCATGCAGATCGCCCTCACCCAGCCGATCCGCATCGACGACGTGCTCATCGTCGAGGGCGAATGGGGCTGGGTCGAGGAGATCACCACCACCTATGTGGTGATCCGCATCTGGGACCAGCGCCGGCTGATCGTGCCCCTGTCGCACTTCATCGAGCAGCCCTTCGAGAACTGGACGCGGGAGAGCGCCGACATTCTCGGCGTCGTGCTGTGGCATCTCGACTATCGCGCGCCGATCGCGCAGATGCGCGAGAAGCTCGGTCAGCTGCTCGCGGCGAATCACGCTGTGGGACGGCAAGGTCGCCAACCTGCAAGTGGTCGAGTTCGGGCGAGACCACCATCACCGTGCGCGCCCTGATGAGCGCCCGGAACTCGCCCAAGGCCTGGGACCTGCGCTGCGAGATCCGCGAGCAGATGCTCGAGTGGCTGCGCGAGACGCACCCGGACGCGCTGCCCCGCGTCCGCGCCGCGCTCGCCGGGCCGGGGCAAGCGAAACGCGAGCGCGCGCTGGCGGAGGCTTTGGCGTCGTAGTGTGCGCACCCTTGCTTCGCGCCGCCCGACGGGCGCGCGTTCGAGGGATCGGCGCGGGGCATCGGGGGCCGCGTCGGCTTTGCGCAACAAGAAGGGGCGGCCCAAGCGCGCGCCCCGCGCCGCGGCGATATTTTAGAGCCTCATACCGCCGCTTATCGCCAGTGGCACAGGCATGCGGCAAAAGAGATCACATGCCTCACCCGAAGGCCCACGCGTTACAGCGCAGGCGGGCGGAGTAGAGACCCCCGAGGCCGGTCCGTTAGCCATGACGCGGTGGTCCGGGCCTATCGGGAATTCCGCATCCGAGATCAGCCCATCCGTACCGCGCCACCCCGGGCGCCGCACCCCGCCCCACGATGTCAGGACGGTCCTAGGCACCGCATCCCTCGATGGAGCAGGGATGGGCGCGATTATGAGGGCGGTTTCAGAGGCGGGGATAAGTTTTTGCGCGCCGCGCCCCGCGCAGGCCTTCTTCACACCGAACGCTGTCAGCTACGATGGACGCGCGCGCCCGATGGACACAAATGACGGATCGACGCGCAAAGGTTGGTGGACGCAGATGTCACGGCTGATGAAATTCCTGCACACGATGGGCGCCATCGGCGTCATGGGCGCGATGGCGAGCCTCCTGGTGCTGCTCGCCGTGGCACCTGACCCGGGCGCCGCACCGAACGGGCTCACCGAATATGCGCTGATCCGCCATGCCATGGACGGCATCGCGCGCTACATCTTCCTGCCCTCCCTCGCCACGACCCTGATCGCGGGGCTGCTCTCGCTCGCGGTCAACCACGCCTATCAGAACGCGGGCTGGGCGCTCGACCAAGCTCGCCACCGGCATCATCATGTTCGAATGGGGCTTCGTCGGCGTGCAGGGGCCGATGCAGAACGAAGCGGCGCTCGCCGCCAAGGCGGTCGCCGGCGAAGCCAACCCCGCCGACCTCGCCCTGACGCTCAACGCCGAATGGTGGTCGCTGTGGATCCTGCTCGGCGTCGCCACCGTCAACGTGGTGCTCGGGGTCTGGCGGCCGCGGTTCACCTGGCTGCGGTTCGTGCCGAAGGATTAGGGGCGGGGGTGCCGGAAGCGAAGCTTGGCAAACGCCTGCGTCCCGGACAACTCTATCGCTCGGCCATCGTCCAGGTCGCGTCCGGCGAGAACGCCTCGACCTTCCGCGCGAGCTCGGACGTTTCCGGCCCGAGGTCCTTCTGAAGCACGACGCCGTCATGGCTCACCATGAAGGTCATGATCCCGGAATTGCCGTACTCGGCCGGATAGGCGAGGAGCCCGAAGCCGCCGATCATCCGCCCGTTCACCACATAGTCGAAAGCTCCACCGTCGGCGCCGGCGCCCTGGCGCGTCAAAATCCGGTAGTAGTAGCCGTGATAGGGGATCGGCTTGTCGCGGAGCTTGTAGCCTTCGGCCGAGGCCCGGGCAAAAAGTTCGCCGAGCGGGCTTTGCTCTTGGCCTTCGGCGCGCGGCCAATAGAGCCCGTCCCTCTTCCCCGCGCTGCTCACGATCCGCTGCGCATAGGGCGGCGGACTGAGCCCATCGACATCGAGCGCGGCATACTCGTTCTGCGCCGCCACATAAGCGAGACTGACTTGAATGGCAGAGAGCTCGTTGCGGCCGATGCGGCGCAACAGGATCTCGTCCCGGCCGGCCGCGGTATCGAATTCCCATTTGCCGCCTTTGTTGGCGATCGGGATGGGAAACGGCCAATCGGCCTCGCCCATCAGCAGAACACGCGTGCCGTTCCCTTCCAGCTCGATGCTGTGCTTCTCTTCGTAGCCGGCCACGAAGTTGTCGCGCGTGGTGCGGTCGGCGACGTCGTCGCCCGAGCCGATGATGTCCTCTCCCTCGGGTCCGAGGATTTTGAGCAGCCTGGCCCTGTCGCCGTCTTTCGCAGCGCCGACCAAGGCGGCGACGGCCGCGTCCGGGCTGTCGAATTGCTCCTGGGCAAACGCAGCCGTACTGGAGAACAGCAGCGCGGCGCCAAGAAGACGAAGCCAGCTTGAAGGTCGTACTGAGAAAGGTGCGTCACCCATCGCCACATGTTCCTCGAAATTTGCACTCTTTAGGCTAGCGCCGACCGCCACCTCGACCGCCACCGCCTCTTTTGACCGAAGGTTTTCTTGCCGCCGGCCTTTTGACCGCAGGTTTCTTGGCTGCGGGTTTCTTGACTGCGGGCTTCTTGGCTACGGGTTTCTTGACTGCGGGTTTCTTGGCCGCGGGTTTCTTGACCGCCGGCTTTTTGGGAGCGATCTTGGAGGGACTGCGGTTGCCGACGCTGGCTTGCCCGCGCTTGGAGAAGTCCTTCGCCTTGGCGCCGTCACGGGCATCGAAGGCGTTGTTGCCGGGACGCTTCAGGTCCGGCTTCTTGACATCCGGCTTCTTTTTGAGCGCGGCTTGCATATCGCCCACATCGGGCCGCTTGCCGCCGAGATCAGGCTTCTTGTCGAGATCAGGCTTCTTGCCGAGGTCAGGCTTTTTGCCACCAAGGTCGGGCCTCTTGTCTGTGAGCCCGCCACCTTGATTGCCGCCGAGACCCGGCTTCTGATCGACCAGGCCGCCGCCAGGCCCTTTGCCGCCGAGGCCGCCGCCGGGACGGTCGCCGCCCGGCCTATCGCTCAGGCCATCGCCATGACCCCGAAAGTCGGGCCGCTTGTCAGCTACGCTGCCCTTTGAATATTTATTGCGAACCTCGGTGTTCTTATAGTTCACACCGCGCCGGTGATAGGAATTGTGCTGCCAGTTGGATATGTTGACGTTGTTGTTGTTGATATTGATGTTCCGGTCGACGTTCACGCGAATATTGTCGCCCCGCCAATCGAAACCATCGCCCCAGATGGCGTTGCCGATGGCGAACCCGGCACTCCAGGCGATCCCGCTCGCAATTGCGCCGCCGAAGATATAGCCCGGCCTCGGTTCGAAATAATATGGGGGATAGTCGGGATAGGGCCAGCCGCCGTAGACCACCGATGGCTCGTAATAGGGCACGTAAACAATCTCCGGCGAGGTCGGCTCGATCACGATGACCGGCTGGGCCTGTTCCGCCATCGGCTGATCTGCCTCTCCGCCGCTCGGGGCAGCGGGCGCCTCCGTGACGGTCACCGTTTGCTGCTCGTTGGACTCGAGTTTTCCGTTGGACTGGGCAAGTGCACGCAGCCGCTGGATGGCGTCCATCACGTCGCCTTGCTGCGCCAACACGGCGTCGCCGAGTTTTGACGTCCAATCGAGATCTTCGTTCATCATCGCCAGGACGTCCGGCACAGCGGCCAGCGCTTTCACACTGTCGTCCCAGTCCTCCTTGGCCAGAGCATCGTTGAGTGCGTCATCCTTCAAGTCCTTGTTCTTCTCGGCCCAGCGTTCCGCCTGCACCACTTCGAGTGGGTAGGTGGACGCGATGAGAACCTGGGACAGAAGGGGGTCGGGGTATAACGCGATGGGCGCCACGAGTTGGTCAAGCGCGGCTTGGTCAAGGAGTTGCTGTTGGGACCCCTGGTCTACCGGGGCTTCTTGCGCAAGAGATACCACCTGCGTCGACAGCAACAGGACGATGCCCGTAAAAATTGTGATAGCCCGCATCTGACACCCACCACCACCTCCGCGCGACTAGGAGACTATTCGTGTTGGCTGGGCTCGTCTAGCGCAGGAAGTTGCTCTCCCCGGACCGTCGCTGTCAGCGCGCCGTAGACGCCCCACGCCCCCGGCCGAGCAGCATGAAGATATAGAACAGCCAGACGCCGACGGCGGAGACGGCCGCCGCCACGTAGGTCCAGGCGGCGGCGTCCAGCACCTTGTCGACGCCATCGATCTGGTCGCGGCCGATGATGCCTTGGGAGACCAGAAGCTCCTTGGCGCGGGAGCTGGCGTTGAACTCGACCGGCAGCGTCAGCAGCGCGAAGAAGAAGGACGAGCCGAACAGGATGACGCCGATCCAGGTGAGCGTGGTCCATTGCAGCATCAGCCCGGCGACGAAGGCCCAGGGCGCGATTTGCGAGGCGAGCTGCACCACCGGCACGATATAGGTGCGCGCCTCCATGGGGAAATAGTCCTGCGCGTCCTGGAGCGCGTGGCCCGTCTCGTGGGCGGCGATGCCGGCGGCGGCGACGCTCGGCGTGTAATAGACCTTTTGGCTGAGGCGCAAGACCTTGGCGCGCGGATCGTAATGATCCGACAGCACACCTTCGGTGGATTCGATCTTCACGTCGTGGAGCCCTTGGGCGTCGAGCAGGCGGCGCGCGACCTCGGCCCCGGTGACGCCGCCCGGCGTCTTCACTTGGGCGTATTTCGCGACATTCGCCTTGATGCGCGCCTGCGCATAAAGGCCGAGCAACAGGCCGGGGCCGACAAATACCCAAAACAGCGGATCTTCGAACATGGCTTGCGCTCCGAACGTTGGACAGCGCCACAAGCCTGATGGTTTTCCGGGGCGGGCGCAATGGGCGGCGGGAGTCGGGAGAACCCCGGTCCCCTTGAAACACAACGCCGCTCGGGGGCTTTGCGTTCACGCGGGAACCCGCCGCCTCGCCTGACGTTGAGTTGGGCGGAGAGAACTGTCGTTAGGATTTTCAGTTATGGCGATGCGTGGCAAGCCGGCGCGTGCAGAGCCGGTGCGTAAACGGCCCGTGGCGGCCAACCGGACGGGCGTGTGGATCACCTGGGGCGCGGTGGGCGCTCTCCTGCTCGCCCTCGCCTTCATCTATCTCGACGCCCCATTCGTCTCCCATCCTGAGGACCTGACGCGCGACACGGTGGACGAGCCCGCCGGGCAAGCGGACCCGGACCAAGCGCCGGCGATGCGCGAGACCGGCAAGGCCTCCTGGTACGACTTCTCCGGCGAGGAGACCGCCAGCGGCAAGACGATGGACGCCGACCGCCTGACCGCGGCGCATCCGACGCTGCCGTTCGGCACGAAGCTGCGGGTCGAGAATGTGGAGAACGGCCGGTCGGTCGTGGTGCGCGTCAACGACCGCGGGCCCTATGTGGGCGGCCGCATCATCGACATCTCGAAGAAGGCGGCCGAGAAGCTCGGCATGATCAAGGACGGCGTCGCCCGCGTGCGCGTGACGCCCGCCAAGTAGCCGATACTCCCTCTTCAAGGAGAGGCGGAAGGCGGCACCTCTTTCTTTTCGAGAAACGCATCCACCGAGATCAGATTTAGGAGCGCCACGCGGTGCGCCTGGAAGAAGGCGAAGAGCGCGTCGCCGCCCTGCTGTTTCGCCTCGCGCCATCGGCGGCGCAGCCCGCGGGTCGGCAGCCGCCGCAGCATGGAAGCGCCCGTGCGCGCGCGCAGGCGAAGCCCGGTCACAGGCGGCTTCTTGCGGATGACGCCGCAGCCATAGTCGCAATCGACCGTGTAGAAGGTGAGGTCGTTGCGGCTATGCACGAAATCGACATAGGCCTCGAAGGTTCGTCCGCACCATTCGCCCGGCGTGAAAGCCGGCGCGGTGAGCTCGGCACGGTCGGGGAGGCAGTCATGCACGACGAGCGTGCCGCCGGCGGGCAGCAGGCGGAAGGCCTCGTTGAGATCGCGCCAGGAGGTGCTGTATTCGTGCCAGGGATCGACCAGGGCGATGTCGAAGGCGAAGCCGTCCCGCGCCATCCGCGCGAGGCAGTCGCCGATCTCCCGGTCCGGGCTTTGATAGTCGATGCCGCCGCCGTCTTTGTGCTGGTCCGGGGTGAGATAAGAGAGCCGGCGGCAGGAGAGGCGCCGGCGGTCGACCTCGCCGTAACGGTGGCCGGTCGTGGCGGCGCAGAGCTCCAGATAGAACCGATAGCCATGCGCCGCCGCCAAGCGGTTGACGATCCGCGCCTTGTTCCAGCCATCGGACATGGGCCTGTCTGCACTTTGGCCGCTTCACGCGAGACCGAACGGCAAGGCTTAGTTGTCGAGGAACGACCTGAGCTTGCGTGAGCGCGACGGGTGCTTCAGCTTCCTGAGCGCCTTCGCCTCGATCTGGCGGATACGCTCGCGGGTCACGCTGAACTGCTGGCCCACCTCTTCCAAGGTGTGGTCGGTGTTCATGCCGATGCCGAACCGCATCCGAAGGACGCGCTCCTCGCGCGGCGTGAGGCTCGCCAGCACGCGCGTCGTGGTCTCGCGCAGGTTGGACTGGATGGCGGCGTCGATCGGCAGCACCGCGTTCTTGTCCTCGATGAAGTCGCCGAGATATGCAGTCCTCCTCGTCGCCGATGGGCGTCTCGAGGCTGATGGGCTCCTTGGCGATCTTGAGAACCTTGCGCACCTTCTCCAGCGGCATGGCCAATTTCTCGGCGAGCTCTTCCGGAGTCGGCTCGCGGCCGATCTCGTGCAGCATCTGGCGGCTCGTGCGCACGATCTTGTTGATGGTCTCGATCATGTGCACGGGAATGCGGATGGTGCGCGCCTGATCGGCAATGCTGCGGGTGATCGCCTGACGGATCCACCAGGTGGCATAGGTCGAGAATTTATAGCCGCGGCGATACTCGAATTTATCGACGGCCTTCATCAGGCCGATATTGCCTTCCTGGATGAGATCGAGGAATTGCAGGCCGCGATTGGTGTATTTCTTGGCGATGGAGATGACGAGGCGCAAATTCGCCTCGACCATTTCCTTCTTGGCGATGCGCGCCTCGCGCTCGCCCTTCTGCACGATATGCACGATGCGGCGGAACTCGGAAATCTCCAGGCCCGTCTCGGTGGCGAGCATGTGGATCTCGGAGCGCAAGCCCTTCACCATGCCGCGCTCGTCATGGATGAAGTCGGCCCAGCCCTTCTTCTTCAGGCGGCCGACGCGGCGCAGCCAGTTGGGGTCGAGCTCGTTGCCCTGATATTCGGCGAGGAAGTCGTCGCGCTTGACGCCATAGCCTTCGGCGAGGCGCAGCAGGCGGCCTTCATAGCCGAGCAGCTTCTTGTTGATGTCGTAGAGCGTCTCGACCAGGGATTCGATGCGGTTGTTGTTGAGCGACAGCGACTTGATCTCGGCGACGATCTCGTCTTTGAGAACCTTGTAGCGCTTCTCCTGAGAGGTCGAGAGCTGGTCGTTCTTCAGGGCTTTCTCGACAAGCTGGTCCTGCAGCCGGCGGAGCTTCTTGTAATTGGTGGCGACGAGGTCGAAGGTCTCCAGCACTTGCGGCTTGAGCTCGGCCTCCATGGCCGCCAGCGACAACGAGTTTTCCATATCGTCGTCGTCGTAATCGTCCTCCTCGCCCTCTTTCTTCTCGCCGTCTTCGCCGTCCTCGGTCTTGGCCTCGGCGCCGTCACCCTCGGCTTTGCCGTCGGCCTCTTTCGGCTCCTCGCCGGGCAGCGGCTGGGAGGCGACCTGCTTGGCGTCGGGGCCCTGATAGGTGGCCTCGAGATCGATGATGTCGCGGAGCAGAATCTTGCCTTCGTTCAGCTCGTCGCGCCAAATGATGATGGCTTGGAAGGTGAGCGGGCTTTCGCAAAGCCCGGCGATCATCGCCTCGCGGCCGGCCTCGATGCGCTTGGCGATGGCGATCTCGCCCTCGCGCGACAGAAGCTCGACCGTGCCCATCTCGCGTAGATACATGCGCACGGGGTCGTCGGTGCGGTCGGTCGGCTCCTTGGTAGCCGTCTCGGCCTTGGCGATCGGCGTGGGCGCGGCCACGGCCTTGCCCTCGGGCCCGTCGGTGGCGTTCTCCGCCTCCTCGGCCTCGTCGCTGTCGACCACGTTGATGCCCATGTCCGAGAGCATGGACATGGTGTCCTCGATCTGCTCGGAAGACACTTCTTCCGACGGCAGGACCTCGTTCAGCTCGTCATAGGTGACGAAGCCGCGCGCCTTCGCGGTCTTGATCAGCTTCTTGACTGCCGCGTCAGACATATCGAGCACGGGGCCGTCGTGACTCTCGGCCGGGGTCTCGACTTGCTCTTCGGCTTCAGCGGTCTTGGTTGCCATTCATGTCACTCCGATGCGCTCACCCAAAATGGGGCGCCGGTCAATTTCCCAGAGAGAGACAGGGGCCTCTCGCAACTTGTGGTCGGGGACGCCCGATAACGGCACGTCCGAGAAGCGATTAACGGGCTGTCCCTTAATCGTCAATTAAGCATGAGCCGTCGATTGGGCGCCGATCTCGATTTCTTCTACTAGCGCCGAACCTCGGGTTGTCTGCAATTCTCCCAGAAAATCCAGCTCAGGAAACAAGAGAGACGGGCTTTGACGCACCGTTACTGTCGTTCTTCTGCCTCAAGAACCTCGCCAGAAATCGTCGGCCCATTGAAAATTAGGGCTTTTGGACGCGGGGCTGTACTCGCGTTTTGCCGCCAATGCGGTTTTAGCGCGGGGGGTCCTCGCGCCATCAGCCATCACTTGGCGAGGGGCGCCCTCCCTGTCAAGGCCGCAAACTCCGTGCCAGTAGGGTTTTTCTCGTTTTTGGCCTTCCTTTGTTCCACCGGGCCCCCGGTGCAAGATCAGGGCCCGAGTCGCCGGCTTGACGCTGGGGTCAAGAGGCCGAACGGCAACCAGCACCAAGGCCCAAAAGCAGGCGCCACGCAGCACGGAATGCGGCGCTACCAGCTGACGCGCATGCCGGCCTTGCCGCCGAGGCCGGTGACGTCCTCGCCGAAGGTGACGTCGGCCTTGGCGAACACCGAGGTGGTCTGGGAGAGGTTGAAGAAGTTCACGCCGGCCGAGACCTCGCCCCAGACATCGTCGAGGTTGTCCTGGTAGCGGAAGGTGCTGCCGGTGGAGACCAGGGTCGCACTGTTGTCGTCGGTGAAATTGCCCCACAGGCTTCCGGTGACGAAGGGCTCCATCATGGTGCCTTCCCAAGCATTCATCGTGGTGCCGGCGCGAAGCCCTAAGCGGCCTCTGACATCGGCGTCGTCGTCGAAGCTGACTTTGTTGCCGCCGAGATTGAAGCCGTCGATATCGGCCCAGGTCACTTCGAGCGTGGCCAGCGGCTCGAGGAAGGCGCCGCCGCTGAACGAGCCGAAGCGGTAGCCGGTGTCGGTGCGCAAGCCCACGGTGGTCACGTCGGTCTTGCTGGGGAAGCCGATGGTGCCGTTGGCGTCCATCTCCAGAGATGCACGTTCAGCAGCGTATCGACGAACAGCCCGCCTTTGAGATAGGTGGCATAGGCGCCGACCTGGCCGCCGTCGAAGTCGAACTGGCGCAGAATGCTGTCGTAGTCGAGGTCGCCGTGGACGAAGCCGCCGAGCATGCCGAAGACGAGAATGTCGCCTTGGCTCAGGAAATCGCGCTTGCCGAGATCGAGCCCCATCTGGAAGTCCATGGTGTCGAGCTCGCGGTCGAGATTGTAGTTGTAGGTCCGCCCGTAAGCGCTCGTCTTGGCGCTGTCGTCGCGGTCGAGCCAGGAGCCCGAGCCGCGCACCCAGGTGGCCGGGGTGAAGTTGGCCGGCGCCCCCGCCCCAAGCGACTTGCCGCCCTCATAAGCCGGCGCGGCGCCGCCATTGAGCAGCACGCGAAGTCCGCGGTGCGGTCGAACCAGGTGGATGAGCCCTGATGCCAGATGTCCTGCGCCGCCGTCACCAGCTGCGGCAGGAGATGCGCGCCGGCGCCCGGATAGGATCTGAGATCCCAGAAGCCGCTCCCTGTCGGCGTGAAGAACAGGTCGTAGTCGAAGAAGCCGGTGTCGATCGGCTGCGCCAGCTGGAAATTGCTCTCGCTCGGCGTCTTGCCGGTGACGAACACCACCGGGATACCCGACGGGTTGAACACGCCGGGCCCGGTATTGGTGTTGTTGATGGTGACCGTGGTGGTGCCGGACACGTTGCCTTCGACGATGAAATTATCCGCCTTGGAGCCCGGCCCGCCCAGGAAGGCATCGACCGCCAGTGTCGAGTCGCCGGAGGCGACGAAGTTCAGGTCCGTGCCGCCCGGCGTGTTGGAGATGGTGAAGGTATCGCCGGTGCCGCCGTCGACCGTCGAGATCAGGCCCCGGTTCTTGAAGGTCTCCAGCCTCTCGAAGGCGCTCATCTCCTTCTTGCCGGCGCTGCTTGCCGCCTGCACCGTGCCGCCCGCCTGATTCACGAACAGGTCGTTGCCGCCTGGCCCGTAGGCATCGAAATAGCTCGTCTTCCGCGCCTCGAACACGCCGCCCGCCTGGTTGATGAAGCGGTCGTCCTGGCCCGTGAGCACCACGTAGCCCGTGATCGTGCCCGCGTTGTAGATACGCGCCCTTCCGTAAATAGCCAGGATTGCCAGATCGGAAGACGACGAGATGTCGCCCGTATTGATGATCTTCGTGATGTTGTTGGCATAGCCGTCGGCAAGCGACAATGCCCGCGGAGAAATGCAGCCTTTGGCGTAGAGCCGAACCGGAATTGACGATGGTGATCGGGCCAAAGGCATTAGCCGTAAATAGCCTATAGCCTCGCCGTTGACGCTCGTTGGCCGCCACAGAGATGTCGCCGCTGTTATTGATGCTGAGGGGGCTATTGTCGCCGTAGGTGAACCCTACAATGCCTCTGGCGCTGTAGTTGGCTTCGACCTTGATGTTGCCCCTATTCGTGACGGAGACGGGGCTGTTGTTTCCTAATGAATAGGCATTGATGCCGTTGGCGTAATAGAAACCCTTGGCGGTGATGTTGCCGCTATTCATTACCGACACGGCGCTTCGATAGTTGAAGCTGCCCGCATCGATGCCTTCGGCTCCGTACTCCGATGATGTAACCGTGAGGTTGCCGCTATTTGTGACCGAGATGGGGCTCAAGGGGCCATAGGTTTCGATGTCGATACCGTCGGACGCGGCCACGGCGCGCACCGACATATCGCCGGTATTGTTCACGATGACGGCGCTCTCATAGCCATCCGTATCAATCGAGATGCCGTTGCCGTTGTCGTCGTTGGAAGTGATGTCGAAATCGCCGCTATTGGTGACCGAGACGGCGGCAAAGTCGCCATAAGTGTAGGCGTCGATGCCGTCAGCACTATCGATGGCGCTCTCGACGGTCATATCGCCGGTGTTCGTCACGGTGATGGGGCTGTAGTAGCCGTAGGCGAAGATTCCGTCGGCGTGGTCTGTCGCCTTGACTCCTATCTCGCCGCTATTGGTGATGGTGATCGGGCTGTTCGAGGCAGAGGCTACGGCCCGGATGCCATAGCCATAAAGCGTGTTCTTAACCTGGATATCGCCTCGGTTATGGATGTCGATGTCGCTGTCGTCGTAGGCGGTGGTGGCGTGGAGACCGAATGCGAACACGCCGCCGGACGACTTCAGGCTGCCATCGTTGGTCAAGGTAATCGTGGCGCCAATGCCAACGGTGTAGAGACCTATGGCGGCGTAGTCCGGGAATGCGCCAGTGGCGATCCGGGTGTCGCCATTCACACAGACGATCGGCTGGATTGCGGCGATGTTGATCGACGTGGTGGGCGGTGGAAGCGCCACGTCCACGCCACCCACCGTGCATTCCGCCGCGGCAAGGGCGGGCGCCGGCGCGATGACGACCCCAAGCAGGAGCGTTGAGGCGAGTGCGGTGCCGAGCAGAAGCGATCTGCGGTCGGCGCATCCGAAAGTGGTGGAAAGTCGCGTCTGAGGGGTGGCTTGGGGCGTCGATGCCTGGCGGTTGCCGCGCGCAAGGGCCCGGCTCCGCCGGCGGTCGCGTCGTGTCATCCAATCCCCTTAGTCCCTATCACTCAGCGAACGTCAGCCGAGATTTTTCGACGATGACTGCCGCAGCCTGCGCGCAGCATCGCTTCTTGAGACATCAGACTAGGGAAATGGCGGTTTTCCGCCTAGTGCAGAATGGCAACACTCCACCTGGAACGCTTTGACAGTGAAATCAGACGTGTTTTTACACGAGGCCGCGGTAGACACTGGGACTCGCTAATGCCGCTTCTCGCTGCGGCGGCCCTTCGACAACGGCTCTTTCTTGAGCCGGGCCAGCATGTCCTGGAAGCGCTTGTTGGCGTCGCGCTCTCCGGCGTCGTCGGCCTCGTGATGCTGGCCGATGCTCGCCACCTGCTGCTGCAGGGCGGCGAAGCGCTCGAACTCCGCCTCGGACACATCCGCCAGATCGTTTGCGCTCTCGGCCAGCTCTCGATTCAGCGTGGGCAACGCCCGCCAGCGATAGATGACGTCGGCGAACTGCTCGGTGACGTCCGTTTGCTTGGTCTCGGGCTGGAGAAAGGCGATGCGCTTGAACGGGCTGTCCCGGAACAGCCGCTCCAACAGCTTGGCGTGAGAGCCTTGCAACAGTTTCTCGACCAGATGCGCGCGGTCAATGGCGGGATCGTCGAAGATGGCGCGGGTGACGTCGCCGAGCAGCGCCGCGAGCGGCTTGTCGTGGATCTCGACACTGGCCACCTCCTCACCGAACTGATCGAGCAACCAGGGATGATTGACCAGGGCCAGGATGACGATGGTGGCGAAGCCGTAAGCGGAGGACAGCGGCGTCATCTCGCGCTGCTCGACCCGGCGCGTGCCTGGACGCACCCCTGAGCGCGTTCCTTGGCGCGTTCCTTGTCCCATCCCTTGGCGCGGTGCGGGCCCACGGTCGCGCGCAGGCTGCGTACGCCACAGCGCAAACAGCCGGTTCTTCACCTCGCGCGCGTAATGGTCCTTGACCCGGGCATTGCCGATCTGGCCGAGCAAGGTCTCGAGCCGCGCCTCGAAGGCGGCGCGCCGCTCGGGCGTGTCGAGGCTCGCGGCCGAGGTCTCCCGCGTCCACAGCATGTCGATGAGCGGGTGCGCGCCGGCGGCACAGGCGGCGAACGCCGCCGAGCCCGATCCGCGCACGAGATCGTCGGGGTCTTGGCCTTGCGGCAGGAAGGCGAAGCGGAAGGAATGGCCTTCGCGCAAATGGGGCAGCATGCGGTCGACGGCACGGGCGGCGGCGGCCTCGCCCGCCTTGTCGCCGTCGAAGCAGATGATGGGCTCCGGCGCCAGCAACCACAGCACCTCCATCTGGCGCTCGGTGAAGGCGGTGCCGAGCGTGGCGACCACGTTCTTGAAGCCCGCCTGATGGAGCGCAATCACATCCATATAGCCCTCGACCACGATCAGCTCGCCCTTGTCGAAGGCGGATGACCCTCGCGCGGGCGAAGTTGAACACCATCGAGCCTTTGTCGAAGAGGCGCGTCTCCGGCGAGTTCAGATATTTGGGCTGGGCGTCGGCGTCGAGCGCCCGGGCGCCGAAGGCGATCACTCTCGACTTGGCGTCGAGAATGGGAATGGCCAGCCGGTTGCGGAAGCGGTCGTAAGTCGGACGGCCGTCATCCGGCTTGATGAGCAGCCCGGTGTCGAGCAACTGCGCCTCGGTGAAGCCCTGCTTGATGAGTGCGGTCTTCAGCGCATCGCGCGAGCCCGGCGCATAGCCGATGCGGAACTCCTTGATGGTGTCGCGGGAGATGCCGCGGGCTTCCGCGTAATGCAGCGCGTCGCGGCCGCCCGGCGACCGCAGCGCCTCCTCGAACAGCTTGGCCGCCGCCTCCAGCGCATCGAGCAGGCCGAGCCGCTCCTTCACCGTGCGCTCATATTGCGGATCGGGCGCGGGCATGGGCACGCCCGCCTCGCCCGCCAGCCGCTCGACGGCCTCCGGGAAGCTCAGGCCCTCCGTCTCCATGAGGAAGGTGAAGATGTCGCCATGCTTGCTCGACGAGAAGCAGTGATAGAAGCCCTTCTGGTCGTTGACGGTGAAGGACGGCGTCTTCTCCTGGTTGAAGGGCGACAGCCCCTTCCACTCGCGCCCCGCCCGCTTCAGCGGCACGCGGCGCGAGACCACCTGGCTGACGGGCAGCCGGGCGCGGATCTCATCGAGGAACGAATCGGAGAACTTCATCGGTTGGACAGTGGGCCCTAAATGGCTGGCGGCGCGCGTGGCGATTCGCGGTCATACCCATTATCCACCGGTTTGCGAACAAATTGGGAACGAACGCGCCTCGCATGGCCGGCGGCGGCGATATGGCGGCTGGCCGCGACAAGCGCGAGGTGGCATGAGAGGGTTGGGCCCACGGGAGAACTGCCTCATGGACGACCTCATCATCTATGTGCCGTTCCTGGTCATCGCCGTGTTCGCCGTGTGCGCGGTCTGGGCCATGCGCGGCAAGGACATCCCGAACCAGGTGATCGGGATCGCCGCGCCGCTGGCCGGCGCCGGCTTTCTTTACCTCTTCTCCGAGTCCTTGCCGGCGGTGGCGTTCGGGGTCGCGCTGCTCGGCATCGGCGGCATAGCCTGGTATCGCGTTTGGCGCGGCGAGACAGGCGCCGACAGTGCCGCACCCCCGGAGTGAGCTGAGGTTCGACGAAACGCGATGGAAACGACCCTAGCCCTAGCCCTTGCCCTGTTCGCCTTGGTGGCGATCGTGGTGTGGTGGATGCTCGATATCGACATCGCCGACATCGTGGCCATCGTCACCGCTCCTGCCGCAGGCATCGCGCTGATCTATTGGTACAGCACGCCACTGGCGTGGGCCGGCGGGCTGTTGCTGCTCGCGATCGGCGGCTTCGCTCTCTATTACCTGCTCGAGCGCCGCGCCAAACCACGCGAATAGCCAAGTCACGGGCATAAAGAAGCCGGGCGAAGCCTTTCCGCTCCACCCGGCGTCTCGATCACTGCGGCGATCGGGTTCTATTCCGTAGGGAGTGTGCAGGTTCCAAACTGGGCGTAGGTCTTGCCAAGTTGGGAAACCGAACCGGAATACGCGCCCGTCACCTTGTTCACGACGGCGGTCCAGGTCTGAAGGTCTTTTCGACCGTGGAGGATGAGCACATTCTCGTCTTCGTAAACGTCGCCGTTTTGAAGCGCCCCTTCGCCGCCGAACAGCCCGGAGAACAGATTCTTCTCCTTGACGTTGAGCGTGACCGCGGCCGGCAGATTATGACCCGTCGCCTTCTGACAGCCGGTCGTGGCCTGGCATTCATAGACCTCGGCGAGCTGACATGCGTAGCCGGGAGCCGCAACGGCCTGCACCGGGGCGAAGGAGACAGATGCCAAGAGTGCCAGTGCCGTGAACGTCGAAACTCGCATTACATTACCCTCTTTGTTGAATCCGAATGACGGTTCCCCATGCTGCCGTGCCCGGCGCCCCGCCACAAGGAAAATGGCTCAAGGAAAATGGCGGGCGTAGTAAAAAGCCGGGCGGGGCTTTCGCCCTACCCGGCTCATCGGCCTCCTCGCGTTCACAGCTCGGAGTTAGTTGACGCTGGCTGCCTTGGTCAGCAGCTCACCGCGATTGAGGATGGCGAGGATGCGCGCCTTCGGACCGCACGTAAGCACGACCTGCTCATTCTCGACGGCCTCGAGCTGAAAGAGCTCGCCGGGGCGCAGAATCACGCGCATCCGCGTCGACTCGTGACCGCCACCGCTCGCCGCCGTATCGAAGACGACGGCGCTGACATCACACATGCCGCCACTGGGTTCGTAGGAAACGATCAGGCGCTTGCCGCCGATCGTGGCGAGGATGGGTTCGTGCGGGCCCACGGGACCAAGGTTGGCCTTATTGTCTTCCGCCAACGCCGGCACGGCGCCGGAGAGAACCGCGGCGAGCGCGCCCGCGGCGGTGAGAGACGAAAGTTTGGAATAGGTTCGCAGCATCAGTAGGCCTCCAATTCAAATGTTCAGCACGAATCGCTTCGTGCTGCGCTGCGATATAGATAGCGCTGCATTGCGATAAATCTATGCTGCAGCGCAAGACATACTGCCGCGTGGCCCGCTGCCGCATGATTTTCCCGAAGAGTCGATTGGGTTTTTAGATCGTGCACTGACAATGTGCACATCCGCGCGCAGGATGACGCGTCCCGCCTCGGCGCACAGTTTGTGTGCAGCCTGCGCCCTTAACCGAGCTTCGCCTTCACCGCGCCGCTCGCTTTGCCGAAGTCCATTTGGCCGGCGTAACGGCTTTTCAGTGCGGCCATGACCTTGCCCATGTCCTTGATGCTCGTCGCCCCCGCTTCGGCGATGGCGTCGTCGATCGCCTTCGCCACGTCCGCATCCGACAATTGTTGCGGCAAGAACTCGCGGATGATGACGACCTCCTCACCCTCTTGAGCAGCGAGCTCGGCGCGGCCGGCGTCCGCGTAGATCTTCTGCGACTCTTCGCGCTGCTTGATCATCTTGGCGAGCAGGTCGAGCAGCTCGGCGTCGGAGGCCTTCTCGGTCCCCGCCGTGCGCGCGGCGATGTCGCGATCCTTGATCGCGGCGCTCATCAATCTCAGCGTGGAGAGGCGGCGGGCGTCGCGCGCCTTGGTCGCAGCATGCAAGGCGGCGGTGATGGTCTCGCGCATGGATGTCGTCACGGGTGCTCAGGGAAGGAAGTTCCCAAAGTAATTGACGCGCCCCGCGCACGCAAGCGAATTTGCCTGTCTAAGCTATTGTTTTCACAGTAAAATATTTTGGCCTGCGGATTGACCCGCGACCTCGCGTGACGTAAAGAGCGAAGTGAGAAAGCTGCTCCGACAGCGATCTCTAAAAAGTCCGACCGAGCAACGCGGCTTCAGCCTACACGGCCGCCCACAAGTTTTGCGCCCATGACCGAAACATCGAAAACTCCGGCCGCGGAGGCGTCATCCTCGCGCGCGAAAACCATGCCCGACTGGGCCGACGCGGTGCCGACCGCGCTGCTGGTGCTCGCCGACGGTACGGTGATCGAGGGATATGGCGCGGGCGCGACGGGGGTTGCAGTCGGCGAGGTGTGCTTCAACACGGCGATGACCGGCTATCAGGAGATCCTCACCGATCCGTCCTATGCCGGCCAGATCATCACCTTCACCTTTCCCCATATCGGCAATGTCGGCGCCAATATCGACGACACGGAGACGGCAAATCTCGCCGCCGCATCCGGCGTGCGCGGCTGCGTGATGCGCGCGCCCATCACCGCGCCGTCGAACTGGCGGGCGGGTCAGGACTTCGACGCGTGGCTCAAGGCCCGCGGCATCATCGCCATCACCGGTATCGATACGCGCGCGCTCACCGCGGTGATCCGCGAGAAGGGCATGCCCAACGCGGTGATCGCGCACGCGCCCGACGGCGAATTCGACCGCGATGCGTTGAAGCGCGAAGCGGCCGCCTGGTCGGGCATGCTCGGCCTCGATCTCGCCAAGGACGTGACCTGCGGCCAGAGCTACAGCTGGGACGAAACCGCGTGGCGCTGGGGCGAAGGCTACGGCCGGCAGGAGGCGCCGCGCTTCCACGTGGTCGCCATCGATTTCGGGCTGAAGCGCAACATCCTGCGCGAACTCGCCACGGCCGGATGCCGCTTGACGGTGGTGCCGGCGACCACGACGGCGCAAGAGATTCTCGAGCGCGAGCCTGACGGCGTGTTCGTGTCGAACGGTCCCGGCGATCCGGCCGCGACGGGCGTCTATGCGGTGCCTGAGATCAAGAAGCTCGTGGAGTCCGGCGTGCCGCTGTTCGGCATTTGCCTCGGCCATCAGATGTTGGGGCTCGCGCTCGGCGCTGAGACCTCGAAAATGCATCAGGGCCATCACGGCGCCAATCATCCGGTGAAGGACTTCACCACCCACAAGGTGGAGATCACCTCGATGAATCACGGCTTCGCCGTCGAGCGCGACAGCCTGCCGGAGAGTGTGGAAGAGACCCATGTGTCGCTGTTCGACGGCTCGAATGCCGGGCTGAAGGTGAAAGACAAACCGGTGTTCTCCGTGCAGTACCACCCGGAAGCCTCGCCCGGACCGCAAGACAGTCACTATCTTTTCGCGCGCTTCGTCGAGTTGATGGAAGAGCGCAAAGCGAAGGGCTAGCGCGTCTCAGCGCCACGCCTCGCCGACGGTGTCGGCGACCACGGCGCCGCGCTCACCCATCGGCTTGTCCGGCCGCACGGTGGTGTCGCGCGCGGTCTGATGCTCCATCTCGGCATTCAGCTCGCCGCCGACGAGGACCACGATCACCGACAACCAGAGCCACATCATCAGACCGATACCGGCGCCGAGCGAGCCGTAGGTGGCGTCGTAATTGGCGAAGTTCGACAGATACCAGGAGAACAAGACGGAGCCGGCGAGCCAGGCGATGGTGGCGAAGACGCTGCCGGCGCCGAGCCATTGCCAGCGGGCGCGGGTGCGGCTCGGCCCGTAGCGATAGAGCACCGTGAGCCAGACCAGGATGACGATGAGAAGCACCGGCCAGCGCAGCAGCGAGACGATCTGTGCAGCACGCGACTCCAACCCGAACCAGGCGAGCACGAGCGGCAACACCACCACGGCGGCGAGCGCCAAAATGATGAAGACGAGGCCGCCGATGGTGAAGGCGAAGGCCACAAGAGTCAGCCACACGAAACTCCGTTTTTCGCGCTCGTCATAGACGACGTTGAGCGCGTCGATGATCGCCTTCATCCCGGCATTGGCACTCCACAGGGCCAGGCCGACACCGAATAGAAAACCGAAGCTCAGCGCGTTGCTGCTGGTGTCGGCCAGCTGAGTCACCCGATCCTCAATGATCCCGATCGTGCTGACGGGGAGGACGCCCTCTAGAAGAGACAATTGCGCGGTGATCGTCGAGGGGTCGGTGAACAGGCCGTAGAGCGACACGAGAGCCGTGATCGCGGGGAACAGCGCCAGCAGCATATAGAAGACGACGCCGGCGGCGACGGCCAGCAGGCGGTCGTTCTGGATCTGGTTGAAGACGCGCCAGCCGATATCGATCCAGCCCTTGGCGGGGATCTGATGCGGCTGATCGGCCTCGCGCCCCCGGTCCCGGTCCCAGGCGCGGCTACGCTGCAGGCTTTCGGGCTCCTGCGAGGGACGCACGCCCATGGCGCCACCCTCATTGTCTGGGGCCTCGCCGTCCGGGGCCTCATCGTCCTCGCGGCCTTGCCCAAAGACCTGGCGGGTGGCGTGAGACTCCTCCCGCTTATCGCCCTCGCCCGGAAGGTCACGGCCGTTTCCACGCGGATGGCTACGCTCCGGGCGGCGGGGCCGGAGCGTCCGCTCGAGGCCATAGGCCACCCCGATCATTCCGGAGGTCAGCAGCAGGTCAAGCCAAAGCGGCGTATTGGCGCGGGGTTCGGTTGCCATGAAGGTCCTAGACGGTGCGGAATAGGAGCTTAACGTGGCGAAGCTTTCAAAAGTTGCACAAAAAGGCCATTTTTGCGCCCACGGTCGTCCCGCTTGGCTTCCCCTGCAGTAGAATCTGGTCTAAGACCCTCCCCGGCTCCTGCACCGCGCAATTTCAACCGGTCCGCGTCCGCAGCCAGGGCCTGATGTCAGCCGAAAATGCCCAAACGCACAGACATAAAGTCCATCCTGATCATCGGGGCCGGACCGATCGTGATCGGTCAGGCCTGCGAGTTCGATTATTCCGGCACGCAAGCCTGTAAGGCCCTCAAAGAAGAGGGCTACCGGATCGTGCTGGTGAACTCGAATCCGGCCACGATCATGACCGACCCGGAGCTGGCCGACGCCACCTATATCGAGCCGATCACGCCCGAGGTGGTCGCGAAGATCATCGAGAAGGAGCGCCCCGACGCGCTGCTCCCAACCATGGGCGGGCAGACGGCGCTCAACACGGCACTGTCCCTGCGCAAGATGGGCGTCCTCGACAAATTCGGCGTGGAGATGATCGGCGCGCGCGCCGAGGCGATCGACATGGCCGAGGACCGCGAGCTGTTCCGCCAGGCGATGATCCGCATCGGCCTGGAGGTTCCGCGCGGCACGACACTGAAGGGCAATCTCCGCCAGAAGAAGGATACGGACGGCAAGCCGCTCTGTGACGGCCAGAACAATCCGATCATGGAGCTGTCGCCGGAAGCCTTCGCCCGCGCGCTCGAGGCGCTCGACCATTGCGGTCTGCCCACGGTCATCCGGCCCTCCTTCACGCTCGGCGGACAGGGCGGCGGCATCGCCTATAACCGCGAGGAGTTCCTGGAGATCGTCGAGCGCGGCATCGACGCCTCGCCCACCAACGAGGTGCTGATCGAGCAGTCGGTGCTCGGCTGGAAGGAATATGAGATGGAGGTCGTCCGCGACAAGGACGACAACTGCATCATCATCTGCTCCATCGAGAATATCGATCCGATGGGCGTGCATACCGGCGACTCGATCACCGTGGCGCCGGCGCTGACGCTCACCGACAAGGAATATCAGATCATGCGCAGCGCCTCGATCGCGGTGCTGCGCGAGATCGGGGTAGAGACCGGCGGCTCCAACGTGCAGTTCGCGGTCAATCCGGCGGACGGCCGCCTCGTCGTCATCGAGATGAACCCGCGCGTGTCACGCTCTTCCGCGCTTGCCTCGAAGGCGACCGGCTTCCCCATCGCCAAGATCGCAGCCAAGCTCGCGGTCGGCTACACGCTCGACGAGCTCGCCAACGACATCACCGGCGAGGCGACGCCGGCGAGCTTCGAGCCGACCATCGACTACGTGGTGACCAAGATCCCGCGCTTCGCCTTCGAGAAATTCGCGGGTTCGGCGCCGACGCTGACCACGTCGATGAAGTCGGTAGGCGAGGCCATGGCCATCGGCCGCACCTTTAAGGAGTCGCTGCAAAAGGCGCTGCGCTCCATGGAGACGGGGCTCACCGGGCTCGACGACTACACATTCGAAGGCCTCGGCGAAGGCGACGACAAGAATGTCATCCGCGCCGCACTCGGCACGCCGACCCCCGACCGGCTCCTCAAAGTGGCGCAGGCGCTGAGGCTCGGCATCGACCACGAGCAGATCTACGACTCCTGCCATTTCGACCCCTGGTACATTCGCCAGCTGCAGGAGATCGTCGACGCCGAGGAGCGGGTGCGCCAGCACGGGCTGCCCAAGACCGCCGGCCAATTCCGTGCGCTGAAGGCCATGGGCTTCGGCGACGAACGGCTGGCCACGCTGGCCGGGTTGGAGCCGCAAGAGGTGGCGGACATGCGCCGGGCGCTCGACGTGCACCCGGTCTATAAGCGCATCGACACCTGCGCGGCGGAGTTCGCCTCGCCGACGCCCTACATGTACTCGACCTACGAGACGGGTTTCGCGGGCGGTCAGAGTTGCGAGGCGCGGCCGACCGAAGCCAGCAAGATCATCATCCTCGGTGGCGGCCCGAACCGGATCGGCCAGGGCATCGAGTTCGACTATTGCTGCTGCCACGCGGCCTTCGCGCTGTCGGCCACCGGGTTCGAAACCATCATGGTCAACTGCAACCCCGAGACGGTCTCCACCGACTACGACACTTCAGACCGGCTCTATTTCGAGCCGCTCACGGAAGAGGACGTGCTGGAGATCGTACGCACGGAAACGACCAACGGCACGCTGAAGGGCGTGATCGTGCAGTTCGGCGGCCAGACGCCGCTGAAGCTCGCCGCCGCCTTGGAGAAGGCCAACGTGCCGATCCTCGGCACCTCGCCCGACGCCATCGACCTGGCCGAGGACCGCGACCGGTTCAAGGCGCTGATCGAGCGGCTGGGCATTCGGCAACCGAATAACGGCATCGCGCGCTCGACGGCGGAGGCTATCGCCATTGCAAAATCGGTCGGCTTTCCCGTGGTCATCCGACCGTCCTATGTGCTGGGCGGCCGCGCCATGGAGATCGTGCACGACGAGCCACAACTCACCCGCTACATGACCGAAGCCGTGGTGGTCTCGGGCAAGAGCCCGGTGCTGATCGACTCCTATTTGCGCGACGCCATCGAGGTGGATGTCGACGCCATCGCCGACGGCACCGACGTGTTCGTGTGCGGCGTGATGGAGCATATCGAGGAGGCCGGCGTGCATTCGGGCGACAGCGCCTGCTCGCTGCCGCCGCATTCGCTGAGCGAGGGGATCATCGCCGACATGGAGCGGCAGACCGCGGAACTCGCCCACGCCCTCGGCGTTGTGGGGCTGATGAATGTCCAATTCGCCATCCAGAACCACGACATCTACATTCTCGAGGTCAATCCGCGCGCCTCGCGCACCGTGCCGTTCGTGGCCAAGGTGATCGGCCTGCCCATCGCCGGCATCGCGGCGGAGGTCATGGCCGGCAAGCCGCTGGCCGACTTCGGCCTCAAGCGGCCGAAGCTCGACCATATCGCGGTGAAGGAGGCGGTGTTCCCGTTCGCCCGCTTCCCCGGCGTCGATCCGGTGCTCGGACCGGAGATGCGCTCCACCGGCGAGGTCATGGGCATCGACCGCGACTATGCGGTCGCGTTCGCCAAGAGCCAGCTCGGCGGCGGCTCCAAGCTGCCCTTGTCCGGCGCCGTGTTCGTGTCGGTGAAGGACTCCGACAAGGACCGGGTGGTGGCGCCGATCCGCAAGCTCACCGAGATGGGCTTCCGCATCATCGCCACCCGCGGCACCAAGCGTCACCTGGATGAGCACGGCATTCCGTGCGAGAAGGTCAACAAGGTGCTGGAGGGCCGGCCTCATATCGTCGACGCCATCACCAATGGCGAGATCGACATCGTGTTCAACACGACCGAAGGGGCCAAGGCCCTGGCCGATTCCATGTCGATCCGCCGGTCGGCCTTGATCAACCACATTCCATATTATACAACCCTCGCCGGCGCCCTGGCTGTGACCGAGGCTATCAAAGCCCTCCGGGAGGGCAGTCTGACCGTCGCCCCCCTGCAAAGCTATGTCGGCAAAGGCCCGCGAAAGCTGGCCGAGACGGCCTAGGAAATCGGTCAAAATCAACAGATTCTTGACTTAGACTGGGCACTTCCTTGACACTACTCAAGGGGGACCCCTTAGGAGCTTCGAACGACATGGATAAAGTGCCGATGACCGCGGAGGGCTTTACTGCGCTTGAGGCTGAGATCAAGTATCTCAAGTCCGTCGAACGGCCCCGGATCATCAAGCTCATCGCCGAAGCGCGCGCCCACGGGGATCTCTCGGAGAACGCCGAATATCACGCCGCCAAGGACCTGCAAGGCCTCACCGAGGCACGCATGGCCGACCTCGAGGATAAGCTCAGCCGCGCCGATATCATCGACGTGTCCAAGCTCAAGGGCGACAAGGTGATGTTCGGGGCGACCGTGACGCTGGTCGACGAGGATACCGACGAGAAGGTCAAGTACCGCATCGTCGGCGAGGTCGAGGCCGACGTGAAGCAGGGCAAGATCTCCATCACCTCCCCCATCGCCCGGGCGCTGCTCGGCAAGAAGAAAAAGGATGTGGTCGAAGTGTCGACGCCCGGCGGCGGCAAGTCCTATGAGATCATGAAGGTCGAGTTCAAATAGGCGTGCCGCGCGGCGGTCGCACGCCTCCACGCTTCAGTCCAAATTATGCCCGGCTTGCCGCCTAGATCGGCCGCATGATCACCCGCCGCGAACTCGCCCTCGGTGCGACCACGACCCTATTCGCCTGGAGGTTTCGGCCCGCTTGGGCCGGAACCGCGAGGTCCATGGCGCTTGAGCGCGACTTTGCGTCCATCGCGGCCAAGAGCGGCGGCCGCCTCGGCGCCGCCATGCTCGACACGGGCTCCGGGCTCACCGCCGCCTTCAACGGAGATGAGCGGTTTCCCCTGTGCAGCACGTTCAAGTGTCTCGCGGCCGCCGCCATCCTGGCGCGCGTCGATGGGGGCGAGGAGAGCCTCGACCGGGAGATCGAGGTTCGCGCGGAGGATATCGTCACCTATTCGCCGGAGACCGAGAAACATGTGGGCAGCACCATGACTCTTGCGGCGATCTGCGCGGCGGCGATCACCCTCAGCGACAACACGGCCGGCAATCTCATGCTTGCTTCGCTCGGCGGGCCGCTCGCCGTGACCGCCTATGCGCGGTCGCTGGGCGACAGGGCGACCCGGCTCGACCGCACCGAGACGGCGCTCAACGAAGCGGCGCCGGGCGATCCCCGCGACACGACCACACCCAAAGCGATGCTCGGCGATCTAAAAGCCGTGCTCGTTGGCGATGCCTTGACGGTACGGTCGAAGGACCAGCTTGCTGCGTGGCTGATCGCCAACAAGACCGGGGATTCGCGCCTACGGGCGGGCTTGCCGAAGGATTGGCGTGTGGGCGACAAGACCGGTTCGTGCAACGCTGGCACCGCCAACGACGTCGCCATTGCTTGGCCGCCGGATCGTGCGCCCATTCTGATCGCGGCCTATCTCACGGAGTCGACCGCGAGCCGTGAGGCGCAGAATGCAGCGCTTGCCGATGTCGGGCGCGCGGTTGCCGCCGCCATAGGCTGAAACGTTTCAGGGACTTGTCAGGCTTCGGCGAGCGCCGCGCGCAAGCCGACGGCGGCGCCGGTAAGCGCCGGGTATTCAGCGAGAATCACGTAGATCGGGACGGGCGCCAGGAAGGCCTGCATGCGGCCCTTATGCTCGAAGGCCTCGCGGAAATCGCCCGCGCCCAGGCGCTCGAGCAGCCTGGGGGCGATGCCGCCACCGAGATAGACGCCGCCGCGGGCGCCCATCACCAGCGCCACGTCGCCGGCAAAGCGGCCGAGCCAGGTGACGAAGATGTCGAGCGCTTCTTGGGCAAGCGGATCCTCGCCGCCAAGCGCGCGCGTCTCCACCTCGGCCGGGGTGAGCACCTCTCCGCCATGGCCTTGGGCGGCGGCGATGGCCTGATGCAGATCGCTCAGGCCCGGACCGGACAGAGCGCGCTCCATCGACAAATGCTCGCGGCCGGCCCGCAGCCGTTCCACCAATTGGAGCTCGCGCTCGTCCACGGCCCCGAGGGTGACATGTCCCCCCTCCCCGGGCACCGCGACCCAACCCGCGGGCGACCACACGAGACCGGCGACACCGAGCCCGGTACCGGGGCCGAGCACCGCTTTCGTGCCGTGGGGCTGCGGCGGCGCGCCGCCAATCTGATGCAGCTCGTTCGCGCCGATGTAGGGCAGCGACAAAGACAGCGCCTCGAAATCGTTGAGCACATGAACGTGCTTCAGGCCCGTGGCGGCGCGGAGCTCACCCTGGGCGAAGGACCAGGGCGAATTGGTCAGCTTCACCGCATCGCCCGCGACCGGTGCGGCGACGGCGATGGCCGCGTGACCGATCGGCTCCGCGACGTCCTTCAGGTAAGTGCCGATCGCCTCGGCGAGGGTCTTGTGCTCGGCGACGGCGAAGCGGCGCACCGCGCTGATCTCGAGGGTCTTGAGATCGGCGATGGCGAAGCGCGCATTGGTGCCGCCAATGTCGGCGACCAGGGCGCGGGACGGGATGTTGCTCGTTTCGCTCATGTCTGACGATCGGTTGGAAGGAAGGGGCCGAGGCTCCGGTGGTAAACTATTTTGTGATGGCTCGCGAGCCTTGCGGGGCCTCTCGGCATGATTAAGGATCGTCATCGCAGAGCCCATCTCAATGCCGTTAGAGGACCGCCGCATGATCTCGAAATTTGCCACCGCCGCATCGCTCATCCTGCTCGTCTCCGGCACGCTCGCGCTGGCCCATGAAGGGGCGACCGGCGTGGTCAAGGAGCGCATGGACCTGATGACGCGTCAGAAGGACGACATGAAGATCATCGGCGAGATGGCCAAGGGCAAAACGAAATTCGACGCGGCCAAGGCGGCGGAGGCCGCCCGCGACATCGAGATGACCGCGGCGAAGATCCCCGATCTGTTTCCGGAAGGCACCGACGGCGGCAAAAGCGACGCCAAGCCCGAGATCTGGCGCAAATGGGACGAGTTCACGGGCGATGCGGACGCGTTGCGAACCCAAGCCGAGGCTCTGGCCGCGGCGCTCGACGCTGGCTCGCCGGACTGGAAGACCGACTTCAAGGCGGTGATCGACGCCTGCAAGACCTGCCATAAGAGCTTCCGGGCCGAGAAGGACTGAGACCCGCACCCGGCTTGCGCGACACGCCCCTTCTTAGGTTGCTCAAGCCGCGCCTGGGCCTCACAATCCGCTTCTCTGCTTCGTTTGGACCCGGCCCGCCACGGCATGATCGACAAGCTCGAATTCATCATCGCGCTCGCCCGCGAGCGCCATTTCGGCCATGCGGCGGAAGCCTGCGGCGTGAGCCAGCCGACCTTCTCGGCCGGCATCAAGCAGCTCGAGGACACGATGGGCGTGCTGCTGGTGGAGCGGGGCTCCCGCTTCCGCGGCTTCACCCCGGAGGGCGAGCGGGTGCTCGACTGGGCGCGGCGGATCGTCGGCGACACCCGCGCCATGCGCCAGGAGATCGACGCGCTGAAGCACGGCCTGACGGGCCATATCCGCCTTGCCGCCATTCCCACGGCGCTCGCCATGATGTCCATGATAACAACGCCTTACCGGGCGCAGCATCCGGACGTGAGCTTCACCGTCTGGTCGCGGAACTCCATCGAGGTCCTCGGCATGCTGGAAAATTTGGAGATCGACGCCGGGCTCACCTATCTCGACAACGAGCCCTTGGGGCGGGTGCAGACCGTGCCGCTCTATAGCGAGCAGTACCGGCTGCTGGCGTCGTCCGACAGCCCGCTCGGCGACCGCGACCAAGTCACCTGGGCGGAGGTCGGCAAGGTGCCCCTCTGCCTCCTCACCCCGGACATGCAGAACCGGAGAATCATCGAGGGCCTGCTCCGTGAAGCGGGGTCCGAGGTGGCGCCGACGTTGGAATCGGACTCCATCATCGTTTTGTTCGCCCATGTCCGCACGGGCAAGTGGGCGAGCGTGATGCCCGCGAAACTGGCCGAGGCCCTCGGCCTCACGGAAAAGGTGCGCGCCATTCCCATTGTCGAGCCGGAGGTCAGCCACTCGATCGGCCTGGTGGTGCCTCAGCGCAACCCGCTGACTCCGCTCATCAATGCGCTGGTGACAGAGGCCAAACAGCTGGCGCCGATCCTGAACGCCGCCGTCCCGTCCGGCCCTGTGGTCTCGGCCCGCCCCAAGGGCAAGACCGCAGCCTCCAGCTGAGCCGCCCAATGTGGGCCTAACCCATTGTCATACGATCAGGAATCCCGATCGGGTCATGGGCCTGCTTTATTGATTTATGACGCCTAATTGCCCATTTTGAGAACTCCTCAAAACGCGGCTGGGCAATGTCACGATTTGAACCATGGACACCTGAGCGCGCGAGCGAAATTGTCGCGCAGCATCAGCATCAGAAGGGCGCCACGCTCCCGATCCTGCACGCCTTGCAGGAGGCGTTCGGCTGCGTGCCCTTGGACGCCGAGCCGATCATCGCCGAGGCGCTGAACATATCGCGCGCGGAGGTGCATGGCTGCGTGACCTTTTATCACGACTTCAAACGCGAGCCGGTCGGGCGGCGGACGCTGAAGCTGTGCCTTGCGGAGTCCTGCCAAGCTTCCGGCGGGCGCGCACTCGAAAAGCAGGCGAAGGAAAAGCTCGGCGTGGAGATGGGCGGCACGACCGCCGACCGCAGGGTCACGCTGGAGCCGGTCTATTGTCTCGGTCTGTGTCATTCCTCCCCGGCCGCGATGCTCGACCACGACGTCTACGGCGCGCTGGATGAGGAGCGGTTCGATGCGCTGCTCAAGGAGGCGCAGTCGTGACCCGCATTTATGTTTCACGCGATTCCGGCGCTTTGTGCGTCGGCGCCGAGGCCGTCGCGAATAAATTCCGCGACGAAGCCAAGAACCGCGGTGTCGATGTCGAGATCGTCCGTACCGGCTCGCGCGGCATGTATTGGCTGGAGCCGCTGGTCGAGGTCGAGACGGCGCAAGGCCGCGTCGGTTACGGGCCGGTGAAGGCGTCGAAGGTCGGCGAGCTGATCGACGCCGGCATGCTCGACGGCAAGCCTGTCGACGGCTGTATCGGCGTGGTCGACGACTATCCCTGGTTCAAGAACCAGACCCGCCTCACCTTCGCCCGCTGCGGCATCATCGATCCCCGCTCCATCGAGGACTACCGGGCCCATGGCGGCTATGAAGGCCTGAAGAAGGCCATCGAGGCCGGGCCGAAGGCGATTGTCGAGGAGGTTCTGTCCTCCGGGCTTCGCGGCCGCGGCGGCGCCGGCTTCCCCACCGGCATCAAGTGGCGCACGGTGGCCGAGACACCGCCGCAACAGAAATACATCGTCTGCAATGCGGACGAAGGCGATAGCGGCACCTTCGCCGATCGCATGGTCATGGAAGGCGATCCCCTCGAGCTCATCGAGGGCATGACCATCGCCGGCATCGCGGTGGGCGCCACCTACGGCTATATCTATCTCCGCTCGGAATATCCCCATGCCTTCGAGACCCTGAAGATCGCCATCGAGGAAGCGCGCAAGGCCGGCCTCCTCGGCGACAACGTCATGGGCTCGGGCTACGCCTACGACATGGAAGTCCGGCTTGGCGCCGGCGCCTATGTGTGCGGCGAGGAGACGTCCCTGCTGGACAGTCTGGAAGGCAAGCGCGGCGAAGTGCGCGCCAAGCCGCCGCTCCCCGCCCATATCGGCCTGTTCGGCCAGCCCACCATCATCAACAACGTGCTGTCGCTCGCCGCCGTGCCGCTCATCATGGCCAAGGGCGGTGCGTATTATCGCGATTTCGGCATGGGCAAGTCGCGCGGCACCATGCCCATTCAGCTCGCCGGCAATATCAAGCATGGCGGCCTGTATGAGACGGCCTTCGGCATCACGCTCGGCGAGTTGGTGGACGACATCGGCGGCGGCACCTATTCGGGCCGGCCGGTGCGCGCGGTCCAGGTGGGCGGCCCGCTCGGCGCCTATTTCCCGCGTTCCCTGTTCGATACGCCGTTCGATTACGAGGCCTTTACCGCCGCCAACGGGCTGATCGGCCATGGCGGCATCGTGGTGTTCGACGACACGGTGGATATGGCCCAGCAGGCCCGCTTCGCCATGGAATTCTGCGCCGTCGAATCCTGCGGCAAGTGCACGCCCTGCCGTATCGGCTCGGCCCGCGGCGTGGAGCTGATGGACAAAATCGTGGCCGGCGAGGACCGCGACGCCAATCTCGTGGTGCTCGAGGATCTTTGCGACACCATGAAATTTGGATCGCTTTGCGCTTTGGGGGGTTTCACCCCATATCCAGTGATGAGCGCCCTGCACCATTTCCCTGAAGATTTCGGCGCCACCAAGAAGCGCCTCGAAGCCGCAGAATGAGGAAGCCCAGATGTCTCTGATTCAGGAAATCGACTACGGCACGCCAGAATCGAAATCCGAGAAGATGGTCACCCTGACCATCGACGGAGTCCCGGTCACGGTACCCGAGGGAACTTCGGTGATGCGCGCGGCCATGGAGATGGGCACGCAAATCCCCAAGCTCTGCGCCACGGATATGGTGGAATCCTTCGGCTCCTGCCGCCTCTGCCTGATCGAGATCGAAGGCCGCAACGGCACGCCGGCCTCCTGTACCACGCCGGTCGCCGAGGGCATGGCGGTCAAAACCCAGACCGACCGCCTGAAGCGCCTGCGCAAGGGCGTGATGGAGCTCTACATCTCCGAGCATCCGCTCGACTGCCTGACCTGCTCGGCCAATGGCGACTGCGAGCTGCAGGACATGGCGGGCGCGGTGGGCTTGCGCGACGTGCGCTACGGCTATGACGGCGCGCGCCACCCGAATCCGGGCATCGACGCGTCGAACCCCTATTTCACCTACGAGCCTTCCAAGTGCATCGTCTGCTCGCGCTGCGTGCGGGCTTGCGAGGAAGTGCAAGGCACCTTCGCGCTGACCATCGCCGGCCGCGGCTTCAAGTCGGTGGTTTCGCCCTCCATGGAGCAGCCCTTCATCGACTCCGAATGCGTGTCGTGCGGCGCCTGCGTGCAGGCCTGCCCCACCGCGACGCTCAACGAGAAGTCGATTATCGATATCGGCACGCCGGAGCATTCGGTGGTGACCACCTGCGCCTATTGCGGCGTCGGCTGCACCTTCAAGGCGGAGATGCGCGGCGACGAGCTGGTGCGCATGCTCCCCTATAAGGACGGCAAGGCCAATCGCGGCCATTCCTGCATCAAGGGCCGCTTCGCTTACGGTTACGCCCATCATTCCGACCGCATCACCAAGCCGATGATCCGCGAGAAGATTACCGATCCGTGGCGGGAGGTCTCCTGGGAGGAGGCGATCCAGCACACCGCGTCGGAGTTCAAGCGCATCCAGGCCAAGTACGGCAAGAGCTCGGTCGGCGGCATCACCTCGTCGCGCTGCACCAACGAGGAGACCTTCCTCGTGCAGAAGCTGATCCGCGCCGGCTTCGGCAACAACAATGTCGATACCTGCGCCCGGGTCTGCCATTCGCCCACCGGCTACGGCCTGAAGACGACTTACGGCACCTCCGCCGGCACGCAGGACTTCGACTCCGTCGAGCTTGCCGACGTGATCCTGATCATCGGCGCCAACCCGACCGACGGTCACCCAGTGTTTGCCTCGCGCATGAAGAAGCGCCTGCGTGACGGCGCCAAGTTGATCATCGCCGATCCGCGCCGCATCGATCTCGTGCGCACGCCGCATATCGAGGCCGACTATCATCTGCCGCTCAAGCCCGGCACCAATGTGGCGCTCGTGACGTCGCTGGCTCATGTCATCGTCACCGAGGGGCTGGTGAACGAGGAATTCGTGCGCGAGCGTTGCGACTGGGACGAGTTCCAGGACTGGGCCGCCTTCGTCGCAGATCCGCGCCACAGCCCCGAGGCCGTGGAGAAGGTCACCGGCGTTCCGGCCGAGCTGGCTCGCGGCGCGGCCCGGCTCTATGCAACCGGCGGCAACGGCGCGATTTATTACGGCCTCGGCGTCACCGAGCACAGCCAAGGCTCGACCACGGTGATGGCAATCGCCAATCTCGCCATGGCCACCGGCAATATCGGCCGCGAGGGCGTGGGCGTGAACCCGCTGCGCGGTCAGAACAACGTGCAAGGGTCCTGCGACATGGGCTCCTTCCCGCACGAGCTGCCGGGCTACCGCCATGTGTCGAATACCCTTGTCCGGGAGGAGTTCGAGAAAGCCTGGGGCCGTCCGCTCGACGATGAGCCTGGCCTACGTATCCCCAACATGATGGATGCCGCGCTCGACGGCTCGTTCAAGGGCCTCTACATCCAGGGCGAAGACATTCTCCAGTCCGACCCGAACACCCAGCATATGGCCGCTGGTCTGGCCGCCATGGAGTGCGTGGTGGTGCAGGATCTGTTCCTGGTGGAGACGGCGAATTACGCCCATGTGTTCCTCCCCGGCTCCACCTTCCTGGAGAAGAACGGCACCTTCACCAATGCCGAACGCCGCATCCAGCGCGTCCGCAAGGTGATGGCGCCGATCAACGGTTACGAGGACTGGGAGATCACCCAGATGCTGTCGAATGCGCTGGGCTATCCCATGCATTACGACCACCCGTCGCAGATCATGGACGAGATCGGCCGGCTGACGCCGACGTTCACCGGGGTCACTTACGAGAGGCTCGACGAGCTGGGTTCGGTGCAGTGGCCTTGCAACGAGGCGGCGCCGGAAGGTACGCCGGTCATGCATATGGATCACTTCGTCCGCGGTAAGGGCAAGTTCGTCATTACCGAATATGTGGCGACTGACGAGAAGACCGGCCCGCGCTTCCCGCTGCTGCTCACCACGGGGCGCATTCTCACCCAGTATAATGTGGGCGCGCAGACCCGGCGCACCGCCAACGTGGTGTGGCACGAAGAGGATCGCCTGGAAATTCATCCCCATGACGCCGAAAATCGCGGCGTGCGGGACGGCGATTGGGTGAAGATCGCGAGCCGTGCCGGCGAGACCACCTTGCGGGCGCTGATCACCGAACGCGTGGCGCCGGGCGTGGTCTACACCACCTTCCACCATCCGACCACGCAGGTGAACGTCGTGACCACCGAGTTCTCCGACTGGGCCACCAACTGCCCCGAATACAAGGTGACGGCCGTGCAGGTCGCACCGTCGAACGGCCCATCGGAGTGGCAGGAGGAATACGAGGAGCTGTCGAAGGCCGCGCGTCGCATCGCCGAGCCATTGATAGCGGCCGAGTAGTCCCCTCGCCTCAGGGTCACGGAGAGCCTAAATCATGCAGCCCGACCGCCTTGTCTATATGGCCAATCAGATTGGCGATTATTTCAAGTATCAGAAGCACGACGACGCTGGCGAGGAGATCGCCAATCACTTACGCCTGTTCTGGGACCCGCGCATGCGCAAGGCCATCATCGACTATCTGAACGAGACCGGGGGCAGAGGCCTGGAAGGGCCTTGCCTGCGCGCCGTGGAGCTGCTGCGGGACGAGAAGAAGAACCCCGACTATCTGCCGAGCACCGCGAAATGCGATGCGAGCGGCGGACGTGAAGACCCGGGCTAGGCGGATACGGGCGGCTCCCGGCCGCCGCGCAGACCCTGCGGCCTCAGTCGCCTTATGCGGCCCGGCGGCAAGTGATAAGACTCTTCCGTGTTTGCTCTGACGCCCGAGGAACTGACCGCCATCAAGCTCTCCTTGCGCGTGGCCGCCGTGGCCACCGTGATGAGCTTGCCGCTTGGCATTGCCGCGGCCATGCTGATCGGGCGCGGCCGTTTCCTGGGCCGCCCTCTCCTCAACGCTTTGATTCTGCTGCCGCTCGTTCTGCCGCCGGTGGTAACGGGCTATGTGCTGCTGCTGCTCTTCGGCAAGAAGGGCCCGATCGGGCATTTTCTGGCTGAGACGTTCGGCATCGTGCTCGCCTTCCGCTGGACCGGGGCGGCGCTCGCCTGCGCCATCATGGGGTTCCCCCTCATGGTGCGGGCGATCCAGATCTCGGTCGAGGCGGTCGATCACCGGCTCGAGCAGGCGGCGAGCACGCTCGGCGCCAGCCGCGCCTGGGTCTTTCTCACCGTGACCCTGCCGCTGATCGCGCCAGGCATCATCGCCGGCGGCATCCTCGCCTTCGCCCGCTCCATGGGTGAGTTCGGCGCGACGATCACCTTCGTGTCGAATATTCCCGGAGAAACGCAGACGCTGCCGAGCCTGATCTACACTTTCACGCAAGTCCCCGGCGGGGACGCAGGCGCGCTCAGGCTCACGCTGATCTCGATCGGCATCTCATTGAGCGCGGTGCTGGGAGCGGAAGCGGCGGCCCAGTATATCGGCCGCCGCGTGCGCGCAAGCTAGCAAGCCTACGGCTTGATAGCGACGCCCCAAGGCAGGCGCCCCACGGGCACGGACTTCTCCGCCTTCAGGCTGTCGACGTCGATCACCGTGACGTCGTTGGTGAGGCCGTTGGCCACGTAATATTTCTTGCCGTCGGGGCCGAGCTCGCCATGCCAGGGACGCTGGCCGACCAGGATGTATTCGAGGACTTCCTTGCTAGCGGTATCGATGACGGCGACGCGGTTGGACGGCCCAAGCGCCGCGAACAGGATCTTGCCGTCGCGCGCGAAGTCCATGCCGACCGGCTGCAGCTGCTCGGGCCGCACGCCGGGCACCTCGAATGTGATCTTCTTGATGACCTTCCAGGTCTTGGGATCGATCACGGAGATGGTGCCGCCCACTTCCGAGGAGACCCAGAGCTCGCTGCCGTCGGCGGTGAACTTCGCCTCGCGGGGACGGGAGTCGACCAGCACGTTGGCAATGAGCTTGTTGGTGGCGTTGTCGATGACATGCGCCATGCTCGTACTCTCGGACGTGGCCACCGTGAACTTGCTGTCCGGGCTCACCGCCATGCCTTCCGGCTCGACGCCGACCGGGACCTGAGCCAGCACGTCGCCGCTCTTGATATCCATGATGGTGACTTGGCTGTCGTCCTCGTTGGCGATGTAGATGATCTCGCCGGCCGGATCGATGGCCATGAGCTCGGGGTCGGGACCGCTTTCGAGAGTGCGGGTGACCTCCATCGTCTCGGTGTCGATGACATCGATGATGTCGCCGTCGCCGGCCGCCACGAAGAGTTCCTTGAAGTCGGGGCTGAGCACGATGCCGCGGGGCCGGCGCGCGGTCTTGATGGTCTTGATCGGCTTCAGCGTCTCGCTGTCGATGACCGTGACCGTGTTGTCCTTCTCGTTGGAGACGAAGATGGTCGCGGCAGAGGCGGGCACGGCGAGCAGAAGAAGCGCCGTGGCGCAGGCGGCAGCAAGGCTGTTGCTGGTCATTGGGATACCTTTATCGCGGGTCATTTGAACTTGCACTTGGACTCGGGCTTGTCGAAGCCCATCGTATCGGTGAGATAATGCTCGTGCAGAAAACCTTCTTGCGGCGAGGTCGACACGGGCACGCGCGTGCCGCCGCCGAGGATGATCGGCTGCCGCATCTGATGGTCCCATGTGCGGAAGGACAGCGCCTGCCCCTTGAAGGCCTCGAGCTTGAAGTCGTCGGAGAGCAGATATTTCTTCACCGCCTTGGGCGAGACCTTGCCCGACTTCATCGCGGCATCGGCCAGCGCGCGAAAGGCCAGCCAGGCGGTGTAGTCGCGCTCGACAGGCGACCGGTTCGCCATGCGCGGGATGGCGTTCTGGAAATGCATACCGCCGGACTCGGTGTAGGACTTGTCCCAGGCGATCGCCTGCAAGCCTTGCGTGCCAACCACCGGGCGCGGCGAATAGGTCCGGTACATCAGATAGTCCCCGAAATCGTCGTCGCTGTTAATGACCCAGACGACGTCGTGCTCGGGCGCGCTTTCAGTCTCCATGGGGATCTGCTGCTGCACCTGCTGATGGCCGGAGTTGAGATTGCGCGCGCCGGGCGGCAATCGGTAGATATGGTCCTCGACCACCTTGCCGCCATAGCGTGCGGCCGACCGCTTGACCATGGCGTTATAGTCCTGGTCCTCCGGCGTGTCGCGGCGAACGACATACCATTTCGGCCATTTCTTCCAGATCAGATACTGCGCGATGGCGTCGGCGCGCATGGCGTAGTCGGGGATGATGTGGAAGACATTGTTGCGGCACTCTTCCTGGCGGAGCTTCGTGGCGCTGGAGCGGATATTCATGATCAGCGCATCCTTGGCCTCGGGCAGATCGGCCACGGCGAGAAGATCGTCCGGCTCCAGATCGGCGATGAAGAAGCGATCGCCGTTGGCGAGCGCTTCCTTCGCCTTGGCGACGATGTCGCCGTCCTTAGGCACGATCTCCTCGATCAGCTCGAAGGCAAAGCCGACGAAATTGCCCGCCTGATTGGCCTCCTTGAGCATGAGGCGCGCGCCTTGGATGCCTTTGTCGGGGATGACCTTCTCGGAATAGGAAAGCGGCAGGGGCTCGTCATATTTCTTGCCGAGATAGACCACGCGCATGGTCTTGATCTTCGTCTCGGCAGCCGGCGCGGCGGCGGGAGCAGCGTCAGTGGAGACAGCGTCGGCGGCGGGCGTCTCGGGTTCGGCCTGGACCGACACGATCGCGGTCGCTGTCACGAGAAAGAACGCGGCCATGACCGCCACGAGCGCGCGGACACGCTGGGGACCTGGAACTGATGAACTCAACAGATGCATGGGGTCGGGTCTTGAAACTCGTTGGAGCCGGGGTCGAGGGCTCTTGCCGGTCGAGGGTTTGCCGCGTGGGTCAGTGCCCGCTCTGTGTCTCAAAGATGCCAGCGATTAGCAATGCGCACCGCACAATACGGCAACCGAATTCCTAGCGCGGCCAAGCCAATTTCTCCTGTGAATATAAAGACTTCGCTGTCCCCCTACCAGGGCATGGTAGAAACATTGCCAGAATTTAAGGCGCGGGTTTGGGACCCTGGACCGGGACACGCAAAAGCCGCCAAGCCTTGCGGGCTCGGCGGCTTTCGCAATGCGACGCGGTCGGCGGTCGCCGTTACTGGGACGGCGTGTTGACGCGCTTCATGGAGCTCGGGTTCTTCGCCCGAATGAAGGCGATGACCTTCCACAGCTCGTCCGAGGTCTTGGCGATTCCGCCGAAGGGCGGCATCGGGCCGACCACGACCTCCTTACGAACCCGCTTGTAGCCCTGCTTCTGAAGCTCGTCGGAGCCAAGCGAGATCAGGCGGAAAAGGGTGTCGTCGTCGGCGCCATAGACCCAGGCGTCGTTGGTGAGCGGCGGGCACATGCCGCCACCGCCGCCGCCGCCATGACAGCCGTTGCAGCTATAAGAGAGATACTTCTTGTGTCCCTCTTCTTCCATGGCGGCAACGTCGTCGTTATAGGGATTGTGCAGTCCGCCTTTCGGCGTCTTGGCGATGAGCTCGAGCGGCGGGGTGGTGTCGCCCTTCTCGCAGCATTCGCCGCCGGCGGGGGCATCGGCCGCCGCGTCGGCAGCCGTTTCCTCGGTCTGCGCCGGCTCGTCTGCGGCGCGAGCCTGCCACGCGACCGCACTCATGCCAGCGATAATTGCGAACGCGAATACTCCAGTGATGATTTTGCGCACGGTTACGTTTCCTTACCCTAGTTGCTGTTTTGGTTTAAGCCTATCGAACAGAAAAATCGGCGGCGACCCGGCCTTGGGAGCCCACAAAACCGGCCCGGCCATGGGGCGGGCGGTGGGCGGCGAAGAGCCGTCCGGCCAGGGTCTGAGCTTGGAGATGCGCGGGAAGGAGCGCCACTCGGCGGGCTCGTGGCGCAGAGCGCACGGCCAATCCAGCGGGCCCGGACCCCGGCGTAGGGTCACTCAGCCCGCCTAAGCCGTCGTCACAACGGCTCGCCGTATTGCCTCTCACGGTCGCGATCGCGTTGTCCTCCGTGAACCCAAACTCTCTGGAGCTTTGCTGCCCCCTTGGAAAAAAGGAAGCGCTCTCTTAGGCCTAAGGGCCATAGCTTCAGGTTGTCATAGTGCAAATCCCGGGCAGCGCAAGGGCGCCAGGGAAAAATGCGTCATTTTAACTAAGTCGGAAGTTCCGCGAGCCCGGTCACTGGGTCACCTCGAAATCCATGCCCTCGAAGGTGTAGCGATCCTCCTGGGTCCAGATTCCATCCACCTGGACCGGAACCTTGTGGATCTTCACATCGCTGACTTTCAGCCGTCCGGTCTTCTCGTCGACCCAAAAATCGATGTCGTAATATTCGTTCTCGGTGCCGGCCTTGCGGAAATCCGTGCAGGCGAAATATTCCCCGTCCTTCTTGAGATAGCGGATGGGCTGGTGCATCTCGACGAACTCGAGCGGTACGGTCTCGCCGGTCTTGTCGTCTTTCAGCTCGAGCGCACCGTTCTTGTTCTTGTGCTCGGCGATGTAGTTATGGATCGCGCTCATCACGTGCCAGGCACGGACGACCTCCATGTCGCCGGGATGCTCCTGCACCGGCAGCCACCACCACGCGACCGGCAGCCGCGTGATCATGATGTAGCCGTCGCCCTCGCGCTTCGGCCCCTTCTGCACACGGATGTCGATCAGATCGAGATTGTCGCCGTCGCGCTGGGGCTTGAACCAGAAATCGATGGCGTATTGCTTCTTCGGCTCATCCTTGTCGTGGAAGATCGCATTGGCGAACCAGCCGTACCCCTTCATGCCGCGGATCACCTTGATCTTCTCGTAGACCAAATTGAGATCGGCATTGAGCTTGGGGTCGTGGAACACGAACACGCCGTCCTTCGAGCGCTCCGCGATCACCTGCTCCGTCCGTTTGGTCACCGAGGCATCGTCGAAATCGGGATAGTCGGCGGCCTCGGCTGACATGAAGGTGGAAAGACAGAAGGCCACGGCTATCGCCGCGGCCCCCGCATGTCTCAGCACTTGCGAAACCATTGTCATCACTGCTTCGTGGTGCCTCCATTGTCGCTGTCCGCGGCCTGCGGCGCCCGCGACAGGGAAAGCACCCGGATCGCCTGGGACGCTTCCTGGTTGTTGTTGAGGTTGGCGACATCCTCGGCGGTCTGACCTTGTGCGTTCTTGATCGTCGGGTCGGCGCCCGCGTCCATCAGCAGCCCTATCATCGGCGCGCTGTTATTGACCGCGGCGATCATCAGCGCCGTCATGCCGTTTTGCGCTTGCGCGTTGATGTCGGCGCCGCTCTCGACGAGGGCCTTGGCGAGATCGGTCGGGCGCGTGCTGCCGGGGAGGAAGATCGAGCCTTCCGCCGGTCCGGTCTGCGCCGCCACGATCATGAGCGGCGTCAGGCCTTCGGTGCCGGAGGAGATACTGACATCCGCCCCGCCCTTCATGAGCGCCTTGGCCGCCTCGTATTTCTTTTCGGCGATGGCGAGCGCCAGAGGCCGATAGCCCTGCTGGCCCGGGACTTCGAGGCCGGCATTGTTGGCGATGAGCGTCTCGATCGTCGGCACGTGATCGCGCATCAACGCAGCCGCGAGCGGCGTCATGCCGTTGCCGTCCGCCTTGTTCGGATCGGCGCCCAGATCAATGAGCAGCTTGACCGTCTTGTCGTGGCGCTGGCGGGCGGCGCTGGTCAACGGCGTCCAGCCTTGCAGATCAGGCTTGTTGACGTCCGCGCCCTTGCTGACGAGATACTTGATTCGCTCGGGGTCGTTGCCGATCAGCGCGTTGCTCAGCTCCTGCTGCGGATCGGCGCCTTCGGCCAGCCAGCCTTCGAGCTTCTCTTGCGTGACCACCTGGTCGGGCGAGGCAAGGTCGGGGCGCGCCTCGAATTTCTGATCGGCAAGCTTGATGTAGCTGCCATGAGCCGGCAGGTCGCCGGCAACCACGCATTTGCTGCACTGGACGAGCGGCACGCCGTAATCCCTCAGGATCTTCTCGACATCCGCGGCATGATCCTCAAGAGCGAAGTCGAGAAGATATTTGAGGAAGGCGTCCGTCTGGCGCACGCCGATCGCGAGGTCGAACTCGAGCGGCACGGTATCGTCGTCGAGATTGATCGGCAGAATAGTGACCGGCTCGTCCTTCATGGTCTTCACCCAGCCGGCGAAGGGGCCGAACACGGACGCCACATCGAGCTCGCCGTCAAGCATGCGCTGGATGATGTACCAGGGCTGATTCTCGGGCACGAGATCGCCGTCATGGGTCTGCAGCTGAAGGTCCACATTGTCGACGATGCCGCGCTTGGCGAGCGCCGCGCGCACACCGGAGGTCTGGAACACGCCGATCTTGAGATCCTTCAGCTTCGGATCGTCGAGGCCAGTCAGCTCGAGTCCCTTGTCGTTGCGATACACCAGCACGTAAGGGGTCTTGTAGACGGGGACCGTGGTCAGGAGGCGTTCGTAGCCGACGGGGATGTCGAACATCACGTCGCACATATGCTCGTCGAACACCGAGCGGGTCAGGCCGCGCTCGATAAAGGGCTGCCAATGGAAGTTGATGCGGGCGCCCGTGGCCTTGGCCAGGAGCTCGGCCAGCTTGTTCTGAAAGCCCTCTCTCTGCATGCTCGATAGCGGCATATTGCCGGGATCAGCACAGACATTGAGCACTTTGAGCTTCTTACCCTTATAGGCCGCCTTGGCGGCCGCCCGAATGGCGATGTGCTCACTGGGCGTCAGCTCTTCATAGGGCTTGTTGAGGTCGCGTTGAATGGACTTCTGTTCGGAGGCCAATCCAGCCGAGCTGCCGAATGCAAGGAGGCAGACGGCCAGGGCCGCGAGAATTGTCTTATGGGGGGAGAACACGGGCCTACATCGCTTTGCTAGCGGCGGGCGCGAACGCTAGAACCTAGATCTACCGGCCAATCCCGCCTGGGTGCCTAATCTTCTAGCGTTATATAAGGAAAAGGCGCCCGATGCCGCAAGGGCATCGGACGCCATTAATCTCACGTTTCCGCGACGATTACTCGTAGATGCGGAACACGTTCAGCTCACCGCCCTGCGGGATATGGTTCAGGCCAGCGGCCTTCGTCATAGCCGTGGCGCCGATGGCCCCGAACTTGTCGCTCAGGTCCAGACCAGCAACCACCGGAAGGCCGATCCAGCCGCCGATGCCCGAATAGACACCGATGTACTGCTTGCCACCGACCTTATAGGTGACCGGGTTGCCGATGATGCCGGAACCAAGCTTGCGGCTCCACAGGACCTTACCGGAATTCCGGTCGACCGCGCGGAAGTCACCACCAAGCGAGCCATAGAACATCAGACCACCGTCGGTGACCATGGTGCCGCCCCAATTCGGGTACGGATCCGGGATCTCCCAGAGGGTCTTACCAGACAAGACGTCGTACTTCTTGATCTTGCCGGTCGTGCCAGGCTTCTCAGGGTACATGTACACGTTCGCGAACACGTAGACCGTGCCCTGGTTCGTGTGCGTGCGCTCCTGGGGCTCAAGCTCCATGCACCAGTTGTTGGTGGGCATGTAGAAGATGTTCGGCTCCTTCGGATCGACCGAACCGGGCTGCTGGTCCTTACCACCCATCGCAGACGGGCAGGCAGAGACGTTGCGGCCAACTTCGAGCGGAGAATGGTCACGCACCTTAACCGGGCGGCCAGTCTTCATGTCGATCTTCTCGGCCCAGTCCGTCGTCACGTACTTCGTGGCGCGGAGAAGGGTACCGTCAGTGCGATCGAGCACATAGGCAAAGCCGTTACGGTCGAAGTGGGTGAGAGCCTTCACCTTCTTACCGTCGATATCCATGTCGGTAAGCATGTTCTCGTTGATGCCGTCATAGTCCCACTGATCGAAAGGCGTCATCTGGTAAGCGAAGACAGCCTCACCATTCTCGATCTTGCGAGCGAAGATGGTCATCGACCACTTGTTGTCGAAGGCACCAGTGTTGCACTCTTCGTGGGTCTTATCGGGGCAACGATACTGCGGGCTCCACAGACCGGGGTTACCGGTCGAGTAGTAAACCAGCTTCAGCTCGGGATCATAAGAATACCAACCCCAAGCGGCACCGCCACCGATCTTGTAGTCTTCGCCCGGGAAGGTCTTGACACCAAGATCCTCGCCGGCCTTGCCGAACTGCGGGTTGGCCTTGTTCGTCTCAGAGGTGAGGCAAACATCCTTGTCCGTACCCGTCGAATGGCAAACCCAAGCCTCGGAGCCGTCCTTCAGGTTGAAGGCAGCAACGCGACCGCGAGCAGCGAACTCATCGCCACCGAAGCCAATGAACACCTTGTCGTCGGCGATCAACGGCGCGGGGGTGATGGTCTCGCCCTTCTCAGGGTAAGCGTACTTGACGACCCAAGCTTCCTTGCCGGTCTGGCCATCGAGGGCAATCACGAAACCGTCGAGAGTGCCATACACGAACTTGCCGTCGGCATAGGAACCGCCACGGTTGACGGTGTCGCAGCAAGCGCGCGGCACAGCCGACTCGTCACGATCGGTCGTCTTCACGTAGGACCAAACCTGCTTCGGGTTGTCAGGATCCGTCAGATCAAGAGCCTGAACCACGTTACAGTTGGACATGGACGGGCAACCAGAAACCATGAACAGCATGGTCTTGCCACCGACGTCCTTGATCACAAGCGGCTGACCCTCATGACCGCGAAGGGCGTTCGTGCCCTGCAGCCAAGCCATCTGCAGCTTGTTCACATTCTTCGTGTTGATGTCGGCGAGCGTGCTGTGGCGTGTCAGCTCAAAGTCACGACCAGGGGCAGGCCACTGGTCGGGATCAGCCATACGCTTCAGCTGCTCGTCGTCGGAGTTTGCCATTGCCTGGCCGGAAAGACCCATCGTCACTGCGACGAGGGTTCCAGCCAGAACACCAAACTTCATTTTCATAGTCTTTCTCCTCTCCCTAGCTACTCAGATCACCGAACGAAAACTGAGCTATTCTGTTTTTGCTTGGAAACGTTTCACCCTTGGGCGAAATGCCAAGAGAGCACCGTGCCCTTGCAAGTTTTCAAGCTGTCACTGTAGGTGTGGAAATTGGAGGCAACCCGAATGCGCCGAAGCAATTTGGTACGCCTCGCGCCCGCTCCAGGCGGCGGGTTCTCCGATGAACACATCACGCGGTGACACCTCACGAGGAAACTCAGCCTAGCGTAGAGCGTGACACGGTCGTTCCACTTCGTTTATGGAAACGTGCGTCCCACACATTGCCAAGCTGCCCGCTCATAATTGCCAAATGTAATGGCTTTGCAAGTGAAAAGTGCTCGCGGCAATGAAATCTACCAAACGAGATTGCGCTTCGCTGCACTGCATCAATAGCGCGGCGTGATCAATCAAAGTGTCAAGACAGATTTGTTGGGAGTTTGTGTGCAGCGCACCGTTAAGTTGATCCAGTGTCTCAACTGAGCGCGCTGGGACGAAACAGCGAACACCTGAATACCAAGCGATTCACGATGGCCCCCCCCCGCGTGGCTGCCCGAGCGGGTCCCGGCGGCGCTCTCGGCGATGTCCCTGCGCCGAAAAAGCTTGAAAAGGAAAACGCCCGATGCCGAGTGGCATCGGGCGCCTGATCGCCTGGTCGTTTCCGTGTCGCGTCTATTCGTAGATGCGGAACACGTTCAGCTGACCGCCTTGCGGGATGTGCTGGAGGCCGGCCGACTTGGTCATGGCCGTGGCGCCGATGGCCCCGAACTTGTCGCTCAGGTCCAGACCAGCAACCACCGGGAGGCCGATCCAGCCGCCGATGCCCGAGTAGACGCCGACATACTGCTTGCCGCCCGTCTTATAAGTGATCGGGTTGCCGATAATGCCGGAGCCCAGCTTGCGGCTCCACAGGACCTTGCCGGAATTCCGGTCGACCGCGCGGAAGTCGCCGCCGAGGCTGCCATAGAACATGAGCCCACCGTCGGTGTTCATGGTGCCGCCCCAATTCGGGTACGGATCCGGGATCTCCCACACCGTCTTGCCGGTCAAGACATCGTACTTCTTGATCTTGCCGGTCGTGCCGGGCTTCTCGGGGAACATGTACACGTTCGCGAACACGTAGACCGTGCCCTGGTTCGTGTGCGTGCGCTCCTGGGGCTCAAGCTCCATGCACCAGTTGTTGGTGGGCACATAGAACAGGTTCGGCTCCTTCGGATCGACCGAGGCGGGCTGCTGGTCCTTGCCGCCCATTGCAGACGGGCAGGCAGAGACGTTGCGGCCAACTTCGAGCGGCGAGTGCTCGCGCACCTTCACCGGACGGCCCGTCTTCATGTCGATCTTCTCGGCCCAGTCCGTCGTCACGTATTTCGTGGCGCGAAGCAGCGTGCCGTCGGCGGCATCCATCACATAGGCAAAGCCGTTGCGGTCGAAGTGGGAGAGAACCTTCCGCTTCTTACCGTCGATATCCATCTCGGTGATGATGTTCTCGTTGATGCCGTCATAGTCCCACTGGTCGAACGGAGTCAGCTGATAGACCCAGACCGCTTCGCCGGTTTCGATCTTCCGAGCGAACATGCTGAGCGTCCACTTGTTGTCAAACTCGCCGGCGTTGCACTCTTCGTGGGTCTTGTTGGGGCAGCGATAGGCCGGACTCCACAGACCGGGGTTGGCGGTCGTGTAGTAGACCAGCTTGGTATCGGGGTCGTAGGAGTACCAACCCCACGCCGTGCCGCCACCGATCTTCCAGTCCTCGCCCGGGAAGGTCTTGATGCCGAGATTCTCGCCGGCCGTGCCGTATTGCGGGTTGGCCTTGTTGGTGTCGGGCGTCAGGCACACATCCGCGTCGGAACCGGTGGAATGGCAAGTCCAAACCACGGAACCGTCCTTGAGGTTGTAGGCCACCACACGGCCACGCGCGGCGAACTCACTGCCGCCGAAGCCGATGAACACCTTGTCGTCGGCGATCAACGGCGCCGGCGTGATGGTCTCGCCCTTCTCAGGATAGGCATGCTTCACGACCCAGACTTCCTTGCCGGTCTGGCCATCGAGGGCAATCACGAAACCGTCGAGAGTGCCATACACGAACTTGCCGTCGGCATAGGACCCGCCACGGTTGACGGTGTCGCAGCACGCGCGCGGCACAGCCAACTCGTCACGATCGGTCGTCTTCACGTAGGACCAAATCTGCTTCGGGTTGTCGGCATCCGAAAGGTCGAGCGCCTGAACCACGTTACAGTTGGACATGGACGGGCAACCGGAGACCATGAACAGCATGGTCTTGCCACCGACATCCTTGATCACAAGCGGCTGGCCCTCGTGGCCGCGAAGGGCGTTGGTGCCCTGCAGCCAAGCCATCTGCAGCTTGTTGATGTTTTTCGTGTTGATGTCGGCGAGATTGCTGTGGCGCGTGAGCGCGAAGTCACGACCAGGGGCAGGCCACTGATCGGGGTCCGCCATGCGTTTCAGCTGCTCCTCGTCGGAGCCAGCCATCGCCTGACCGCAAAGACCCATCGTCACCGCGACGATGGTTCCGGCCAGAACGCCGAATTTCATTTTCATGTTCTTTCTCCTCTCCCTAGCTACTCAGTCACCAAAGCTGAGCTTTCGCTGCCGGGGAGACGGCATCCTTGGCGCGAATGCCAAGAGAGATCCCCCTCGCCGGGCAAGCTTCGTGGTCGTCACGTTGAAATTGGGAGGCCTGTTCTCGGCGAGGTTTTTCCTCGCGCTCGCGAGTCCTCCGATGACTCATCGCGACATCCGAGGGTTGAAACCTAGCGCAGGAGTTGCTTTCGCTTTTCGCCATTCTGGTTGGAAAATGGCAGCCAAATCATTGCCAACTCACGCCCGCATTGTTGCCAAGGCGAAGAAGCGCGGGAGTCAAATCTGCCGACCTCGGTTGGATGAATAAGGGCCGAGCGGCTGCGGCGGGCTCTGGCGGGGACTAGCGCTGAGACGGCTTGCCCGACGCAGACGGCAGATGCTGGATGGCGATACGCATCAGCTCGGGCAAGGTACGGACGCCGAGCTTGGCTTTCAGCTGCGTGCAGGTGTTCGCCACCGTCTTGTAGCTCACATGCAGATGCTCGGCGATGACGCCGTATGGTTTTCCTTCGGCCACGAGCGCCAGCGTCTGCAACTCGCGCACCGTCATGCGGCGTAGCGGATTGGTGGTGCCGCGCGCTTCCATGAAGGCCACTTCCGAGGCGAGGTCGTGACTGAGATAAGGCCGGTTCTCGCGGACCCGCAGGAAGGCCTTCTGCACTTCTTCGGGCGGCGTGTCCTTGAGCACGTACCCGGTCGCGCCGACCTCGAGCGCGCGCGAGACGATGACCGGATCGGAATGCATGGTGAAAACCAGGATCGGCGTTTGCTGATCGTGCAAGCGAAGCCGGCGGATGAACGACAACCCGCCGAGCGCGCCCGTGCGCATGGCGAGGTCGACGATGATCACGTCGGGCTTTTGCGTGCGGTAGAGGCGGAAGCCGTCGGCCAGGCTTTGCGCCTGCACGATGTCCTCAACGCCCACATCCTCCAGCAGTTGACGGCACCCCTGCAATACAATCGGATGGTCGTCGATGACGAGAACCCGGCTCATGACATCTCCCCAACAAGTTCTGGCGCTGGTTTGCGCTCTTTGCGTTCCCTCTGCACCGGTATCTCCACGCGGATGATCGTTCCCTTGGACGGTGCGCTCTCAACCACACAAGACCCGCCGAGCGAGCGCACGCGCTCGGTCATGGTCGTCAACCCAAAGCCCCTGGGCGTCGACGGGGCGATTCCCTTGCCGTCGTCGCTGATGGTCAAGAGAAGCTCGCCGCTCGAGACGCTTCTGCCGTTGCCGCCGGTGCCTGGCGCCTCGGCCAGGGCGACAACGATGTTGGGCGCCTCGCCATGGCGGATGGCGTTGGTGATCGCCTCCTGAATGCAGCGATAGATCGTGAGATCGACCGGCTCGCCATAGGACTTGGCGAGCTTGCCGAGATCGGTGCGGATCTGCGTATCGGGGTGACGCCCCTGGAGCCCGGCAGTGAGCTCGACGATCAGTTCGCCAAGCTTGACGCGGCCGAGCGGGCCCGGGCGCAGCTTCTTGATGAGCGCGCGGTTCATGGCCTTGAGCCGCCCGGCGATCGACAGAATCTCACCGACTCGCCGCGAGATCTCGACCGTCCGTTCCTCGGGCAGCCGGTCGGCGATGGTCTTGATCGACGCGGCATTGGCGGCGATGCCGAACAGACACGGGCCCGCCTCGTCATGCAGTTCGTTGGCGATCTCGCGCCGCTCTTCCTCCTGCACGGTGATGAGCTGGCGATAGAGCCGGCTGTTCTCGTCGCGCGCCGTATCAAGCGCGCTCGCCAGCGTGTTGAACCGATTGGTGATGACGGCGAGCTCCTTCACCTTGGATGGCTTCAGGCGCGTCGCGTACTCTCCATCCTCGAGCCGCAACATGCCCTTGGACAGATGCGCGAGCGGATCGAGCACGCGCCCGAGCACCACATAGAGAATGGCCAGCACCACCGCATTGAGCGCCAGCCAGACGGCGGCGAGCGAGGAGAAGTCCTGCCAGGCCTCGGCGATCTCGTCGGCCGGTTCGCCGACGATGACGACGGGGGCCGCGTCGCCGGTCACCACCCGCACTGAGCGCCCGGCGACCTGCGGGCGCACCAGCGCGGCGAACCAGCGCGGCGCGTAGGGCGCGACCTCCGTGGGACCGTGCGGCGACACGATGGCGAGATGGCCCGTCTCGTCCATGAACATGATGCGGACATGGCGGAGATGCTTGAGTTGGAGGGGCAGTTCCTGATCGAGCCGGTCGAGGTCGCCTTCCGCGGCGAGGTCCTTGAGGGTCGCGGCGACGAAACGCTGCGCCACCTCAAGCGAAGCCTGCATCTCCACCTGCGTGGCCGTGCGGGTATTGTAAATCGAGACCGCGCCGGCAACGAGGGCGGCGAGAAGGTTAATCGCTCCTACCACAACGAGAAGTTGGGTTCGGACCGGGCGGTCATACCAAAGCTTTTGCAGCACGCCTCGAATGCTCCACTACGAGAGGTGCCTCACACCATCGGTGGAGGCACGATGCAAGGGCCGTTCCCGTCATGGCTTAACGCGGACCGCCCTTCCGCCTCCCGCTCCATACTCAACTTATTGCAAGCTTTGGCACTGGGAGTCGCCAAAAAATGCAGTCCAGGCCGTAAGTGGCGAAATAGCAATGGCAAGCGTGGAAATAGCGTTGCAAGAAGTTCCCGGTCACTATTGGCAGACTATCCGGCGAGAGCATCGTTAACCGGTACTTGACGACTTCCACACCGCCAGGAACCAAATCTAAACGTCCCTCCTTCATGGTCCTGGGCTCAACAGGTCCCAAAGGACCCCCCCAAGGAGAACGATCAATGAAACTGGCAACCCTGACCTGCCTGACGAGCTTGCTTGCGATTGGCTTCAGTGGCGGCATCGCCCTGGCGGCCGACGAAGCGGGCAAGACCCTGGACCCGGACGCCTGCAAGACGCTTTGGAGCATGGCCTCGCCGGACGGCAAGACCATCTCCAAGGACAAGGCCGTCGACTACGTGATCAATTTCGACATGGTCAATAGCGACGAGGACGCGACACTCGAGGCGGACGAGTTCAACGAGGCCTGCTCGAAGGGCATGATCAAGCCCGACGCAGCGACCGCGAAGGACATGGAGTAGCGGTCTCTCTAACCGCGAGAGCATTTTTAAGAGGGTGCGTCTGCAAAGGCGCACCCTCTTTTCTATTTCGCGCTGGCGCCGCGATGGCGGCGGGGCGGCCCGGCATTTACAGTCAGACCGCCGGCCGGGCAACCGCGCGTGCCGTCGCCGGCAACGAGAAGCCTTTGACCACCGCGTAGATCGCCGGGATTACGATCAGCGTCAGCAAAGTCGATGAGACCATGCCGCCAATCATCGGCACGGCAATGCGCTGCATCACCTCGGACCCGGTGCCGTGGCTCCACATGATCGGCAACAGCCCCGCCATGATGGCCGTCACCGTCATCATCTTCGGACGCACGCGCTCGACAGCGCCGGACATGATCGCGGCGTGGAGATCGCCGGGCCCAAAGGACCGCTTCTCACGCTTGCATTGCGCGTGCCCCTCTTTCAGCGCGCCGTCGAGATAGATCAGCATGATCACGCCGGTCTCCGCGGCAACGCCGGCCAGCGCGATGAAGCCGACAACCGCGGCCACCGAGAAATTGAAACCGAGCCACCACATCAGCCACAAGCCGCCGACGAGCGCGAACGGCACCGACAACATGACGATCAGCGCCTCGGTAACGCGCCGGAAGTTGAGGTAGAGCAGCAGGAAGATGATGAGCAGAGTCAGCGGCACCACGATCGCGAGGCGGTGCTTGGCGCGCTCGAGATATTCGAACTGGCCGCTCCAGGTGACGTAATAGCCCGGCGGAAACTCCACCTGGCTCGCCACCGCCTTTTGCGCATCGGCGACATAGCCGCCGATATCCCGGTCGCGGAAATCGACAAAGATGTAAAGCGCGAGGTGCGCGTCTTCCGTGCGGATCATGGACGGCCCTTGGGCGAGGCTTACCTCGGCCACCTCGCTCAAGGGCACGGTGCCGCCGCTCGGCGTCGGGATCAGCACCTGGCTGGCGATGGCTTGCGGGTCGTTGCGGTAATCGCGCGGATAGCGAACCGCCACGTCGTAGCGCTCCCTGCCCTCCACAGTGGTCGTCACCGCCTCGGCGCCAAGAGCCATGGCGATGACGTTCTGCACGTCGTCGACCATGAGACCGTAGCGGGCGAGCTGCTCGCGGTCGGGATCGATATTGATGTAGTAGCCGCCTGTGGCGCGCTCGGCGTAAGCGCTCGTGGTGCCGGGCACGTTACGGACAGCGGCCTCGATTTCCCGCGCGAGTTTCTCCATCTCGCCAAGATCCTTGCCGAAGACCTTGATGCCGACAGGCGTGCGGATGCCGGTCGACAGCATGTCGATGCGGGCCTTGATGGGCATCGTCCAGGCATTGGACACGCCGGGGAATTGCAAGGACTTGTCCATCTCGCCGATGAGCGTGTCGATGGTGGCGCCGTCCGGCCACTCGCTTTCCGGCTTCAGGTTGATCACCGTCTCGAACATCTCCATCGGCGCCGGGTCGGTGGCGGTGGAGGCGCGCCCGGCCTTACCCCAGACCGACTCCACCTCGGGGAAGCTCTTGATGATCTTGTTCTGGGTCTGCAACAGCTCGGCAGCCTTGGTCACGGAAAGGCCCGGCAGCGTGGTCGGCATATAGAGCAGCGTGCCTTCATTGAGATTGGGCATGAACTCGCTGCCGATCTTCGAGGCCGGCCACAGCGTCACGCCGAGAACGACCAGCGCGACCACGATCGTGAGGGCCTTGAACTTCAAAGCAAGCTCGATCACCGGCCGGTAGACCCAGACCAGGAACCGGTTCACCGGATTCTTGTGCTCCGGCATGATGCGGCCGCGCACGAAGATCACCATCAACGCCGGCACCACCAACACAGACAACAGCGCCGCGGCGCCCATGGCGAAGGTCTTGGTATAAGCGAGCGGCTTGAATAGCCGCCCTTCTTGCGCCTCGAGCGCGAAGATCGGCAGGAAGGATACCGTGATGATGAGCAGGCTGAAGAAGAGCGCCGGTCCGACCTCGACGGCGGCCTCAATGATGGTCTCGGCGCGCGGCTTGCCGGGGCGTGCCCGCTCGAGCCGCTTATGGGCGTTCTCGATCATGACGATGGCGGCGTCGACCATGGCGCCGATGGCGATGGCGATGCCGCCGAGGCTCATGATGTTGGATGAGAGCCCGAGCGCCCACATGCAGATATAGGCCATCAGGATCCCGAGTGGCAGCGTGATGATAGCTACGAGCGCACTGCGCGCATGCATCAGGAAGATCACACAGACCAGCGCAACGATGAGGCTTTCCTCGACGAGCGTGCGCTTCAAGGTGTCGATGGCGCGATAGATCAGGTCGGAGCGGTCGTAGACCGCCTCGATGCTCACGCCCTCGGGCAGGCTCGGGGCGATCTCGGCGAGGCGGTCCTTGGTGTGCTGAATGACCGAGAGCGCATTCTCGCCGAAGCGCTGGAGCGCGATGCCGGAGACCACCTCCCCCTCGCCGTTCAGCTCGGTGATGCCGCGGCGCTCGTCGGGCGCCAACTCGACCCGAGCCACATCCTTGAGCAGCACCGGCACGCCAGCCTCGCTCTTGACGACGATCTGCTCAATATCCTCGATGCTCGTGATGTAGCCCCGGCCTCGCACCATATATTCGTGCTCCGAGAGCTCGACCGTGCGGCCGCCGACATCCATGTTGCTGTCGCGGATGACGTCCTTGATCTTGGCAAGCGGGATGCCCAGCGCCTGCAAGCGCCGCGGATCGACAATGACGCTGTATTGCTTGACGAAGCCGCCAACGCTGGCCACTTCGGCGACGCCTTGCGCCTTGGAGAGACCGAAGCGCACGTACCAGTCCTGCAGCGTGCGCAGCTCGGCGAGATTCTGTTGCGCACCGCGCAGGACATATTGATAGACCCAGCCGACGCCGGTCGCGTCGGGACCGAGCTCGGGCGTGATGCCTGCGGGCAAGTCATTCGCCGCGGCGCTCAGGTATTCCAGTACGCGCGAGCGCGCCCAGTAGATGTCCGTGCCGTCGTCGAAGATCACATAGACGAAGGACACGCCGAAAAAGGAGAAGCCGCGAACGACCCGCGCCTTCGGTACGGTGAGCATGGCCGTGGTCAGCGGATAGGTAACCTGGTCCTCGACCACTTGCGGCGCCTGACCAGAATACTCGGTGTAGACGATGACCTGCACGTCCGAGAGATCGGGGATGGCGTCGAGCGGCACCTTGGAGACCGCGTAGATGCCGACCACGGTGATGAAGACCGTCGCCAACCCGACCAGGAAGATGTTGCGCGCCGACCAGCGAATGACGCGCGCGATCATTGAGGCTCGCCCTGCTGGCTGAAGGCTTGCAGCGCGGCCTTGAGATTGCTCTCGGAGTCGATGAGGAACGTGGCCGAGGTGACCACCTCCTCGCCGATCTCCACGCCGCCGAGCACCTCGACATAGCCGTCGCCGCGGCGGCCCAGCTTGACGGCGCGCGGCTCGAAGCGGCCCTCACCCTTGGCGACGAGGACGACTTGGCGCGTGCCGCTGTCGATCACGGCACTTTCAGGCACCGCGGTGACCGGCGCGGCTCCGGTGCCGGGACGGAGCACAACGTCGGCATACATGCCCGGCTTCATGCGGCCGTCAGGATTGGGCAGCTCGATGCGCACCGACAGGGTGCGCGTCTCCGGCTTCATCATTTCCGGATAGATAAAGGTCACTTGGCCTGCATGCGGCTCATCGGGAAAAGCGCGCAGCGTCACGGTTGTCGGCGTGCCGACTGCGATGTCGCCGATGTCGGACTCGGCGAGCTGGGCGATCACCCAGACGCGCTCGTGGTTGCCGATGCGGAACAGCTCGTCACCCGCCATGACCCGCTGGCCCTTCGATGACGTTCTTTTGGATCACATGGCCGGTCGCGGGCGCGGCCCAGTCGATCGTGCGCGGATTGGTCTCGGTCTTGAGCACCTCGTCGATGCGGGCTTCGGGCACATCGAGATTGCGCAGCCGCTGCATGGCCCCTTCGATGTCGCGGGCCGCGTCGCGGCGCCCCTGCCCGCGCTTGGCGACCAGGAGGTCGACCTGCGCCAATTGAATTTGCGGGCTGTAGAAGCGGAACAGCGGCTGGCCCTTCTCGACTCGCTGTCCGGTCTTGTTGACGAAGAGATCCTCGACATAACCGTCGGAGCGGACCGTGACGATCCACAGCCGGGACTCATCGTGCTCCACCAGACCGACACCGCGAACGGTGCTGGAGATGGGTTTCGCCTCGACCTTTTCGGTTCTGACCCCGCTGCGCTGGATCTTGTCGAGGCTGACCTTGACGGTGCCCTCGTCATCGCCGGCTTCGTCGGCGTAGACGGGGATGTAGTCCATACCCATGGAATCCTTCTTCGGCACCTTCGAGGTGTCGGGAAGCCCCATGGGATTGCGGTAGTAAAGGATCTCGCGGCCGTCTTTGGCGGACGACATCTCCTCCGCGGCGGCCAGCGTCGCCATCGGCTCCGGCCGGTGCGCATACCAATAGCTGGCCGCGGCGCCGGCCAAGATGCCGGCGGCCAGAACGGCCACATTGCTCAGACGCTTCATGATCGCGTCTCCGATTCCTCGTTGGCGGACCCCGGCCGGCGAGCGGCAGAGGATCGATGGGTGCATCGTCAGTGCGAGCGATTGCTCACACCGGACGGCACGGCTTCAGTTTTGAGGAGTCAGACGCGTGGAGGTGGCGACGGGGGAATGTAGGCGAGCGATGTGGCGCTGTCGGCGACGCGGGCCACCTTCATGAGCGGCATATGAACAACCGGCACATCTTGCGCGGCTGTCAGCACCGCGGTGAGGCCAAAGCACATGCACTTGGCGCAGCTACCGGATTTGCCGCAATGGCCTTGGCCGTGATCGGCCTTCGCTTGGGGTGACGTGACCTGCCGGTCACTCGCCTGGTCCATCTGCATGTGCTTTTCGCAGCCTGCATGGACCGACATGGCTGACGCTTCGGACGAGACGCCTTGCGCGCTCGCTCCCGCCAGCGGAAACGCGGCGACGGCAAGGGTCACAAAAGCGACGATGGTGGTCCGAAAACGGCTCATGGCCTTATGAGTATGTGGTCGCGACTCTTAAGGTCAAGTGACAGAGCCGTGAGTGTTCTGATTTTGGCTGAATTGCACCATATCGAGGAGTGGTCAGGTGGCGCGCCTGCCGAAAGCGACGATACCGGCAAACCGGCACGACGAAGCCGATGATCGCGGCGACGATGGTGAGCGCGGCGAGATCGCCGTAGGCGTCGCGGCCGACCTCGAACCATAGATTGAGATATTTGGTCTGGAGCTGGGCCGCCACCAGGGCGACGTTCATCAGCGAGGCCATAAGGGCGAACCAGGTGGCGCGGCGACCCGCCGGCGCGTTGATGGCCACATGCGCCAGCGCCGGGATCATGCTGAGCTCGGCGAAAGGCAATTCCGTGGTGGTGTCGATGAGGGCGATCGCGCGGGCGCCGACGCCGACGACGATCAGCAGTTGGGCCGCAACATAGAGGGCGTTCTTGCCGGCGAAGGCAATCCAACCGTCGGCGGCGCCCGCCATGAGCACGAGGCCCGACGCCACGAGGCTGGCGCCGAACACCACATAGACCCGGCGCTGAGAGCCGAGGATCGGCACCGAATCGGCGAGCTGGCCGAACACCATCTTGATGGTCCAGGGCAGCGTCAGCCACACGCCGATGGCGGCGAGCTCTGCCGGGGTGAAGCTCAGGGCACCTTGACCCAGAACGCCTCGGCGATGGCCACCAGGCCGAGCGCACCATAGGCGTAGTAGATCATCAGCAGGGGCAGACAGCGCAGCCGCATGGCGCGAATCGGCGTGAGCATTGCGGCCTTGAGCTTATCGAGGGTGTGGTCCTCTGGCGCGCTCTGTGTGGGGGACGCCGACGCATGACCGTTCCATAGCAGCCACGCAGATGAGTCGCCTCTTATCGTTTGCGTTGACCCTTTAGAGAGGCCAACTGCTCTATTGATGGGCAATTGGCGCCTCTCGAGGCTGCGGCAAATCGCTCTGTCTCCGATTCGTCATGAAATCACTAAAGACACTGCTTAACTGAACCGGGAACGCGAGCATGTCTCCCATCAAGGAGCGGGCCGACCGAATGCGTATGTTGGTCCAGGCAGTGAATCTTTGCTCAAGCAATGAGTCTTTGCTCAATGAGTCTTCTCGGTGACGCTTTCGCCAAACAGGCTTTGGCCATGACGTCCACTTAGCAACAAGAGGTCCGCACGCACTGTATGACGGTCCGTAATCTCGAACATATGCTCCGCCCGCGCTCGGTCGCGGTGATCGGCGCGAGCGACGAGGCAGGCTCGGTGGGCGCCACGCTCACCGAGAACATGCTCTCCGCCGGCTTTGAGGGCGAGGTCTATCTCGTCAATCCCCATCACGCCGCGATCGGCGGACACCAATGCTTCAAGTCGGTGGCGTCTCTCCCCGAGGCGCCCGAGCTTGCCGTCATTGCCACGCCGCCCCACACCGTGCCGCCGATCATCGCCGAGCTCGGCAAGAAGGGTACCCGTGCCGCCGTGGTCATCACCGCAGGGTTCAGCCCTGCCCTCAAGCAGGCCATGCTCGATGCCGCGCGGCCCTATTGCCTGCGCCTGATCGGCCCGAACTGCCTCGGCATCTCCGTGCCGGCGCTGGGCTTGAACGCCAATTTCGGGCTGAACCATCCGCGACCCGGCAAGCTTGCCTTCCTGTCGCAGTCGGGCGCGCTGATGACCGGCATTCTCGATTGGGCCGCCGCCCGCGACATCGGCTTCTCCTATGTCGTGTCCATGGGCGACATGACCGATGTCGACGTTGGCGATCTGCTCGACTTTCTCGCCGCCGACGTGTCGACAAGCTCGATCCTGCTCTATCTCGAGACGATCCCCGCGGCGCGCAAATTCATGTCGGCGGCGCGCTCCGCCGCCCGTGCCAAGCCCGTGATCGTGATCAAGTCGGGCCGCAACGCGGAAGCGGCGCGCGCGGCGGCGACGCATACGGGTGCGCTGGCCGGCAGCGACGAAGCGGTCAGCGCCGCCTTCCGCCGCGCCGGTCTGGTGCGCGTCGAGGAGTTGGAGGAGCTGTTCACAGCCGCCGAGACTCTCTCGACCGTGAAGCCGGTCCAAGGCAACAAGCTGCTGATCGTCACCAATGGCGGCGGCGCGGGCGTGTTGGCAGTGGACGATCTGATGCGGCTCGACGGCGAGCTCGCGCCGCTGAACGACGGAGTGGTGACGGCGCTGGACGCGGTGCTGCCCGCCAACTGGTCGCGCGCCAACCCTATCGACATTATCGGCGACGCGAGCCCCGAGCGCTACAAGGCGGCCCTCAAGGCCATCTTCAGCGACGTCACCGCCGACGGCATCTTGGTGATGAACTGCCCCACGGCGCTCGCCTCATCGACCGAGGCGGCCCAAGCCGTGCTCGATGCCATCCATGAGGCGCCGCACCCCAAGACCCTGCCGCCCGTGCTTACCAATTGGCTCGGGGCGGACGCCGCGGCCGGCGGGCGGAAAAAATTCCACGACGCCGGAATCCCCACCTATGAATCGCCCAACGACGCCATCAAGGGCTTTTTCTATCTGTGGCAATACACCAAGGCTCAAGAGGCGTTGATGCGCACGCCGCCCAAGACCACGAGCAACACCAATGTCGCCGACGAGGCGGCCCGCGCGATCATGCGCACGGCGGTCAAGGCTGGCCGCACGGTGCTCACCGAGCCGGAGGCCAAGGCCGTACTGTCCGCCTTCGGCATTCCCACGGTGGCGACGCGCGTGGCGTCGACGCTGGACGAGGTAGAGGCCATCGCGCATGCGCTGCTGCAGCAGGCCCCGTCGGTCGTGGTGAAGATCCTGTCCGACGATATTTCCCACAAATCGGAGGTGGGCGGCGTTCGTCTAGGCCTGCGGACGCCGGCCGAGGCGCGCCACGCGGCGGAGCGCATGCATCTGCGCGCCCGCGAGCTGCGCCCCGAAGCGGTCGTGCAAGGCTTCACGGTGCAGCCGATGATCATGCGCAAGCAGGGGCACGAGCTTCTGATGGGTGTCTATGAGGACCAGCTATTCGGCCCCATGATCCTGTTCGGCGCCGGCGGCACGGCCACGGAGATCATCCGCGACACCGCCGTGGCGTTGCCGCCGCTCGACACCTCGCTGGCGCGCGATCTCATGGCGCAGACACGCATCTACAAGCTTCTGGAGGGCTATCGCGACCGGCCGGCAGCCGATCTCGCCGGGATCGCCGAGGCCTTGGTGCGCCTGTCCCAGCTCGTAGTGGACTGTCCGGCGGTGAAGGAACTCGACATCAATCCGTTGATCGCCGACGAGACGGGCGTCATCGCGGTCGATGCCCGCATCCGCATCGACCCGAAGGAGGTGGAGAAGGACGGTCCCAATCCGCGTCTCGCCATCCGGCCTTACCCCAACCAATGGGAGCGGTGGACCGAGACGGCCGACGGCGAGCGCATTCTGATCAGGCCGATCCGGCCGGCCGACGAGCATCTCTATGGCGCGTTTGTCGATCGGCTGTCGCCCGAAGACATCCGTTTCCGCTTCCTTGCCCCGCGCAAGGAGTTCTCGCACAAGGCCGTCGCGCGCTTCACGCAGATCGACTATTCGCGGGCCATGGCGTTCGTCGCCGTCGATAAGGACGAGACCCAGCTCTACGGCATTGCCCGGCTGGCGGCCGACCCCGATTACTCGAAAGGCGAATACGCCATCATCGTGCGCAGCGACCTGAAGGGCACCGGCATCGGCTGGATCCTGATGCGGCACCTGATCCGCTACGCCGAGCGGGAGGGTTTGCAGGAACTGATGGGCGAGGTGCTGGAGCAGAATACGCGCATGCTCGACATGTGCCGTGCGCTCGGCTTCGAAATCCGCGCAGACCCGGAAGATATGTCGCTGCGCAAGGTGAGACTCACGCTCCCCGCCCCAATCCAGGACGCCGCATAGGACCTAGCGCGGCGCCAAATGCTCGGTCAGGTCGTGGTCGGGCACCTTGGTCAGGTCTTTTTGCAGGTCGCGCACGACGAGGTCGGCAATCGGCTTGGCCAGCCTTTGCTTGAGCTCGGTGAGGACGCCCGGCGGCGCCACCAGCATCAATTGATCGAAAGCGCCGCGTCCGTGCTCGGTGGCAAGCTCCTCGGCGACGAGCTTGACGAAATCCTGCTTGGCTTGCTGCTTGAGATCCTGCCGTGGCTCGACCCCGTGGCGGCCCGGACCGGCGCTGTCCTGGACTCTGGTCGGACGGTCCGTGCCGAGATCGGTGCTGCGCGCATGCAGATCCGTCGACACAAAGCTGGCGACGGTGTGGAAAAATCCATTCTCATCGCGCTCGACGAACCGGGCCCGCCCGCCATCGGCGATGGCATACCAAAGCTTGGCTTTCTTCATGGCCTCACCGGTTATTCAGGGTCCTTGAGCGTCATTATATATGCGGCCAGGTCTTTTAGCTCGGTCTCGGTGATGGGGATCACCGGCATGGGGTGCTTGGGGATGATGATCTTGCCCATGATCGCGCCCGCAGTCTGACCTTCCATATTGGCGATCTCGTGAAAGCTCGGCACGTCGGCCACGGCGTGTTGCTGCTCGCTGGTAACGAGGTGGCAGTTCGAGCACAGGCGCTGCGCCAGTTCCTTGCCGCGCTCAGGGTCGGGCAGGCTGGTCAGCGGACCGGCGAGGCTTGCGCCCGCGCCAAGCAGCGAGAGGCACAGGACCGAAAAAGCAATCCGTGCCGCCGAACGTATCGTCTTGGAAGCAATCATAGAATTCAGCCCTCAATCCGTTCACGCAAATCTAACCGGCCCCGGCGAGCGCCGGCGAGGCATCCAGCATCGTTGGCTTTACGAAATCCTTATGCGGAAACTCGCGAGCCGCCGACCTTCAGGCGGCCATCGCCTTCAGCCGCGGCATGTCGACCAGGTGCACGCGCCGCGCCGATTCGAGCCGGACAATACCGTTCTCTTTCAACTCGGCGAACATCCGCGAGACGGTCTCGAGCGTCAGCCCGAGATAGTCGGCGATATCGTGGCGCGGCATGGCAAGGTCGAGCACCCGCTCGTTGCCGGAGCGCTTGACCATCTCCAGCAGAAAGGCGGCCAGCCGCTCGAGGGCGTTCTTGCGGCCCAGGAGAAGGAGATGATCCTGGGTCTGCCGAAGGGTGATCATCGTGCGATTGAGCAACTCGTGCACCAGGCCGCTCGACGCTGTGGCACTCAAGAGGCTGTGCCACTTGAAGGCGACGACCTTGACGGGGACGATGGCTTCGGCGGAGGCGTGGTGGACGTCGTCGATCTCGAAGCCGAACATGTCGCCGGGAAGGTGAAAGGCGCTGATCTGGCGGCGGCCGTCGGGAAGCAGCTGGGACACGCGCACGGCACCCGAGACGAGCTTGTACACATATCCAGCGGCTTCGCCCTCGGCGAAGATCTCGGCATTGCGGCCGAAATTCATGGGAACGCTGGCTGGAAGAAAGGCTTCCGGCCCGCCCGTCTCCGCGGGGAGACCAAAGGGCGGGTGGCTAGTCGTCCGACGAAGTTCCGCAACGGGGGTCGGCGTTAGCATGAGTGATCCTCTCGGAGGTCAACAAGTTGCCTACCGCCATAGGTATCCCCTGCCGCCCGACCAAAAAATCGTGACAGGCCCCTAAGGGAAACTACGTAGACGAGGATCGTGGAGCCTTATGGGCGCTCGGCACCGTGATGGCGGGTGCCGCCGATGGCCTGGCGGATCGCATCGAACAAGACTCCCTCGAGCAGCGGCTTTTCGACGATTTTCGTGACGCCGGCCGCGGCGGCGCGGGCCAGGATCCGCTTGGTGGTGTGGGATACCATCAAGACAACGGGCATGCCCCGACCGGCGAACAGCCCCGTCTCCTCCCCGTCGACCATGCGCGCGAACACGTCCTGGTCGAGCACGAGGCAGCTGGCTTGCGTCCGCGGCGCGCTCATGGCTGGCAGAAGCGAAGATTCATCGCAGAAATGCGTCTCGAAGCCCTCGAGCTCCAGCGAGAATCGCAGGGAATCGGCGAGCACGCCGTCGGCGACGGCAATGAATATGCTCTCGGCCTGGACCAAGTCGATGTCTCCCACACGCATTTCGTGCCCGCTTCTCAACTCTTACTTTTGAGCGGAAAACTATTCCGGCAACCGGCGGAAGCCTTGAGCTAGGTCAAATGACCTCAGGGCTTTCGCTGACCTATCGCGGTGGGCGGTTCGAGCCGGGGACATGGGCGAGGATCGCCATGCGGATCAGCGCCGAGAGGCTGTTGGCTTCCATCTTGGTCATGAGGTTGGCACGATAGACCTCGACCGTGCGCGGACTGATGCCGAGCGCATTGGCGATGGCCTTGTTCGGATGCCCGGCCACCAGCCCTTCGAGCACCTGCCGCTCGCGCTCCGACAGGCTGGCAAGGCGTGCGGTGACGCCGGCGAGATCGCCGTCCACCTCATCGCCGGTCTGCTCGAGGGCGGCGTTGACGGCGTTGAGGATGGCCTCTTCGTCGAACGGCTTCTCGATGAAGTCGATGGCGCCCGCTTTCATCGCCTCGACGGCAAGGGGCACGTCGCCATGACCGGTGATGACGATGGCGGGCAAACAGGGCGACCGTTCCCGGATTCGCTGCAACAGCTCGATCCCCGTCATCTCCGGCATGCGCACGTCGGTGATCAGGCAGCCGCATTGCAAATTGTCGATTCCTTCGAGAAAGGCGGTCGCCGACTCGTAGACACGCACCGCAAGCCCCGCCGAGCTGAGCATGAAGGCCAGCGAGCGGCGGACCGCTTCGTCATCGTCGACGATGTGAACGACAGGATTGGCGACCATCAAACCTCGCTCTCGTCCGTTGCCGGTTCCAAGGTGAAGCGGAACACGGTGCCGCCGCCCGGGTTCGGCTCGGCCCAGAGACGTCCCCCATGCGCCTCGATGATGCGCTTGGAGATGGACAGGCCGACGCCCATGCCGGCGGGCTTGGTGGTGACGAAGGGCTGGAACAGGCGCGAGACGATCACATCGGAGATGCCGCCGCCCGTGTCGGCGACGCTGACCTCGACCATTGCCCTGCCCTTCTCGTCCTTGCTCGGGTCGGCTGGAGCGGTCGACACCACGAGCTCCTTGCGCTCGGACTCTTCCATGGCCTCAATGGCGTTCCGCATGAGATTGAGCAGAACCTGCTGAATTTGCACCTTTTCCACCATGACCAGGCCGCTCCGGTTGTCGCAGTGGAACATGGCCTTGACCCCTTCCTCCTTGGCGCCGACGAGGCCGAGCGCGCTCGCCTCCTCCACCAGCTTATTGACGTCCTCCGGGTGCCGCTCGGTCTCGCCGTGGGTCACGAACTCGCGGAGCTGGCGAATGATCTGACCGGCGCGCAGCGTCTGCTTGGTGGTCTCGGCCAGCGCCTCGCGCACCTTGGGCGCGTTGGGGTGGTCAATGCCTTCGAGCAGACGGTTACAGCCCTGCAGGTAATTGGAGATCGCCGATAGGGGCTGATTGATCTCATGGGCCAAGGTCGAGGCCATCTCGCCCATAGCCGTCAGCCGCGACAGCCGCGCAAGCTCCGTCTGGAGTTCCTGCAACTGGCGCTCCGTGCGCTGCCGCTCGGTGAGGTCGCGGATGAAGCCGGTGAAGAAGCGCCGGTCGCCCGTGCGCATCTCCCCCACCTCGAGCTTCATGGGAAAGGTCGAGCCGTCCTTGCGCTGGCCCGTGACCACCCGGTCGATGCCGATGATGCGCTTCTCGCCGGTCGCCAGATAGCGCGAGATATAATGGTCGTGCTCCTCGCGGAAGGGCGACGGCATCAAGACCGAGACGTTCTTTCCGCCCACTTCCGCCTCACGGTGCCCGAACAGGCGCTCGGCCGCGGCACTGAAGGAGCGGATCATGCCGGTCTCGTCGATCACCACGGTGGCGTCGGGAACAGAGTCGAGGATCGACCGGAGATGCGCCTCGCGCGCACGCAGATCCCGGGCGTTCTGGCGGCTGCGGATCCGCGTGCGGCGGAGCAATTCGCCGAACCAGGAGATGCAGACGCCGACGACGGTGAACACCACCGCGTCCAAGCCGGTGGCGGCGAGGAGTGTCCCGGTACCGCTCAGGACTATGCCGAGAACGACGCTGAGCGCGGTCGCCAGCAGTCCAGGCCCGATGCCGCCGAACCCCGCCGCGACCAGGACGCCGGGGATGAAAATCAGGAAGGATGCCCGGCCGTGGAGCACGGGATGCAAGCCCCAGGCGAGCGACAGCAGCAGGACGACGACACCTACCGCCGCCGCGTAATGGGCGAGCGATGTGGCCGGGTCGAGCAAGGCTCTCCGTAAACGCTCGATGCCGCTCTCCTTTGCGCCCTCGTCGGGACCGTTGGCCACAGGACCGTGCATGGCGAATTCAAACCTCCGGCGGCGATGAGCCGCGACCGCCCCTCCCAGCATCGCATTCTTGTTAGCTCTATAGTGCTAGTTCTATCGATGCGGCAATGCAGGCGTAGAGTCGCCCAACAGGAGGAGAACATGGCCAAAAAGGATGCCGATATGCCGGACCACGAGGCATTGAGCGAGGATCTTCAACGGATCACTAAGCATCTTTCCAATCTCCGTCAGGAGATCGACGGCCTGGTGCACTCGATCGGCCGCACCGGCAGCCACCAAGCCGACAATCTGAAGACGCAAGCCGACGAGGCTCAAGGCGCCGTGGAGGACGCCGTCCGGCGCAGCCCCTTCGCCGCGCTTGGCATCGCGCTCGGAATCGGATTTCTGCTCGGCATTTTGCTGCGGCGCTAGACGGCGAAGCGCCTGTCAGTGCGCCATGAGCACGGGCACGTCGGTCTTGCGCAGGACATGGAGCGTCGCGCCGCCGAACACCCATTCGCGCCAGCGCCAGTGGCCATAGCAGCCCATGACCAGGAGAACGCCGCTGCCCGCCGCGGTGAGCAGCGCTTCGCCGACGTCGCGTGACCCGAATTCGACCGTGGCCGTCTCGACGGGGAAGCCGGCTTTGGCAAGATAATCTGCCATGGCCAACGCGGTGGGGTCCTCGCCGTCTTCGCCGTCCTCGGCGATGCTCAGCAGCTTGACCCGCTTGGCAGCGGCGAGAAACGGCGCGGCCGCTGTGACGGCACGCACGGCCTCGACGGAATCCTTCCAGGCGATGACCACGGTTTCGCTGATGGTCCCACCCGCCTCGTCCGGCACGATGAGAACGGGACGGCCCGAGTGGAACATGGCGGCGTCGCGCGCCGCCCCCCAAAGCTCATCTTCCTTGGCGGCGATGCTCGGCAGGACGGTCAGATCGGCGACCTTGGCGCGCGCGGCGACGGCGGGACCGGCGAGCCCTTCCACGGTGAGCAGATCGGCCTTCACCTCGGGGTGAGCGCCCAACTGCTCCTCGAACCAATCGGTCGCGCGGCTCTCCTCTTCGTCGACTTGCTTCCGGGCGACGTCCACCAGCTCCTCGAAATAGACCGGGCTGAGCTCCGTCGAATATGGCAGACGCTGTACCGGCGGCGGACAGGGATGCAGCACTTCGAGCTGAGCGCCGAAGCGCTCGGCGAGCGCGAACGCCGTATCGGCGCACGCGGCCGTCGCGCCGGTATGGTCAATGGGCAGCAAGATCCTGACGAGCTTCACCGGCTCCTCCATGGCTTCAACGCAATCCTAGTCTTGGGCTGATCCCGGCCCTTGGCAGACAGAGCGTGCCAATGATCGCCGTGCCCAAGAGAAGAGGCCGCATATGGCGTCTCCTTTCCTCGCAAGAGTTGCTTTGGGAGCCTGTCCGCAAGCCCGGAGCCAATAGGGCCTGGGGCCGCGCGTCCGGCCTTGATGCGGGTCAAAAAGGGCCCGGTCACACCTCGTTGACCCCCCGCAAAGAAGCTGTCGCCATTTCTCCTCATTCTGTCGCACAATGGTGCCCAGACAGTTTTGGCCGGGAAAGAAAGAGGCGCTCGATGCAGATTCCTTTGGACGTCAAGTTCCGCAACATGGACCCCTCACCCGCCGTGGAGGCCCGCATCCGCGAGAAAGCCGAGAAGCTCGAACGCTTTCACGACCGCATCATCGGGTGCACCGTCGTGGTCGAGGCGCCGCACCGGCACCATCACAAGGGCAAGCTCTACAGCGTGCATATCGACATCAGCGTCCCGGGTAAGGATCTGGTCGTCGATCGCGCCAAGCCGGCCCATCACTCCCACGAAGATGTCTACGTCGCCGTCCGCGACGCTTTCAACGCGGCGGTCCGGCGGCTCGAGGACTATACGCAGCGGATGCGCGGTGACGTGAAAACCCACACCGCGCCGCCACGCGACGGGGTCGCCCCTCTCGCCGAGTAAGCTTTCAGGCCTTCCAGAAAGCCTTGGCCTTGGCGAAGCGGCCATAGGCGTCCTTGGCCGCCTTGAGCTGCTTGGCCTCTTCGGCAGTGTCGTCGCCTTGCGGGTGCGTGAGGACGAGCCCTTCCGTCGCCTCGGGCAGAGCCCGCCGGATGGCGATGTCATTGAGCACGCCGAGAGAGTCCTGGAGGTCTTTCAGGGCCGCCAGGGATTTCTCGTGACGTTTGTCGCTCTTCTTGCCGGGAAAGGTCTTGGCGAAGAACTCGGTCGCATAGCGCAAGCGCTTGGCGCGGATCCGAAGCTTGTGCCGCTCGGACGGGATCAACTCGCGCAAGCCGCGTCCCTTCTTCTTGATCGTACGACGCAGCTTCGACAGCTGTTTGGCGGCATAGGCGGTGACGGGGCCGTCGACGGGCGCGGCCTCGCGAGGCGTGCCGTGGGCCGCCCAAGCGCCGATCTCGATCCACGCGGCAAGATCGAGCAGCATTTTGCGGAAGCGGTCGGAACCCACCGCGCCGGTGGCGCGGTCGTAGGCGGCGGCGTGACGCCCTATAAAATCACGATGGGCCTCGGCAATCTCGGGGTCGTCCGGAAGCGCGGCGCGTAGCGGCTCCAGCACGTCGGCGGCGAACACATCGAGATCGCGCGCCCGACCGAGTTCCTGGGTGATCCACCGCAACTCGCCCTTGATGTATTCGAGATCCTCATCACCCACCACGGCGGCGAAAAGCCAGAGCCCGGCGCGCAAACGGCGAAGCCCGATCCGCATCTGGTGCAGGGCTTCCGCGCGGCGGGCGCGCACGGCTGGCGCATTGGCCACGATCTGCCGCAGGCAACTACGGGCGACGGCGCGGAAGGCCTCAGCGCAGCTCATGTCGGGCGTGATCACAACGTCGCCCGCCTTCTCCACGGTAAAGTCGCCGCCGTCGAGAAGCTCAAACCCGCGCTCCGCCTTGGTCTTGAGGGCCAGGTAGAGCGGCACGGTCTCGGCGAGATCGCGGGCGAGACGGAACAGCTCGCGCCTATCGCCCGCCTTTAATTCGAGCTCCACCTCCGAAATCGGCGCGGCCTCGACGCCGGCGGTGATTTCGCCTTGGTCGACGGCAAGCTCGATCTCGGTGGCGTCGCGGCGCATCCAATAGGTCTGGCGCCGGAACCGCGTGTGGAAGCGCGGAGCCAGATTCGCGCGGACTTCAGACGTCAGCAACGGCGCCAGCGCTGTGCCCTCCGCCGCTTCGAGGACCGGCTCGTGACTGGGGATCGACTGCTCCCATTCGTCGCGCTCGAGATATTCGGCCGCGCCGCGGGCCGTCTTGATGGTCTGCACATAGCCCTCGCCGGTCGCCCGCACCCGCAAGAACACGCCGGCCTTACGCAGAACATCATTACCGGTGTCGTAATAGACGGAGATCAGCTCGCGCGTGGTCGGCGCCGCCTGGCTCGCCAAGATGACCGGATGAGACAGGATGCGGGGGGCATCGGCCGGGTCGAACTCAAGCTTGAGTTCGATCTCCTTGTCCTCATGCTCCGAATTTCCCGCTGTCACAATTCCGACTCCCGCTACGAAACCTCGAGCGTGACCGGGTAGGCCGTCCGCACGACGATGGTGCCGGGGACAAACCAACATCTTACTGTCACAATCAACCCCGCCGTTCCGCGCATCATGCGCGAACGGATTTCCCCTCCGCATGCGGCCCCTCATGCGGTGGCAAAGCGGTCCAATCAGCCGATCCGAACCGGCGGCCGCTTGGTGATAGGAGATGTCGGGCGCAAACGCGACGGCGAGGTGCGGATGGTGGAGCCCGCGGGCAGCACCCGCTGATCGTCCGATTGGAGAAGCGCGACTTGGTTGCGGCCCGCGCGCTTGGCGACATAGAGCGCGGCGTCGGCGCGCCGGAACAACCCGCTCAAGTCGGTGTCCACCTCGACGTCAGTGGCGACACCAATGCTGACTGTCGCGCCGATCGCCAGCCCGTTGATGAAGGCCGCCGAGCGGGCGAAGGCGCGCCGCAGGGCTTCCGCCGCCGCCGAGGCCGCGACGCCATCGACGCCCGGCAGGATGGCGGCGAACTCCTCGCCACCGAGGCGGCCAACGATAGCCCTGCCGTCGAGAGTCTTGACCAGGGTCATGGCAAACAGCTTGAGCACCTCGTCGCCGAACTCGTGGCCATAGGAATCGTTGGTGTCCTTGAAGTGATCGAGATCCAGGATCAGCACCGAGACCGGCGTGCCGCCGCCGAGGATGCGGCGCTGGCCAATTGCATCGGCGGCTTCGAACAAGGCCCGGCGGTTCGGCAGCCCCGTCAAGCTGTCGGTGAGCGCATCGGTACGCTGCTCTTGCTCCTGCCGCTCCTTGGCCATGGCCAGCACGATGAATGCCAAGGCGGTTCGCAGCAGCAGCGTGACCAGCAGCACGGCCGGGAACCACCCACTGAGGAACACATCCCGGATCTCGGCGAAGGGCCTAGCGATGATCAGCGGCAGCCAGAATAGAAAGCTTATGCCGGTGAGGACGAGGAGCAAGACGGCGGGCCAGCGCGACGGCAACTGCTCGCCGTTGGCATAGGCGAGCTCCGCGGCGGCAGCGAAGCTGTACGCCGCCGACAGCGTGCAGACCAGCATCAGCCGGCCATTGAACGTCTCGACGAAACCCGAGTTGACGATGAGCAGGAACAGGACCGGCCCCGCCACGACGTAGAGACGGCTCGCGTCGCGGCCGGCGAACGCACGGCATGCGCTCCACTTGACGCCGTCCGATAGGATCATCACGGCTTGGCCGAAGGCAAGCACACTAAGGAGACCGGCCATCGAAGAGGCGTTGGCGATGACAATGCCGACGCTCAGGATGAGCATCGAGAAACCCCAAGCGCCCACGAAGGACGAGCCGCCGTAGCGTGCCCAGTTGAACGTGAGCACGACGCCGAGGACTAGGGTGACGGTGATCCCTACGACCGACATTGTCATCATGTCGAGATGAATAGGCACGGGCCCTCCCCCTCCTAGGTCAAGCATTGGCCCCAACTTTGGTCTTGGGATGGGATTGTCGGGTGTGCGACTTCCAGCGCGGCGCCGTGCGGGTCGTGACCGCGCCCGTCGGCACTAGCGTCACCCCGTCGGGGCCCGCGAACTCGACGCGGTTGCGCCCCGTGCGCTTGGCGGCATAAAGCGCCGCGTCGGCCTGGCGGAACAGCGCGCCGATGTCGCTGCTATCGCAGGCGCAGGTATTGGACGCGACGCCGGCGCTCACCGTGGCGCCCACAGTCATGCCGTCGATCACGGCGGCCGATCCGGCAAACGCCGCGCGAATTGCTTCCGCCGTCTCGGTGGCGGTGGCCGACCCCTCGCCTGGAAGCACGGCGGCGAACTCCTCGCCGCCCATGCGGGCGATGAGACTGCCGTCGTTCAGATGCGCTTCGGCCGTGGCCGCGAACAACTTCAGCACGCGATCGCCTGTCTCGTGACCGAAGGTGTCGTTCACATCCTTGAAATGATCGAGATCGAAGAACAGGACGGAGATCGGTGTCGCCTGAAGGACGCGACTGCGCTCCAGACCGTCGAGCTTGTCGTAGAGCGCGCGCCGGTTCGGCAAACCCGTCAGCGTGTCGGTCAAAGCGTAGACGCGCTGCTCCATTTGCTGGCGCTGCTTGGCCATGGCGAGGATGACGAAGGCCAAGGCGATCCGTACGATCACCATGACCAGCGTGATGGCGGAGAACCGGCCGGATAGAAATGCTTCGCTTGGGCTGTCGAAGGGCACCTTGAACGAAAGCGGGATCACGAACAGGGTGGCCATGGCCGTGACGCTCAGCAAGACCACGGCGGGCCAATGGGAGATCAGCCTCTCCCCCTTGGCGCGGGCAAGCTCGAAAGCGGCGCCCAGATTGACGAAGGCCGTCAGCAGACCGAACAGCAAGAATTGGGGGAGAAGTCCGCCGAGCAGGCCGGAATACGCCGGGACGAGAAGCACGAGCGGCCCGGCCAACCCCCAGGCCGCAGGAGTGGGATGACCCACAAAATCACGCGCAGCGGACCATTTCAGACTGTCGGACAGCAGCATAACCCCAAGGCCAGCCGTGACGAGCATTGGGGTATTTGCCAGAGCCCCGGAGGCGCAGACCACAATGCCGACCGCCTGCAAGACCATGATCAGCCCCCACCAGCCGACGAGCGGGGCGTTGCGCTGCTTCAGCCATGTGAATAGGAGCACGAGGCCCAGAACCATCGTCACGGTGACGTCGACGGCCGACATCGTCATCATGTCGAGTTGCATAGGGCGCTCGCTGGCGGGGTTGAACCTCGCCGCGAACCTAGCCGTGGCGCCCTCACAGCAGGCTTTATCGGGCCGCTAAACTTTCTGGATAATTTTAACGCACGCCTGCCTTTACCGCATCCGCACGCGCTGTTCCGCGGCGCGGAACCATGCGGCACAACAGGGGCTTACCTTCAACCCGGGCGAGACGTCAGCAGTCGCCGCTCTTGATCGTGCGAAAAAAATTCGCGTTCTGGCAGAATGCTTGAGGCTGCTGGCCCTGGCTGTGCTCGGCAAGCCACTCGCGACAAACGTGCCGGCAGGCGCAGCCATGGCAAGCCGCTCTGGCTCGGATGTAGGACCCGCCGCCATCCACGTCGACGGCCGCAAGGACTTCGACGCCAACGACTTGCATCATATCGTCCATTGGGACTTGCCGATGAAAGTCAGCGAGTTCCGGCCTGGGATCGTGTTTTGGACTTTTCATGTGTCCCTCCCAATTCGAGCGCCGAAGCGCCCGACTTCCTGGGTAGCGCGAGGGGTGCGCCTTGGCCTTGACGCAAATCAATGGAGCTTAGGCGTGGGATTCCGCCCGCTCGATCCCGGCGCGGATGAGCTCACCGGCCTCGGCATGCTCAGCCCAGCGCACCACTTTGACCCACTTGCCCTTCTCCAAGTCCTTGTAGTGCTCGAAGAAGTGGCCGATCTGCTCAATGAGAATTTCAGGCAGATCGCGATAGCTGGTCACCCGCTTATAGAAGGGATGGAGCTCATCGATCGGCACGGCGATGATCTTCTCGTCGATCCCCTTCTCGTCCTCCATGAGCAGCGCGCCGATGGGCCGCGCGCGGATCACCACGCCCGAAGCCACCGACGTCGGCGCGATGACCATGCAGTCCACCGGATCGCCATCCTCCGACAAAGTGTGCGGGATGAAGCCGTAATTCGCCGGGTAGAACATCGCGGTGTGCAAGAAGCGGTCGACGAACATTGCACCAGACTTCTTGTCGACCTCGTATTTCACCGGCGATCCGCCTTGCGGAATCTCGATGATGACATTGACCTCGTGTGGCGGGTTCGCACCAACGGGGACTTGAAGAAGGCTCATGAATTCACTCCCTATGGCTCGACTGCGGCCACCGCCCGCTCATCGAGGGCTACCGTCTTTATCAAGGCGTATACACGATCGCCAGGGCCGAGCCCAAGCGCATCGATTGCCTTGCGGGTCGCAAGGGCAAAGAGACGCCCATGGCCGTCCAGGGTGATGGACACACCCGCGAACGGTCCCTCGTCGGTCTCGATGCCGGCGATCGTTCCGGCCAAGGCATTGCGAATGCTGAGCTCGCGGGTCCTTATATCGTCCGGCGGCTCTCGGGTCAGCGTAATGTCGGTCGATTTGATGACCACGCGCATGTCGGCGCCCACCGCCCCGGCGCGGCCAACCAACCAGATCTTGCCGGCGGGGTGGGCAATCTCGGTCAGGCCATAGTCCCGATCGATGGCGGCGAGCTTCCCCATCACCACGGAGGACCGGGCGAAGCGGCTGATGCCCGCCGATTTCAGCGCCGGACCGAGGGCATCCTCGACAGAGCCCGAGGCGGCCACGCGGCCATGCTCCAGGACCACGACATGCGAGGCGAGGCGCGCGACCTCGTCCACGGCGTGGGACACGTAGACAATGGGAATGCCGAAAACATCGCGCAGCGACTCGATGAGCGGCAGGATTTCCAGCTTGCGCTCGGTATCGAGCGACGCCAGCGGCTCGTCCATCAAGAGGAGCTCGGGCGATGTGAGCAGCGCCCTGCCGATGGCGACGCGCTGCTTCTCGCCGCCCGACAGCAGCACCGGCCGCCGGTCGAGGAGATGAGCGATGCCGAGCGTCTCGACCACCGGATCGAAAGCCACGCGGCGGGCGGGCTTCGCCACGAACCAGCGGCCGAACACGAGATTCTGCCTGACGGTGAGATGGGGGAACAGCCGCGCGTCCTGAAACACGAGGCCGACGCGGCGCCGGTGCGGCGGGACGAAGATGCCGTCTTCAGTATCCACCAGGGCGCGGCCGCCGAGCACGATCTTGCCGCGGTCCGGGCGGGCAAGGCCGGCGATCAGATTGATGGTCATGGACTTGCCGGCGCCCGACCGCCCGAACAGAGCGGTAATCCCGGCCTCGTTCTCGAAAGCGACATCGAGATCGAAGGCGCCGAGCTTGAGCGCCACATCGACGCTGATCTTGGCTGGGGCCGTGGCGTTCATGAGCCTCGCTTAGCCGCTTCCCCGCTAACCGTCCAGGCAGCAGCCTAGCTGCCGAATCGTTGCGCATCCAGTCGGCGGGCTTGGCGAAGGCAGCGAACAGCTCCTCGCGCAAAGCTTGATCGTCGACCACCTCCTCCAAAAGCGCCTCCAACGCCTCTGTCCTACCGCCCCCTCACCCCGCACACTCCATCGCAATAAGCTTGCCAATCCGAAAGCCTGCGGCATCTTAGGTCCGCGTCGGCCGCGTCGGGGATGAAGCCTTCCCGCAGGTCCCGGCGATGCTTACCCTGGCGCCGGCTTTCGCGATTCCGTCCAGTGAGGCTCGATTTGCTTTCCATCTTCGACATTGTCGCAGGTCTTCTCACGCTCACCGCGTTCTTCTCTTGGGCGAACCATCGGTTCTTGCGGCTGCCGAACAATGTCGGCCTGCTGCTCATGGGCATGGTCGCCTCGCTCGTGCTGGTCGGGCTCGAAGTCCTCATCCCTAGCATCGCCCTGTTTGGCGACCTCGAGGACTTCATCAAGAACATCAATTTCTCAGAGGCGCTGCTGGACGGCATGCTGGCATTTCTGTTGTTCGCCGGCGCACTGCAGATCGACCTCTCGCTCTTGCGCGACCGGGCGTGGGCGGTAGCCACCATGGCGACACTCGGCGTCGTCATCTCCACCATCGTCGTGGCGATCCTGTTCTGGGGCGCCGGTCAGCTCTTCGGCCTGCCCATCGGCTTTGCCTGGGCGCTGGTGTTCGGCGCGCTGATCAGCCCGACCGATCCCATCGCCGTTCTTGCCGTGCTGAAACAGGCGCGCGTTGCCAAGACGCTGGAAATGGATATGGCCGGCGAGTCCCTGTTCAACGACGGCGTCGGCGTCGTGCTGTTCACGATCCTGCTGGCCGCCGCCATGAGCAGCACGGGCGACACCGGGATCGACTTCGCCCATATCGCGCGGCTGTTCTTCGTCGAGGCCTTAGGCGGCGCGCTGCTTGGCGCCGTAACCGGCTATCTCGCTTATCTCGCCATGCGCAGCATCGACGACTACCCGATCGAGGTTTTGATCTCGCTCGGTCTCGTTACCGGGACCTATGCTATCGCGGACGTGCTGCATGTCAGCGGCCCTATCGCGGTGGTGGTGGCCGGCGTGATTACCGGCAACCGCGGCGCGGCGCACGCCATGAGCGAAACGACACGTCGCTATTTGTTCGATTTCTGGAGCCTCATCGACGAACTTCTGAACTCCATCCTGTTCCTGCTGATCGGGCTGGAGGTTCTGGTGATCAGCTTCAGTCCCTCGCTTGTTCCGCTGGCTCTCGCGGCGGTCCCCGTCGTATTCATAGCGCGGCTGATCTCGGTCGCCCTGCCCATGGCGTTTATCAGAATCAAACAGCGCTTCGTGAAGGGTACCATCCCCATCCTTACCTGGGGCGGCGTACGCGGCGGCATCTCCGTGGCGCTGGCGCTGTCCATTCCGTATGTCGCCGAACGGCCACAAATTCTTGCTGCCACTTACGCGGTCGTGCTCTTCACCTTGGTCGTGCAGGGGCTTACGCTGCCCGCCGTGGTGCGGCGCTTTGCCAATCCAGCCCGGGTCAAGTCGGACTGACCGCCCGCGCAAGATTGTTCAGACCAAGGCTATTCGGAGCAAGGCTGTTCAGAGCATGGGCGGTTCGGCTAAAACGGGGCCAAGGTTGTTGAACCCAAGAGGAATACTCATGCGATCGACGATATTTGCGTTTCTGCTCGCGCTCGTTGCCGTGACAGCCGGCGGCGTGCCGGCCGATGCGGAGGAAGTGCGCTGCCAGGCCATCCGCGACGCGGCCATGTGCTTGGCGGAGCCGTCCTGCTGGTACGATGCCGCCAACAATAAGGGATGCCTGCCGGGGCCCCGCCCCGAAGAAGATGCGTGCGGCGTGCATGGTGGCGAATCCACTTGCAATACAGAGCTCGCTTGGTTGCGCCTGGAATGCGGCTGACGAGAAATGCGTGACCAAGGCTGAATAGCCGGTCCGCGGGAGGAAGCCCATGATCGAACTGCTGAGAGGCTACCCCGACAGTGTCGTGGCCATTGCCTGCCACGGCGAGGTCACCAGGCAGGACTACGACACGGTGCTGATCCCCGCCGTGGAGAAGGCGCTGAAAACCCACGACAAAGTCCGGCTGCTCTATGAGATCGGGCCCGACTTCGCGAGCTACGACGCCGGCGCCGCTTGGGAGGACTTCAAGGTCGGCATGGAGCATTTCTCCCGCTGGGAGCGGGTCGCGATCATTACCGATATCGAGTGGATCACTCTCGCCATGCGCCTGTTCAGCGTGTTCCTGCCCGGCGCCATGCGCGTCTATCCGACGGCGGACGCGGCGAAAGCGCGGCTGTGGATCACGCAAGCGGCGTAAAGGCGCTCGCCTCTTCGTAACGGGCTTGCCTATTCGTGGCGCAGCGCCTCGATGGGATTGAGCTGGGCGGCCCGGCGCGCCGGGAAATAGCCGAAGACAACACCGATCAAAGCCGAAAAGCCGAAGGCGATCACCACGATGCTCGGATCGAGCACGAAGGGGATGCTCATGCCGGCGGACGCCGCACCGGCGAGCGCCAGGCCCAAGACGACGCCGATCGTGCCGCCCAAGAGCGACAGCACCACGGCCTCGACCAGGAACTGCATCAGCACTTGCGCTTCCTGCGCGCCGATGGCGAGGCGAATGCCGATCTCGCGGGTGCGCTCGGTGACCGAGACCAGCATGATATTCATGATGCCGATGCCGCCGACGAGCAGGCTGACGCCGGCCACGGCGCCGAGTAGCGCGGTGAGAATGCCCGTGGTCGCGGTCTGGGTGTCGGCGATCTGCTTCATGTCGGCGACGCGGAAGTCGTCCTCCTCGCCCTCGGTGATGCCACGGCGCTCGCGCAACAGCCGCTCGATGTCGGCTTGCACTTTCGACGTGTCGACGCCGTCCATGGCCGACACGTTGATAGTAGTTGACGTCGGTATTGCCGGCGATGCGCCGCTGAAAGGTGCGGATCGGCATGAGCACGACGTCGTCGCGGTCGGTGCCGAAGCCGGACTCGCCCTTCTCCTCCAAGATTCCGATGATCTCGCAGGAGACGTTGCTGACGCGGATGCGCTTGCCGACGGCGTCGGTTGAGCCGAACAGCTTCTCATGCACCGTCTCGCCGATGATGCAGACGGCGCGCCCGCTGCGGATCTCGCCATCGACGAAATTGCGGCCCTCGCTCAAGTCCCAGTCCTGGGTGACGATATAGCTCGCATCGGTGCCGATGGTGCCGACGCTGCGGCTCTCCGAGCCGTAGACGACGGTGACCGCCTGCTGGCCCATGGGCGCCACGGCTTTCACGCCATGGAGCTGGCTGCGCAGTTCGGCGATATCGCGCATGTCGAAAGGCTTTGCCGTGGCGCTTGACCGGCCGGGCCCGAACTGGCCGGGGCGGACGAACAACACGTTGCTGCCGAGCTTGGCCATCTCGATCTTGACCTTCTCGGTGGTGCCGTTGCCGATGGTGACCATGGCGATGACGGCGGACACGCCGATGACGATGCCGAGCAAAGTGAGGAAGGAGCGCAAGGCGTTGCGCCGGATGGCCTGCACCGCGAGCTTCAAGGTCTCGTAGAACATCAGGCGGCTTCCTGCTGCTGCGTATCGCTCGCGATCTTCCCGTCCAGAAAATGAACCACGCGGCCCGCGTAAGAGACCATCTCCGGCTCGTGGGTGACCATGAGGACGGTGATCTTCTGGTCGCGATTGAGGCCGACGAGAAGCTCCATGATCTCGTGACTGGTCTTGGTGTCGAGATTGCCAGTGGGCTCGTCGGCTAGGAGCACGGCGGGCTGGGTGACGATGGCGCGGGCAATGGCGACGCGTTGCTGCTGACCGCCGGAGAGCTCGCCCGGCGTGTGCTTGGCGCGGCCCTTCAAGGCCCACGCGGTCGAGCGCCTCCATGGCGAGGGGCCGTCTTTCGGCGAGCTTCATACCGCGGTAGATCAGCGGCAGCTCGACATTCTCCACTGCCGATGTGCGGGCGAGGAGATTGAAGCCCTGAAACACGAAGCCGAGATAATTCCGCCGCAGCAACGCGCGCTGCTTGCGGTCGAGGCCGCCCACCTCGACGCCGTTGAACAGATAATTGCCGGTGGTCGGCCGATCGAGGCAGCCGATGATGTTCATGGCGGTGGACTTGCCTGAGCCGGACGGCCCCATGACCGCGGTGAACTCGCCCTCGTCGATACGCAGGTCGATGCCGTCAAGCGCGCGGACTTCCGCTTCTCCCTGCCCGTAGATCTTGGTGACGTTGCGCAGCTCGATGAGCGGTAGCCGCGCCGGCCTTGCCTTGCGTCGCGTCGACATGGCTCTACTTGCCCGCCGCGGTATCGACGATGACCGCCTGGCCCGCCTTGAGGTCGCCGCTGACGATCTGGGTACGCTTGCCGTCGCTCGGACCGACGGTGACACTCACCTCTTGCGGCGCGCCATCGGCCAGCACCCAGACTTTCCGCTCTGGCCCCGACTGCGCGCGCGGGCGTCGAGGCCCGACGAAGGCGCGGCATGCCGGGCATGATCTTTTGCAGGAAGTTTCGGTGGTCGACATCCCCCGTGTCCGCCGGAGGCGAGAAGCGCAAAGCGGCGTTGGGAACGGTAATCGCGTCATCAACTTGCGCGGTGACGATCTCGGCGGTCGCGGTCATGCCCGGGCGCAGCAGCAGCTCGGAATTGTCCGTGGTCAGCACCGCCTTATAGGTGACGACCCCCTGCACCACCTCGGAGCCGAAGCGCAGCTCGCGGATTACCGCCGAGAATTTCTTGTCGGGATAGGCATCGACGGTAAAGGTCGCCTCCTGCCCTTCCTTGACGGTGCCCACATCGGCCTCGTCCACGTCGACCCGGACCTCCATCTTGGCCAGGTCCTCGGCGATGGTGAACAGGATCGGCGCCTGCAGCGAGGAGGCCACGGTCTGCCCCGGCTCGACGTTGCGGCTCAGCACCACGCCGGTGATGGGCGACAGAATGCGCGCCTTGCTCAGATTCGTCTCGTTCAGCGCAAGATCGGCGGCGGCGGCGGCGACGTCGGCCTTGGCGCTTTCCAGCGCGGCCAGCGCGCGCTGATGCTCGGCCTCGGCAACCTCCAACTGCTGTTCGGCGCCAACCTTCCTGGTGACGAGCATCTGCTGCCGCGCGTGCTCGAGCTTCTTCTCCAAGACGGTCGCTTCCGCCTCGCTGACCTTGGCCTTGGTGGCTTGCAGCTTGGCGCGCGAGCTATCGACGGTTGACTGTAGCTTATCGGTGTCGAGCTCGGCCAAGAGCTGGCCGGTGGTCACGGCGCTGTTGTAGTCGACCAGCACGTTGCGGACGATGCCGGAAAGCTCCGACGAAATCTCCACCTCGTTGGTGGGCTGCACCGAGCCCGTGGCGGTCACCGTCACGGTCAGGTCGCTCATCGTCACCGGCTCGGTGACGTAGCTGATCCCGTTATTGGAGCCGCCGCTCCCGAAGGCGAGGTAAAGGGCCAGCGCCGCCACGGCGATGGCGCCCACGATGAGGACCGGGCGCAGACGCGGAAGCTTGGTCTTGGGCTTGGCCAAGCCGAGCACAGCCTCGATATCGGCCTTCACCTTCTTGGCGTCGATCTTGTCGGTCTGGACCTGCTCGTTCATCCCGATCCTTCGATTGTCCGTTTGGCTTCGATTGCTTTCGGCGGTGTTCTCGCCACGAAACGGGGCGCCGACCTTGTCCGAGGTCAAGTTGTAACGCCGCAAAGCTTCGTCAAGGATCAGAATTTTGTAACGAAATCCGGCGCCTGAGCCCAGGAAACATTTCGACACAAATTTCCCTGTCGCCGACATATTGCGAAAAACTGCCGCCTCTTTCCTCATCCATTCTCCTGCTCGCCGTTGATCGAAGCCGATGTGAGGGAAGCTCGAAATGGAGCGAAATCAGCACGACTATTTGGCCCCGCGTAAGACCTGGAGTTCGATTGCAGAGGCCCTTCTCTTAGTCCTTCTCCTGGGAGCCATTGTTGGAGGCGTCTTCTATCTCATTTCAGTTGCGCCGTGAGCCAGGCGGTGCCGCCGCCAGACGCTGCCGCTAAGGTTCTCGCTGTTTCGTGGTTCGGTTACCTGGCTTGCTCTTGCTGGGCGGTTGCGCCGGAGGCCACGGACACGGCAGCCCGCTTTGGGGTTCCGCAAGTCGCGAGGACACAGCCTTGCTGACAGCTGCCCGCACATGGGACCTCAATCAGGACGGCTCAGTCAGCTGCGAAGAGTGGAAAGCATATGCTGGCCGGCTATTCGGTCGCTTCGACGCCGACCCCGACGATATCTGGATGACACACAAGTACCGCACAATGGCGATAACCGATCGCCTCTTCGAAACGGTCCCGCTCGATTACTTCGATACAGCAAAGACAAACGATTGAGCCGTGACGAACTTGCCGCGCCTAATGCCGCTTTCAAGCTCGGCGACCGGAACAAGGACTGCACACTCGATCCCACTGAGTTGGTGACACGCACGCCTCCCACGGGCAGTACTCCACCAGGCGGGGTGCCGCCGGGCGGACAGGGGGGCCCAGGTGGGCCACACCGGTAGTTTTTGTATCCAAATCGGCGCCTCAGGTGCTCCGGAAACGTTCCGACACAAATCTCTTGTCCGCGAAACGTTTTGAAACGCTGCAGCCCAACTCCGCAATATTCGCGCCCTAGCCTCCTAAATTGCCAGGAGGGTCCCCGATGAACGTGTTCCTGTGGGTCGCGGCGCTTCGCATCGTCGCCGCCGGGCTGACGTCAGCCTCGTCTTCCCAGACCTCTTACAGCCATGGCGCTGGTGCGCCCGCAAAGCCGCACGGAGGGCGGTGCAATGAACATCCTGTGGGTCATGGTGCTTCTCTGTTGGAGCACGGCGGCCGTGCTGGTCGCGAGCATCGCCTTTCCGAAATTCTTCCGGTCGCACCGCCGGACGGTCGCGGGCAAGTCCGATGAACGAAACACTCAAGAAGTACATCACTGCCATTTCCGCGGCATTGTTTCTCGTCGTCGCCGCGTCCGGCCTCGCCATGTTTTTCGGCGTCGACGACGAGCTGGTCAAGGACATGGATGAGTGGCTCGCCGTGATCTTTGTGGTGGCGGTAGGACTGCATCTCTTCCGGAACTGGGGCGGGATGATGACTTATGTCCGGCGCCGGACGATCGTGGCGCCGGTCGCGCTGGCGCTGGTGGCTGCCGCCGCTTTCATCGTCCCGGCCGCTCTATCCGGGCATAGCAGGCCGGTACCGGCGCTGTTTCAGACTCTGAAAACGCCAAGCTCACCGATCTCGGCCGCGTCCTCGACGTGCCGGCGGAGTCCTTGACGGCGGCGCTCCACAGCAAGGTTTCGTGATGCACTCCCGCCGACCAACGCGTGGCGGAGATCGCTTCAGCGCTCGGATAGATCGCCGATGACGGCGCTGATGACCGTGCTCGACGTGGAGCGCCCCTGAGCACTTCCTCTTCTAGCGCGGCAAGCGCCGCCCAAGTCTTGCGGTGCGCTTTGACCGGCTCTCCGCCGGGATCGAGGATGCGGTAGGCCGAGCAGCTTCACGCGGTCGTTGATCAGGAACCACGACCAGCGCGTAGCCCCAGACCAGCGCCGGCGAGTTCCCAGCCGATGGCCGGCATCAACAGCCCGTAGACCGCGATGAGGGTGGCGACGGCTTGCGTGCCGAACACCGCGATCAACAGGATGCGGCGCCGGCACGATCGACCAGAACGGCCCGCGCGTGCGGGTGACGAAGATCGTCAGGTGGCCCGCCACCGACAGCTTCAGATACATCAAGCGTCTGGATCACCTCGCGGTCGAGATGCGAGCACGCGCTCGCCGATATAGAACAGGCCGAAGGAGGCGATCACGCCGGCGATGCCGAGCACGGTCGCGATGCCGAGCACGCGGTGCATGTTCCAGGCTTCGGGCTTCGGCGATGGGCGCACATTGTCGTAGGCGATGGACAGGATCGCGCCGTCGTTGAGCAGCGCCAGCAGCACGATCATGATCGCCGTGACGGGATAGAAGTTGAAGACCAGGATCGCCAGCGTCATGAACAGCAGCACGCGGATCGTCTCGGCGATGCGGTAGATCGCGTAGCTGTTCATGCGCTGGAAGATCTTGCGCGCTCTCCTTGATCGCGTCGATGATGACCGAGAGGCCCGGGCGTCAGCAGGACGATGTCGGCGGCGGCGCGGGCGGCGTCGGTGGCGCCGGAGACGGCGATGCCGCAGTCGGCCTTCTTCAGCGCCGGGCGCGTCGTTCACGCCGTCGCCGGTCATGCCGACGATGTGGCCGCGCTGCTGCAGCACCTCGACGATGTGGTACTTGTGCTCGGGGAAGACCTGCGCGAAGCCGTCGGCCTTCTCGATCGATCTGATCGAGCTGCGCCGCCTCGTGGTGCTTGGTGTCGCTCGAAGCACGCTGGCGTCGAGAATGTTGGTGCCCAGGCCGAGCTGGCCGGCGATCTCCTTGGCGATGGCGAGCTGGTCGCCGGTGACCATCTTGACGTCGATGCCCAGCTCCTGCGGCCGTGGCGATCGTCTCCTTCGAGTCCTCGCGCGGCGGATCGAAGAGCGGCAGCACGCCGAGGAACTGCCAGGCGCCGTCGCCGTCGGCGCGTGGCGACGCCGAGCGAGCGGAAGCCGCGCTTCGGCGAATGCGTCGATCGGCCTTGTCGACGTCGCCGCGGACCTGCGTCCGCGTTGGCCGACAGCGCCAGGATGACCTGCGGCGCGCCCTTGGTCGACCTTGAACTCGCTGCCGTCGGGCGCCTTGACCGTCGCCTCGGTGCGCTTGTGCACGGGATCGAAGGGCTGGAAGTGCGTCGACCTGATAGCGCTCGAGCGCCGCCTGGTCCTTGAGGCCGGCGATGCACCGCCATGTCGATGGTGTCGCTGATCCTCGGCGCGCGAGGCGAGCGCGCCGGCGAGAATGAGATCGTCGCGGCGTGACGCCGCCGAGGCAGAAGGGCTCGCCGAGCGTCAGCTTGTTCTGGGTCAGCGTGCCGGTCTTGTCCGAGCAGAGCACGTCGATGCCGGCCAGCTCCTCGATCGCCGCCAGCCGGCTGACGATCGCCTGCTTGGCCGGCCAGCAGCCGCGCGCCGACCGCCATGGTCACCGACAGCACCGCCGGCATGGCCACCGGGATGGCGGCGACCGTCAGCACGAGCGCGAACTGCAGCGTGGTCAGCATGGGATCGCCGCGGAACAGCGCCGACGGCGAAGATCAGCGTCACCAGCGCGATGGCGATCACGATGAGGTAATCGCCGATCTTCAGCACCGCGCGCTGGAAGTGGCTCACGGTGTGCGCCGTCTCGCACCAGCTGGGCGGTCTTGCCGAAGAAGGTCTTCGCCGCCGGTGGCGTAGACCAGGGCGTCGGTCTCGCCCTGGCGGACGATCGAGCCGGAGTAGACGCGCCTCGCCCGGTCCTGCGCGTCACCGGCAGCGATTCGCCGGTCAGCGCCGACTGGTCGACCTCGACCGGATCGCCGTCCGAGCGAGCGCGCGTCGGCCGGGACGATGTCGCCGAGACGCAGGCGCACGATGTCGCCGGGCACCAGCTCGCGCGCCGGCGATGTCGGCCAGGCGCCGTCGCGCTTGCACGCGCGCCTGCGAGCGCCAGCCTGGCCTTGAGCGCGGCGATGGCGTTGCCGGCCTGGTACTCCTCCCAGAAGCCGACCACGGCGTTGGCGAGCAGCAGCACGAGGATGATGGCGAAGTCCGGCCAGTGCTGCACGACGGCCGACAGAATGGCGGCGGCCTCGATCATCCAGGGGATCGGGCCCCAGAAATAGGTGAGGAATTTGAGAAGCGGATTGACCTTCTTCTCGACGAGCGCGTTGGGCCCGTAACGCGTCAGCCTGCGGTCGGCCTCCGCCTGGGTCAGGCCATTGGCGGAGTGGCAAGTTTCGCCTCCAGCTCGGGCAGCGGCAGCGACTTCAAATCTGCTTGCGGCTCCGTCTGATCCTGAGACCGGGTTTCGGATACTGCCACGGCGCTCTCCTTGTATTGCCGCCTCGATCATCGCTCGACGCGAAAAGGATGCCCCATTGCCCTTGCCACGTTCTGTAATCCGCGGGGCGGCCTTGTGGAAAGGGGAACGGGGCAGATGTCCTTCCCTACTTTCTCAATAGCCACAAAAGAATGACAGGCCGAGTTTGCGTGGAGAAGCTGTAGAAATCGTCGGCACTCCTAAGACTTGCTGGGCTTATTTCACGTAATATTGAGACCAATGACGGTACAGCCCTGCCGATTGAGCCGCCATATGCGGTCATACAACTCGTGGAGCTTGCCCCGTGACGCGCACTGGAGATAGCGCCCAAGGCCCGCTAAAAGGCCCGCTGACACTCGTCTTCGATATCGGCGGGAGTCACCTGAAAGCCGGGATTCTGTCGCCGCCGGCGTCATGTTGCAGGGCCCCAGCCACGTGGTCACGCCCCATCCGGCGAGCCCTGCGGATGTAGTGGCGGGGCTGCTCGGCCTTGCGCAAGCAACTCGGGCCGCACGACCGGATCACCATCGGCTTCCCCGGCGTCGTGCGCGCCGACTACGTGGTCACCGCACCCAATCTCGGCACCGATTTATGGCGCGATTTCAAGCTCGCGCGCGTCATCCACGAGCGGTTGGGCAAGCCGGTGCGCATGCTCAACGACGCCTCCGTGCAAGGCCTGGGCGCGATCTCCGGCAACGGCGTGGAATGCGCTTTGACCATGGGAACAGGGATGGGCTTCTCTTTGTTCGAACGTGGCCGTCTCGCCCCGCATCTCGAGATGAGCCAGCACCCCATCAAGACCGGCATCACCTACGATCACTATGTCGGCGAGGCCGCGCTCGAGGCCGTGGGTCACAAGCATTGGAACCGGCGCGTCCGCAAGATCATCAAGATCCTCGAAACCGTCACCAATTCCGACATCCTCTCGCCATAACCCTATTTGCTGGGCTTATTTCACGTAATATTGAGACCAATGACGGTACAGCCCTGCCGATTGAGCAGCCATATGTGGTGACACAACTCGTGGAGCTTGCCCCGTGACGCGCATTGGAGATAGCGCCCAAAGCCCGCTAAATGGCACGCTGACGCTCGTCTTCGATATCGGCGGCGGCAACTCGCGACTCATCGAGTCGTCCTTGCCGAACAATCTGAAGACCGTCTCCAACGAAGATGGAATTACTGGCGGCGTGAAGGTCCGGGGCAAACAGATGGACCAAAGTTTCACCGAAACTTCATCCGCTTTTGTGACCGTGCCCTTGAGCATTCGGGAAGAGAGGCGACGGTGACGCAAAGCCAAGACGAACTGGACACGCTGGCGATCAACACGATTCGCACGCTCGCCATCGACGCCATCCAGAAAGCGAATAGCGGACATCCCGGCACGGCCATGGACGCCGCGCCCACGGCCTATGCGCTGTGGCAGCAATTCCTGCGCTACGACCCGAAGACGCCCCATTGGATCAACCGCGACCGCTTCGTGTTGTCGGCGGGGCACGCGTCGATGCTGCTCTACAGCCTGATCCATCTCGCCGGCATCGAGGCGGCGGAGACCTCCTATCAGAAGCCCGGCGGCGAGGCGGTGTCGCTCGCCGACATCGAGTCTTTCCGCGAGGAAGGCAGCCGCTGCCCGGGGCACCCCGAATATGGCTGGACCACCGGGGTCGAATCCACCACAGGCCCGCTCGGGCAAGGTCTTGCCACCAGCGTCGGCATGGCAATCGCCGGCAAGTGGCTCGCCGCCACCTATAATAAGCCGGATTTCGAAATCTTCGATTTCAACGTCTATGCGCTCTCGGGCGAAGGCTGCCTGATGGAGGGCGTCGCCAGCGAGGCGGCGTCGCTCGCCGGGCATCTGAAGCTGTCGAATCTGTGCTGGATCTTCGACAACAACAACGTGACCATCGACGGCCACACCAACATCACCTTCACCGAGGACGTGGCCAAGCGGTTCGAAGCCTATGGCTGGCATATCGCCCATGTCGCCAATCCGAACGAGCTCGGCCAGCTGACGAAGGCCTATGACGAATTCCTGGCGACCGACGATCGGCCAACATTCATCGTCGTGCACAGCCATATCGGTTACGGCTCACCCGAGAAGCATGACACGCCGGCCGCTCATGGCGAGCCGCTGGGCGTGGAAGAAGTCCGCCGCACCAAGGAATTTCTCGGCTTCGATCCGGACAAGAGCTTCGTCGTGCCGGACGGCGTGCGCGAGGCCTTTACCGCCCAGATGGGCAAGCGCGGCACCGATGCGCGCGCGACGTGGGAGGCGCTGTTCGCGGCTTACGCCAAGAATCATCCGGCCGAAGCGGCCCAGATCAACCTCATTCTCGCCCGCGGACTGCCAGACGGTTGGGACAGCGACATTCCTGAATTTGCTCCTGATCCCAAGGGGATAGCGACGCGCGAAGCCTCCGGCAAAGTGCTCAATGCCGTCGCCGCGAAAGTGCCTTGGGTCATGGGCGGCGCGGCTGACGTGGCCGGCAGCACCAAGGTGATCTTGAGCTTCGAGGATGCCGGCGAGTTCCAGCCTTATGGCGAACTCGGCGACTATGGCGGCCGCAATCTGCGCTACGGTATCCGCGAGCACGCCATGTGCGCCATCGTCAATGGCATGGTGCTCACGGGCTTGCGCGGCTACGCCTCCACCTATCTGATCTTCACCGACTATGCGCGCGGCGCCATCCGCCTGTCGTCGCTGATGGACTTGCCGGTCCTGCATCTCTGGAGCCACGATTCCATCAGCCTCGGCCAGGACGGCCCGACCCATCAGCCCATCGAGCAGATGGTCTCGCTGCGCGCGATCCCCGGCATGATGGTGATCCGCCCGGCGGATGCCAACGAAACGGTGGAAGCCTATCGGCTGGCGATGCCACAGACCCATCGGCCCGTCGCCCTGATCCTGTCGCGCCAGGCCCTGCCGATTTTCGACCGCACGAAGCTTGCGCCGGCGAGCGGCTTGGCCAAGGGGGCCTATGTGCTGTCGGACGCGCCCTCAAACAAGCCCGACGTCATTCTGATCGGCACGGGGAGCGAGGTGTCGCTCTGCGTCGCGGCGCGCGACCTGCTCGCCGCGGAAGATATCAAAGCGCGAGTCGTTTCAATGCCTTGCCGCGAGCTGTTCGACGCGCAGGACGAGGCCTATCGCGAGTCCGTGCTGCCGTCGTCGATCACCGCGCGGGTCACGGTTGAGGAAGCCTCGCCCATCGGTTGGGACCGCTATGCGGGACCTAAGGGCATCGTGCTCGGCATGCACACGTTTGGCATGTCGGCGCCGCTGAAAGTCGTGGCGGAGCATTTTGGCTTCACGCCGGAGCGGGTCGCCGCGGCTGCAAAGATGGCGCTGGGCCTTTAGTCTTTTCGCGTTCCGGCCTCGGAACGTCCTGACATAACGAGGAGATGAAGGATGCAACTCGGCATGATCGGCCTCGGCCGAATGGGCGCCAACATGACCGTGCGGGCGATGAAGGCCGGCCACGACATGCATGTCTACGACACGCATGCCGACGCGGTGAAGGCGCTGACGGAAAAGGGCGCAAAAGGCAGCACCGATTTGGGCGATTTCGTCAAAGGCCTCGATAAGCCGCGCGCCATCTGGATGATGGTACCGGCGGGCGCGGTCGACGCTGTCCTCGATGGGCTGACGCCGCATCTTGAGGCCGGCGACATCATCGTCGACGGCGGCAACTCCTATTATCACGACGATTTGCGCCGGGCTAAGATGCTGAAAGAAAAGAGACTTCATTACGTGGACGTGGGCGTGAGCGGTGGCGTGTGGGGGCTCGACCGCGGTTATTGCATGATGATCGGCGGCGAGGACGCGGTGGTGCAACGGCTCGATCCGATCTTCAAGGCGCTGGCGCCGGGCGTCGGCGATGCGGCCCGCACGCCGGGCGCCACCGGCGAACCGTCATCGGCCGAGAACGGCTATCTGCATTGCGGGCCGAACGGTGCCGGGCATTTCGTCAAGATGGTGCATAACGGCATCGAATACGGAATCATGGCGGCTTACGCGGAAGGCTTGAACATTCTCAAGAACGCCAATGCCGGCAAGGTCAAACGCGACACGGACGCCGAGACAACGCCGCTGCGGAACCCGGAACTCTATCAATATGAGCTGAACCTGCCGGAGGTCGCCGAGGTGTGGCGCCGCGGCAGCGTCATTGGCTCGTGGCTGCTCGACCTCACGGCAGCTGCGCTGCGCCACAACCCGGACCTGTCCAACTTCGAAGGGCGCGTGTCGGATTCCGGCGAAGGCCGCTGGACCTTGCAGGCAGCCATCGACGAAGGCGTCCCGGCGCCGGTCATCAGCTCGGCGCTGTTCAGCCGCTTCGCCTCGCGGGGCGACGCGGAGTTCGCCGATAAGCTGATGTCGGCCATGCGCTGGGAATTCGGCGGCCATCTCGAGAAGAAGGCGCCATGACGAACGCAAAGAATATTTCCGACGCGCTCGTCTTCTTCGGCGCCACCGGCGACCTTGCCTATAAGCAGATTTTTCCCGCACTTTACGGACTAGTGCGCGACGAGGGTCTATCCACGCCGATCATCGGCGTCGCCAAGCAAGGCTGGGGCCTCGACCAGCTGAAACAACGCGCGGCCGACAGTGTCAAGGCCCATGGCGGGGACATTCAATCGGAGGCCTTCAAAAAGCTGCTGAGCCAACTCCGCTACGTGGACGGGGACTATGCCGACCCCAAAGTCTTCACCGAGCTGCGCAAGCAGATGGGCGACGCCCAAAATCCCCTGCACTATCTCGCCATTCCGCCGGTGCTGTTCTCCGAGGTCGCCTCGCAGCTCGCCAAGTCGGGCTGTGCTGCAAATGCACGGCTCGTGGTCGAGAAGCCGTTCGGGCGCGACCGGGCGTCGGCAATCGCGCTCAGCCGCATCCTCGATCAGTATTTCTCGGAAGACGACATCTTCCGCATCGACCACTATCTGGGTAAGGAGCCGGTGCAGAACATCCTCTATACCCGCTTCGCCAACTCGATTTTCGAGCCGATCTGGAACCGCAACTTCGTGCGCAGCATTCAGATCACCATGGCGGAGAATTTCGGGGTGCAGGATCGCGGCGCGTTCTACGACGAGGCGGGTGCCATTCGCGACGTGCTGCAGAACCATATGCTCCAGATCTTGGCATCACTGACCATGGACCCGCCCACGGGCCAGGAGCATGAAGCGGTCCGCGACCGCAAGGCCAGCCTGCTCAAGTCGGTCCGCGCGCTTAGCCCTAACGATGTGGTGCGCGGCCAATATGAAGGATACGAAAAGGTCCCGGGCGTGCATCCCGGCTCGACCGTCGAGACTTTTGCCGCGGCGAAGCTCGCAATCGACAGCTGGCGCTGGGAGGGCGTGCCCATCTTCATCCGCACCGGCAAGGTGATGCCGGTCAGCATCGCCGAAGCCGTGGTGCAATTCAAAAGGCCGCCACGCGAGACGTTCGGCGAAATCGCCTCGGTCGGCTGCGGTCATATGCGCTTCCGGATTCAGCCCGACGTGACTATCGCGCTCGGCACCCGCGTCAAGGTTCCCGGCGACCGCATGATCGGCGACGACGTCGAACTGATCCTGACCCGGCAGCCCGGCGCCGACAAACCGCCCTATCAGCGCCTGCTCGGCGACGCCATGCATGGCATCAGCGATCTGTTTACGCGCGAGGACATCGTCGATGCGGAATGGCGCATCGTGGATGGCATCCTCGGCAACGTAACGCCGGTTTATCGCTACAAGCCCGGCACCTGGGGACCGGACGAAGCAGAGCAACTCGTCGGCGCGGACGGGCGCTGGCTCAATCCTAAGCCGGCGTAGACTGGCCATGTCCGATATGCATGATGTGATCTTCCTGTTCGATGTCGACAACACGTTGCTCGACAACGACCGGATGAAGAGTGATCTCGGCAAGCATGTGGAAGCCACCTTCGGCGACGGGGCCAACGACCGGCTTTGGGCGCTCTACGAAGAGGAGCGCGTCAAGCATGGCTATGCCGACTTCCTCGGCACGCTCGAGCGCTTTCGCCTGGAGCATCTGCACGATCCCCGCGCCCTGCTGCTCGCCAATTGGGTTATGGACTATCCCTTCATCGAGCGCCTTTATCCGGACGCGCTCGGTGTGGTCCGCCATGTGCGCCAGTGGGGACTGCCGGTGATTCTCACCGACGGCGACGGCGTGTTTCAGCCCCATAAGCTTGAACGAGCCGGGCTCTGGAGCGCGTTCGACGGCCATGTGCTCAATTACCTCCACAAGGAAGAAGAGCTCGACTCCGTCAAGCGCGCCTACCCGTCGCGGCACTATGTGCTGATCGACGACAAGCTGAAGTTGCTCAATGCGGTGAAGCGCGCCTGGGGCGACCAGGTGACAACCGTCTTCCCTCGCCAAGGCCATTATGCGAACGATCCGCAATCCCTGGCGGGTCAGGAGCCGGCGGACATCTCGGTGGACCGCATCGCGGACCTTATGGAGCACGATTTCTCGGCGTTATCGCCGGCCTGACGAGGAGACACTGCCTTGAAAGCAACGCAAGCACTACACGATCTCGGGCAAAGCCTATGGCTCGACGACATTACCCGCGATCTGCTGGATAGCGGCACGCTGAAGAAATATATCGATGAGCTGTCGGTTACGGGGCTCACGTCCAACCCAACGATCTTCGATAATGCCATCTCCAAGTCGGACAGCTATGACGACGAGATGAGCCGCCTGATGAAGGCGGGCTATTCAGGCGAGGCGCTGTTCTTCGAGCTGGCACTCCAGGATTTGTCGCGCGCGGCGGATTTGTTCGCGCCTATCCATGAGAAGACGGCAACCGTTGACGGCTTCGTATCCCTGGAAGTGTCGCCCCTACTCGCTTACGACACGGAAGCCACGATCGCCGAGGCCAAGCGGCTCTATGGCCGCGCGAATAAGAAGAACCTGTTCATCAAGATCCCCGGCACCAAGGAAGGGCTTCCGGCCATTGAGGAAGCGATTTTCTCCGGCGTCACCGTCAACGTCACCCTGCTGTTCTCGTCGCAAGACTGTGTGGCCGCAGCCGATGCTTACATGAAAGGGCTGGAGCGGCGCGTCGCGGCCGGGCTCGAGCCGGACGTGCGCTCGGTCGCTTCCATCTTCATCAGCCGCTGGGACAAGGCGGTGCTCGACAAGGTGCCGGACGAATTGCGCGACAAGCTCGGCATCGCCGTGGCGCATCAGGCGTATCGCGACTATCGCACCATGCTGGCCTCCGATCGCTGGCAGCGCCTTGAGTCCCTAGGCGCGCGGCCGCAGCGGCTTCTGTTCGCCAGCACCAGCACCAAGGACCCGCGCTCGCCCGACACTCTATATATAACTGCGCTGGCGGCGCCGAACACGGTCAACACCATGCCCGACAAGACGCTGCTCGCCTTCGGCGATCACGGCAAGCTCGATGGGGTGCTGGCGCCGGACGGCGGCAATTGCGAAGAGGTGCTGGCCGACTACGAGAAGGCCGGCATCTCCATTGCCTCGCTGGCCGCGCAATTGCAGAAGGAAGGTGCGGCATCCTTCGTCAAGTCGTGGCAAGACCTTCTCAAATCCATCGAGACCAAGACCAAGGCGCTGAATTAGGGGAGGCCGGGAGATGGGGTCCACAAAACTGACCGACAGCGCATCGTGGCAGGCGCTTGCCGCGCATCATGCCAAGATCAAGGACGCCCATCTTCGGGAGTTGTTTGCCGACGATCCGGACCGGGCGAAGCGCTTCGCGGCCGAGGGCGCCGGGCTGTTCCTCGACTATTCCAAGAACCGCATCACCCAGGAGACCATGGACCTCTTGCTAGCGCTCGCCAAAGAGCGCGGCGTGGCGGAACGGCGCGACGCCATGTTCCGGGGCGAACGGATCAACGTGTCGGAGAACCGCGCCGTGCTGCACGTGGCCTTACGCGCGCCGCGCGACGAGGTCATCGCGCTCGACGGGCGTAACGTGGTGCCGGACGTGCATGAGGTGCTCGACCGCATGGCGGCCTTCGCCGACAAGATCCGCGACGGCTCGTGGACGGGACACTCGGGTAAGCGCATCAAGAATGTGGTCAATATCGGCATTGGCGGGTCCTATCTCGGTCCGGAGATGGCCTATCTGGCTTTACGTCCCTACACGGATCGCGCCATGACGTTCCGCTTCGTCTCCAATGTGGACGGCGCCGCCTTCAGCGAGGCGACCCACGACCTCGACCCCGAGGAGACGCTGTTCATCGTCTCGTCGAAGACCTTCACCACGCTGGAGACCATGACCAACGCGGCGACCGCGCGGGCCTGGTGCCTCGCCAAGCTCGGCTCGGAGGCGGCGGTGGCCAAGCATTTCGTCGCCAATTCCACCAACACCGCGGGCGTGGAGAAATTCGGCATCGATACCGCCAACATGTTCGAGTTCTGGGATTGGGTCGGTGGGCGCTACTCGATGGATTCCGCCATCGGCCTGTCCACCATGATCGCCATCGGGCCTGAGAATTTCCGGGCAATGCTCGACGGATTCCACGCGATGGACGAGCATTTTCGCACCGCGCCGGCGGAAAAGAATCTACCGATGCTGATGGGGCTGCTCACGATCTGGTACAACAATTTCTTCGGGGCGCAGACGCTTGCCGTGCTGCCCTACGCGGAGCACATGGCGCGCTTTCCCGCCTATCTCCAGCAATTGCAGATGGAGAGCAACGGCAAGCATGTCGATCTCGCCGCCAACCACGTCGACTACGAGACGGGGCCGATCATCTGGGGCGAGCCCGGCACCGACGGGCAGCATTCGTTCTATCAGCTGATCCATCAGGGCACGAAGCTGATCCCGTGCGACTTCATCGGCTTCCTTAAGCCGTTAAGCCCGCTCGCCGAGCACCACGATCTGCTGATGGCCAATCTCTTCGCCCAGGCCGAGGCGCTCGCCTTCGGCAAGACGGCGGCCGAGTTCGCGGCGGAAGGCTCGCCCCCGGCGCAAACGCCGTTCCGCGTGACCGAGGGCAACCGCCCGACCAATATGATCCTGGCCGAAACGCTCGACCCCCGCACGCTCGGCGCGCTGGTGGCGCTCTACGAGCACAGCGTGTTCACGCAAGGCGCGGTTTGGGATATCGACTCCTTCGATCAATGGGGCGTGGAGCTCGGCAAGGTACTGGCCAACCGCATTATCCCCGAGCTCAAGGCCAAGGATGCACCCAAGCTCGGCCATGACAGTTCGACCAATGCGCTGATCGAGCGCTATCGCAATCATAAGGGCTCGTAGGTGCGGCAGCAGGCGATCACGGATCGGCGTAGGACACAGGAAAGATCCTGAGATCTGACTTTTCGGGGTCGTGCTGGAAGTAGAGACCCGCTGCGCGAGATGAGAAGGCGGGAAGGTAATCAAGCTCGGTTTCAGCGGTCTCGATCACGTCTCCGCCGGATCGGAGCTCGCCCCTGACCTTTACCTTGGCGGCGCTGAAGTTGCTGTGATTCGTCGCCTTGAACTCCACGACGTAGCCGTCGGACTGCTGCTCGGTCTTTTGCGTCACGAACTCCAGCTGCGGCGCCGTGGCTCCCCCAGCTGCTTCCGCAAAGATGAGATAGCCGATCGAAGCTATCACCAAGAGACCGCCGAGACCTCCGGCGACCCACTCAGCCAGCATCGGGTCTCTGGACTTCTTGGTCGATTTAGCCATGTCGTTTCCGCGCCTATAGAATAAGTCTGGATGCCGCTGCGCCAAGGGCACTTGGAAAGCCGAGGACGATACAAGCGTTAAGGGTCGCCGCCACACTCGTGGCGTCCGTCCGGCCAAATGTCCACAACAGGTAGAGCGAAAGCAGCAGAACGATAGCATAGCCCGCCAGCGTGAACTGAACGAAGCGGCCCACGAATGTGCTTCCGGGCACGAGCTCCGGCGTGTTCCGGAAGCCGACGACATAGACGAAGGCATGCATCACCGCGAGGGAAATCAAGACGAGGAGAATCAGGCGTTCCGCATCCATCGAATAGGCCAAGGCGATGACTTCTTCGGTCGGCGCAACGTTCAAGCCAAGAAACAGCGCCCCCGCGGTCATCATGAAAAGTATCGCCGGGTAGGATAGGTCTCGCTCCCGCTGCTCCCCGGTGCCTCCGAGCTGACTGCGGGCGAGGCTGGCACCCATGCTGCCGGGCACGGCCTGCAGGGAAATCTTACCAATGGCCTCACGAAACGAGGTGTCGAATGAAATCAGGCCGAATACATAAAGCGTGATGGCCGCGGCGATGGTGCCGACGGCGATCGCAATGAGTGCGTCCAGCAGGTTTTCCCGCCACGTCGTGGTCGGCTCGAAGCCACGCAACCATGACAGCCCGACCAGGAGCGGCACCGTCAAGGCGAGCAGCAAGGCTAGCCTGAAAGGCTGGATGTAGAAGCCCATCCACCACAACTCCATCGTCATGAGCATGGGCAACGCAAAGATCAGCGCACCCGCGAACGCCCTGCCGAACCCTTTGACGACTCGCCGATCCATTGACTCAAGACCCCCAATCGCTTGTCATTGGACTATCGGCGCCACGTCGAGTGAAAACGCCGAGTAGAGGAATGTCGCCGACCAGGTCGGCGCCATGAAACCGGCCAGCCCTTCCAAGGCGGCGACCACCCTAATACTGAGCGATCAAAACGACGTACAGCGCGGTGCCGGCTGTCAGAAGCGTTATCAACATGCTGCGGTCCCAGTCACATCCGGTTCGATGTGCCAACGCTTTGACTCTGGATATCGTTTCGTCTCCCGGGACGTTAAACTCGGACGACGGTAGCGCGGGCCCCTAGGGCAGCCGCGCGGATGGCTTCGATATTGCCGGCGTAGTCCCGGTCCTTGAACACCGCCGAACCGGCCACGAGCGCGGAGGCGCCGGCCCCGACGACCAGCGGCGCGGTGTCGGCATTGATGCCGCCATCCACCTCGATGCGGATCGGCCGGGAGCCGATCATCTCACGGATCGCCGCGATCTTGCGGAGCTGGGCCGGGATGAAGGTCTGGCCGCCGAAGCCCGGATTGACCGTCATCACCAGGACATGGTCGAGCTTATCGAGCACATATTCGAGCGCCGTCTCCGGCGTCGAGGGGGTGAGGCTCACGCCTGCTTTTTTGCCGAGACCTTTGATGATCTGGAGCGAGCGGTCGAGATGCGGCCCCGCTTCCGCATGCACGGTGATCATGTCGGCGCCGGCTTTCGCAAAGGCCTCGAGATAGGCGTCGCAGGGCGCGATCATCAGATGCACGTCGAACGGCTTGTCGGAATGCGGCCGGAGCGCCTTCACCACGTCAGGACCGATGGTGATGTTGGGCACGAAATGCCCATCCATGACATCGACATGGATCCAGTCGGCGCCGGCCACATCGACGGCGCGCACCTCCTCGCCGAGCTTGGCGAAGTCGGACGACAGGATCGACGGCGCGATGATGATCTCGTGAGTCATTTTGCTTTCAGGTGCCGGATTGGCGTCATCGCCAAGCTTGACCGGGCAATCCAGTAACCCCTGACATCGCAGAAAATCCTAGCCCTTTGGTTACTGGATTTCCGCTTTCGCGGGAATGACAAGTGGTAACTTTTGTCCCTTATCCTCAACCCGAGCGGCGAGACGAGACCACACCATGAAGCCAGCATTCGGAACGCTTCGCGTCTATGACAACGCCACCGCGCTGGCCCATGCCGGGGCCGACTATCTCTGCGATCTTGCCGCCAGCCATGACGGCCGCAGCATCATCGCCCTTTCCGGCGGAAACACGCCCAAACCACTCTATGAGCGTCTCGGCGAGGAGCCGATCAAGTCACGGCTGCCGTGGGAGAAGGTGCACTGGGTTCTCGGCGATGAGCGCTTCGTGCCGCCCTCGGATCCGGCCAGCAATTTCGGCATGGCGCGCACGGCCTTCCTGGGCCATGTGCCGGCACCGCCCACGAACGTGCATCCCGTGGACACCGACGGCGTCACGCTCGATGAGGCGGCCATCCGCTATGAGGCCATGCTGAAGGGACTTTATGGCGCCGACACGCTGGAAGCCGGCCGGCCGCTCTTAACTCTCACGCTGCTGGGTCTCGGTGACGACGGTCATACCGCTTCCTTGCTGCCGGGTGAGCCGGTCTTGAAGGAGCGTACGCGCTGGGTAGCGCCGGTGCCGAAGGGCCGCGTGGAGGAGCGCGTCACCCTCACCTACCCGGCGTTGAATGCGAGCGCCGTGGTCGCCTTTCTCGTCGCCGGCGACGGCAAGCGCGACATCCTCGACAAGATCCTGTCGGGCGATACCGGTTTTCCGGCCGCCCATATCCGTCCGCAAGGCGAGGTCATCTGGTTCACCGACCGCGCCGCGGCCGGTCGGTGGGCCTAAAGACCGCGCCTAGCCGAACTTGAACGAGACGCCGTACCCGCCGCGCGGATAGTTCCACTCGTTGCCGCCCGTCGCTTCGGCGATCACCCGGCAGGTGCCACACTCGACGCAGCCATCCGCCGTGATCTCCTTGTCGGATCAGCATGCAAATCCGGTGCCCCTCAACTATTCCTCAACCTTAAGACCGTAGTACGAGGCAAGAAGCCCGGGCCGGAACGGTCGCCAAACGGGCGACGATCGCTGATGCCGGAGCCTTATCATCATACCATCCACGCTGAAGCGTATTTGCTATATCGAGGACGAGCCGGATATCCGCTCGATCGCCGAGTTCGCCTTGAGAGAGCTTGGCGGCTTCGCGGTCGAATTGTGCGAGAGCGGACAGCAGGCCATCGATAAGGCGCCCGCGTTCAAGCCCGATCTGATTCTCCTCGACGTGATGATGCCCGGGATGGACGGGATCGAGACATTCGAGCGCTTGAAGGAAATTCCGGAGATCGAGGCAACGCCGATCGTCTTCATGACGGCGAAGGCCATGCAGGACGAGGTCAAGCGCTATCTGTCAATTGGCGCCGCGGCGGTGATCCCGAAGCCCTTCGATCCGCTCACCCTGCCCGATCAGTTGCGCGAGATCTGGGACCGCCAGTAAGTGGGTCCGGGATCGCCCAAGCGCTTACTTGCCAAACTCGACCGCAATGCCCTCGGTCGTGTGCCGGACGACTCGACCGGTGGTTCGGCCAACGCGGACTTGCTCGCCAATCGCCGGGCGCTCGTCGATCGCCAGAGCGGCACCGCTCAGGGACAGATCTAGGACGCGGCACGGATAGACCTCGCCGTTCCCGAGCAGTATTTGCGTGGAGCCCCGGTCGATTCTCACGCGCTTCTCACCCCGCAGAGCACTGACTGCGTCAGGTGACATGTCAGGGGCTTCCGGCGATTGCGGGACGACATTTTCGGCCAATATCACGGGGGTTGGAAGGGCCTCGCCTGTCTGGCTCCGCCAACCCAGATAGTGCTCGAAATTTTCCACCACGCTGCACAGGTTGGCGATGTCGATGGGCTTGGCGATGACGAGATCGAACGTCTCCAAATTGCCGGAGCGCGCCATGATCCCCGACACATCTGCGGTGATACCGATGAAATGGGTTTGCGCGGCCTTCCCGGCAGCCGAGGACTTGTAAGTCGCGACGACCCTCAGGCCGTCAATGGTCGGAAGGTGGAAGTCCATCAGCGCAACATCATAGTGGTTGCCCTGCAGAGCGTTCAGGGCCTTCGCGCCATCCTCCTCGGTATCGACCCTATGGCCCCGCTGCGTAAGCACAAGCTTCAGCAGGTCCTGGGTAATGATGCTGTCTTCGGCCACCAAAATCGCCAGAGACACGCTCGCTCTCCCCGCCGGAGCTGCGATCGCGCTTCTTCTCAAACCCTGCGATGTCGCCATGGATTTTTCGCCTCGTCGTCGCGTAACTGCTCTTGCAGATGCCAGGTAATTGCAGGACCGCTCGCCCTAAGCCCGCGAACAGGTTGAACTAAGACACAGGGGCATGAAGGTTTCATTAGTCGTTGAGGAGGCTTTGCAGGTCCCCGCTCGCCAAATCGGAGCGCGGAGACCCCCGATAGGCTCAGACTGCCGATACGCTCGTCGGGCGCGGGGCCCAATCACTCCTCCGGCCTTCGCCAGCCGGGCGCGTCATTGTACCCTCTTTTTGACCGTGGGACGCCAAGGGCAACTCGAAATAGAAGGTCGTGCCCTCTCCATCCTTCGACTCGAAGCCGATGCTGCCGCCATGCGCCTCGATGATCGATTTGGAAATGCTCAGCCCCAATCCCACCCCGCCCAACCGGCGGGTGGAAGAAGAATCGGCCTGCGAGAAGGCATCGAAGACCCGGTCCTGGAAGTCCTTGGGGATACCGGGGCCGTGATCGGTGACCGAGACGCGCAAAAAACCTTCGCGGCGGGCTACACCGACTTCGATATGCCCGCCGGGCTCGGTAAACTTCATGGCATTCGACACAAGGTTATCGACAACCTGCTGAATGCGGAGCGGGTCGGCTTCGAGCTTGAGGTCCTTGGCGTGAGGGCCGACCTTGAGCTCGATGATCGGCGGATCAATGCCGATTCGCTTGTTCTGGATGACCTGCTCGAGGAACGGCTCGATCACGACAATGCCGCGATCGAGACTAAATCGTCCGGAATTGATCCTGGTGAAATCGAGCAGGTCGTTCACGATCGACATCAGACGGGTGCAATTGCGCGCCGCCATGTCGAGCAACTCGCCTGTTTTCGCTGGCTGCTCCGTTATCTTGCCCGAGCGGATAAGGGCCAGCGCGCCGTGGATCGGCGTGAGCGGCGTGCGCAGCTCATGGCTGACCTTGGCCAAGAACTCGTCCTTGGCAATATCGGCTTTCTTGAGCTCGGTGATGTCGGTTTCGACCGCGACAACGCCACCTTCGCGCGTCCGGCGCTCGCTACGCATCAGCCACCGTTCGCCCCGCCTTTGGATGATGGGCGTTCCGTCCGCTTGCCGGTGCTGGGCAAGGCGTAAGTTCAGTTGCGTTTCAGAAGGCTCGACCAGCGGGCCATTGCCGCAGTCGATGCCGGCTCTGGCGAGAGCCTCGAATTTCGCGCCCGGGATTACAAGGTCCTTGATCGCGGCATGCATGTCCCGATAGCCGCTGTTGCACACGAGCAGCGTATCGTCAGCGTCGTAGAGCGCGAAACCGTCATTGATGTTCTCGATCGCGTCGAGCAGGCGCTCCTTGGCGGTATCGGCGTTGCGTTCGGCCCGCCGGCGGGTGACGATTTCTGCCCGCAATTGGCGGGTGCGCTCCTCCACCCTCTCCTCCAGGACCTCTTGGAACCGCGCCCGCTGCAACGCATCGCCAATCTGAATACCAATGCTTGCGAATAGGCGACGCTGGTCGGCGGAGAACGAGCCGTCCGGTTTGTCGCTGATCAGATTGAGCAGCCCCACCCCGGCACCATCGACCATCAACGGTATCCCGACGTGACCGCTCGGGTTGTTGGCGCTCGCCGCGCTTAGGCACTCGCACCGGTGGATATGCTCCGTCCCCGTCAGCTCACCATAGTCGAGCATGCGTTGGCAGGTGAATTTTTGAGACCTCGAGGCCGACTCGTCGAGTTCGACTCTGCCGGCGATCCCGGCGAGCCGATAGGTACCGGCATCGCGAAGATAGAGCCACGTGGCCCGGACACTGGGAATGCTCATCGCCCCCTTGACCGAGAAGGCTGCAACCTCCGCCTCGCTCTGGCAATGGTTGAATCCGCCGGCCAATTCGTAAAGGGCGTTCAGCGTCTTGTTCGATTCCGCCAGTTCCCTTTGGCGGTTTTCAAGCTGCTCGTTCAGCCCCACCGGCTGCAAAACAATACGCTCAGGCAGGCCCATGGCAGCGGATTTCTCTGAGATTAGCGGGAATGCGGAAGAAATTTCTCCCAACACTTTTGACTGAACGCGTTAAGGCTCCGTTACAGGCCGGCAAACCTCCTAGATGTGGCAAAGTTGTCGGGGAAGATTAGTGCGGCCATATCTTGAGCCGGGACGGGGTTGTCACCCATCCCGCGCCATTCCGATTCTCACTCAAACGGATGTTTCCCTGCGCATTAGGGCGGCCTGCTGGACCGGAAGCCGGTCCCCCGCTTTCCCGGCGTTTTCAAAAAATTAAGGTTAACAGCTTCTTAACTACTTACGCCCTCTACTCCTTTCGTTACGGGGACGGAGGACCGCGATTTGCGCGCAGCGTTCGAGCCATTTTTACGCTGCAGCGTCCGGCTACTCTTAGCCGGCGCCGCATCGCTTGGCGCGGTCGGCTGCGACCAGTCGCAGCTGGGGCAACTGGGCGAACTCAGCCTTCCGCCCAGCCTTTTGGCGGAATCCTTCATCGTCGAGGCTGCTGCCGCCGAGGCCGTTCAAGCAGAGCCGGCGCCGGTCCTCGAAGCGGTCATCATGGAAGAGGATCCGATGCTACTAGCGCCCGGTTCGGGCGCGACCGAGACGCTTCAGCAGGCCCTCGCCTCCGCCTATTTGATCAATCCGGACCTGGCCGCGGCCCGGGCAAAGCTGCGGGCCATCGACGAAGAGGTCGGGGTCGCCAAGTCGGGCTTGCGCCCGACGGTCACCGCCTCCGCCGACACGGGCTACGACAACACCAACAACAGCACCACGGGCAACAATCCCGATACTCAGGCGAATTTCGGGCCTAACGGCGACCTGATCAGCGACGGCACGACCCACCCGCGCGGCTACGCGCTCGGCCTGTCTCAGCCACTGTTCGAAGGCTTCCAGAACCTCAATGCCGTGCGTCAAGCCAAGGCGCGCGTCCAGGCGGGCCGCGAAGACTTACGGAAGGTCGAGCAACAGGTTCTTCTCGCCGGCGTGACGGCCTATTCCGCCGTAGTGCGGGACCAGACCATCGTCCGCTTGCGCGAGAAGAATGTCGCGGATTTGACCAAGGAGCGGGGGAGAACAGCGGGCGAGTTCAAGATCGGCGAAGTGACCCGCACCGACATGGCGCAAGCCGAAGCCCGGCTTTCGGGGGCCATTGCCTTCCTCAACGCCGCGCGGGCCGATCTGAAGTCAAGCCGCGCCATCTATGAGAAGGTGATCGGTCACCCGCCCGGCAGGCTGGCGCCGACGCCCTCGATCTTCAGTCGACTGCCCACCACGCTCGATCATGCCAAAACGCTTGCCGATGCGGAGAACCCGGCGATCTTAAGCGCGGTCTACGAGGAAGAGGCTTCCCTTTATCAGGTCAATCAGATCATGGGCGAGCTGCTGCCCAGCGTCACGCTGGAGGCGCAGTATCAGCAGCGCTACGACCTCAGCACAGTTCTGGACGGGGAAGAGACCACGACCGTCGTCGGCCGCGTGACCGTGCCGCTCTATCAAGGCGGCGGCGTCTCGGCCCGCGTTCGTCAAGCCAAGCAGACCAACACGCAGTTTAAGCGACAGGTCGAGTCGGCAAGGCTAAGCGCGCACTCGGATGTTCTTGAGAATTGGGGGATATTACAGACCTCCGGGCCGGAAATCGCTGCCGCCAGATCCGCCATCGCCAACAACAAGGTCTCCTTGGTCGGGACTCGCAAGGAGCAGAGCATCGGGCGCCGAACGACGCTCGACGTCCTCAACGCCCTGCGGGAGCTCGTGGATTCGGAGATCGATTTGGTCGAGGCGCTGAACAACCGCCTCGTCGCGGAATATTCGCTGGCCGCCGCCGTCGGCCGGCTGGATGCGCAGAGCCTGGGACTATCGACCCCCTATTACGATCCGACCGAGCACTATGACGACGTCAAAAATAAATTGGTCGGTTTGCGTCCGCCGTCACCGCCGGACGCGGACAACTAGTCCGCACTAACGAGCCGGCTAGAAGTCTTCCGGTCCGAAGGCCTTCAGCGTTGCGCCCAGATCAAGGCTCAGGGAGCCTGCGGCGCGCTGGCGCAAATTGGCGAAGCCCCTCGTGGCCTGTTGTGGGTCAATCCCCGGCAACAGCGCGAAGTCGTAGGAGGACGGGCCTCTGACAACGAGCTCGGAATTGCCGAGTTCCGAGCGCAGATTCTCGATGAATCGATCGCGGGCTCCGGCAAACTGGTGGCTCCCATGCTCGGACGTAATCGCGCGCTCGTTCTTGTAGAAGATGTTGACCAGGGTGAAGGGCGTCTTGTCTTCGTTGAACTGCTTCGCAGCGTCATTCAACGCCATGATCAGCTCATTGGGGAGTTCCTCGAAGCGCAGAGGCTTCTGGAACAGACCGAGGAAGGAACGGCCATATTCGGCGAACCCGCTGCCCTGGTCCGTCAGCCGATAGGAGAAGGCGTCACGCTCTCGGCACGCCCCCCACTCGTAATGCGCGTCGCAGTCGAGACACACCATGCCGATGGCCGATTTGGCGTCGGAATGGCCGCAGCTTTGGCAGATGACCATCGTTTGAACCGGACCGAAATCGATGCCGATGCTGCCAAGCTCATGGTTGCACTTGGGGCACACCAGCTCGAGGCCGCGGCGGAACTCCGACTTGGGCCCCTGAAAGCCGCAACGGAAGTGATGGATATATTCTTCAACGGACAAATTCGGCGAGCGGCATTTCACGCAGGCGTCGCGGGCGTGAATGCGTGAAGACTCGCAACGTCCGCATACATGAAAGCGCTCGACGAACTCCCGCTTAAGAAGCCCCTTCGCGCACATGCGCTCCGTCTCACGCGCCAAGGCATCCGCGCCGAGCGTGACGTTGTAGGAAACACAGCTGGGCGACCCCGAATTGAGCGTCGCCGTCAAAGGCTTGCCCGACACGAAGATGCGGCCCAAGAGCCGGTCTTCCCGATCGTCGCTCAACAAGAGATCCCGATGCAAACGCGCCCGGCGCTCTCGAAAGCGCCGGATTAGGCGTTCGACCCGGTCCCGCTCGTTCGGTTCGAGCCTGGAGGCATCGAGATCCGCCCTGTCACCGAGACTGCCCGTCAAATCGATCACCGGCAGCGCATAGAGCGCCTTTCGCTCCCAGATCGTAGCGAGATCGTCCGATGACACCGGCACTTTGATGACGAGCGCGTCGAAGCGCACATCGCCCAGGGTGGCCTGCATGGCCCGGCTTGTGAACCGGGTGGCATCCAAGTCGTCAGGCCAAGCCAAGAGCTTGTGACGCATACCGTCGAGAACCGTGGGCAACTGCGTAACCGCCACGGCGGGGGATTGCTCTTCCGGCCGGGCTTCGACGGTGGCTTCGCGATCGGCGATATCGGCCTGCTCTTCGACCACCTTGCCGACTTGGTTGATGTCGAGTGGCTTGGGCAGGATGTAGTCGAACTTCTCGCATCCCGACTCGGCGCTCAAAAGGCCTTCTGGGTCAGCGGTAATAGCGATCAGCCGCGGCAGCCTGTGATCGTGCGTGTGCGCTTCGGCCTTGAGCGCCGCGGCAACTTGCAGTCCATCCATGTTGGGAAGGTGATAGTCCAGCAGGGCGACGTCGTATTGCTTCTCGCGCAGCGCTTCGAGCGCCTTCAATCCGTCCGTGGCAATGTCGACCTCATGGCCGCGCTGATTGAGCAGCAGCTTCAAAAGGTCGTGCGTGATCGCGCTGTCCTCCGCCACGAGCACTCTGCGGGCGACAGATGGATGTTGCTGCGGTCCGGCGTTCGTCTCGGTCGCCTTGGCGGCGTTCGTGCTCATCATCCTGCTTTACTCGTCGATCGCGTGGCGTGGCGGAAAGGTGTCCGTGCATCCTCTACGGGCTGAAGCCCGCCGCAACCCATGATCCCTAATACGCGTTACCAATTACTCTTCAATTGCTCGCAAAGATTCACGTTTAACCCCTAGCGGAATACCCGATTGATCATTGCGCCCATCACCTCGGCCGGCTTGATCTCGAGCTCTTTGCCACCGAGTTTGCCCCCATATACAAGGCGTATCAGACGCTCCCGCGCATTCTCCGATTGAACGAACTGCACGGCGAAGCCACCTTTATAGGCCCGTACCAGGCGCGCCTCGACCTCCAGCCCCTCAAACTCGACATGCACCAAGGCCTCGTGGGTCTTAGGCGGCAGATCCCCTATCAGGCGCATGCCGCCGACGGAGATGTCCGCCACCGAATAGCTTATTTTGCGGCCGCCGATAGTGAGAATGGCCTGGCCCTCGCTGTTGAAGCGAACGCCACTGCGAATCTCAGGAGACTCGATGCAGACGAAGCAACCGAGGACCAGCAGGATGATGTTGTACCAGCTCCAGAACAGTGCGATGCCGGTCGCATCGGCAACGGGCCGGCTGTCATCGAGTGCAAACGCCCATATGATGCCGCCGACCGTCATCACCAGACAGAAGATAAAGATCCGCAGCATCGGCCATTGCAGGAAGCGCTTGGTACGATCGCCGCCTTTGGCCGTCACCTCGAATTTGTGACCCTGCGGCCGGAACAATCCGACAACCACCGACTTGGCGATATCCGTGGCGATAAGAAGCTGACTGAGGTCGGCCAGAATTGGCAGCACGCGCCGATGGGTCAGCCAGGTCATGACGTATGTGCCCGCCACCAATACCGGCAAGAGGTAGGAAACCGCGTCGGGAACGTAGGCGTAGACCGCCTGGATGTTGAACCATAGATAGGCGGCCGGTACGAGGATGGCGAGGATGCGGAATGCGTGCGTCGCCGACCAGTAGAGAAACGTCTCGATCAGCATGATGCGCGTGCTCAGCGAGGCATGCGACGTCAGGCTAAAGGGACCGTTTGGGCCCCGGCAAATCTGCATGAAGCCCAGGGCCCAGCGGCTGCGCTGCGAGATATATTCCTTGAGGCCTTCAGGCGCGAGGCCAAGCGACAGCGGCTCGTTGAGGTAGATGGTGCGGTAGCCGATCTCGTTCAGCCTCAGCGTGATCAGATAGTCCTCGGTGACGGAGTTGGTCGGAAACTTCTTGATCTGCATAAGCGGCGCGAAACGGAGCACCGCGGAGGTGCCGCAGCAGATGGCCCCTCCCCAGGCATCCTTCGACGCCATGACCACGTCGAAGAAGTAGCGCTGCTCGTCCGGCCAGACGCGCGAGAGCGACAGGTTCTTCTGGATGGGATCGGCATTGAAGAAATGCTGCGGCGTCTGCACCACGCCCACGTCCGGCTCGCGCATGAGCGCCAGGGCGCGGGTCAGCCATTGGCTCTTGGGCACGAAGTCGGCATCGAGGATGGCGACGAAATCGGGGCGTTGCGGCAATGTCGAGATATGGCGCAAGGCATTGTTGATGTTGCCCGCCTTGGCGTTCTTGTTGTCGCCGCGCGTGATGTAGCCACAACCCTGCCGCTCGCAGAGTTCCTTGAGCCATTGGCGGCGGCCGTCGTCGCAGACCCACAGTCGATAGTTAGGATAGTCGATCCCGAGCGCACCGATAATCGTGCGATCGAGGATCACCTCGTCCTCGTTGTAGGTGCAGATGAGCACGTCGACGAGGGGCGGTTCGGGAAGGGATTTGAGCCAGGCCATATTGCGGTCGGCTTCGGCCGTCCGGTTCCGCGTGCGCGTGAGGAAAAAGAGAGAAAGCGTCACGCCGACCATGGACAGGAATTCGACCGAGGTGAAGAGGACGCCGAGGGCGAAGTCCAGCGTCAATCCAACCGGTGGTAGCGTGTAAAGAATGCGCCAGAGCATGTAGCGCCACGCCAGGACAATGCAGACGGCGATGACGCCCGTACGGGCGACGGTGCTGTCGCGATTGAGCCAGGGCAGGACGGCCATCGCCACGAGGAGCAGGATGATGCTTGGCAAGAACGCATCCCAATAGCTCATGCCCGATGAAGGGATCATGGGACGGCTTGCGTTGACCCTGCGGCCGCCGCGGGCGTAGCCGATGAGTCGAAGGTCACACGGCCCGTGCGCCCAACATTGCACTCCTTCAGTGCCGCCAGTCCCGGCACCGCGACCGTGACGTGGTACGGCTCCCGCCGCAGGGCCGCCTGCTCGATGGCGAAGTTGGAGCCGGCCGGCGTGAGGCCAGTCAGCGCGACGACGGACCCGGGATATTCGCGGCTCTCTCCACGCATCTGGAAGGTTGCCGGTTGACCGATCCAAAGTTCGTTGTAATCGGATTCGCTGACCGTTGCGGTGACGACTGCCCCGCCGCAGTCCAAGACGCGCAAGAGATCCTGTCCTTCATGCACTTTTTCGCCATCAGCCGTCAGCACCTCCCAGACGCGCCCACTGACCGTGGCGGTTATGTCTGTTTCGGCGCGCTTGGCGAATGCGCTGCTCTCGGTGGCGAGTTCGGTCTCGAGATAGGCGATGCGGGACGTGCGTTCTTCAAGCTGGCTGGCGAGTTCGGCGATCTGCTGGCTCACCTCGTCGAGGGCTTGGGCCGAACGCGGGCGGTCGTTGTAGCTGTCGCCGATAAAGAGGCCCTTGCGCGCGCCATCGAGCTCAATCTGATTGGCCTGCTGACGCTTGCGCACGGCTTCGATATTCGTCGCGGCGACCTTGAAGTCTCGTTCCGAGTGTAGGAGCGCGCTGACCGTTTGAAATCCCTCTGCTCTCAGTTGTTTGTCTCGCTCAAAGGACTTCCGTGCGTCTTCATATTGCGCTTTGGCGGCGTTGAGCTGCGAAACAAGCTCTCCGGCGCGGGCTTCAAGCTGGCGGATCCGGCCCGTCTGGAACGCTTTACTCTGCGCCGTGAGGCTGGCCTCGGTCTTTTTCAACTCCTCGGAGCGCTGCTCAAGCGCCGTCGCCTCCGTGCGCAACTGTTCGATCGAGCGGCGCAGTTCGTCGAGACCTAGCCGATCCGCGCGCGCATTGACGACGCGCAGCAGCGTTTCGCCGGGCTCGACCTGCGTTCCCACGGCGATCGTCGGCACGACAATGGAAAGCGTCCCGTCGATGGGGGCGCGCAGGTTTACCAAGCGGGCGTTGATCGTGGCTTCGGCGCTGGTCACCGAGAGGAGCCGCGTAAGCGGCACCCAGGCGAGCGCCACCGCCACGACCAGCGCCAGAAGCGATTTTATGATCTTGCCTGGCGGTATGGATCCGAGCGACCAACCCGCCCACGCAGGGAGAGTCTTGGCCACGGGCGCCTCGCTTGGCGGAGCGGGCGGCGGCGTCTCGGGGGTCGCGCGCGCGCGCAACTCTTCATTGAGACGTACCAACCGCTCCAACGCCTCGGCTTCCGCGGCTCTTTCCGGCGATTGGGATCTGCCCGGAAGGTGCGGCAGTTCCCCGTCCGGCTCGACTTTGGCCCAAAGGTCTTCCGCCGTGGCCGTCGACCCCTGGTCGGGAATGGATCGGCTGGACTGCGCCGTCGCGCGCCGCAACGCCCAAAGGTCGGCGGCGTCCGACGGCTCACTGTCATCAGGTTCCGACAGAGCCTCGGTCCACATGTCGATGTCTTCCTGCAGCGCTTCGTCGGCCTCGGGAAGATCATCGTCCGGCACCGACCCGTCTAGAGTAGGCTTTGGGTGCTCCGGCGCAGGCTCATGGTCGTGGCTCGGTGACGCGTCTTGCGGAAGCGAGTCGGACGAAACTTCGTCAAGCGGACGTGCGAACCGATCCTCCGCCTCAGGCGCAGCGTCGCTTGACGCGGCGTCGCTTGGCGCGGCTTCACCCGGCTTTGACGGATCTGGTTCGTAGTCCAAAGGAGACATGGCCTGCCCTGTGACCGGACTCCCCACGGGTGAACTCTTCACCACTTCGGTCCGGCAACTTTTTGCGTTCCGTATGTCTCGCCAGTCGTAGCAGGGTGGGCGTTAACGCTAGGCGAAGGTCCGGCTCCGGAACCGCTCGCTTGCTTAAAGAACACCTAAAATTTGATGCAAACTGTGCCGGGTTGTTACTTCAGGCGGCGCTTCAGCGCGTTCATATAATTCGTATCGGCGTCGGCAAGGTCCGGCGGCTCGAGGCGGAAGATATAGGTAGGCTCCCACCAAAGACCGCCGCCCCAGGCCGTCCACCCATCGAACACGCCGGAACTTTCCGCTGCGTCGAGCAACGCCGGCAGCTCGATCGCGCATTGCTCCTGTCCGGGAACGGCAGGGTCGCCGCCGGCAAACTCGCCGAGAAACCCACGACGTCCCGGCGCCTCCTTCGCCCAAGCAATAAAATCATCGAGGCGCGATCCTGCACCGGCAACGCAGTCGCCATGGGTGCCGGAGCTGTCGGCGTCGAGATATTGATGCACATCGAAGGCAAAGTTGTCCGCCGTGTCGGTAAAACCCGCCATCTGCTCCGCGTTCCCGCTCGTGATCCAGGAATGGGCGCCAGTGTAGGCGGTGCCCGGTACCAGCAGCCGATTGCGGGCGCCGGTGGCGCGAATGGCATCGGTGACCGACTGGGCGGCCGCCTTCCAGTCCTCCGCCGAAATTTCCGTCGGCTCGTTCATGAGACCGAACCAGACGCGATCATTGTTCTTGAAGGCCTTGGCCAGGCGCACCCATAGATCGGCGAGCGCCGATGCCGGGAGGGCCTCGCTGCCCACTTTGGCGGGGACGGCGTCGACGTTGCGGCCGCCATATTCGTGGAGATCGAGCACGGCGGTCATGCCGCGATCGGTGATCCACTTCACCACCTGCTTTATGCGGTCGAAGTCTCCTGTCCCGTCGCCGAGGCTGTCGAGCTCGCCGTAAAGCTCGTGCTGGACCCGCTCCCAGCGGATGGGGACGCGCAGGACAGTAAAGCCGCGGTCGGCGTAATAATCGATCTCCGCCTTGGTCGGATAGGTGTAGTCGGTCCCGTAGGTTCCGGGGACCTTGCCGAAGTCCCCGCCCGACACATTGGCACCACGCAGCATGTTGGGCACGGCTGAGTTTTTCGCTTGTGCAAGCGTCGCCAAACCGGATGCTCCCCCAAAGAAGAGCGTCACAACGGCGACCGATGTGAGGACCGATAGATAGCGACGAGAACGGCTTGACAAGGCTGGGCCCCGAAAGCGGCTGAGCTGACTTTGACGGCAGTCTAGCGCGAATCCGGACGGCAGGGGTTATTCGGCCGCCTGTGGGCGGGCCCCATGGCCGGCGCGTTGCGCCCACCGCTCCTTACGCCGCTGAATCCATGCCGCGGCATTGTCGCCCAGCATCAGAAGGCACGGGGTCAGCACGAGGGTCAGGACAGTGGCGAAGGTCAGGCCGCCGGCGATGGAGCTGGAAAGCTGCGTCCACCACTGGGTGGATGGCGCGCCGACGGATACGTCCTGACCGATGATGTCGATGCTGAGGGCGAACACCATCGGCATGAGACCGAGCACGGTGGTGATGGAGGTCAGCAGCACGGGACGCATGCGCTGGGCGGCGGTACGCAGAATGGCTTCCTTGGGCGGGAGGCCTTGCGCCTTCATGTCGTTATAGGTGTCGATCAGAATGATGTTGTTGTTGACGACGATGCCGGCGAGCGCGATGACGCCGATGCCACCCATGACGATGCCGAAGGGCTGGCCCGTGACCAGCAGGCCCAGCATGACGCCGGCCGTGGAGAAGATGATCGCGCTCAGCACCAAAGCGGTCTGATAGAAGCTGTTGAACTGGGTCAACAGGATCGCGGTCATGGAAAAGACCGCGATGACGAAGGCATTGAGGAGGAAGTTGCCCGCCTCGCGCTGATCCTCGTCCTGCCCCTTGAAGCGCACGGTCACCGCCGGGTCGATATCGGCCTCGGCCACCGCCGCCTTCAGCTTGCGCACCTGATCGTCGACCAATAGACCTTCGGCCACATCGGCCTTCACGGTGATGACGCGGCGGCTATCGGTGCGGTTCAAGTTGCCGGTCTTCTGCGCCGGTTCGAAACTCACGAAGTTGCCGATCGGCACTTGTCCCTTGGCGGTCGGCACGCGCAGCCGGTTGAGCTGCTCCAGATTGCGCTCGGCGAGCGGGAAGCGCAGACGGATGTCGACTTCCTCATCGGCATCGTCAGGCCGGTATTCGGCGACCTTGATGCCATTTGTCAGCATGGTGACGGCATCGCCGAGGGCGGCGACATCGGCGCCGTTGCGGGCGGCCTTCTCCCGGTCGACCTTGAGCCGCCACTCGATACCAGGAAGCGGGCGGCTGTCCTGCGCGTCGACGAAGCCGCCGATTTGCTGCATCATCAGCCGCAACTTCTCCACGGCGGCCGGCATCTTATCGGGATCTCGAGAGGTCACCTGAAGCTCCACCGGCTTGCCGGCCGACGGCCCGCCCTCTTGCTTGCGAACTTCCAGGATGACGCCTGGGATATCGGCGGTGAGGCTGCGAACCTCTTTCAGAATTTCCGAGGCGGGCGGACGCGTGCGCCAATTGGTGAACTCGAACTGGATGATGCCGACAACATCCTCGGCAGAGCCCGTCTGTGACGGCTGTCCCCCTGCTCCCATGGTCCTGGCATAGACCGTCTTGAAATAGGGGACGGCCAAGAGCCGCTCCTCGACCTTGCGCACGACCGCGTCCATTTCCCTGATCGATAGATCGCCGCGGGCCCGCACCTGCACCTGCGCTAAGTCTGGCTCGACATCCGGAAAGAACTCAACGCCGCGGCCGAACATGCCGAATGCCACATAGGTGCCGATCAGCAAAGCGACGGCGACGCCAAGAATCTTTCCCGGATGTTCAAGCAGGCGCTTCAATGTACCGAGATAGAACCCAGCGGGGCCCTTGATCGTGTCGAGATCGCCATCTTCGGCGGCCTTGATGGCGTCGAGCAACTTGCCGTCGTCTTTATTGGCGCGGCCTATGATGCCGCCGAGCACCGGAATGAATATCAGCGCCATGGCGAGCGACGCCGCCAGCGTGACAAGAACGGTGATCGGCAAAAACTTCATGAACTCGCCGACGATGCCCGGCCAGAACAGCAGCGGCAAAAACACGACCAGCGTGGTAGCCGTCGAGGCGATAATCGGCCAGGCCATGCGCTTGGACGCCTCGGCATAAGCGACTTTACGGTCCTTGCCTTCGGCCATTTTCCGATCGGCAAGCTCAACGGTGACGATGGCGCCGTCCACCAGCATGCCGACCACGAGGATGAGACTGAACAGAACGACGATGTTGAGCGTGAGGCCCATCCACTTGATGACGAGAATACCCGCGAGGAACGAGCCTGGAATAGCGAGACCGACCAGAATGGCCGGCCGCACGCCCATAGCCGCGACGATGACGATCATCACCAGGACGATGGCCGCCATCACGTTATTTTGCAGGTCGCCGAGCATGTCGCGGATCTGCTCGGACTTATCCTGCATGAAGCTGACTTTGACGCCGGCCGGCCACGTGGCCTGCTCGGCCATAACGACTTCACGGACGCTGGCAATGGTCTCGATGATGTTCGATCCGACGCGCTTCTTGACCTCAAGCGCCAGAGCTGGCTTGCCGCCGACGCGGGCAAAGCCTTGCGGGTCTTTAAATGTGCGGCGCACGGAGGCGACGTCGCGGAACTTGACCACGGTGTTGCCGACGACCTTGACCGGAAGGTCGAGCACATCGTTGATCTCCTCGATGACGCCCGGGACTTTCAACACCATGCGTCCGGCGGCGGTTTCCAGCGCGCCGGCGGCCACCAGCCGGTTGTTGCGCTGGACCGTGCTCAGAACGTCCGCGAAAGAAACGTTGTAGGTCTCGAGCACCATGGGATCGACGATGATCTCAAGTAGCTCCTCCCTGTCGCCGCCGATATCGACCTCGAGCACGCCGCCGAGGCCTTCGATCTTGTCCTGCAAATCGCGGGCGATGTTGACCAGCGTGCGCTCCGGCACATTTCCGGACAGGCCCACGGTGAGCACCGGGAACAGCGCCACGTTCACTTCGTGAACCCGCGGCTCGTCGGTTTCCGGCGGCAGCTCGGCCTTGGCGATGTCCACCTTCTCGCGCACATCCTGGAGCGCCCTGTTGGCGTCGAAGCCTGCATCGAATTCGAGCGTGACCGAGCCGTAGCCCTCGGAGCTGACGGCGCGCATCTCCTTGATGCCCTCGATGGATTGAAGCTCCTTTTCCATCGGACGGATAAGGAGCCGCTCGGAATCCTCCGGCGAGATGCCCTCATAGGTCATCGCCACGTAGATCGTGGGAATCGGGATATCCGGCTCGGATTCCTTGGGGATCGACACATAAGCGACCGCGCCCATGACGATGATCATGAAGAAGGCCAGCGCCACCGTGCGGGTGCGCGTGAAGGCGGCGTCGATGATGGCGTTCATCGCGCGGCCGTCGGGTCTTTAATGCTGCTCGTGGGAAGGAGCGCGGCGGCTTCCTGCGACCCGTCCGGGCCCACGTTGCCTTCCTCCTCGGCAACCTGGACCTTTTCGCCGATCTGCACGAAGCCGTGGCCAAGGGTGATGATGCGCGCATGGGCCGGCAGGCCCGTGATCCAAGCGCCGTTGACGTCCGACAGAACGATCTTGGCGGTGTGGAAGGCGACCTTGTTGTCGTCGTTGACCGTCTTGACGCCGAGCTTGCCCTCATCGTTCAACGACAGGGCGGCGGGCGACACGAAATGCGCCATCACCGATCCCGTGGGGATCTTCGCTTCGGCGCTGATGCCCGAGGGAATCTCTCCATCGGGATTGGGGAGCTCGACCTCGACGCGGAATGTGCGCGTGTCCTCGTCGGCGCGGGCGGCGACGTAACGGATCTTGCCGTCGCGCTGTTGACCGGTGGCAAAGGTCAGGGACGCCGCCTGGCCAACCTTAAGACTAGCGATATTCTGCTGCGTGATCCTGAGGCTAACCACCAGGGGATCGTTGTCGACGATCGTCGCCACCTCGCCGTTCACATCGACATAGGCGCCGAGCTCAATCGGGCTCGACAGCACGACGCCTTCGAACGGCGCCGTGATCTCGATACGCTCGAGCTCGACGCGCGCCTCCTCCAGCTCGGCCTTCGCGGTCTGCAGGGAGGAGAAGATCTGATCCGACTGGCGTTGCGTCTGGTAGCCCTTCTTGCCGAGAGTTTCAGCCGCCTCGAATGCACCCTGCTGCTCGCGCACATGCGCCTTGGCGCGGTCGAGCCGCGACTGACGGTCGTTCGGCTCCAGCCTGACGATGACGTCGCCGGCAGCCACGGTCGCACCCTCGTCCGCGAGAATTTCTGCCACTTTGCCGGTGGTCTCCGCGCGGATGGTCACGGTGCGGTTCGGCTCCGCCTGGCCTTGGGCGACGATATATTGCTCGACCGATCTAGCGTCTTGGGTGCGGACCGAGACGGTCATCGGCGCGACGGCGTCGGCGACGGCCGGCGCGTCGGGGGTTTCCTTGCCCGAGGACTTAACGAAATAGCCGCCGAGCACCCAGGCGGCGAGGCCGAGGGTGAAGACCGTAGCAATGAGATACGACTTGTTCAAAGTCCAACGCTCCAACTTCGGTCGCTACGCCAGTCCACCTTGGCCTACGCAGTTTGCTCCGTGGGCACCCGTTTGTGGGAAACCGAGATTTGGCCTTTGGCGTCCCACGCCTCGATCACCGTCTCGAAATTATCGATGAGCGCTTCGTAGAAGGCGTCGAGCTCCGCCAACCGCTCTTGAGCCCCCGCCATGTCCCGGGGAAGCGCCACTTGGGCGCTGCCGACCACGTCACGGGCGCGATGCATTCGTTCAACAATCCCACGCAACATCCGCGCATAAGGCTGACGACTCAGCCTGAAATAGTCCTGCCGGTCGCCGGCCACGGCCGTGCGCTCGATGACGCCAAGATCCACCAGCAGCCGCGTGTTCGTGCTGATGCTGGCGCGGCTTACGCTCAAGCGTTCGGCCAATTCGGTGAACCCGAACGGTCCCCCGTGCACAATCATCAGACCTAGAATGCGGCCGGCAATGCGCGGCTTGCCGTCGGCCTGGGTGATGAGGCCCATACGCTCCACGAACTCAGCGATCGCCTTTTCGGTGTCATCTGCCATGGACAACCATATGGTCTATTTTGTTTGTTCAGTCAATATTGAACAGTTAGCGCGAGTTCTTTACCTGCAACAGCTCCAAAGCTCATATCGCTGGGGTTTGTGGCATTTTCGGGGGCTTGCAACGCGCTGTGCGAAAGCGTAGCAGGCCCGGAATGCGCGCGATCTTCGACCATGGCCCACCGCCGCCCTGCCCGGTCCCCTTCAACCTAGCCGCCTACGTGCTCGCTCGCGCGCAAGACCTCGGTAGCAAGGTCGCGCTCGCCGTGATCTCCCCACATGGTGCGGAGCACTGGAGCTATGCGCGGCTCGAAGCGGCCGTGCGCGGCACCGCAAGCGGCTTTATCGGACACGGTTTGCGGCCAGGCGACCGGCTGCTCATGCGGCTCGGCAACAGCGTGCAATTCCCGATCTGCTATCTCGCCGCGCTCGCGGCCGACCTCATCCCAGTGCCGACTTCCTCGCTCCTGACCGAGCGCGAGGTGACTCAGATCGCCGAGGACACCGCGCCGGGCCTCATCGTGGCCGAGGACGGACTTGCGCTTCCCGCGGACCCGCACTGCCCCGTTCTACCGGCAACAGCCATGGCGGCCCTATACGATCTGCCTCCCGCGCCCTATGTCCTGGGCGATCCGGACCGCCCCGGCTACATTATATATACGTCTGGCACTTCCGGGCAGCCGCGCGCGGTCACTCATGCCCATCGGGCGATTTGGGCCCGCCGGTTGATGTGGGAAGGTTGGTACGGGCTCAATGAGGACGACCGGCTGTTGCATGCCGGGGCGTTCAACTGGACTTATACGCTGGGCACGGGGCTCCTGGACCCCTGGACGCGCGGCGCGACTGCGCTGATCCCCGCTCATGGGGTGACGCCGGACCAGCTCGGACTCTTGATGAAGCAGCACGACGCGACGATCTTTGCCGCCGCGCCGGGGGTCTACCGCCAGCTTCTGAGAACGCCGGTCCCGCCGCTCGCAAACCTGCGTCACGGACTGTCGGCCGGCGAGAAGCTGCCTGACCCCACGCGCACTGCCTGGGAGCGCGCGACGGGCACGCCGGTACATGAGGCCTTCGGCATGTCGGAATGCTCGACATTCGTCTCGGGATCGCCCGCGCGTCCCGCCCCACACGGCACGCTGGGCTATCCGCAAGACGGCCGGCGCGTTGCCGTGCTGGGAGAGGACGGCCTGGCCGGCTTCGGAGAGCCGGGCGTTCTTAGCGTCTCGCACCGCGATCCTGGACTGATGCTGGGCTATTGGGGGGCGGAGGCCGAAACCCGCCAGCGTTTCCAGGACGAATGGTTCCTGACCGGCGACCTCGTCAGCATGGAAGCAGACGGGGCGCTCACTTATCTCGGCCGGGCCGACGACATGATGAACGCCGGCGGTGTCCGGGTCTCGCCGCTCGAGGTCGAAAGCGCGCTGAACGCGCATCCCGCAATCCTCGAAAGCGCCGCCGCCGAAGTCACGGTCAAAGCCGACACCACGGTCATCGCCGCGTTCTATGTCGCCAAGACCGGGGTCGACACAAGCGAGCTCGAGCAATTCGTCGCAGGACGCCTCGCCCGCTACAAATGCCCGCGGATCTACACGAGAGTGGAGATGCTGCCCAAGGGGGCGAACGGCAAGCTCTTGCGGCGGCGACTGCGTGAGGCTTACGAAGAGACAGACCCTCGCACCTAATCCTGGATGAAGCAGAGACAGTGACAGCTTACAGCCAATTGGAGACTTGCTTTGCCGGCCTGCACCATCTCGGGCATGCGCAATCCATGCTGAGCTGGGACGAGGCGGCGATGATGCCACGCGGCGGCGGTGCGGCGCGCGGCGAAGCCTTGGCGACGCTGGCGGCGCTGGCGCATGAGAAGTTGACCGCGCCCGCGGTCGGCGCCCTGCTCGACAATGCCGACGGCAGCAATGAGCAGTTGAACCCATGGCAACAGGCGAACTTGCGGGAAATGCGGCGCATGCACGTGCGCGCCTCGGCCCTGCCGGAATCCTTGGTGCGCGCTTGGCAGATCGCCACGTCACGTTGCCAGCAGACTTGGCGCGATGCGCGCGCGTCCAACGATTGGAACGCGGTCTCCGGGCAATTGGCCGAAGTGGTCGCACTTGCGCGCGAGAAAGCAGCCATGCTCGGCGACAGACTGGCGCTTGAGCCTTACGACGCCCTGCTCGACGGCTACGAATCCGGCACACGGTCGGCCGACGTGATCGGCCTGTTCGGCGAATTGAAGAGCTTCCTGCCGGATTTCGTCGAGCGCGTTGTCGAACGGCAGCGCGCGTCCTCACCCCTGCGCGGGCCCTTTCCCGTGGAGCGTCAACGCGCGCTCGGTGAAGTCATGATGCGCGTTTTTGGCTTCGATTTCGTGCACGGCCGTCTGGACGTAAGCCATCACCCATTTTGCGGCGGCGTTCCCGAGGATACCCGCATCACCACCCGCTACAACGGGGAGGATTTTCTGGAATCTCTGATGGCCGTGCTGCACGAGACCGGTCACGCAATCTACCAGCAAGGTCTGCCGGCCGACTGGCGGCAGCAGCCGGTCGGCGATTCACTTGGGGCCGCGGTGCACGAAAGCCAGTCGCTATTCGTTGAGATGCAGGTTTCGCGCAGCCGCGCCTTCATCGCGTTTGCCGCGCCGCTGATGCGCGAGCATCTTGCCGGTTCGCAGGACGATGGCGCTTGGAACGCGGATAATCTCTACGCGCAAATCACCCAGGTGCGCCCGTCCTACATCCGCGTCGACGCCGATGAAGTCACTTATCCCCTGCACATCATCCTCCGCTTCGAGCTGGAACGGGCGCTGATTGCCGGCGAACTCGACGTCGCCGACATCCCCAACGCGTGGAACGAGCGCATGATCCGCTATCTTGGGCTCTCCACCGACGGCAATCTGAGAGACGGCTGCATGCAGGACGTGCACTGGTTCGCGGGGCTGTTCGGCTACTTTCCCACCTATACGCTCGGGGCGCTGATGGCCGCACAATGGTTTGCCGCCGCGTCGGCCGCGATCCCGGACCTCGACGCTCAAATCGCGTCAGGTGAGTTCGCACCCCTGCTCGGCTGGCTGCGCCGGGAGATCCATGGCCGCGGGCAACTCAAGACGGCTCAGGAACTGTTGACAGAGGTGACGGGCGAAAGGCTCTCTCTGCGCTATTTCAAGGCCCATCTCGAGCGCCGTTATCTCGACGGGTGAAGCTTGCCCGGCTCGTGAGGATAGTTAAATGGCCCTAGACATGATATTGAATAGTATTGATGATCTAGGTCTTGGTCGTCCGGTCGCAACCGACATTTTATCGGTTACCGACTGGGTTATACTGTCCAATCCTGGGCCGTGCGGAACGCAACTCTGAACAATCGCGTGTTCCCGGGCTAGTGAGGTCGGGGAGGAAGCGTCGATGAGTGGCGTTGGCGGCACGAAGCTCGCCACAGCTGGGAAGTCCTCAGGCCTCTTGCCGTTGGACGACGCGGGCGGCCGCGGGACTCGTGGCGCCATCGATCTGCTGCATAAAGTGCTTTCGCAGCTGCTTGCGGACCCGGACTCTACCGAACCATTCGATTTGGTTCTCGCTCACATCCTCGAACTCTCGGGTGCCCAGTCAGGCACGATCTTCGTCAGCACGGAGAGCCGCCGCCAGTTGGTGCTGCTTGCTTGTATCGGGTCTGATAGCGGCGATCGCTGGACGCGCATCGTCCGCGAGAGCGATCTGTATCGATCCGAAGAAGGCGGCGTAGAGTCGCAAACATTCGACGATCCCGAAGACCCAAGCTCGACCATTCTGGCGCAGGGGTTTGCCCAAGGGGCATCCGGCCACGGGCTGCTTCTCCTACGGCTCGCCGGCGCCAGCGGCGATGTCCCCCCGCCAGAACGTGAATCTCTGCGCGGCTACGGCGAGTATCTCGCAGGCGTTCTCTACAGCGCGCGCTGCGCACGGATGAGGCTTCGCAATGCGCAAAGCGAGGAGCGAGCCGCGATTGCGCGCGAGTTGCACGACTCCCTAGCTCAGTCACTGTCTTATCTGAAGATAAAAGTGAGTCTGCTGCAGGACATGGTCAAGAAGGGCGACTGCGCTCCGGATGTCGACATTGCCCTGAAGGAGCTCCGCGGCACGCTCAGCACCGCCAATCTACAGCTGCGCGAACTGATCACGACATTCCGTTTGACGATGCACGGCAGGACCTTCGCCCAAGCCCTGGAGGATTCCATCGAGGAGTTCGAGCGGCGCAGCTCGATTGCCTTCGATCTCGACAACCGCCTGCCGGTGGGCGGGCTGACGGTTGCCGAGGAGATGCAGCTATTGCTGATCCTTCGCGAAGCGCTCTGCAATGTCGTGCGCCATTCCCACGCCAGTTATTGCTGGGTCTCCGTGCGCCGCAAGGACGACGGCAGCGTTTACCTGGCGGTGAACGATAACGGCATCGGCATGCGGCGGACGATGCAGGAAACCGAACCGCAACATCATGGGCTCATCATCATGCAGGAACGGGCGCGCAATCTTGGCGGGACGTTGCGGGTGGAGGATCGCGAAGGCGGCGGCACGTGCCTCTCCATCATTTGCCCCTGCGAACGCGATATGCTCTGCGGTGTGCCCGCAAGCGAGGTCTCGACATGAACGCCGACTCTTGCAGGGTCCTCTTGGTCGACGATCACCCGCTGTTCCGGCGCGGCGTCGCGCAGCTTATCGCTTCCCAACCGGACTTCGAGGTGGTCGGCGAGGCGGCATCTTCGGATGAAGGCGTGTCGATGGCGGCATCGCTCAAACCCGATTTGGTGCTCATGGATCTGGAGATGCGCGACAGCAGCGGGCTCGACGCGCTCAAGCAGATCAAAGGCTCCGGCATGGACACGCAGGTCATCATGCTCACTGTCTCCGATGCCGAGCAGGATTTTGTCAGGGCAGTCCGCGCTGGCGCCGAGGGCTATCTGCTGAAGGATTCAGAACCCGAGGAGATTCTGGACAAGTTGAGGCAGGCGGCGCGCGGCGAAGCCGTATTCACCGAGCCCCTCATGGGTCTGCTCGTCGGCGCGATGCGCGGCGGCTCACCTACGCCGCCGACGACCGACGAGTGCCTTACGGCCCGCGAGCGGCAAATCCTACAGTTGATCGCCGCCGGAAAGAGTAACAAGCACATTGCCCGCGAGCTCAATATCAGCGACGGCACGGTGAAAGTGCATGTGAAGAATCTGCTGCGCAAACTCAATCTGCAGTCGCGCCTAGAAGCGGCCGTGTGGGCTCTAACAACGTCCTGACAAGCCGGCATAGAAAATGGCAGCAGAGCCTCGCGCTACTCCTTCTGTATTGACTTGAGCTCTTCGTGGAGGAGCCGTCGCTGCCCTGTCTGCTCTACCCACAAGGTAGTAACCCCGCATTTCCTTGCTCGAAGCCTTGACTAGGTCTATTTCCTGGATCGAACTTGTCCTACGCCCTTCGAGGCACACACTCAGCAGAAATCAAAAGCTTCACAGAATGGCGACCGCGCGAATTGAGCTTCTGACCGAGATACTGGTCGAAGATAACGAGTTGGCGGCCGGCTTTGCGAACGACTTCGATCCGGCCACCACGCCGCTCATCGCGCCCCTGCTCGACGCGATCGACACGGTGGTCTTCGTCGCAGACACGAACGGCAAGTTGCGCTACGTGAACGCGGCGTGGGCCCGCCTCACCGGCTTTTCTCTCAAGGAGACACGCTCGCTTGCGCGCTCTGACTACCTGCACCCGCAGGACGAGGACCGTTGGCTGCGCTTCTTGGATGCCCGCAAGCGCGACCCGCAGCGGACCGCCGTGCTTGTCCTTCGCTTCCTGACGAACGCCGGCGAAACCATCCACTTGGAGGCTGGGGCACAGGCCGTTGTGACGGACAGCGGAAAATGCATGGGGTTTGTGGGCACGCTGTCCGACGTTGGCCGGCGCGTGCAGGCAGAGGGTCTCAAGGAAGCAAGTCACCGCACGCTCGAAACCTTGATCAACAGCCTCCCCGGTCTCGTCTATCGTTGTCGGAACAACCGCCAATGGACGATGGAATATATGAGTAATGGGTGCGAGGTGCTGACCGGCTATCCACCCGAGGCCCTGATCAATAGCGAGCGCCTAACCTACGCCGATCTGATCGTTCCGGAGGATCGTGACCAAGTCTGGGAGAACGTACAGGCTTCGTTGCGCGAGCATCGCGCGTTCGAGCTGATGTACCGGATCCGCACGGCTCGAGGAGAAGAGCGGTGGGTCCTCGAACGCGGCCGTGGCAATTTCTCTAAGAGCGGTGAGCTACTCGGGGTGGAGGGCTTCATCACGGATATCACGCGGGAGAGGCATGAGCAGATTCGACTGAGGAGCGACAGTCTTTACGACCCCGAGACCCACCTACCGACTCCGACCTTGTTCTTGGATCGGCTAGACATGGCGCTGCGTCGCAGGACAATCCGCCCGCTTGATGCCGTCGCCGTTTTTGTCGTTCACCTGGATCAATTCGCGAAGTGGCGCGCAACGCTCGGGGTACACTTCAGAGAGCGAGCATTCCTGGACATCGGCAGGCGCATGGAATTGGTGCTGAACGCCGTCGATACGCTGTGTCTGTGGAACGATAGCGAATTCGCCTTCCTGCATGAATGCCCGGACGCGGACGCCAATGCCCGCGCCATCGCCGCTAGATTGCAGCAACAGTTGCGCGCGCCCGTGGTCGACGGCGGCAATGAGATGTTTCTCACGACCAGCATTGGCGTGGTCACCGGCGTGCGTGGAAGCGAACAGGCCGAGGACATTGTTTCCTTGGCTTCAACGGCAGCAGCGCGGGCCAGAAACGCCGGCGTCGGCCGCATCGAAGTGGTGGATATGGGCGGCGGAGCAGCCACATCCGCAACAGACACGGCCAAGAGCGGCCTATCTGAGGTCCGTTGATCGGGTTTTCAAGCTGTCGACGGTGTTTTTATCGGTTCGATCACGCGCGACAGCCAACGCTCGTATAATCGGTCGGTGACGGTCGCGTGCATGCGCGCTACCCGCCCCTCGATGCGGTCAAGGACCTGTTCTACGGGCTGCACGGACTCCGACACAGGCGCGATATCGCTCCCATAGATATCGATCCACTCCCGCAGCAGCGGCGCGGTAACCTCAATATGGGCCACCGTCGCCAGAGTATTGCCGAGCACGAAGGCCTGGTCCGGGCAAAAGTGGCTCGAGTAAAGCGGAACGGCGCCGGGCGGCAGGGTGAAGGCATCGTGATGCCAGATCAGGATCTCGAACTGATCCGGAACGTCCGATAGCCAGGCTTCGGCTTCAACGCTCTTGCTGCGCGTGACTTGATACCAACCGATCTCCTTTGCCGGCATCGGCGCGACCACGCCGCCCATGGCTTTGCTGATGAGCTGAGAGCCGAGGCAGTGGCCTAGAATCGGAAGCCCGCGCCGCTGACCTTCGCGAATGAGGGCGACCTCCTCATCGATCCACGGCAGGGGATCGTTGACGCTCATGGTGCCGCCGAGGAATACCAGGGCGGAGACATCATCCAGGGCGGACGGCACGGGATCGCCGCGGCCGATCGAGACGATCTCGAACGGTAACCCGCGCTGGCGCAGGATCTCGACGATACGGCCGCCACCGATCCAATCCTCGTGCTGAAAAATCCTGACCGGCTTCATGTGGCCTCGTGCGCCGCCGCCGCCGCCCACGGCATCGTCAGGCCCGCACGCGGGTCTTCTGGGGATCGTAATGCGGAAAGCCGACGACTTTGGCCGGGATGCGCTTTTGGTGGCCGTCGAGCTTACCGATCTCGACTTCGGTGCCGATCTCGGACTTGGAAATGTCGAGCCGCGCCAGCGCGATATTCTTCTTCAGAATCGGCGAGCGCGTCGAACTCGTCACGACGCCAATCTGGGCCCGGCCCTGGCAAACGGGATCACCGTGATGGACACAGTCGTTGCTGTCGATGTCGAGCCCGACCAATTTCCTTTGAGGATTCGCTTTGCGTCCGATCAGTGCCTCGGAGCCGATAAAGGGCTCATCCTCCATGTCCTTGCGCACTGTGAAACCAATGCCCGCCTCGAACGGATCGGTCTGATCGCAGAACTCATAGCCGAAGAAAACCAGCCCCGCTTCGATACGCACCATGTCGAGCGCCAGAAGGCCGAAGGGGCGGAGGCCGAAAGGCTTACCGGCCTCCCAGATGGCATCGAATACCTTCGGGGCGCTGTCCGGATGGCACCAAATCTCGAAGCCGAGCTCACCCGTATAGCCCGTGCGCGAAATCACAACCGGCTGCTCCGCGATGCGGCCGATGAGGAACCGAAACCACTTAAGCTCTTCGACGGTCGGCTGATGCGGGGGCGTCCAAACGATATCTTTCAGGATATCGCGCGAAGCCGGGCCCTGCAGAGCGACATTGTGCAGCTGGTCGGTCGATGAGCGCACCCAAACTTTCAGGCCTCGCGCCTCGGCTACCTGACGCATCCAGATGCCGAGATACTCGTCACCACAAACGACGCGGAAATTATTCTGACCGAGACGGAAGATGGTGCCGTCGTCGATCATGCCGCCATGCTCGTAACAGAATGCGGTGTAAACCACCTGCCCCTGGCTCAGCTTGCGGATATTACGGGTGGCGACGAGTTGGAGCAGCGCTTCGGCATCCGGCCCGGTGACCTCAAACTTGCGAAGCGCGCTAAGGTCCATAATCACGGCCTTCTCCCGGCACGCCCAGTATTCCTCGATTGGCTCCACGTCGGAGAAGCAGGTGGGCAGCCAGAAGCCGCGATAATCTTCGAACTTGCGCGTGAGCTCGGCAAATCGCGGATAAAAGCCGCTCTCGCGTGTCATGCGCGGTTGGGCGTCGGGCGTCATGCGGTGAGCCTTCCCCTTGGGAAACATATTGTCCTGGTCGTAAACGCGCACATGGATATCAGTCGGAAACCAGGCATTGGCCGGATCGATATCGTCGGCGCAGGATGAAGAGGCGCAAACCAGGTCGGTCAACGCCCGCAGCAGAACGTAGTCGCCGGGCCGGGACCACGGCTCATCCAGACCGATCGCGTCATTGTCGTCGACAAACGTGTTGTAAAAGAAATTGATCGCCGGCCAGCCCTTGCGCGGCGCGACCCCATGAGCCTCCAAGCACCGATTGAAATTGTCGGTGCAGTTGGAATGTCCCGGATATCCCATGTCCTCGTAGTATTTGGCATTGCAGGCGAGCATGAAGGTGTCATGCCGGCCGACAGTGTCCTGTATGACCTCGACCAATGGCTTCTGTGTTTGGTCGTAATATTTCGAGTGGAGCCCCGGCCCCGGCGCGGCCGAACCCATGAGACTGTGTGTCGTCGTGGCGTCCAGGCCGTGCTCCATGCCGCTCTCCAACGCGGCCGCGTCAAAGGCAAGAAAGTCCGAACATTGCCGGCCCTCGACGTCGACGATCTGAATGTAATCGCCCGCCTTGACCCGATAGGCGGACGCAGTGGCCGCATCGATCCTGAGGTCCAGCTTCGGCTCGGCGAGAGCCGGTGGGGGCTCGAGCTGTGCGTCATGCTCGTGGGTGATCTCGACCAAGAGCTCGGTCGGCGGGTTTTGACCATCCGGGGCCATGGCTGCACCGGGCGCGAAAACGAGCACAACGCCATCCCCCTCGACGTCGAACCGCGCGTCGGTCCCCGGCGCCGTTTCCGCACCGAACAGCTTGGTGCCGCGCACGTCGCCCGCCGTCACGCCCCGGGTCGCCACCGCGTTCGCCGCGGCAGATTTGCCGCCCAGCGCATCGGCCAAGGCGACATCGAGTGTCGGCCCGTCCTGACGATCCAAGGACGGGATGACCGATTGGCCGCCTTCCCTTTCGGAGATGGCGTAAAGCAGGCCGGGCTGAAGGCCCTCCGGATCCACGATCTTGAGCTTGTCGCCGGTGCGGACGCCGATGGCGATTACGCCGCCGCCTGGAACGCGCAGGCGGCGGACGCGCTTGGCGGACGTCATCGAAGAGGCGGGAAGAACCTCCCTGCCCTGTAGCGTCATGGCTGTCTCCATAAGGGCGACAGGCGGCTCCGCCTCATTCAGAACTCTTGCGGTTACTCCGCCGCGTCCGGAACGTTCAAGAAGGCCTCGAGGCTGTCATCCAAGGCTTTCATCCAGACCGTGTGGTGTGTCGGCGACATGGTGCCCGTCAAGGTCGAAGGATAGAAGCGATCCCGATAGGTGAGGATGCCTTCCATCTTGTGGTGCTCCCACTCCTTGAACAGCTCTCCGACATGGTCGACATCGAGCGCCGGGTAGTCGGTTTCGCCCAGCAGATCGCGGACATATTCGGTCTGGAAGTCGATCTTGTCCTCTTCGCCGTTGCATAACGCTTCCCGCGCGACCCACTCGGCGCTGTCGGCCTCCATGGTGGCGCGATCCGGCAGCGCGATCCGGCCCAGCATGACGTCGCGCGCATACCAAGCCTGCGCATCGAACATATTGAAGGTGTAGTACTGGTCCTGCATTCCCAGATACATCAGCTTTGGATTGTCGATCCAGACGACGCCCTTATAAAGATTCGCCGGATAGAGAACGTTCCTCGTCTTGAGACGCAGGTCGTCGGGCAGGAAGGGGAAGTGATGCAGATAGCCCGTGCAGAGCACGATGGCATCCACCTTCTTGGTCGAGCCGTCGGAGAAATGGGCGATGTTGCCGACCGTCTTGGTCAGCAGCGGCTTCTCTTCGAAGCCCTCCGGCCAGTCGAAACCCATGGGCTTCGTACGGTAGCTGAAGGTGATCGAGTTGGCGCCGTATTTGTGGCACTGCGTGCCGATGTCCTCGGCCGAGTAGGACGAACCGATCAGCAGCACGTCCTTGCCCTTGAACTCGAGCGCATCGCGGAAGTCGTGGGCATGGAGGACGCGGCCCGGAAACATCTTGAGGCCCTCGAACTCCGGCATGTTCGGCGTCGAGAAATGACCGCTGGCGACGATCACATAGTCGAACTCCTCCGAGTAGACGTGGTCTTCGGGGAGATTCTTGACGGTGACGGTGAACTTCTGGGTTTTCTCGTCGAACGACACCCACCGTACGACCGTGCACAAGCGTACATGTTTCTTCATGCCGCTCTTCTCGACCCGGCCCATGATGTAGTCGTGCAGCACCGCGCGGGGCGGATAGGAGGGAATGGCGTGGCCGAAATGCTCCTCGAAGGAATAGTCGGCGAATTCGAGGCACTCCTTCGGACCGTTCGACCAGAGATAGCGGTACATCGAACCGTGGACCGGTTCGCCGTATTCATCGAGACCGGTTCGCCAAGTGTAATTCCACAGGCCGCCCCAATTGTCCTGCTTCTCGAAGCAGACGATCTCAGGCACGTCGGCGCCAGCCTCACGGGCGGCCTCGAAGGCGCGGAGTTGGGCCATGCCGCTTGGACCGGCTCCGATGATGCATACCCGTTGGTCTTTGATGCTCGCCATGGAATACACCCTCCCCTATTTGAGGCTCTGATGTCGCTGCGGAGACATTGGCCCCACTCACCCGTGGTTCTCATGCCAACTGGAAACTCGGCATAGACTTTGGCCAGCGCCTTCCGCGAAGGATCGGCGCCGAAATCATCTTCGGCTGCCAAGTTCCTGATCTTTCGTCGCCTTGCCAATTCCCTCGGTTAGTTACCCCCAAAGGGTTAGGGAGCCCCGGCGTCCGGGGCTGGGGCTTCCGGGCCGCTCCGACCGGTGGCAGACTTCGTTGCGGCGGGGGATAAGCCAGCAGCCGCCTACCCTTGCCAAGTAACCACTTGGAGGTACGATTTCGGAAGAGTGCCTCGGAGGCGACAGGTGTGGTTAGATTGCCAGCCGCCTGCCTTTCCAATGAGGCCGACCCACGCATGTCGCTCGCCGAGCAACCCATCCTTCAGATTTGCGGCCTCGCCAGAACATTCGGCGGCATTGTCGCGGTCGACGACTTTAGTCTCGAAGTTCAGGCCGGGACCATCCATGGCCTGATCGGCCCGAACGGTGCCGGCAAGACGACGACGTTCAACGTCATAAGCGGCTTCTATGCGCCCTCTCGCGGCAAGGTTATCTATTTCGGAGACGACATTTCGGGCCGCGCAACCAGCGCGCTTGCGGAATTGGGGCTGATCCGCACGTTTCAGGGCACGACCCTGTTTCACGAGTTTTCCGTGCTCGACAATGTCCGCCTCGGTTGCCACCGCAGCGCGAAGGCCGGGCTCATAAAACGCATCGTCGGCACCGATCGCGAGACGGAGGACGCCGCCGAAGCGAAGGCCCGGGGCATCCTCGCGTTTCTCGGCTTGGAGAGGCTTGCCGACGAGCTCACTTCCAACCTGTCCCATGGTCATCAACGCGCTCTCGGCTTGGCCGTCGCGCTGGCGGCCGACCCGAAGCTCATGCTGCTCGACGAGCCATTCACCGGCATGAACCCGGAGGAGACAAAGAGGATGATCGAACTGGTGAAGCTCGTGCGCGAGAAACAGGGCGTCACCATCATGCTCATCGAGCACGACATGCAGGCCGTGATGGGCCTGTGCGACACGATCACCGTGATGAATTTCGGCACGCATCTGGCCGACGGCACACCCGAGGAAGTGCGGAACAATCCCGCCGTGATCGAGGCTTATCTGGGGAGCTCGGGTGATGCTGCTTGAGATCAAGGACGTCGAGGTCCACTACCATAAGGTCGCGGCGCTCAAGGGCATCAACATGGCCGTTCCCGACAACGGCATCGTCACCATCATCGGCGCCAACGGCGCCGGCAAGAGCACGACCTTACGCGCCATTTCCGGCCTCGTACGGATCAGCGCGGGCGAGATCATTTTCGCCGGTAAGCGCATCGACACATTGGCGCCCGAGAAGATCGTGGCGCTGGGCATCGCCCACGTCCCCGAGGGACGACGCATCTTTCCGGATCTCACGGTCGAAGAGAATCTGCGCACCGGCGCCTTCCTGCGGTCCGACAGGGCGGGAATCGAGGACGATCTCAACGACGTCTTCAAACGCTTCCCACGCCTCAAGGAAAGACGCGGGCAATGGGGCCGGTCGTTGTCCGGCGGCGAGCAACAGATGCTGGCGATCGGCCGGGCTCTCATGTCCCGGCCGAAAATGCTGATCCTGGATGAGCCGTCGATGGGATTGTCGCCCGTCATGGTGCAGGAGATGGCTCGCATTATTAAAGACATCGTCGAGCGGGGCGTGCCTGTCGTGCTCGTCGAGCAAAATGCCGAATTGGCGCTCAAGCTTGCTAAATATGCTTATGTCCTGGAGACCGGCAAGATAGCTCTCCGCGGACCGGCGCACGAGCTGCACGACAACGAGCATGTGAGGCGGGCCTACCTTGGTGCCTGAAAACTGGAGTCTCCGCGAACTCGTCAACGCCGGCTGGAGCGAGGCAGATCTCGCCTGGGAGGAGGCGGCGGAGCTTACAGCCGAGGCCGCCTACCAGAAAGACGCTGCACGGGCCAAGGACCAGGCAAGCATCGCGCTGAAAATCGCGCGGGCCGACTTCGAGGAGATCGATCCTCGCCTCGGCACCAGCCTTGCCAATTACGGCATGTGCCTCAGTCTCGCGGGAGACAATCAAGGCGTTGCCTCGCTATTACTCAAGGCACGGGACGCGTGGCGCCGAACGGAGCCCTGGATCGCGCGCATGGCGGCGCCTCGGGTCGCACGCAGTTCGCTCTTTCACCTGCGCATGGAAGCGCGGCATCGCGATACTTATCGCGCTCTGTGGCAGAAACGCTGGCGAGAGATGGCCGCCGAGGCCATCAAGCGGCTCGATGCCCTGGATGCCTCCAATGGTGATGTCGGCGCGCCGATGCGCGATGTCGTGTCGCTTTGGCGGCGAGAGCGCCCGGCCATGCTGAACGACACGCGCAAGCTGATGGGGGCGGCCGTCCTGCTGCTGGCGCCGCCCGTCGCCGACGATTGACTCTCGAGACCTCTGTCTCTTACTCCGCCGGCTGCTCCGCCACGGCGCGCTTGTCCTTACGCCCCGCGAGCCATCCCTTGATCTTGGGCAAGAGACTCTCCAGCCCGTCCGGCAGGAACAGGATGGATATGATCAAAATGGCGCCGTAAAACATCGGCCGCATCTCGTCCACACCGAGCGAGCGCAAGATCACCTCATTGAGGATGGTTAGCGCTATCACGCCGATAATTGGACCATAGAATGTCGCGGTGCCACCGACGATGGCCCAGATCAGAATGTAGACCATCTCCTCCACATCGAACCGGTTCGGGGCCACCGCACCCACATAGTGGGCGTAGAGTGCGCCCGCCAGACCGGCGAAAAACGCCGAGATGACGAAGGCCAGCATGCGGTAGCGGAACGTATCGACGCCGACGGACTCGGCGAGTTTGTCCTGCCAGTGGATGGCGTGAAATGTGAGCCCGATGCGCGAGCGCTCGATGCGATAAAGAATGAGAAGCGATATGGAGACCACGATGAGGCAGAGATAGTAGTAGTTCACCGGCTCGTAAAAATCGATGGTCAGGATATTCGGGAAAGGCGGAATGCGCTTGATGCCCTTTGGTCCGCCGAACAGAAATGTCAGGTCGCTCCACTTCCACATCAGCCGGATCACTTCGCCCGCGGCGAATGAGCCGATCAGGAAATAGAAGCCCTTCATGCGAAACAAGGGGAAGCTCAGCAGAAAGGCTAGAAAGCCGGCGGTCGCGGCGCCAATCACCATCGAGATCGGCACCGGTATCCCGAGCTCCTTTGCGCACAGCCCCGAGGCGTAGGCGCCGACGCCCATGATGACCGCATGCGCCAGCGACCACTCGCCGGTGAGCGTGAGCAGCCTGTAGCTGCAGACCAGCAGCACGTTGATCACGAGCAGGACTAGAATCTCCTGCTGCGAAAACGACAGCAGATGCGGCAGCGCGACCAGCACCACCGCGAGCAGCGCAAAGCCGAGCACCCAGAGAAATGTGGCTCTGTCTCCGGATCTAGGCACGTTCTTTAGCTCCGAATAGGCCGGTGGGCTTCACGATCAGAACGGCCAGCATCAGTAGGAGGCCGACAATGTTGGCGAGCGTTCCGTCATAGATTGTGGTCACGAATGTGTGGACGAAGGCATAGAGGATAGCGACGAGCACCGCACCCTCGAGGGAGCCCAAACCACCGACGATGATGATGATGAATGCGGTGACGACGACGGAATGCCCCATGAACGGCGTCGGTGAAACCAGCGGCGCGGTGAGCGCTCCGGCAACGCCTGCGAGAGCCGCGCCGATGAACATAGCAATCCGTGCCGTCTGATTTATCGAAATACCCTGAAGGGCGGCCGCTTCGCGGTCTTGCGAACAGGCGCGCAGAGCCCAGCCAAATTTGCTCTTGCGTAGAAAAATCCACAATGCCGTCAGCAAGGAGATCGCGGCAAGGATCACGTAAAGCCGCTGATAGGTGAGTACCGCCCCATCCATGAATGTGATCTTCTCCTGGGTCGAAGGCGGCACATTCTCCATGCGGACACCGAAGCCGAGCACGGCGACGGTCTGCAGGATCAGGAGAAATCCGATCGAGGCGATCAATCCGCCTAGGGGATTGTCGCGCAGAGGCCGGAACAGGGCGAGCTCCATCAGGAGCCCCAGCAGGCCCACGAAGAGGAGGCCCGCGGCCACGGCCAGGAAGAACGGAAACCCCTGATCGGCATAGAGGGCGACGACGGTATAGGCGCCGGCCATATAGAGCTCGCCATGGGCGAAATTGACGACGCCCATTACACCGAAGATGAGCACGAATCCCACGGCGATGAGCGCCATATAGCTCGCGGCGTAGGTCGCATTCACCACTGTTTGAACGAACAAGTCGACGGTCATCACCAAGCTCCGTGATGCGCCCGGCTTCTGCCCGGCGCGGGGCGTGTGTCACTGATTGACCTGACGCGCGACATTAGCCCATCCCTGCGCTCGCGGGACAGTATGCGGCACATGCAGCGGGAGAGGCCAGGAGGCGGAGCTAGCTGCGCTGGTAGTACATCTGGTCGAGCGCTTCCATGTGCTTGATCAGAAGGTCCTTGTGCTTGCCCCACCATTCGGGGATGGACTTGAACGCCTTGATCTTCGCCTTGCCGTCCTCGATGACCACGACCGGCCACAGACCGACCAGAGCGTTGTCGATGCCGAACAGCTCCTTGCCCCACCATTCGGCATCGCCGAACGCCTGCTTGCCGGTGCCGCCGACCTTCATGGCCTCGAGAACCTTCTCCGGGTCGGTGGTGTCGGCCCTCTGCGCGGCGTTCGACCACAGATCCATAATGGAAGCGTATTCCCAGGACACGGCGCCCCACTCCCCTTCGCCGTAGCGCTTCACATATTCGGCGTAGAACTCGTTGGGCTTTTTGAAGTTGACGTGCGGCTCGTTGAGTGCCGGGTCGTCGAAATCGGGGAACTGGAAGATGAAGCCGTCCATGAACTCCTTGGACGTCTTCTCGACCATCTTCTGATAGAAGTCCGCCGTGCACGAGATCATCTGGCCCTTGAAGCCCTGCTGGAAGGCCTGCTCGGTGAGAGGATGCACATAGTCGGCATAACAGGTGTCGAGGCAGATGATGTCCGGCTTGAGCGCCAGCATCTTCGACATGATCGGCGCGAAGTCGGTCGTCGCCGGATCGAAGAAGATCGGATCGCCCAGCACCTCGATGCCCGCCGCCTCGAACGCCGCGAGGTAAGTGGCCACCGACGGCTTGCCGAGGGAATCGTCCTGCGCGCAGACGACCGCGGTTTTCAGGTCCGGCTTGTTCTCTGCCAGCCATTCGACACCGGTCACGTTGTAGATCGGGTGCACCTCGCAGGGCGCGACCAACATCTTGGTCTCGGGGCTGAGATCACTCGGCAGGAGCGTCGAGACCAACATCTTCTCTTTCTCGGCCACCGGCGAAGCGCCGGGCCAGGGATCGCCCCCAAGCATCATGATGAACTTGACGTCGTCTTCCTTGATGAGTTGAACCGCGCCGGCGCGCGCCTTGCCGGGATCGTATTCGTCGTCGTAGGCCACGAATTCGACCTTGTAGACGTCGTCGCCGATCTTGATGCCGCCATCGGCATTGACCCAGTCCGCCCAGATCTTGCATCCATCGAGCCCGGGCTTGCCCCAAGCCGCGACCTCGCCGGTCAGCGGGGCGAGGAAGCCTATCTTCACGACCTTATCGGCCGCGAAGGCCATCTTCGGCATGGATACGCCGGCCATGACCGTGGCGGCGGCGGTGGTCGAAAGAAAGTCACGCCGGTTCATCGCAAATTTGCTCGTCATGCTGTCCCTCCACGTCCATCGGCGGTCCGACCGTGGATACGGGCGACCGGGGTTACACTCATCGTTCTGAGAACAGGATTTGCGGCGGCACTAGCGGGTAAGGCTGAGGAGAGCTTGGATCGGTTGCTCATTTCACACAGGCTTCCAAGTAACGTCACGCCACCACTTTCACGGGCCACGCAGGGCCGAAAACAAAGCGTCAGGCCGAGTTTCGGGATTTATGCCCGTCCGAGACAATCCTCTTGAGTGAGTAACTACTAGGGGGTACGGCAATTGCCGTCGACTTTGCGATCCAGGATTGGCAGTATCGTTTAGATCAAGTCTTGCGCACCGGCGTGCGAGGTCGACAATGCTAAAAGAGGTCGTGCTCAAGACCACTTGCGCGCGTGACTGCTACGACGCCTGCGGCATCGCCGTGTACAGAGAAAACGGGGTCATCACCAAGGTTCTAGGTGATCCCGACCATGCGGTTTCACGCGGAAAGCTCTGTGGCAAGTGTGCCATCGCCTATAACGGCGCGTGGCGGGACGATGCCCTTCGCCTCAAAAGTCCATTGCGGCGGGCTGGCCCAAAAGGCAGCCACAGCTTTGTCGAGATATCCTGGGACGAGGCCCTGGCCGAGATCGCCGAACGGTTCCGGGGCCTGATCGACACGGGCGACGCCCACAAGATTCTGCATACACACTATACCGGCACTGTGGGCTTGATCGGCATCGCCTTCCCGCTTCGCCTGTTCAACCGCATGGGCGCGACCGAAGTCGATCCGGACACCGTCTGCAACAAGGCCGGCCATATGGCGCTGGACCTTGCGTTCGGCACGTCGCTCGATGGCTTCGACCCGCGCACCGCGAAGGATGCGCGCACGATCCTGGTCTGGGGCGCCAACCCGTCTCATTCGGCGCCGCATCAGGACACGGTCTTCGTCAGAGAGGCGGCGCAAGCCGGCGCGACGATCGTCGTCGTCGATCCGATCGGGCACGACACGGCGACATCGGCGGACATTCACCTTAAGCTTCGTCCCGGCACCGACGCGGCGCTCGCCTTCGCATTCCTCAATGTGATGCGCGAAAAGGGATTGATAGACCGGGACTTCATCGCGCAGCACGTGCTTGGCGCCGAAGACCTCGAGGCGGCCATCGACAGTATGCCGGCGTCCAAGGCGGCAGATCTCTGCGGCGTGCCGGCGGACCTGATCGAGGCGGCGGCAACCGCCTATGCGACCGGCCCTTCCCTGCTCTGGCTCGGACAAGGCGTGCAGCGTCAGCCGCAGGGCGGCAATGTTTTTCGCGCTTTGGCGGCGCTGGTCGCCTTTTCCGGCAATGTCGGCAAGCCTGGCGCCGGCTTTCTCTACATGAACGGCCCTGGCGGGCGCGGCATCGATATGGACACCGTGACCATGCCGGAACTCGCCCGCGAGGGTACACAGTCCATCAGCCATATGGACCTCGCCGCGACGCTGGAGGATAAGGACCGGTCAAGCGCCTTGGTGAACTGGAACAACAACCCGGCAGCGTCGTCGCCCGAGCAGGGCCGCCTGCGCAAGGCACTCGAGCGGGAAGACCTCTTCCACGTCGCGGTCGATCTCTTCCACACCGACACCACGGCCTATGCCGATATCGTGCTCCCGGCCGCGAGCTTTCTCGAGTTCAACGATCTGGTGCTGTCCTATTTCGACCTCACCCTCTCCGCGCAGGTGAAGGCCGCCGAACCGCCGGGCCAGGCGCTCTCCAACCACGAGATCTTCAGACGTCTGGCGCGCGCCATGGGCTACAACGATCCGGGACTGTTCGAAGGCGAGGCCGACCTCCTCGATCGGTTGTTGGCCCAAACACCTTATGAGGGCGGCTTCGCCGATCTTGCCGACGTCGGCACGGTGACGCTGTTCGGCGAGCCGCGGCTCCAGTTCGCCGATCTCAAATTTGCAACGCCGTCCGGCCGGATCGAACTGGCAAGCGACGGCGCCGTGGCGCTGGGCCTGCCGCGAGCCCCGACCCCTCACGCCGACACGCCGCCGGAACAGGGATCGCTTCGCATCATCTCGCCGGCCTCGGAATGGCAGATGAACTCGAGTTACGGCAATGACCCGGTCATACGCCGACGCCTGGGACCGCCGACCGTCATCCTGCATCCCGACGATGCCGCCGACGGGAGCTTGTCCGAGGGCGATGCCGTCCTCCTCGTCAACGACACGGGCTCTCTCCGGCTCGCCGTCACGATCTCCGATGCGGCGCAACCGGGTGTGGGCATCGTCTATAAGGGCCGCTGGCCGAGCGCATCGGCCGGCAATGCGAATATCAACGCGCTTGTCTCTGACAGGAAGAGCGACCTCGCAGAAAGCACCACGGTGCACGGCACCGTCGTTCATCTGGAAAGAGCGTGAGGGCAACGCGGGCGTGAACGCCCTTCACGGGGATCAAAGCTGTCGGTCTGCGCCAAGAATTTTCTGCGCAAGGTGCGCGCCGGGACGAGCGAGCCCTATTTCGAGAAGGCGGTGCTCAAGTTCCCGGACATTGGCAAGCTCAAGCGCTCGGCGTAATTGGGCGATTGCCTAGGCGTGCCGTCTGCGGAGTGCCACGGGCACGATAGCAGCATGAACAGAGAGAGACTTGATGACCGCACCCAAGCGCTCCGTCGTTGTCGCCGAGAACGCCGACAAACCTTACGGACAGACTGTCACCATCGGACCTCATACGCTGAGTTCCGACGAACCCCCACCCGTGGGCGGCCGCGACACGGGCCCTTCGCCCTATGAGTATGTGATGGCGGGCTTAGGCGCGTGTACGGCCATGACGCTGCGCATGTATGCCGATCGCCATGGCTGGCCTTTGGAAAAGACTTTGGTTGAGGTCCGGCACAAGGTCGTCGTGGGCAGCGACGGCAAAAGTCCCTCCGATCGGTTCGAGCGGACGATTCACGTCGAAGGCGATCTGACCGGCGAGCAGCGTGAGCATCTCATCGAGATTGCCGATCGGTGCCCGGTCAGCCAGACCCTGCAGCGATCCTCTTCCATCGTCACCTCGCTAGGCGAAGTCTCACAGGGCGATTGACGCGTGTCATGCGCCGCCGCGTCGGACGGCCCGCGTCGAACGTATCGCAAGGGCGAATTCGCATGGAAAATACGGGAAATCTCGCGATCTTGCCGCGAAGGTGAGAAGTCCTCTCGGTTTTCAGACTATAAGTCGCTACTTGCAACCCAAATTCCCTACGCATCAGAACAGGGAATTGTTTTCCGCAGAGCAGCGAAAATCGCTGGCCAAGTCTCCAGCGGATGGATTTTTTCGGAAAGGACAGGCCTTTATTGACGACCACCGAAGACCCTATCGCAACTGTGCCAGTCAATCGGCGTACCTTCGCGATCATCTCGCATCCTGACGCCGGCAAAACAACGTTGACGGAAGAGCTTCTACTTTTCGGCGGGGCGATCCGGCTTGCCGGTCATGTGAAAGCGCGCGGCGAACGGCGCCGCACACAGTCCGACTGGATGGAAATGGAGCGGGCCCGGGGGATTTCCGTCTCGAGCTCTGTCATGACTTTCGAGCATGAGGGGCTGGTGTTCAATCTTCTCGACACCCCCGGCCATCAGGATTTCAGCGAGGATACATACCGCACACTCAGCGCCGTGGACTCGGCGATTATGGTGATCGATGCCGCCAAAGGCATCGAGAACCAGACGCGCAAGCTATTCGAGGTCTGCCGGCTGCGAGACATTCCGATCATCACCTTCATTAACAAGATGGATCGCGAGGGGCGCGATCCACTTGAGCTGTTGGACGAAATCGAAAGCACATTGGCCCTCGATGTTTCCCCCATGACCTGGCCGGTTGGGACGGGTGTCGATTTTCACGGCTGCTTCGATCTAACTGCGTCCAAGTTTCTAACCTCCTCGGCGGGAAAAGGCGGCACTTACGATCTCGATGTCGATTGCACAGGGATCAACGATCCTAGATTGGCCGATCTCGTTCCTCTCCATGTCCTGGAGCATCTTAGGGAGTCGGCGGCGCTGGCGATCTCGGCTTACAAGCCGCTCGATCTTCAATCGTACCGGGAAGGTCATATGACTCCCGTCCTCTTTGGCAGCGCGCTAAAGGACTACGCCGTGCCCCAGCTGCTCCAGATGCTCACCCGTTACGCGCCGCCACCTCAGCCGCAACCCGCCGAGCCGCAAGCCATCGACCCTTCGGAAGACCGCGTGACCGGCTTTGTGTTCAAGGTTCAGGCAAATATGGATCCAAATCACCGCGATCGAGTCGCTTTCGTTCGGCTTTGCTCCGGTCGTTTCCGACGCGGCATGAAGCTCAGGCAGGTTAGAACCGGTCGAACGATCGGCGTGAACAACCCGATCTTCTTCTTCGCCAGAGAACGCGAGCTCGCCGAAGAGGCGCTGCCTGGAGACATTATCGGCATTCCGAATCACGGCACCCTGCGTGTGGGAGATGCGCTGTGCGAGGGTGCCGATGTGAAGTTCACCGGGATACCGAACTTCGCACCCGAGATATTGCGGCGCATCCGCCTCGGCGACCCGATACGCGCGAAGCAGCTCAAGCGAGCGCTCGACGACTTCGCCGAAGAAGGCGTCACTCAGGTGTTCCGGCCGGTTTCCGGCGCCGCTTGGATCATCGGGGTCGTGGGCCAATTGCAGCTGGACGTGCTGACGGAGCGCATGCGCTCTGAATATCAGATCCAAGTCGCGCTCGAGCCGGCGCCCTACCAAACGGCGCGGTGGATCAAGAGCGGCGATGGGTCCACGCTCAAGCGTTTTTTGGAGCGCCAGCGAAGCGCGATGGCCACGGATCGTGATGGCCAACCTGTTTTTCTCGCCCGTGATCAGTGGGAGCTTAACCGGGCGCGTGATGAATGGCCGGCCATTCAATTTCTCGATACCCGTGAGCGGGCATGAACCTACGATTTCCATTACAAAAATGAACCAGCCCTGCCCACGGATGGCTTAAACCTCCAGTTGCGCGACGTCCTCGGTTAGCGTAGTGGCGCCGTACCGTCTTTGCTTCTCCGCAATCGGAAACCTCGCCATGGGCCACTGACCCATGGACTTGTGGGCAGCCTGAACCAGCGCCGCCGGCCATAATAGCCGCCGCCAAGGATTAACTATGAGAAATACGCAATCATCGGCAGCAGCTGTCCGTCCTTGCCAAAGCCGCCGGCAAGAAGAGCAGCCGGGCGAGGCCCTTCTCGAAGAAAGGTATCCGGATGCTCACGTCGCGCCCGCTTCCCACACGCTGATGCGGAGCCTCTCTCCATACCGCAAGCCGAACAGCGTGCGCAGCATCATCGAGCTGGTGATTACGGCGGTGCCGTTCGTGGTGCTGTGGATAGTGATGTGGGCCGCGCTGCATGCCGGCTACTGGATCGGCCTGGCTCTCGCCGTCCCGGCGGCGGGCTTCCTCGTTCGCCTCTTCATGATCCAGCACGATTGCGGCCACGGCTCGTTCTTCCGTCATCGTCTCGCGAATGATTGGATCGGACGCGTCATCGGCGTGCTGACGCTGACGCCCTACGATTTCTGGCGGCGTGCTCACGCACTGCATCATGCGAGTTCAGGCAACCTCGAGCGCCGTGGCATCGGCGACATCGATACGCTGACCGTGAGTGAGTTTCAGGCGCTAGCGCCGTGGCGGCGGTTCCTTTATCGCCTGTATCGAAACCCGGTCGTGATGTTCGGGGTCGGGCCGGCCTATCTGTTCATCCTGCGCCACCGGCTGCCGATGGGGCTGCTACGCGGCGGTTTGGAACCTTGGATAAGTGCGATGGCGACGAACGCGGCGATCGCGATTGTCGTCTCAGCGGTCATTTGGATGGTCGGTGCGGGCGCATTCATGCTCGTGCAACTGCCGATCACGCTTCTCGCTGCCTCGATTGGCGTCTGGCTATTCTATGTCCAACACCAGTTCGAGGATACCTTGTGGGAGCACGACGACGACTGGACTTTCCACGAGGCGGCACTGCACGGCAGTTCGCACTATGACCTGCCGAGCGTCCTGCGCTGGTTCACAGCCAATATCGGAGTGCACCATGTGCATCACCTGTCGAGCCGGATTCCGTGCTATCGCCTTTCCGAAGTGCTGCGCGACCGTCCCGAACTTCGGAATGTCGGGCGCCTCACCCTGCTTCAGAGCATCAAGTCCGTAAGGCTCGTGCTTTGGAACGAGGAGAAACGCCGCCTGGTCTCCTTCGCAGAGGCGGCTGGCGACATGGCTCCGCAATGAAAATATTGTGAGAGAGCGGTCAGGGCCGCCGAGCCGTTTCAGGCGGCCTTGGAGCGGTTAGCGCCCCTCTCCTTCCACAAGCACCGCACTGATCTCAGCCTCGGCAACAAGGTTGCCGTTGACGATAGCTTGGGTCCTGAAGCGCCAGATGCGAGCACGTCCGCGCATCTTCTTTATGTGATAAAAAATTGTGTCGCCGGGAAACACCGGGCGCCGGAAGCGCGCTTTGTCTATTGCCATGAAGTAGACGAGCGGAACCTCCTGGAGATCTTCGGCAAAGCTAATGCAGAGCGCACCAGCGGTCTGAGCCATACCCTCTATTAGGAGGACGCCGGGCATAATAGGCGTACCCGGAACGTGTCCCTGAAAATATGGCTCGTTCGCAGTCACATTCTTGATGCCCGTCGCCGCGCGGTCCCCGTCCATGTCGACAATTCGGTCCACTAGAAGGAAGGGATAGCGATGCGGCAGAAGCCGCATTATATCGGCGCTCTCCAGCGTCTCGGGTCTCGCTTTTACCGGACTCTCATTCATTCAGATCAATCCGCTCCCTATCAAGGCTTCTCTGTCGTTGCCTTTTTCCAATCAATCATCTCCCAGCTGGATGGTATATACGGCATCGTTGCCCGGATATGGCTGATTGCCAAGCTCCGAAGGTGGCCAGCGCTCGTGGCTGGCTGGCGAGTGCCATGCCGCAAGCCGCGTTGCCTTGACACCGCCAGGCGCTCGCCAACAATATTTGATCCTTCGTATGCGACTCGAACGACCGTGACGCGAACCAATTTCTGCTTCAGTAATTCGCCATTACAGCTTTAAAAGACGAGCTGATATCACACTTGCACGTCAACACCGGCCACCTTGATCGACCAAGGATTGCCGGCGAAGGAGCACGATGTTTCCCCTTTCGCACATGTTGAAATCCTTCGTCCGGGTCGGCACGTTAAAAGTGATTGATGCCGAGGGTCGCGTGCACGTGTTTGCCGGAGCGCCAGGGCCCGAAGTCACCATGGTGCTCAGCGATCCCACGCTCTACCGCAAGCTATTCTTCAATCCAGAGCTGCATGCGGGAGAAGCCTATATGGACGGCCGGCTCCGCTTCGAAGACTCGAGCTTGCGTGACTTTCTAACGCTCTTCTCAAAGAACCGACTTGAGCTCGGCGCCTATCCTTTGCAGAAGGTGCTGCGTCGCGCATCGCGCGCTTTCAAGCGCTTCCAGCAGGCAAACCCCATTGGCACGGCACAGAAGAACGTCGCGCACCACTACGATCTCGGCAACGATTTCTACCGTCTGTTTCTCGACGAGGGCATGCAATATTCCTGCGCCTACTTCCTCGACGACGACGAGAGTCTCGAGCAGGCGCAAGCGAACAAACTTCGACTCATCGCCGCCAAGCTCAACTTGAAGCCGGGCCTGCGCATCCTCGATATCGGCAGCGGCTGGGGCGACCTCGCGCTCTATCTTGGCTCGTTGGCAGAGGTGGACGTGACCGGCGTTACCCTATCGAAGGAGCAGCATGCTCTCTCCAATGAGAAAGCGTCCGCTGCCGGCCTAGGCGACCGGGTCCGCTTCGAGTTGCTCGATTACCGCAATGTCCGAGGACGCTTCGATCGTATCGTCTCGGTCGGCATGTTCGAGCATGTCGGCGTGAGCCATTATGACGAATTCTTCGCAAAGGTGAATGCGCTGCTTGAGGACGACGGCCTCATGCTGCTGCACTCGATTGGTCATATGAGTCCACCCGGCACGGCGAGCCCGTGGCTTAGGAAATATATTTTCCCCGGCGCCTATTCACCCGCGCTGTCGGAAGTCTTCACGGCCGTCGAGCAAGCGAGCCTATGGGTCCTAGACCTAGAACTCCTGCGTGTGCATTACGCCAAGACTCTGAACCATTGGTGGCGGCGCTTCGAGGCCAACCGCGACAAGATCGCGGCCATGTATGACGAGCGCTTTTGCCGCATGTGGGAGTTTTATCTCATCAGCGCCGAAATGATGTTCCTGACCGGCAGCCAGCTTGTCTTTCACATGCAACTCGCCCGCAAGCGAGATGCAGCGCCGATCGTGCGCGACTACATCACAGACCTGCAGCGCACTTACCCCACGTCTCCCAGATGAACGCGGGCTAGCCGGGATCGGTTACCTCGCCCACCGCGTTGCGAACGCGGATGGCATCGAGCACGACCTTGGCGGCTCGCTCGCTCGGCGGGGGGTTGGCGTCGCCGAGAATGGCAATGACCTCGCGGAAACCTTCCCGCTGGGCCGCGCGGGCCTCCTCCGAGCGCAACAATGCATCGACCTCCGTGGCGACCTGCTCAGGGGTGAAATCTTCTTGCATCAGTTCCGGAACGACCGCGTGGCCGACGAGTAGATTGACCAGCGATGCGTGCTCAACTTTGATGCCCATGCGACGGACGAGAAATCCGGTCACGGCGGTGACCCGATAGCCGACCACCATTGGGACTTGGGCGAGCGCCAGTTCAAGCGTCACCGTGCCGGACTTGGTCATGGCGACGTCACAGGCGGCGAACGCATCGAAGCGCTCGTCAGCATCGGTGACGTAGATCGCAGGAAACGGCCACTCCTTCGTCAAGGCACGGACCTCTTCGGCGATCGACGGCACCATTGGAATGACGACGCTAAGATTCGGATAGTTCTTCTTCAAGAGGAGTAGTGCCTCGCCGAATACCGGCAGGATGCGTCGCATCTCGCCGCTGCGGCTACCGGGCAAGACGCATAGAACCGGATCGTCTGCCGGCAGGCCGTGACGTCGTCGAAATGCCGGGCCGTCTCCACGCGCGGCGCCGGACTCGATGGCCGAATGACCGACATAGGTGCATGGGATGCCGTAATTGGCGAAGAAGGGAACCTCGAAGGGAAGCAACGCCATAAGGTGATCGACGCGCTCAGCGAGCGCGCGAGCGCGGCCTGGGCGCCACGCCCAAAGCTGAGGCGCCACGTAATGCACGATGGGGATGCCGGAGCCGCGCATCTTATGAGCGAGCCTTAGGCAGAAGCCCGGCGAGTCCACCGTGACGATGACATCGGGTTTGAGCTTGCGGGCGGCGGCGGCGGTTTGATTGAGCCGTTTGATGAGGCGGGGCAGGTGCGGCAGCACCTCGGCGAGCCCCATGACCGAGAGATCGTGAATGGGAAACAGGCTCTCGAGGCCGTGTGCCGCACTTTGTGGGCCGCCGACGCCAGCGAAGCGGACTCGCCCGTTCGTCTGCGCCTCCAGCGCGCTCATGAGCCGTCCGGCGAGATTATCGCCAGAGACCTCGCCCGAGACGACAAAAATCAGCGGTTCCTGTCGGCTCATGCAACACTCCACATTGTCAATATACCGCGGTCCCCAGCCATTAGAGGTGGCCGGATTCGCGAGTCAGTCGGCCCCCTCGCCAGAGGCAAAATACCTCCACATCAGTTAGTGGCTGTGCTGGGAGGCTGCGGCGAACCTGTCGCGGTGGTCGATTTTCCCTGATACGCGGGTAAATACAGGGAAATTTCGCAAATCGCAAAGGCGAAGACGGCTGTGTTTTTCCGACTATAGGTCAGCTCGTTACACCCAGATTCCCGAACAGGAATTTTCAGGAGCTAACAGGAATTGTTTCCCGCAGAGCAGCGAATAATTCAGCCAATCGATGCGGATGGGGTTTTCGGTGCCCCGTGCATCGCTGTCAGACGGCCCGTGCGGGCGTTCTCGACGAAATATTGGAACCCGAGAACGCCGCGCTGAAGATCCGTCAGACCCTGTCTACTGCGGGAAGGTCTTCAGATAGGCAATAATGTTCGCCCGCTCATCGGCGTCCGGAATCCCCTGAAACGCCAGCGCCATCGTGGACGCGGGAAGCAGCGCCTTGGGGTTGGCAATCCAACTGTCGATGTGCTCCTCGGTCCAGACATAGCCGTCATCGCCGAGCTTCTTCATGCCAGGCGAATATGCGAAACCCGCCACGCTGCCGGCCTTGCGCCCCACCACACCAGTCAGCGGTGGGCCGACGAGAGCCTGAGCATTCGGACCAATTTGATGGCAAATGCCGCATTTGGCGAACGCGGCCTTGCCCGCTTCGGCATCGGCCGCATCCGATCCGGCCGGGGCCATCAAAAGCGCAGTCGCAGCACAAGCCAACCCGAGTAGAGCCGCCTTCCTCATTCCAGCTATCCTTCCCTGCTTCGTCTTTGTTTGATTGGAAACGAGCTTGCGGCCTAGCGGCTCATGCGGGCGGCCATCAGCCTGCCGGTCAAATGCGCCTTCACCACATCCCCCATACTGATAATTCCAACGAGTTCGTCACTGTCCTTCACCGGGAGGTGCCGAATGCGGCGTTGAGTCATCAGATTCATGACGTCGTCAATGCTGTCTTCTGACGTGCAGACAATGACGACCTTCGTCATCAGCTCCGACACCTTCATGTCCGGCAATTTTTGTCCGTGCTTGGACAAGCCATAGGCGATGTCGCGCTCGGAAATGATCCCCTCGAGTACGGATCCGTCATGCGTGACGATCATGGCGCCAATTCGCTCATCCTTCAGATGTCGCGCGAACTCTTGCACGGTCTCATCCGGCTTGACGGTCTTGTAGACGCGCCCCTTGATCTTGAGGATGTTGCCTACCGTCATGACCATAACCGCTACTCCTCTTAGCGCCGCACACGGGCGTAATCGCGCAGGACCTCGGCCTCCAACTGAACCTCGCTCAGACGATGCTTGAGCACATCGCCGATGCTTATAATGCCGACAAGGTCCTCGCCATTTTTGACGGGTAGGTGGCGGATGCGCTTTTGCGTCATCGTGCGCATCACCTCATGGACGGTTTCCTCAGGGGAGCAGACCACGACGACCTTGGTCATCAGCCGCTCGACAGCCACAGTGGGGAGCTTGCTGGCGTGCGCGGCCAGCCCATAGGCAAGATCACGCTCGGAGACGATGCCATCGATGGTCGTGCCGTCAGCACTGACGATTGCAGCGCCGATGTGCTCGGCCCTGAGTTGCTCGGCAAGCTCCAGCGCAGTCTCATCGGGCCGCACCGTCTTTACGGCGTTGCCTTTGGCTTTGAGAATATCCGCGACGTTCATAACGTTCCTCCCGGCCCGTGAACGTATACCGAGGCGCTGTGACGGCAGCCTCGCGACAGCCAAAGTCTAGGCTCGCCGCAACCTGTGTCAAGTGAACTTGACGCTAGGTTTAGTCAAACTGTCCTGTGATCGGCTACGAAATCCGCTGCCGCTGCCACAGGTCCGCCAGATGCGCGGCGAGCGACGCGGCGAGCCAAGCGGCGATCGGGATGGGACCAGCGGCCACCAATGCAGCGCGCAAGGCGAAGAGAAGGCAAACGCCAGGCAAAAGCATAAGCAGGATGCCGACCGGCCTCAAACCACGACCCGTGGTCCGGCGATAGACCAAGAGACCAATGGCCTCCACGACGACGAAGACGAGGATCAGATCGACAATTCGTCCGCTGGCGACAAGGCTGTCCATCGCAGCTAGCCGCCACCGAATGGGCCGTTGAGGCGCACAATCTCCCAATTGAGGAAAGCGGCGAACGACACCCAAGCCAGGTAGGGAACGAGGAGCCAGCTTGCCGTCTTGGCGTAACGTGCGAACACGATGATCGGCACAAGGACGGAGAGCCACAGGAATCCGACCTCGATGAGCGCCCAATCGGGCCGGTGCAGCCGGAAGAACAATGCGCTCCACAGCACATTCAGCGTGCCGTTGATGGCGAATAAACCAATGATCCATTCGCGCTGGGCATCCGTGGGCGCGTTCCGCCAGGCGATGACGCCAGACGCCGCGGCCAATGCAAAAATGAGTGTCCAGGCAGGGCCGAACAGCCAATCTGGCGGCTGCCAAGATGGCTTGTCGAGAGCCTGATACCAGGGGCCGAGATCGGTCATGGTAGCGCCCAGGCTCGCAACCAGGATCGCAGCGGCGGCGGCGCCAAGCACCGGCAGCCAGAGGCGGGGGCGTGACGACGACGTCACGGCGATACCAGCCGAAACAAATGGGCCAGGTCCTTGAAGAAGATACGCACATGCGCGATGGGACGCGTGCGCGTCAGCTTCTTGTTCATGTAGGATTCCCAGGTCAGCCGCTGCACATCGCGATCCTTGCAGATGGTGACGAAGCGCTCGCGGCGCCATTCGCTGGAATACCAAAAGCGCTGCATGATGCCGAGGATCCAGAACACGCGGCCATGCGCCTTCATGAAGCGCTTGCGCGCGGCAGCCAGCGCCCTCGCATCACCGGTGACGAGGAATTGCTGCACGGCATCGGCGGCCAAGCGTCCGCCGGTCATGGCGTAGAAGATGCCCTCCCCCGAGGCGGGCGCGACCACACCCGCGGCGTCGCCGGCAAGCAGCACATCGCGGCCATTGTCCCACCGTTTGAGCGGCCTCAACGGGATCGGTGCGCCTTCACGGCGGATAGTCTCGGCGTGTTCGAGGCCGGTGGATTTGCGCAACGCCCCGACAGCGCCACGCAAAGAGAAGCCCTTATTGGCGGTGCCCGTGCCGACGCTTGCCGTGTCGCCATGGGGAAATACCCAGGCGTAGAAATCCGGTGAGTAGACACCCTGATAATAAATGTCGCATCGCGTGCCGTCATACGCGGATCCATCGACCTGCTCCGGCGTGCGGACGATCTCGTGATAGGCGAATACGTAAGGCACCCGGTTCGCCCCCGGAACCGCTTGACGGGCCACGAGCGACAGCGCGCCATCGGCGCCGATCACGCTCCGTGCCCGCACGCGGCCTTTCACAGCCACGCCGTCGTCGGTTTTCGTGGCGTAGTTGATAACAGCCGTTCCATCGTCATCGCGCGAGAAGGTCTCGAACGCCGCATCGAGTCGCTTCGCCCCCGCGCGCGCGGCACGGTCCCGCAGCCATTCGTCGAATACCTCGCGGTCGACCATGCCGACGAACCCGTTCTCGATCGGCATGTCGACACACTTGGCACTCGGCGCAAAGATGCGGGCCCCTTGGGCCCGCGCAACCAGCAGCGACTCCGGAATGTCGAACTCGCGCATGGCCACGGGCGGGATCGCCCCGCCGCAGGGCTTGATACGGCCGGCCCTGTCAATCAGCAGCACCGAGCGGCCTTGCCCGGCGAGATCGTAAGCCGCCGTGGCGCCGGCGGGTCCGCCGCCCACCACGACGGTATCGTATGTCTCAACCTCACGCATCACTCACCCCCTCGTGATTCCCATGACGGCGCCCGGCTCGCCGGTGCGCAGAAGCGGCGCCGGAATCGTGCCCCGATGTGGCTGACCGAGACGTGCGGCAAGAACCGCGGAAAAGAGGAACAACACGCCCTCGCCGGTAAAGACGATGGCGTAGGCCATCGCCGTGGAATCGAGCAGGCCGCGCGCCACGTCGACCCCCACCGTGCCGAGAAATCCACCAAGGCCAAAGGCGATCGCCTGCGCCGCACCCCATAATCCAATGCGGGTCCCTTCGCGCGAAGTCTGCCCCTCGCCCGCCAGCATCATCATCGAGCCGATCGCCGCGACGGCGAACACGCCGTTGCCGGTGCCGAGCGCGAAGACGGCAAGCCGCAAGGGGAAGTTGGGTCCGGCGAATGCGCCCGAGGCGATGACCAAGAGCGCTAAGGCCGAAGCGATGCAACCGCCAACGGTCCAGGCGCGCAAGGAGCCCCGCGCGCGTCCAAACCGTCCGCTGCCGAGAACGCCCGCGAGCAACATGCCTGCGAACACGCCCGCGTGCTGGACACCGGCGAGCTTCGTCGTCTGTCCCGGCGGCAGCCCGAACACGGAACCGGCAAAGGGCTCGAGGATGAGATCCTGAGCGCTGTAAGCCAGCATCGAAAGAAACACGAACACGGTAAAGCCGCGCGCCAAAGGATCGTCCCAGACTTGGCGCAGCGCCTGAAAGAACGGCTGCTTGGGGGCACGCGATACCGGGTCCGCCGAGATCGGGGGCGCCCGATCGACACCGAGAACTGCGAGCAACGTCACGACAAACGCAATGCCCGCAACCGAAGCCGTCACCGTGACGAGACGAGACGGCGAGAAGGGATCGAGGAAGTGTCCGGCGCTGGTTGCGGTAACGACGATGCCGGCGATCATCATCATCCACATAATCATGGCCGCTGCGGCCCGCCTGTCAGGCGCGACCCGTGCCGCCATCAACGCCAGCAGCGACGTGCCACACGCGCCAACACCGACCCCGATCAGCGCGAAGGCGCCGATCGCAAGCGCAATACCGGCAGCTGTGTTGGTGGTCATCCATGCCGTGGCAAGCGCCGCGCCGACGCCGCCCATGGCGAGGACAGCCATGCCGCCGATGATCCACGCAACGCGACGTCCGCCTTCATCCGAGCCGTATCCGAAGCGCGGCCGCAAGATCTGGATAGCGTAATGCAGCGTCACCAGCGCACCGGGCAGCATGGCGGGCAGCGCGAGCTCGACAACCATGACACGGTTCATGGTCGAGGTCGTGAGCACGACGATGGCGCCGAGCCCGGTCTGCACGAGACCCAGCCGCACGATGCCGAACCAACCGAGCGATGTATTGCTCATGCGGCACCTGCCGGGCTCGAGCCGAGCGCGAAGGCCGTCACCAGCATGCCTAGAACATAAAGCGTGACACCGGTGCCGTTGTACCAGGGTGCCCTCTCCTTCGGGCTTTCCAGAAGCCGCATCATCAACCGGAGCTGCACGAGGAGCACGATGGCGACGACGGCCGCGTGGATGGGATAGCCCCAAGATACCAAGAGCGCGATGACGACGACCTGCGGGAGCGCCATGACCCAGCAGGCAACACGTCCGGCTCTCTCGGCGCCAAGCTGGACCGGCAGCGAGGCGATGCCCGAGCGCTTGTCGCCTTCGATCGACTTGAAGTCGTTGAGAGTCATGATGCCGTGCGCGCCAAGACTGTAAAGCGCGGCGACAATGAACACGCGCGCGCTCGGCGCGGCGCCGGTCATGACCGCAGCACCGGTGAGCCACGGCAGGCCCTCGTAACAAGCAGCGACCGCCGTGTTGCCCCACCAGCCATTCGTCTTGAGCCGAAACGGCGGTGCGCTATAGGCCCATGCCAGGGCAAGGCCGACACAAGCGGCGGCAAAGACGAACACACCGAGTTGGCTTGCGACCAAGAGCGATAGGCCAGTCCAGATGAGCCCGATATAGAAGCCCCAATGGCCGGGGATGCGGCCCGAAGGGATTGGGCGCTCGGGCTCGTTGATGGCGTCAACGTGCCGGTCGTACCAATCGTTGACGGCCTGGCTGGTGGCGCATACCAGGGGCCCTGCCAAGACGGCGCCGGCGGCGATGAGCGGCCAGCGCCCGGCGAGGGGCACACCGGCGGAAACCACCCCGCAGCCAAACGCCCACATCGGCGGAAACCACGTGATAGGCTTCAACAGCTCGACGACGGCAGACGGGGCGGGTCGGGCAATCGCAGTCATGAGAAAACCACGCAGTTAAGTGTACAGTTTACTTTACACTAGCCCTGGCCGGAGTCCATACGATCCGGCCTTGGGTGCGCGAAATTCAGCTCAAGCGACGAAGAATTTCGGTAACAAGGAGAGCGTGTTGCCCGAAACCAAAGACGGACTGACCCTGCGCCCGGCTGTGGATGCACCGCGACGCGAGTTCACCGGCAAGGCAGGCCGCTTGAGCTATTATGTGGCGGGCGAAGGGCCGCCGATGCTGCTCGTGCACAGCATCAATGCCGCCGGTTCCGCCTATGAGGTACGGCCAATCTTCGAGGAGATGATAAAGTCCCACCAAGTCTATGCGGTGGATCTTCCAGGCTTCGGCTTCTCCGATCGATCTGAGCGCAACTACACCCCGCGACTTTACACCGATGCCGTTCACGACATGCTGGGGGTAATCGCCAAGGATCATGGCGATACGCCGATCGATGCCCTCGCGGTCTCACTCGGTTCGGAGTTCCTAGCGCGCGCTACTGTCGAGGATCCCGATCGCTTCCGCACGCTGACGCTGGTCTCAGCCACCGGATTCAGCGAACGGTCGGGGCATTTTCGCCGCAAGCGGAAAACGCGCGAGGTTCCCGGTCTCTATGCCTTCTTCACCTTCCCGCTGTGGAGCGACGCCATCTTCAAGGCCCTCACGTCGAAGCGGAGCATTCGCTTCTTCCTGCGCAAGACCTTCGGATCGGACGATTACGATCGCGGCCTCTTCGACTACGACTATCTCACCACGCATCAACCCGGGGCCAAGAATGCGCCCTACGCCTTCGTCTCCGGGCGGCTGTTTAGCGCCGATATTCGCGACCTCTATGCCCGGATCAAACACAAGGTCTGGCTGCCGCACGGGACCAAAGGGGATTTCGGGAATATGAGCAACGCGGACTGGGCGCGCAGGCAAGCCAACTGGAAGGTCCAGCCCTTCGACACGGGCGCGCTCCCGCATTTCGAGCAGCCCGAACAGTTCTTGGCGAATTATCGGGACTTCTTGCGCACAGGCGAGAGCTCGGCAGGCAGCTAATCTAGCTGTCGTCGTCGGAGTTGAGATCGCCGAGACCGAACCGGCGAAGCTTCGAGTAAAGGCTCTGCCGGCTCAGGCCCAGCATTTCCGCCGCCGAGGCGCGATTGTCACCGGTCAGTTCGAGAGCGGCCTCGATGCAAAGCCGTTCGATGACATCGGTCGTCTCCCGCACAAGCTCTTTCAACGTCACGCGGCCGACCAGCTGGGTCAGCTGCTCCGCCGAGCGCGGCAGCTCCCGTGGCCGGTTGGGCTTGGCTGGCTCGCGGCCGCCGACATTGCGAATAGTGAAACCGTAACAGGGATACTCGCCGGTCAGAACCGAGACCGCGGAAATTTCGACCTCTTCACTTGCGCCGTATTCTCCCCGCAGGATCGTCGAGAAGTTCCGGACCGAGCCATGCTCGCGAATGTTCGCAATTAGGGAATCGAGGTCCACACCAGGACGTCCGACCCAACGATCGAGCGGCTCGCCCCGCGCCTGCTCCTCGCTCGCCAGCTCGGCGAGATCGAGAAAGGCCGGATTGGCCGTGACGATGCGACGGTCGACGCCGGTGACCACAAATCCCTCGGGCAAGCTCTCAACGACGCTGAACAGTTTTGATCCGACCCTGGGCGTGGTGGGGTCGCTCTCGACAGGCGACAGCCGCACCAGGAAGTGCGACGCGTTCTCCTGGCGGAACAGCGAGGCGCCCACCACTGTCTCCGTGTTACCCTCGTTTAGTCTGGCGGTGATCTCGTCGGCGCGACCGTTGGCCCGGACTTGCGCGAGATGCGTCTGCACGGCCTTCGTACTTTCGGCATCGAACAGATCCGGGAAGGCCCGGCCCGAGAGCCGTTTGACGCTCTTGGCTAGCAATTGGCCGGCCGCGGGATTGGCCTCCACGACCTTCATAGAATTCGAATCCACGATCAGCACGGGCTGAGAGGCGATCTGAAACAGAAGCCGGTACCGCGTCTCCGCGTGCCGCAGGCGGGCATACTCGCGCTCCATCGACTGCTGCGCGTCGACCAGACGTTGCTGGAGGGCAGCAACGGCGCGCAGGTCGCGGCCGATCGCAATAACCCGGCCGCTGTCGCCGACCCGCAACGCCGAATAGCGCACCGGCACGTCCGTTCCACTTTTGCTGGGATGGGTCACCTGCCGCCAACGCGGCGCCGCCTTCTTTGCCGAGTCGCGGAGCATTTCCTCCACCTTGGCGCGGCTTTCGACGGTGACTGTTTCAGTCCACGGCTTACCGACCCAAGCGTCGAAGCCCTCTTTGGCGAGCTCGTCGCTGCCAAGGGAAACGTCGCGGATGACGCCCTTGGCGTCGATTATCAAGGCGATATCTGCCGCTGCCGCAATAAGTTCGGCCGCAATATCGGCATCCAAATCGCCGAGCGTTTTCTTCGGGGCCCGGAACACGTTGCCTTCTTCTCGGGCGAACACCACGGCGATTCCTGTCAAGTTGAGTTGCTCACTTGCTGCGTACACTTAGCGTAACGCATTCGTGCCGAGCAAGCTCGAAAACTTCAGGACCGCCCGCCGCCCGTTCTGAGCGCTCGCGTCGGCTCCAACGCCCGACACAGCTTCGGGATGTTCCAGGAAGAATCGCCCCCCCACCATGACTTGAAGCCCGGGGGACGGCGTGATCTTCCGGATCGTGTGGATAACCGCCGCAAACTCGTCCACAGCAACCTCGTTGCTGGCCGACAGGCCAACGAGGTCATACCGACCACTTTCCACCAGGCCAAAAAGCTCCTCGTTTGAAGCCACGCCGCCACCATTCACGTCCCAGCCGGCGCGCCGGAAGAACTCCTGTAATATAAAGACTCCGAAGGTGTGCTGATCCCCCGGCGCCGCGACCAGCAAGGCTCTTCGCCCGATCTGCGCCGGAATGGTCTCTATTTCAAACGCGGCGCCGAGCTCGCGGAGGAGCTGCTGAAGCCGCGAGAGTGCAATTGTGACGTCTGTAAAGTCACAAACATCCTCTTCCCATAACCTTCCAAGTACTCGTGCGGCTGGCGTGAATAGATGCAGAAAAATAGCCTCTATAGATGTGCCTTTAGCACCCAAGTCTTCTACATAAGCCGAAGCCACGGCCACATCATTCGACAGCAATAGCCCGACAAATTCTATAACTTGTTCTGAGTTTGGATGAAGATGTCCTTTACCCTCGACTGAGCGGCCCCCGGAAGGTGGTTTATGCGTTTGAACGAGCCGCGGGATAATATCGGTCTCGATGGCCTGGCTCAGCAGCTTCCGGCTGCCATTCGCCAATTTGCGCTTGGGGACCGCTCCCGCTTTGAACTTTGATATATCAAAGGAATCGCGCCCGCAGCTGCCCCAGTCGCTGCTCGACTCAGCAAACGCCCTCATGCTCGCCATTTCCTACCCCCTTTGGGAGCAACCCCAGCGGCAAACACACCGCCTAAAAGCGGCCCCTTTCTCGGTGCCGGACCTCTCCCCGTCTCCTGGGTTTGACACTTTTTGTTGTTGAGACGCGGTTCTAGAGTTTAATCTGGACGGCATCGGGCCCTTTCGGGCCAGATCTATTGGACCTCGGCCCGAGCCAAATGTAAATATATTTTTACGTCCAATTCAGTTGACAGTAACGAGAGGCCAGACTTAGTCTCCTCCTAAGGCCGTCGCGCAGGACCCCTTGCGCGTCGGGAAATGGGAGGGGAAACGCGATGGCTATGTCGCGGGAATCTCGGGGCAAGTCTCTATATAATGTCGACGAGCGCCGGCGCAGAGATGCCTCTCCCTGGACTCTCGTACAGGGCATTCTCGCACCCCTTCAATTCGCGATCTTCCTCGTCAGCCTCGGGCTCGTCGTCCGGTATCTCCTGACCGGAGCGGGCTATGAGGCCGCCACGATCTCCATCGTGGTAAAGACGGCCGCGCTTTACGCCATCATGATAACTGGCTCCATTTGGGAGCATGAGGTTTTCGGCCGCTATCTGTTCGCGCCCGCCTTTTATTGGGAGGACGTGTTCAGCATGCTCGTCCTGGCGCTGCACACGGCCTATCTCGGCGCGCTGTTCACGGGCTGGCTTGACCCAACTCAGCTGATGCTGCTCGCGCTGGCCGCCTACGCGTCGTACGTAATCAACGCCACCCAATTCCTGCTCAAGCTGCGCGCCGCTCGGCTCGAGAGCGCGCAGGCCTCGCAAGTAATGGGACTTGGGGAGGCCGCGCAATGAACGTGCATCCCGCATTGGCGCGCTCGGCTCAAGGATGCGGCGACTCGCCCGTCTTGAAGGAGCGCGGCCAACGCGAGGTGTTCTGCGGACTCACGGGAATCGTCTGGCTCCACCGAAAACTTCAGGACGCGTTCTTCCTCGTCGTCGGCTCGCGGACTTGCGCGCACCTGATCCAGTCCGCCGCGGGCGTGATGATCTTTGCCGAGCCGCGTTTCGCCACCGCCATCATGGAGGAGCGCGACCTCGCGGGGCTCGCCGACGCCAACGAAGAGCTCGATCGCATCGTTGCGCAATTGCTCGCCCGGCGCCCGGACATCAAGCTTCTATTCCTTGTGGGCTCGTGCCCGTCGGAAGTGATCAAACTCGATCTGAAGCGGGCGGCTGAGCGCCTGTCGGCAAGCTATGCGCCGAGCGTGCGCATCCTGAACTATTCGGGCAGCGGCATCGAGACGACATTCACGCAAGGCGAGGATGCCTGCCTCGCAGCGCTCGTGCCGGAACTTCCGCAAGCCGCGGCAGGAGCCGACACCTCGCTGCTCGTCATCGGCGCGCTCGCAGACGTCGTCGAGGATCAGTTCCGCCGCCTGTTTGATGATCTTGGCATCGGGCCGGTGGCGTTCTTGCCACCGCGGCGCTCGGTCGATCTGCCGGAGGTTGGGCCCAACACACGCTACCTGCTCGCTCAGCCGTTTCTTGGCGATACCGCGCGCGCGCTGGAAGAGCGTGGCGCCCAGCGCATCGCCGCGCCGTTTCCCCTTGGCGGTGACGGAACGACCCAATGGCTTCGGGCGGCCGCGGATGTTTGGGACGTCGATACACGCAAGTTCGAGGACGTTATCGCCGCACCGCTGGCACGCGCCCGGACGGCGCTCGAGCCGCACCGCTCGAAGCTTTCCGGCAAGCGAATCTTCTTTTTTCCCGACTCTCAACTCGAGGTGCCCCTCGCCCAATTCGTTTCGCGCGAGCTCGGCATGTATCCCGTCGAGGTCGGCACACCGTATCTTCACCGTCAGCATCTCAGTCAGGAACTCGACCTCCTCCCCGCCGATACTGTTCTTAGCGAAGGGCAAGACGTCGACAAGCAGCTTGATCGTTGCCGTGACGCACGCCCCGATCTCGTCGTGTGCGGGCTTGGACTCGCCAATCCGCTCGAGGCGGAAGGCCTCACCACGAAATGGTCGATTGAGCTCCTCTTCACACCGATCCAGGGTTACGAGCAGGCAGGTGACCTCGCCGAACTCTTTGCGCGACCGCTTGTCCGGCGCGCGCGGCTGGAGGTTTAGCACCGTGCAGCTGACGCTTTGGACATACGAAGGGCCGCCCCATGTGGGCGCCATGCGCATCGCCACCGCGATGGAAGGCGTTCATTACGTGCTGCATGCGCCGCAAGGCGATACTTATGCCGACCTGCTGTTCACCATGATCGAGCGGCGCGACAAGCGGCCGCCGGTCACCTACACGACGTTCCAAGCGCGCGATCTCGGCGGCGACACGGCCGAATTGTTCAAGACCGCGGCGCGCGATGCCTTCGAGCGCTTTAAGCCCGAAGCGCTCATGGTCGGGGCATCTTGCACCGCCGAGCTCATCCAGGACGATCCGGGTGGCCTGGCAAAGGCTCTTCAGCTTCCGGTCCCCGTCATTCCGCTCGAGCTTCCCGCCTATCAGAAAAAGGAAAACTGGGGCGCGGCGGAAACTTTCTATCGCATGGTCCGCACCTTCGCAGGGCCACACGCACCCGCCGCCGACTGGCTGCGGGAGCCGCGGAAGCCGTCTCGGGCACCGTGCTGCAATCTGCTCGGCCCGACGGCGCTAGGCTTTCGCCACCGCGACGATGTTCAGGAGATCACTAAGCTCCTCGGCAAGATCGGCATTGAGGTCAATGTCGTGGCTCCGCTCGGCGCTTCGCCCGCCGATCTCGCGCGACTCGGCGAGGCGGATTTCAACGTCATGCTCTATCCCGAGATCGCGCGCACCGCGACGGACTGGCTTAGCCGCACCTTCAAGCAGCCCACCACCAAGACCGTGCCCATCGGTATCGGTGCGACACGGGACTTCATCGAGGAGGTGGCCGCGCTGGCCGGCGTCGATGCCAGTCCCCTGCTCTCGGACCAGACGTCGCGGCTGCCATGGTACTCGCGCTCGGTCAACTCGACCTATCTCACAGGCAAGCGCGTCTTCATCTTCGGTGATGCCACCCACGCAATCGCCGCGGCCCGGATCGCCAGTGAAGAGCTCGGCTTTGCCGTGGTCGGGCTCGGCACGTATTCGCGCGAACTCGCGCGCGACGTGCGCGAGGCGGCCAAGATCTACGGGGTCGAGGCGCTGATCACTGACGACTATCTCGAGGTCGAAGCTGCCGTGACCGACCTGGCGCCCGAGCTCGTACTCGGCACCCAGATGGAGCGCCATATCGCCAAACGGCTGGGTGTGCCCAGCGCTGTGATCTCGGCGCCGGTGCATGTGCAGGACTTTCCGGCACGCTATTCCCCGCAAATGGGCTTCGAAGGCGCCAACGTGATCTTCGACAGCTGGGTGCATCCGCTCATGATGGGTCTCGAGGAGCACCTGCTCGCGATGTTCCGCGAGGATTTCGAGTTTAATGACGCCGCACCGCCCTCGCATGTGGACCGCGGCGTCACCCCCCTGGAGGACGAAGCTGCAGCGGCTTCGCCTCCTCTTTTATTCCGATCTGGCGAAAAGCTCGCCTGGCACGAAGATGCCGAACGCGAGCTGCAAAAGATCCCCTTCTTCGTGCGCGGCAAGGCGCGGCGCAACACCGAAGGCTTCGCGAACGAACGCGGCCTGCACACCATCACCCTAGAGACGCTGTATGATGCAAAAGCCCATTACAGCCGCTGATCCCACGCCCATCAGGGTGGCGATCGTCACCCTCGACGGGCATCTCTCGAGCGCGGTAGAGCGCGTTCGGCCCCGGCTCGCGGCCGACATTCCGGGCCTATCACTTTCGCTGCATGCGGCCTCCGAATGGGACGCCGATCCGAAAGCGCTGGCGCGTTGCAAGGTTGAAATTGCTCGTGCCGATATCGTGTTCGCCAACATGCTGTTCCTGGAAGACCATATCCAGGCGGTACTGCCCGAGCTTCAGGCCCGGCGCGACCATTGCGACGCCATCGTCGGCGCCATGTCCGCCGGCGAGATCATCCGCCTGACGCGGCTTGGCGGGTTCAGCATGGACAAGCCCGAGAGTGGCGCAATGGCGCTGCTGAAGCGACTGCGCGGCGGCAAAAAGAAGTCGTCGAGCGCGGGTGCGCAACAGGTGGCGATGCTGAAGCGCATTCCGCGAATCCTTCGCTTCATCCCGGGCACGGCCCAAGACGTTCGCGCCTACTTCCTCACGTTGCAATACTGGCTCGCGGGCACCGACGATAATATCGAAAACCTAGTTCGCCACCTGATCGACCGGTATGCCGATGGGCCGCGCCGCGCGTTGCGCGGTAAGTTGAAGCCGCAGCTTCCCGTGGAGTACCCCGAGGTTGGCGTCTACCATCCGCGCGCGCACGGCCGCATTGGCGAGAACGCCGACATGCTGCCAAAGAGCCGTGAAGGACGAAAGGGAAGAGTCGGCCTACTTGTGATGCGGTCCCACGTCCTCGGCCGCGATACCGCCCATTACGACGGCGTAATAGCCGCTCTCGAAGAGCGCGGGCTCGACGTCGTTCCGGCCTATGCCACGGGTCTCGATGCCCGACCCGCGATCGATAAATTCTTCCTGAAGAAAGGGCGCCCGACCATCGATGCGCTCGTCTCCCTGACCGGCTTTTCGCTGGTCGGCGGCCCTGCTTACAACGACGCCGCCGCAGCCGAAGACGTTCTCGCACGGTTGGATATTCCGTACATCGCCGCTCATCCCCTCGAATTGCAAACGCTCGAGCAATGGGGCGCCTCCGAACGCGGCCTGTTGCCCGTCGAATTGACCATCATGGTCGCCATCCCGGAGCTCGATGGCGCAACGGGACCAATCCCCTTCGGGGGCCGGTCGGACGGGTCGGGCGCCGCATGTACCGGATGTGGTCGCGCCTGCGTGTTCCCCGCCGGCGACGGCGCTCGCAGTATGCATGGGTGCATCGAGCGGGCGAACATGCTGGCCGAGCGCGTCGCGCATCTCATCGCGTTGCGGAAAAGTCCGCGGGATGAACGCAAGCTCGGCATCGTGATCTTCAACTTCCCGCCCAATGCGGGTGCCACGGGCACTGCCGCCTATCTGTCCGTGTACGAATCCCTACATCGGACGCTCCTGGCCTTGCAGCAGGCCGGTTACACGGTTGACGTCCCGGCGAGTGCCGATGCGCTTCGTGACAGGATCTTGCAAGGCAACGCCGACAGCTTCGGTGCGCAGGCCAATGTTCATGCTCGCATTGCCGCCGACGACCACATCCGCCGCGAGCCGCATCTTGCCGAAATCGAGGCGCAATGGGGACCGGCGCCCGGCAAGCAGCAAACCGACGGCGGCTCGATCCACGTCCTCGGCGAACGCTTCGGCAACGTGTTTGTCGGCGTGCAGCCGGCCTTCGGCTACGAAGGCGATCCGATGCGGCTCCTGTTTGAGAAGGGGTTCACACCGACCCACGCGTTTTCGGCGTTCTACCGCTGGCTGCGAGAGGATTTCGGCGCGAACGCCGTGCTGCATTTCGGCACCCATGGCGCACTTGAGTTCATGCCCGGTAAGCAGGCGGGTATGTCGGCCAAGTGCTGGCCCGACCGGCTGATCGGCGCTCTACCGAACTTCTATCTCTATGCCGCCAATAATCCGTCCGAGGGCACAATCGCCAAGCGCCGTTCGGCGGCCACCCTCGTCAGCTATCTCACACCGCCCGTCGCACAAGCCGGGCTCTATCGCGGACTTCTGGATCTGAAAGCCTCGATTGACCGCTGGCGCGGGCTGGAGCCGGGCGACAACGCGGAGCGCGCCAAACTTGCGCCGACGATTCAGGCGCAGGCCGCGGATCTCAACCTTGCCGAGCCAGACCCGGCCTGGACGAGCGATGCCGAGCCGCAGGTGGCGAAGCTCATGGCCGCGGTTCAGGAACTCGAATACGAGCTGATTCCCCACGGGCTCCATGTCCTCGGCGAGGCGCATACCCGCCAGGACCGCCTGGAACTGCTGCTTGCCTCAACAGAGGCCAAGGGGGCTAGGCCGGAACAGACATCCGTCGAAGCTTTGCTGGACGGCGCCACCCCGCAAGAGGCCGCGCGCCAATCCGGCCTTCCGCAAGACGAGGCGACACTCGCGCTATTCGAAGGCTTGGCGAAGACGGCAGGGCTGCTTGCCGAGAATCATGAACTGCCGGCCCTGATCCAGGCGCTCGACGCGCGGTTCACGCGCCCCGCGCCCGCCGGCGATCTTTTGCGTAATCCGGAGATTTTGCCCACGGGACGCAATATGCATGGCTTCGATCCATTCCGCATTCCGAGCGCCTTCGCCGTCGCCGACGGCAGGCAGCAGGCAGACCGTCTGCTTGCTCGTCATCTCGAGGACGGGCATGGCCTCCCGAAGTCCGTGGCTTTGGTGCTGTGGGGCACCGACAACTTAAAGAGCGAAGGCGGTCCCATCGCCCAGGCATTGGCCCTGATCGGCGCAAAGCCCCGCTTCGATAGTTATGGCCGACTCTGTGGGGCCGCACTGATCCCGCTCGAGGAGCTTGGCCGGCCGCGCATCGACGTGATCATGACCCTGTCGGGCATTTTCCGCGATCTCCTGCCGCTCCAGTCGAAGCTTCTCGCCGAAGCCGCCTATCTAGCGGCCTCCGCCGACGAGCCGCTGGAACAGAACTTCGTGCGCAAGAATGCACTCGAGTATCAGGCAACACATGGCTGCGATCTCGAGACAGCAGCGCTGCGGGTATTCTCGAACGCCGAAGGCGCCTACGGCTCCAACGTCAATCTCTTGATCGACTCGGGCCGGTGGGACGACGAAGACGAGATCGCCGAGGTCTACACGCGCCGGAAAAGCTTCGCCTACGGCCGCAACGGCGCGCCGCAACAGCAGCCGGCACTGCTGCAGAGCATCCTCTCCGGCGTTGACCTGGCCTATCAGAATCTGGAGTTGGTCGAACTCGGCGTCACCACCGTCGATCACTATTTCGACACGCTGGGCGGCATCAGTCGGGCGGCGCTCCGGGCCAAAGGCAAGGCCGTCCCGGTCTATATCGGCGATCAGACCCGCGGTCAGGGCAAGGTGCGGACGCTCTCAGAGCAGGTGTCGCTCGAAACCCGCACCCGCGTGATGAACCCAAAATGGTACGAGGGCATGCTGAAGCACGGCTACGAGGGCGTGCGTCAGATCGAAAGCCACGTGACCAACACGGTCGGTTGGTCGGCAACCACGGGCCAAGTGGCCCCCTGGGTCTACCAAGACCTCACCGAGGCATTCGTCCTCGACGACGCGATGCGCGAGCGCCTCGCAACGCTCAATCCGGTCGCCTCCGCCAAGATGGCCCACCGCCTAATCGAGGCGCATGAGCGGAACTATTGGACACCCGATGAAGCAACGCTCCAAGCCCTGCGCAAGGCAGGCGAAGAGCTTGAAGACCGCGTCGAAGGCGTGGGTCTGGAGGTCGCTGCATGAACATCGCACTCAAGACGCCGGTGAAGCCCGGCGATGGCGAGGGCAGCGTTCAGGTCCAGATCGATCCGAACTTGGACCTGGGCACGACGCAAGTCTTCGCGATCTATGGCAAGGGTGGCATCGGCAAGAGCACCGTCTCGTCGAACCTCTCTGCTGCGTTCTCCAAGATCGGCAAGCGCGTCCTGCAGATCGGTTGCGATCCCAAGCACGATTCGACCTTCACCCTGACCAAGAAGCTCGTGCCCACCGTGATCGACGTGCTCGAAGGCGTTAACTTCCACAGTGAGGAACTGCGCAAGGAAGACTTCGTCTACGAAGGCTTCAACGGCGTGATGTGCGTCGAGGCCGGTGGCCCGCCCGCCGGCACGGGCTGCGGCGGCTACGTGGTTGGTCAGACCGTCAAGCTCCTCAAGGAACATCACCTCCTCGAAGACACCGACGTCGTAATCTTCGACGTGCTCGGCGATGTGGTGTGCGGCGGCTTTGCCTCGCCGCTCCAGCATGCCGGCCGCGCGATCATCGTCACCGCCAACGACTTCGATTCGATCTTCGCCATGAACCGCATCGTCGCGGCAATCAACGCGAAATCGAAGAATTATGCGGTGCGGTTGGCCGGCGTGATCGCCAATCGCAGCGCCGCCACCGACGAGATCGATCGCTTCAACGAGGCGACCGGGCTCAAGCGCCTCGCGCATATTCCCGATCTCGACGTCATACGCCGCTCGCGCCTCAAGAAATCGGTCCTGTTCGAGATGGAACCGTCGCCGGAGCTGGAGGCCGTGCAAGCCGAGTATCTGCGGCTCGCGCAGTCTTTGTGGGACGGCACGGACGCGCTCGATCCTCGACCGATGAAGGATCGCGACATTTTCGATTTCCTGGGGTTCGATTGATGCCAACGATCTCATATTTAGAGCGCCGCGGAGAGCTCGAGACCTATTTCGACCGTACGGCGGTCGAGGCCTGGTCGAAGCTCACCTCCGACGCGCCGCTCGGCCGCATCAGGGCTACGGTGCGCGAAGGCCGCGACCGCATGCGGCAGACGCTGCTGTCGTGGTTGCCGAACGACCTTACCGGCGCGACGCTGCTCGATGCCGGATGCGGCACGGGTGCGCTCGCCGTCGAGGCCGCGCGACGTGGCGCCAAGGTTCTGGCGGTGGATATCTCGCCCACCCTCATCGAACTTGCTCGGCAGCGTTCGGCCACGGATCTCGGCCAAGGCGATCTTGAGTTCCAGGTGGCCGACATGCTTCAGCCTGGCCTCGGACGCTTCGACTATATCGTGGCGATGGACTCGCTGATCCATTATCGCGCGCACGACATGGCGCGGGTGCTCAGCTTCCTTGTGCCGCGCAGCGAGCGCGCCGTGCTCTTCACTTTTGCGCCACGGACTGCACCGCTCGCCCTCATGCATGCGATTGGCCGCGCCTTCCCGCGCAAAGACCGCGCGCCCGCGATCGAACCTGTGAGGCCGGCAGAGCTTCACCGTCTCATCGGTGACGAACCGACGCTGGCCGGCTGGCGAGCCGGGCGTACCACGAGAATCATCAACGGCTTCTACACGTCGGAAGCGCTGGAGCTGACACGGAGATGAGGGGTATCAACCAGAAGCTCGCTCAGGGATGGACCCTGCTCGATCCGCGCTTTCTGCCCTTCGCGGACGCGGCGAGCGCTGAGCTGCCGCTCCCGCGCCTGCTGCGGCTGTCACTGTTCCAGGTCTCCGTGGGCATGGCGCTCGTGCTGCTCAACGGCACGCTCAATCGCGTGATGATCATCGAGCTTTCGGTGCCGGCCTGGCTTGTGGCTTTGATGGTCTCATTGCCATTGCTGTTCGCGCCCTTCCGGGCCTTGATCGGCTACCGCTCCGACAATCACCGCTCCTTCCTCGGCTGGAAGCGCGTGCCCTATATCTGGTTCGGTTCGCTGCTTCAGTTCGGCGGTCTTGCCATCATGCCCTTCGCGCTGATCGTGCTGTCGGGCGATGCCAACGGACCGGTTTGGATCGGCTATACGGCATCGGCGCTCGCCTTCCTGCTGGTCGGCGCCGGGCTCCACACCACCCAGACCGCCGGCCTTGCGCTCGCCACCGACCTCGCGCCGGCCGATTCGCGTCCGCGCGTCGTGGCGTTCCTCTACGTTATGCTGCTTCTTGGCATGGTCGTGTCGGCGCTTGTCTTCGGATCGCTCCTGGCAAATTTCACCCAACTTCGACTTATCGAGCTCATCCAGGGCGCGGCCGTCGTCACCATGATCCTGAATTGTGTGGCGCTATGGAAGCAGGAGGCCCGCAACCCCGCGCAGACCGCGCACGACCAAGCGTCCGCCTCATTCCGTGAAGCCTGGCACAGCTTCCGCTCCGGCGGCCGCGCCAGTCGCGTCCTGGTGACCGTCGGGCTCGGGACGGCCGCCTTCAGCATGCAGGACATTCTGCTTGAGCCTTATGGCGGCGAGGTGCTTCGGCTCGGTGTCGGCGCCACCACGGCGCTGACCGCGCTACTCGCTGCGGGCACGCTCGGCGCCTTTGCACTCGCCGCATCGCTCCTGAACCGTGGGGCAGATCCCTATCGTCTTGCCGGGTTCGGTGCGCTGATCGGGATTTTCGCCTTCGCAGCCGTGATCCTCTCGGCGCCGCTCGGGTCGGCGGCGCTGTTCCGCGTCGGCACGGTGCTGATTGGCTTCGGCGCCGGCCTGTTCGGCGTCGGTACGCTCACCGGCGCCATGTCGCTCGCCGATGGCGGCAATAGCGGGCTTGCGCTCGGCGCTTGGGGCGCGGTGCAAGCGTCGGCCATGGGCCTTGCCATTGCCGCCGGCGGTGCCATTCGCGATACCGTGTCAGGACTCGCCGACGCGTCTCTGCTCGGCCCGGCGCTGACCGGTCCCGCGGTCGGTTACGGCGTCGTCTACCACCTAGAGATCTTGCTTCTGTTTGCCACCCTCGTCGCGGTCGGTCCGCTCGTGCGCCCAGCACGGGAGCTCCAAACGCGATCATCCCAGGCCTTTGGGCTCGCCGAATTCCCCGGCTAGCCCGTCACGTTGTGGAGGTAACCCAATGCCGAAGGGCGCCATCACCGAATATATCGACGTCGCACAGATCGTGCTTTACGCGTTTTGGATTTTCTTCGCCGGACTGATCTACTATCTCCGCCGCGAGGACAAGCGCGAGGGCTATCCCCTCGTCTATGACGGACCTCAGAATCGGCCTTATCTCAACTTCCCGCCGATTCCAGAGCCCAAGACCTATCTCTTGGCCGACGGCACGACGGTCATGGCGCCGCGCGCTGGTCACGAGCCCGCTGAAATAAACGCGGTACCGTCCGCCCTGTGGCAGGGCGCGCCTCTCATCCCGCTCGGCGATCCCATGCTCGATGCGGTCGGCCCCGGTGCCTACGCCATGCGTCAGAACGTGCCCGACCGAACCGCTGAAGGACATCTCAAGATCGTGCCGCTTAGGGCCGCTCCTGGCATGACGCTCGAAGAGCGCGACCCGGATCCGCGCGGTATGACGGTGGTCGGCGCGGACGGCGTCGCGGCCGGCACGGTCAGCGATGTCTGGGTGGATCGGGCGGAAGTCACCGTCCGTTACCTCGAGGTCGATCTCGGCGGAACGCCGCCAAAGCGGGTCCTGCTGCCCATCAATTTCTCGGACATCGACGGACGGCGCGGACTGGTGCGTGTCGGTGCGATCCTAGGGTCTCAGTTCGCCGGCGCACCGGTCTTGGCAAAACCCGATGAGGTGACGTTCAGCGAGGAGGATCGCATCTGCGCTTATTACGGCGGCGGCACGCTCTATGCGACGCCGTTGAGGGGGGAGTCGATCCTGTGAAGGAGCACGATTTCGAGCCGATCAGAGGGTTGCCGGAAGCCCTGCCCCAAGGTGAGCACATCTTGTGGCAGGGCGAGCCGGCCTGGTGGCCACTCGCCATCCGCGCGCTGCATGTACGGCTGGTTCTGGCCTATTTCGCACTCCTCTTCGTCTGGAGCGTGGGCGTGGATCTCTTTGGCGGGGTGTCCGTCGGCGAGGCACTGCTGACGGCTGTAAGACTCGTTCCGGTGGCGCTCGCCGCCGCCGGCCTGCTGGCGCTGTACGCGTGGCTGGCGCACCGGTGCACCGTCTACACGGTCACCAACCGGCGCGTGGTCATGCGCTACGGCGTGGCGCTGCCGATGACGCTCAATCTTCCCTACGCCGTAATCGAGAGTGCCGCGCTCCGGACATACCGGGACGGCAGCGGCGACATCCCGCTCGTGCTCAACCAAAAAGACCGCATGTCCTATTTTGCCCTGTGGCCCAATGCGCGTCCATGGCGCACGGCCAAGCCGCAGCCCATGCTGCGCTGCATCGCTGACGCCGACAAGGTGGCTGCGATCTTGGGCGAAGCGCTGGCGCAAGCCGCCAAGGACCGTGGCGGGGCACAGACGCGCGTATCTTTCTCGACCGACGGCCAACACACGGCGCGGCGCCACGCCCCCGCGGCGGCCTGACAAGGAAGCATGGCATGAGCGAGCTCAAGACATCACGCCCCTTCCCCCGCGGCCCTCTATTTGGCGCGGCCGCGCTCGTGATCCTCACGCTTCTGCTGGCAGGGATGTCCCGCTTCACGGGGGTGGGGGCGGTGACCGTCGAACCAACGACGCAGGTGGAGACACGCATGCTCCGCTTCGAGGACCGTGCCGACGGCTCCGTGGCCGTCCTCGAAGCCGGCAGTGGAAAGGTCATCGAGATTTATGCCCCTGGCACCAACGGATTCGTCCGCGGCGTCATGCGCGGATTGGCGCGCGACCGGATGCTGAGAGGGCTTGGCGACGAAGCTCCGTTCGAGCTGATCCGCTGGGATGACGATCGCCTGTCGCTCAAAGACACGGCCACGGGCCACGAGATCGAGCTCGTGTCCTTTGGCATCACGCAATTGGAGGTCTTCGCCGAAATGTTGCACGCCGGCAAAGACACAAGTGGCCTAACGAGAGTTTCGAATGTGAAGGGGAGCAACCAATGAAGCCTGGCTGGATCGCAATGCGAGAAAGATTCGACGTGCCCTGCACGATCGACATCGAGAACACCTTCGAGAGTTTACGGGCAACCGTGGATCTCGACGGCAACATCCCAATCAATGCCGGCGACGAGGTGCTTGTACACGGTGACCCCGTGCGCGTGCCTTATGGCGAGAAACTGACCTTGCGCCGCACGGCCACTGTCACCCGCGCCACGGCCGTCGAGCGGCTGTGGACCAAGCTTCTCGCCCGGCTCGAGCTTACCGAGCTTTACGAAGTCAGCTTCTCGTCAGGAGGCAGGCTATGACCATCGAAACCATCGGACTCACACAGAACGACACTATGGCCATGGCGAAGGCCGACACGGTCTTGAGCCCGCGCTTCTACACCACCGATTTCGAAGAGCTCGACCGCATGGATGTGAGCGGCGTGCGCGACGAATGGGACCCGCTCATCGCCGAGCTCAGGGCCGACCTCAACAAGGATCATTTCGTGCGCAACGAAAACTGGCAGGTCCCCGACCTCGCCAGCCTGCCCGAGGGCCTGCGCAAGGAATTCATCGACTTTCTCGTGAGCTCCCTCACCGCCGAGTTTTCGGGGTGCGTGCTCTATGCCGAGATGAAGAAGCGCGGCACCAACCCCGATATCTGCGAGCTGTTCAAATATATGAGCCGCGACGAGTCTCGCCACGCCGGCTTCATCAACGACGCGCTGAAGGATTTCGGCATCGGTGTCGATCTCGGCTTCCTGACCAAGACGAAGAAGTACACCTTCTTCCGGCCGAAGTTCATCTTCTACGCTACCTATCTTTCCGAGAAGATCGGCTACGCCAGGTACATCACTATCTATCGGCATCTGGAGCGCAATCCCGACAAGCGCTTCCATCCGATCTTCCTGTGGTTCGAGAAGTGGTGCAACGACGAGTTCCGTCACGGCGAGGCGTTCTCGCTGTTAATGCGGGCGAACCCGCAATTGTTGGCCGGCCACAACAAATATTGGGTCCGGTTCTTCCTGCTGGCCGTGTACGCCACGATGTACGTGCGCGATCACGCGCGGCCTGAATTCCATAAGGCGCTCGGCATCGACCCGACCGAGTACGACTATCAAGTTTTCCGTATCTGTACGGACATCTCGCGCCAGGTCTTTCCCGTCATGCTTGATACCGATAACCCGCGCTTCCGTGCCGGGCTGGAGCGGCTACGTGAACTTGGCGAGGCGATGGGCCAGGCCAAGGCGAAGGGCGGCGTGCTCGGCACGCTGTCGCGCGCCCGGCTCGGCGCCGCCGTCGCCATGACTTTCGCCAAGCTCTACTTCCTGCGGGCCAAGTCTAATGACTTGCCGGCGACGAGCCGTCTGGAACCGGCCTGGTAGCCGAAGAGGAGACTGTCTTGGAATACGCTTTGGCCGTCGTGTTCGCGCTTCTGCTCTGGTGGTTCTCCACCGGAGCGGTGCTCTACGTTGTGGGGCTCCCGAAGCGGACATTCGGCCGGAGCATGACAGCGGTCACGATCTTGGCTCTGCTGGCGCTCGTCGGCGTGGTGGTCTCGAGCAACGATGCCACCACGCTTGGGCGCCTATTGCGCCTTCACCTGCGCATTGTTGGTCTGGGCTTGGCACGAGATGAGCTTCCTGACCGGCGTCGTGACCGGCCCGCGCAACACGCCCTGCCCGCCCGACAGCAAGGGCTGGGCGCGCTTCGCCTACGCGGCGCAGACGCTGCTCTACCATGAGGCGGCGATCCTTCTGACCGCGCTCCTCATCGTGGCGCTCACGTGGGGGGCGCCGAACCAGATCGGCGTTTGGACCTTCCTCGTTCTTTGGGCCATGCGGCTCAGCGCCAAGTTCAATGTCTTTCTCGGCGTTCCGAATCTGACCGAGGAATTTTTGCCGGACAATCTCGTGTTCCTGAAAAGCTATTTCCGCAAACGGCCGATGAACCTCTTGTTCCCGGTCTCGGTCACGGCGTCGACCGTCGTGACCTGGGCGCTGTTTCAGGAGGCCAGCGACGCTGAAGCCACGGGGTTCGTCATCGCCGGCTTCACAATGCTGACGACGCTGATGGCGTTGGCGGTCCTCGAACACTGGTTCTTGGTCTTACCGCTCCCGGCCGCCGCGCTGTGGAGTTGGGGACTGAAATCGCGCGAAGCCGCCGCGCCGCGCAGCACATGGAAGAACGATCGTGGGGGGCTCGCCAGTGCAGGCCCCGCTTGGGCAAAAACGGTGGTGAAGGAAGAAGCACCACTGGTGACCTTACCGGGGAGGTAGTTATGGATTACGAAACCAGGTTCCGTCAGCATCTCGACTCGCTGCACAGGGAAGGCCGTTACCGCGTTTTTGCCGACCTGAAGCGTCGCTGCGGCGCCTATCCGACGGCACACCACTTCACTGAAGAGGGCACCCGCGACGTCACGGTGTGGTGCTCCAACGATTATCTCGGCATGAGCCAGCACCCGAAGGTGCGCGCGGCTATGCATGAGGCGATCGATGAGGTCGGCGCCGGCTCCGGTGGCACCCGCAACATTTCCGGCACCACCCATTACCATGTTGAGCTCGAGGCCGAGATCGCCGACCTCCACAGAAAAGAGGCGGCGCTGCTGTTCACCTCCGCCTATATCGCCAACGACGCGACGCTGTCGACGCTCACTCGCCTTATCCCCGGTCTGGTGATCTTCTCCGACGCCAAGAACCACGCTTCGATGATCGAGGGCATCCGCCATGGCGGCGGCGCGAAGCACATCTTCCGCAACAATGACATCGGGCATTTGGAAGATCTGCTCAAAGCCGTGCCGCTGGAGACTCCGAAGATCATCGCCTTCGAGAGCGTCTATTCGATGGATGGGCATATCTCGCCGATCGCCGCGATCTGCGATCTGGCCGAGAAATACAATGCTCTGACCTATCTCGACGAGGTTCATGCGGTCGGTCTATACGGCCCGCGCGGCGGCGGCATCGCCGAGCGCGAGGGCGTCATGGACCGCGTCGATATCATCAACGGCACGCTGGCCAAGGGCTTCGGCGTCATGGGCGGCTATATCGCCGCATCGAAAGCCTGCTGCGACGCCATACGCTCTTATGCCCCGGGCTTCATCTTCACCACCTCGCTGGCGCCCGCTGTCGCCGCGGGCGCGCTCGCCTCGATGCGCCACCTCAAAGGCTGTGAGATCGAGCGAGCCAGGCACAAAGAGCGTGTGCGGACGCTGAAGGGCATGATGGCCACGGCCAAGCTTCCGGTGATGGATAATCCGAGCCACATCGTGCCGGTCATGGTGGGCGATCCGGTCCACTGCAAGGCCGTCACCGATACGCTGCTCACCCATTACGGCCTCTATGTGCAGCCGATCAACTATCCGACCGTGCCGCGGGGCACCGAGCGCATGCGCTTCACCCCCTCGCCGGTGCACACCGAGGCGCAGATGGCCTTTCTCATCAACGCGCTCGAGGAGCTGTGGGCCGCCTGCCCGGTCGCCAATGGAAAATATGTCAGGCTCGCCGCCGAGTAGGTGGTGTGCGACGTCAAAACCGGGCCGTGTAGGTGGCCGAAGCGGGGTAGTGTCTTCAAACTGAGACACTACCCGAAGCGGACGTCGAGAGGCGTCGGTTAGGCGGCCTGATCCCGCCGCTGCTTCATCTCGGCGATCTTGCGGCGGACGACATCACGCTGCTTTACGAGCGTGCCATGCTCTGGGCTGACATCCGGGCTTTCCGCGATCGCTTCGTCGTAATAGCCGACAATGCGTTCCTCCCCGTCTATCAGACCAGGCAGCACGCTCTCGTCGAGTCCGGTGATCACCGAGCGAATGCTGATCACCGCGCGATGCACGGTCGACATGAAGGAGCCTTCCGAGTTCGACCGGTTCGCCCATGGCACGCAGATGCTGGGCCAGCGCCGCGGCATGCTCGGTCCGCAACGCGATCATCTCCCGGAACAGCGGCGTCAGGCCTTTCCCTTCGGCGTCCTCTAAGGCTTCTTCATAGCCATTGCGGCTATCGACCAGTGCCGTGTGCAAGCTCTTGAGGGCATCTGCATGGTCCGTCATTTCGGAGTCTCCTTCCTAGCCGGCCCGGCTTGATCGCCGAGGCGTCCGCTAGAAACGCCGACCACGCCAAGCTGTTCCGGGCATATTCGGCGGACGCTACCGAGACGCTATCGATCGGGTGGAGCTTTGAGAGCAGAGCGGGGGCCGTCATCCGGCACGACCGCATGGCCGGCGGGGCGCAAGGCACAAAGATCTGATGCTGTGTAGGCGAAGGATTATGCGAAAGCGACTGGGGCGGCGGCCGGGGCCGCCGCCCTCAAGCGCTACTGCGCCGTCTCGTCTTGCGGCGATCCATCAGAGCTCGCCATGGCGCCACCTTGGAGCTCCGGGAAGGTCTTGACCAGGTTGGCCCCCATGAGCGGCTTGCTCGCGCCTTGATGGCAGGTCGCGCAACTCACTTGCGGAACCTGGCCTTGGGGCCCGAGCCTGTTGGCCGGGAACACCGTCTGCAACGGGTCGATATAGCTCATGTTCACATTGCGAACCATCTGAATGCCATGCCACGCGAGAAGACGCCTGGGACTGCTCTGATCCCAATCGAAGAACGACCGGGAGTTATGGCAGAAGACGCAGTTCACCCCGAGCGACTTCGAGATCGTCATCATCAGGCCGTAGGTGTATTCGGTCTGCTTAATAGACGCGCGGTTCCCTTCGGGGAGCGCCGTCGTGCTGATAACGCGGATGCTGCTCGAGTCCTTGGCGTCCTTGGCGAAGAACCCGCTGTAGGGATCCGAAGGCAAGGACGTGGAGGCCACGACGTCGGAGGGATGATTCTGTCCCGCCACGGTATCGCTGCCGGGCTCGCTGAACCAGATATTCGCCGGCACCGGATTGCCGCGGTGGCACGTATAGCAGGTGACGCCGGTCGTCGCGACGTGGGCCTTCCAGTTCTCGTTGATGCCCCGCGTCATCTCGATCATGCGCCGCGCCACCACTTTGGTATATTTGGCGTCCGACGCCAGATCGGCTCCGTCATGGCAATAGGCGCAGCCCTCCTTGGGCGAGACCCATGCCGTGATCGCCGCCATGAGGCGGATAAACTCGGCATTCGACACGTCCTTGAGCACTTTTACGTTCTTGTAGGTCTCGCCCGCCGTCGGTCCTCCCGCAGGGACCTCCGGAATCGGCTCTGGCAACTTGTCGACGGCCGGATTGGCAAGGTACCGGCGCAAATTGGTCGTCTGCACCATGCCGAGGCCGCGATAGCCCTCCTGCACGCTTTGCACCGGCGGCCTGTCCCAGCTGATCGTGAGGAAGCCGTAGCCGAGGACAGCGGCGACGACGACTGCGATTGGGTGCCACGCTCTCATTGTCCCCCCCCTGAAAGAGCTGGATCCAAGACCGTCCCGAAGACATGCGGATACATCGGGGCGACATGGTGTTTGACGGCCCACAGGTACCAATTGTCGACCACGGTGCCCGTGAGAAGAATGCCGATGCCGCCGGTCAGCGGGCAAAGCACGGCGAACCACCACGCCCAGCGATGGATCGACTCCGCCGTGGCGTTGAAACCCATGGTCCAGCGCCAGAACAGAGCGCCGCGCTCAAACGCCGTCCCGCGGTCGATGACTTGCTCGATCTCGCGCTCGGCGCCGTAGCGGCTCGCCGCGAGCACGGTTGCCCCGTGCATGGCGAAGAGCAACGCCGATCCGTAGAGGAAGGCGATCGAGAGCATATGGAACGGGTTGTAGAAGAGATTGCCGTAACGGATGGAGAATGCAGCGGTCCAATCGAGATGCGGGAAGATGCCGAAAGGAACGGCCTCCGCCCAACTCCCCATGAGGAGCGGCCGGATAAATCCAAGCACCAGGTAGAGCCAGATTGCCGCGGCGAACGCCCAGGCCACATGCGTTCCCATGCCGAGCGCGCGGGCCCGTCGATACATCCGCGCCCACCACAGAAGGATCGCCGTGGTGAGGAAGAAGCCCGCCATGAGCCACCATCCGCCCTCCTTGAGAGGCGGAAAGATCTTCGTGCCGTAAGATGGTGCCGGCGGCTCCAGCGCGAGCCAGGGCAACTGACGCACGAACTGGATCGGATCCCAGTTTACCGAGGCCCACATATTGAGCCCGATGATCTCGATGGCAATGAAGCCGCAAATCAAAGAGGCGATCCCCAGCCAGCCAAGATAGAGCGGGCCGATCTGCGCATCGCCAATCTTGCCAAGCCAGTAATCAAACCTGCCTGGACCGAGGCGCGGGAGAGATCCTATCGGTAGTGCGACGCCATCGTCCGGCGCGGCGCCCCGCACCTGAACTTGCGTGAAGATATTCTGATACGTGGCCATCTCGTTCCCCCGGGCCTAATGCCAAATTGGCAAGTTGAGCCACCAATTCCACCATTCGGGCCAACCGCGGGTCCAGAACGGGCCACTGATGACGATGCAGACAGCACTCCAGAAGGCAGCGCTGATAGCGAGAAACAGTCCAAGCCGATGAATTCCCAGCGTGCCGATCGAGTAGCCGATGGTGTCGCGGAAGAAGGTGTTCTCATGCTCGGCCGTCTTCACCGTCTCCCCCTTCTTGGGATTGGTCGCCGAGAGAACGAGCCCGCCATGCAACGCGAGTGCGAGCGCGTTGGTGAAGAAGAAGCTCACCGCGATCATGTGCGCCGGGTTGTAGTGGAAGTGCAGATATTGGTAGCCGACGTTCGACACCCAATCGAGATGGCTCATGATCCCGTAGGGGAAGCCGTGCCCCCAGGCGCCGAGAAGCAGCGGGCGCACGACCACCAAGGTGAAATAGGCGAGGATGGCGAAGCCGAAGGCAAAGGGCACGTGATAGCCCATGCCGAGCTTGCGCGAGATTTCGACCTGTCTGAGCGCCCAGGAGACGAAAGCGCCGAGCGCGCAGAAAGTGATCAACTGCCACAACCCCCCTTCGAGCAATGGCGCCAGCGCCAGCCCGTATTTGAGATCGGGAGGCGCGATATTGATCTGCCAAAGATTCCAGGTCGTCCCCTGCGAAGCGCCCCACAGGATCAATGAGGTGCCAAGAATGGTGAAGAAGATTGTGGTGACGCCGAAGAAGCCCACATAGAACGGCCCCACCCAGAAATCGAACAGATCGCCGCCAATCAAGGTGCCGCCGCGGACGCGGTACTTCCTCTCGAAACTGAGCATTGCCATTCTTTGACCCTCCCAACCTTCGGGCAGGCTTCGCCCCTCAAGGCTTCGTTATTTTTGGGCGGTGGCGAGCTTCGGCTTGCAGCCGACGCTCGCCACGTGCCCGGAATTCGCCGTTCCTAAGGGTTCGGCGCAGCTTGCGACGCGGCGTTGGCGTGAGCCGCGGGGCCTTCCAGCCAGTTGAACCGGTCGGTGCTGAGCAGAATGAAATGGATCAGCAACGCCAAGACGAACAGGAAGGTAAACAACGCGATCAGCGTCCGACGCGGATCGAAAAGTAGCCACATTCTCCACATGTCAATTCCTCCTTATGCCACCAATGAAATGAGGTGGCTGGCCGCGCCCATCACACCATCGAGAGCTGCGTAGCCCTTCGGGCCGGGCAGCCACGGACGCCACATCCAAACCAGGATGTGCGCGATGATCGCGATGACCGTGAAGATGATGAAACTCGTCATGAATATGCTGTGGAACTCTTTGGCTTCATTTTCGGTCAAACCCGAAAGTGAGCCGGTTCTTTCTATTGCCATCTGGATTCTCCCTATGCTGGCCTTCCACTCGTTGCCGCGCATCCCCCGCGGCTGGGACCACCGTGACGTCGAAAGGCCACGGTCAACACCGCCCGGCTGGCCGAGCGAATGGCTTTCCTCTCACGCCATGAACGCGTAGGTCGCGCAGATGCCCGCGGCGTTGCGCGCCTGATCGAGAACCGATTGGCGCGCCCCATTCGAGCGATCGTGAAACCACGTCCATGGCAGTAATCTCTGCATAACGGCCGCAAACAGGAACACCGCGAAGCAGACCGCGTAGAGAAGTCGAAAGTGGATCGGATCTGAGTCACCTCGCCGTCCAAGCGCGCCGCCGTGTGTGCTGACATGCATGCTCATGATTTTTCCTCACATCTCCACGTTTGCTCTGCTTGGCTCGGCGCCTTCGCGGGCATCCGAGTTGCGTCGCTGCCACCCGTTTGGGCGCAGAAATAGGGAAGCGGGGAGGGCTTGGGGGACATCACGCCGCTTGACCCTCCATGACCGTCGCGCGTGCCTGGCCGACGCGCACTGCGGTCACCCGCTCCTCTCCGGCGCGGCGAGTTGCACGCTCGGCCGCGTCGCGCAGACGCTTGGCCGCAGAGATACGGACAAGCACCGGTTGAGATTCGAGAAGTTCATCGAGCGCCGCCTTGGCCGCATCGTCCCAGGGAAGCTCTTCATGCAAGCGCGCATGCGTCGCCTCGACCTTGTCGAGCTCGGTGCCAAGCGGCAGGATGTTGAACAGCGCATCGAATAGCGCGTTGCAAACTTCCTGAAGGATGTAGGTCGCCCCGGCGTAGCCCATGAACGGGGTGCCGGTATGCCGGCGGATGATCGAGCCCGGAAAGGACGCAGGGATATACATGGCCGGCGAGCCGAGCTCCGCCAGATACATGCGCTCGTTGTAGCTTCCGAACATGATGAGCGGCGGCTTCTCGGTGATCGCCGCCTTGATCGCCTGATTGTCCGGTTTGACGCCAGCGCGGCGGGAGGCCGAGAAGGTGCATGGCAGCCCAAGCTCGGCCTCGAGAAAGTTTCGCACCCCCCGCGCATAGGTTTCGTTGGCAACGATGGCGAAGCTTGCCGTGCCGAAAAAGTCCTGCGTCACGGAACGCCACAGATCCCAGAGCGGCTTGATCGTCGTGTGCTTTTCCCTCTCGATGAAGGGTTCGGCGTCGATTCCCGCGAGTTCCCCCAGCGCACGCAGAAACTTTGTGGTCGAATGCAAGCCGATCGGTGCCTGCAAATAAGGCCGTTCCAGCGCCTCGCAGAGCAGGCGTCCGTATTCGCGGTACATGCAGATATTGACGTCGGCGTCGACGAGCTTCCGCACATCGGCGAGATGGCTGCCGAGGGGGAACACCATGTTCACCTCGCACCCCACGCCCTCCACCAAGCGCCTGATCTCGGCGAGGTCGGACGGCGTGTTGAAGGTGCCGTAGATCGGGCCGATGATGTTGACCCGCGGCTTCTCGCCGTCCTTGCGTTCCGGACGCGGCGGAATCTTCTTCCGGCCGTATTGCGTCCACAGCCAGGTCATGGCGCGATCAGCGCTCTGCCATTGATCCTCGTCGATGGTGCGCGGCAGAAAGCGCTGAATGCCGGTGCCCTCAGGCGTCACGCCGCCACCGATCATCTCGGCGATGGACCCCGTCACGACGACGGCGGGCAAATCCGGGTCAAGCGTCTTGTGGGCCCGACGCATGGCACCTTCAGTACCCTTCTGGCCGAGTTCCTCTTCAGCCAGGCCGGTGACCACGATGGGCAATTCATGGGGCGGCAGCGCGTCGGTGTAATGCAGCACCGAGGTGACGGGCAAATTCTCGCAGCCCACCGGACCATCGATGATCACCTGCAGACCCTTGATCGCCGTGAAGACGTAGACCGAGCCCCAATAGCCGCCAGCGCGATCGTGATCGAGGACGAGCATCTAGACCATCTCCTCGGATTTGCGCTTCTTCGCCTCTTTTTCGAGGCGGCGCTTGGTCTCGGCGCGGAAGTCCGGCTTGTCCTGCGGAACATCTTCCCAGATGCCTGCGGCATATCCCTCGCCGACGCCGTCGAAGAAGCCCTTCATTTCGTCGAAGCGGGCCTTGTTGCCGAGCGCGGCATTGATAACTTGCGCCAATGAGCCCGCGCCCGCCGGTCCCATCAACGGCCGCGCCGAGATGAGATTGGTGAAATAGAGGGACGGGATCGCGAGCTGCTTCGCTTTCTGCACGACGGGTGTCGTGCCGATGGCGAGGTCGGGTTCGAACTCTTCGACCGCGGCGAGATCCTGTTCGAGCGAGGCGCGATAGGTGACGCCGACGCCCTTGGCCTCGAGCCACTCGCGATCAGGATCGGACCAACGGGTGCGCGGGCAGGCCGTGCCCACATAGCGCACATCCGCCCCGCTCTCGATGAGCAACCGCGCCACGAGGAGCTCGGAGCCCTCATAACCCGACACGGTAATGCGCCCGTTGATCGGCATATTGGCAAGCGCGCCACGGATGGCCGGCAGGACGTCGTTCTTCGCGGCATCGACGGTGTCGCGGGCCACCCCGCACATGTCGCCAATCGCATCGAGCCATGCGGCGGTGCCGTCATAGCCGACAGGGCCTGAGCCCACGATGCCGCGGCCAGCGGCCTCGAACTCGCGGAACGAAGCCGTGTAGAAGGGGTGGATAGCCGCCACTGCGGCGCAATCGAGAGCGGCATAGAGCTCACGCCATTCGCGCGTCGGCACGACGGGTCCGGCTGCGAGACCGAGAGGCTCGAGCAACCTGCCAATGCCGATCGGATCGGCGGGAAACATCTCGCCGACCAAGGTCACGGTGGGTTTATCCGTCTTGCCGCCGCGGGGCGCTTGCACCGCGCCCTGCTCCGCCTCGGTCCGCGCGTAGCGAAGCATCGCGGCGGCAAGCACGTCCTTGGCTTCCGCATGCGTCGGCACGCCAAATCCTGGGACATCGATGCCGATGATGCGAACGCCGTTGATAACGTCGGGCAAAAGCTTGAGGGGAACGCCCGATGCCGTGGGCACGCAAAGATTGATGATTACGACGGCGTCATAGAGATCCGGGTCGGCCAGATCGTGCACCGCCTCGCGAATGTCCTCGAAGAGCTTGCCGGTCACCAGCGTCTCGGAGTTGAACGGCACATAGCCGACCGAGCGCCGCGCGCCGTAGAAATGCGAAGTGAAGGTGAGGCCATAAACGCAACAGGCGGAGCCTGACAGCACCGTCGCCGTGCGCCGCATGCGCAACCCGACGCGTAACGACCCAAAAGCAGGACACATGCTCTGCGGTTGATCGTGCGGGCCCACAGGATAATCTTCGGCGTAGCGCTGCAGCGTCTCGCCCTTGCCTGCGGCCTCGGCGGCGCGGCGCATCTCGTCGGCGCCGGCATGGCATCCCATCCCGTCGCCTCTGACTGCCTCCTCATTGATGGTGGGGACGGTCTCGATCGCCGGACCGATATCGTCCAGCAGCGGAATCGAAGCAGCTTGGTCGTATACGACCTCGGCGCTCTCGTCCGCTTGCTGCCCGAAATCTTTGTCCAGCGCACTCATGGTGCCTATCGCCCCCTCACCCTTCAAACCGTCTCGTAAACAACCTCGAGCGAAGGCTTCTCGACGAGCGTGCCTCCGCACATGTCCTCCGCCGTCGCCGGCTGGAGCACCACGCCACGGCCCACGGCCTCGCCACTGAACAGGCCGAGAAGTCCGTCTTGATCGAGCGGGGTCGGCCGCACCGGCGGCGCCTCGCCGACATTCGTCGCAAGTCCCTCGAAGAGCTCGCCCCATTGGTTGCCCGGGCGCCCGATGATTTCGTAATTGGCGCTCTTGCGGCGGATGTCCTCATGCGCGGGGATCGCCGCAAGGACGGGAATGCCGACCTCCTTGCAGAACGCCTGCGCCTCGCCGGTGCCGTCGTCCTTATTGATCACCATGCCGGCGACACCGACATTGCCGCCGAGCTTGCGGAAATACTCGACCGCGGAGCAGACATTGTTGGCAACGTAAAGGGATTGCAGGTCGTTGGAGCCGACGACGATCACCTTCTGGCACATGTCGCGTGCGATCGGCAGGCCGAAGCCCCCGCACACCACGTCGCCGAGAAAGTCGAGCAGAACATAGTCGAAGCCCCAATCGTGGAAGCCCAATTTCTCCAACAGCTCGAAGCCATGAATGATGCCGCGGCCGCCGCAGCCGCGGCCGACCTCGGGGCCACCGAGCTCCATGGCGAACACGCCGTCACGCTTGAAGCAAACGTCGCCGATCTTCACGTCTTCGCCGGCGAGCTTCTTTTTCGACGACGTCTCGATGATGGTGGGGCAGGCCCGGCCGCCGAAGAGCAGCGAAGTGGTGTCGCTCTTCGGATCGCAGCCGATGAGCAGCACGCGCTTACCCTGTTGCGCCATCATGTAGGAGAGGTTGGCGAGCGCGAAGCTCTTGCCGATGCCGCCCTTGCCGTAGATCGCGATGATCTGCGTTTCCTTGGTCGGCGCACTGGTGGAGACGGGATCCGGCTCGACGGCGGCTTCCTCGCGCAGGAAATCGTAAACTTGCGAGCAAGCAGGTGCCGCGGCGGCTGAGACATTGGACATGCTCATGCGTAGGCTCTCCAATCCAAGATCATTTTGAGGCAGGACGGATCGTTGAAGGCGGTGCGGTAGGCTTGGTCCGCCTCCTCCGCCGGCTGCCGGTGGGTGATGAGGTCGCCGAGAGAAAGGCGCCTGGCCTGGAGAAGGTCTATGACCGCCGCCATGTCCGCCGGATGCCACTCGGCGGCGACACGAATGCGCGCCTCTTTCATGAAGGCTGGCGGAAACGTGAAACTGAGAGGCTCTGAATAGAAGCCAGCGAGGACGATCTCGCCGCGCGGCGCCAGTCGCATGATGAGCGTGTCGAGCAGCGTGGGATCGCCGCTCACGTCGCAGACGATTGCGTAGTCGCGGCGCGGGTCGTCGTCGGGCGCGACCACGGCATAGCCGTCGGCGCCGCTGGCCCGACCGGGATTGTTCTCCCAAACGGTTGGCTGGCCGTCGAGCGCTACAGCGATCCGAGCCAGAAGGCGCCCGAGCACGCCATGGCCGACGATGAGCTGAGGCGGCGTGCCGTTGGCGCCGATGGCATGATAGGCGGTTGCGGCGAGCGCGAGGAGAACACCTTCCTCCGCGAGGGCGTCGTCAAAGGGAACGACCCGACTACCGGGCACCACTAACCGCGACGCCGCGCCCCCGAACAAGCCGCGGATTTCGCCGAAGCAACGTGCTCCCGGCACGAAAACGCGGTCGCCGATGCGCGCGCCGGAGTCCGGTCCCGCGCTCGCGATACGGCCGACCAACTCATAACCAGGAACGAGCGGGTAGCCCATGCCGGGAAAGGAGGGCATCCGACCCGACCAAAGCAGCCGCTCGGTCCCGGTGCTGATTCCGCTCCATTCGATGTCGACGACGACGTCGTCATCTCCAGGAGCGGTCAAGTCGATGCGGCTCAGAACGAGGCGCTCCGGCTTTTCCAGCACAACAGCGACGGTATTCATCCCCAAAACCCACAGTTTGGAGCCATGCCAAAAATGTCCCGACACGAGCCATTTTGCCTGAGTGTCAGTTTATTCTGACTATTTGATATGTCAAGCTAGCTTAACAGTCAGGACTGTGGATGAGCGATGACAATGCCGGTGCGCAGCACCCGCCCTCCCCGCCGTAGGCTGACGCGATCAAACCCGGCGGCCGTCAAAAGCGCCTTCAACTGCGGAAAACTCCGCGGCCGCCCCCGGCCCATGGCCATGAGATAGAAGCCGAAATAGGCGTCACTCATGGCCTCCGCCCCCGGCGTATCAGCCAGTTGTTCAGCCACGAGCAGGACGCCGTCAGGAGGGAGCGCTTCGCGTGCCGCCCTGAGGATGCGGAGCGCATTTTGATCGCCGTGGTCGAGAATCACCCGCACAAGGGTGATCACGTCCGCGCCCCTGGGCAGTGGATCCGCCAGAAAGTCACCGCCAAAAACCATGGCGTGATCGAGTCCTGCCGCTGCCAGCTGGGTTTTGGCGCGCTCCGTCACCGCCGGAAGGTCGAACAGCATGAGGCCGAGCTTCGGCGCACGGACCGAAGCGGCGGCGATGAAGACCCCCTCCCCTCCACCGACGTCGAGCAAGCGCCGATGACGGCCAAGAGGATACGCATCGAGGACCTCCTCGGCCACGAGCGGCAAGGAAAGTCCCATCAGGGCGCTATAGGCGGCGACCTGATCGTCCTTTAACTGAGCGGGATTGCCAGATCCGGCATAGGGCCAGTAACCGGAAAGCGCCGTGTCGGCCTTTTCTTCCCGCAGGAGCGCTATTGGATCGGCGAGGTCCGCGTAAAGATGGGCATGGTGCTCGACCATGGCGCCGATGCCCGGATTGGCGGCCACCGCCGCGCCAAGCGGGCCGAGGCCGAAGAGATCCTCGCCCCGCTTCTCCACCAGTCGCAGAGCCGCGGCCGCGGTGAGCAGCCGGGTCGAAGCTTCGAGCGAGAGGCCGAGACGCTGAGCCAATGCTGCGCTTGAGCGGGGCCCCTCGCGCAACACGGCAAAGAGATCGAGCTTCACGCAAGCAAACAGGATTTGCGAATAGACGAAGCCGGCGCATAGATCGAAGAGTTTGGCGGCGCGGCGCCGGGCCACGCTGCGGGTCAATGGGAAGGCGGCTGCCCAGTCCAGAAAGCGCTTATTAGTCAGTATCTTATCGCGTATCGCCCGGAGGCGCCCTTGTCCCCAAATCGGTATCGGCAGGGCCTGGAGGCGATCAGCCATGGACGGCGCCTCTCGCATGACAGCTCAAGCTGCGCGCAGCGAGAATCCTTTCGGCAGGAACGGCCGCGACTGGACGGCGATCGCCAGGCGAAGCTGCTCCGCCCCCTCGCAGGGCGGAATGGAGGCCATCGCTTCGTCAAGGAGCGCTTCGAGGCGCCGCGCGGCGCCGTCGACCCCGAACGCCGCGGCGGCATTAGGCCTGGCATGGGCCAAGTCCTGATTGCCTGGCTTGCCGCGCTCGACGGGGTTCGCCGTTAGGTCGCAGATATCGTCGGCGACCTGGAAGGCCTCGCCCAAACACTCGCCCAGTCGGCGCCATTGCTCGGGTTGCGCCCCGGCCGACAGCGCGCCGGCAACCGTAGCTGCGGCGAACAGTGAGCCCGTTTTCGCTTTGTGATAATCGGAAAGCCTGACGCTGGGCTCGCACTCCCAAGCCTGGCCTGCAACGATCCCGCCCGGCGCGCCAACCGCCTGGGAGACGACCAGCAAGAGCGGCGCCAAGCGCTCGGGCGCATTCGCCGCGCATCGCGCCACGGTCTGAAAGGCCAAGATGATGAGCGCATCGCCGGCGAGGACGGCAAGCGGCTGACCGTAAGCCTTATGCACCGATGGCTTTCCGCGCCGCGTGTCGGCATCGTCGAAGCAGGGCAAATCGTCATGCACGAGAGAGGCGCAATGCAGCAGCTCGATTGAGGTGGCCGCGGCGTCGGACATGTCCGGGTACGGATCGCCGCAGGCCTGGGCCACCGCCAAACAAAGCCGCGGCCGCACCCGTGCACCGCCCGGAAAGACGGCGTACCGGAGGGCCGCGGAAAGTTGGGGCGGTCCATCGCCCGTACTCGATATGGCGTCCTGCAGGGCCTTCTCGATTCTCACGCCCGAATCCATCGGCCATCCCCCGTCTTAGTGTCAGGCTTGCCTGTCAGTTTAGACTGACATGTAGTATAGACAGTGGTTATGGGAACGCAACGCGATTTCGTGAGGTGAGCGTGGCGCAGACGGAGCGTGTGGTCGTGATCGGGGCCGGAATTGGCGGTCTGACTGCCGCATTGGAGCTCGCCAACAAAGGGCTCGATGTGACCGTGGTTGAGCAAGCATTTATCCCCGGCGGCAAGATGCGCGAGGTGATGGTGGCCGGGCATCCGATCGATTCGGGTCCCACGGTCCTCACCATGCGCTGGGTTTTCGACCAGCTGTTCGACGGGGTCGGCGAGAGCCTTGCCGATCATGTCACCTTGCGCCCCGCCGAGATCATCGCGCGCCATGCCTGGAGCGGTCACGAACGTCTCGATCTCTTCGCCGACCTCGAGCGCTCGGCGGACGCGATCGGCGCTTTTGCCGGCGCGAACGAGGCCGAAGGCTTCCGGCGCTTCTGCGCGCGTGCGCGCGCCACCTATGCCACGCTCGAAGGCCCATTTATTAAGTCCGCCCAACCGACCCCGCTGTCGCTCTCATTGAGTGCCGGCCTCAAAGGCTTGGGCGATTTGTGGCGCATCTCGCCGTTCGTGACACTGTGGAGCGCGCTCGGCACCTATTTTCACGACCCGCGTCTGCGCCAGCTCTTCGGCCGCTACGCCACTTATTGCGGCTCCTCGCCCTTCGATGCCCCCGCCACGCTGATGCTGGTCGCTCATGTCGAACAGGAGGGCGTCTGGCTGGTGGACGGCGGCATGCACCAGTTGGCCGTCGCCCTGGACGCTTGCGCGAAAGCCAAAGGTGCAACGTTCCGCTATGGCAGCGAAGTCCGAGAGATTTCAACTGGAGGCGGCCGCGCCAGTGGCGTGACCCTGGCGACCGGCGAACGGCTCGACGCCGACATCGTGCTCGTCAATGCCGATGCCGGCGCAATCGGCGGCGGTTGTTTCGGCCCGCAGGTCAGGGCCGCGGTCCCGCGGCTCAAACCGGCGGCGCGATCGCTGTCCGCCGTGACCTTCTCGATGCTGGCGAACACGCAAGGCTTTCCGCTCGTCCGCCACAACGTCTTCTTCTCACGCGACTATCGGAGAGAGTTCGACGAAATTTTCGGCGGCGACCAGCTGCCCACCGATCCCACCGTCTATGTTTGCGCCCAGGACCGCAGCGCAGAGCGTGTGCAGCAGCCAGCGATGCTCGGCGAGCCCGAACGATTGCTGTGCCTCGTCAACGCGCCGCCGACTGGCGATGCGCGCAATTTCCCACTGAAGGAGATCGAGCGATGCCAGGAACGCGCCTTGGCCCAGTTGCAACGCTGCGGACTCACCGTCAATCCGGTCGGGACAGTGGCGACGACGCCGGCGGACTTCGACCGCCTCTACCCGGCGACCGGCGGCGCGCTGTACGGCCAGGCCTCTCATGGCTGGACCGCCTCCTTCACCCGACCGACAGCGCGAACGAAGATACCCGGTCTGTATCTCGCGGGGGGCAGCACCCATCCGGGACCGGGCGTGCCCATGGCGGCACTGTCGGGACGCCTCGCGGCCGCGCGCATCCTGGCGGACCTGATTTCAGCCAGGCCGTCCCCAAGGGCGGCTATGTCTGGTGGTATGTCGACGGCATAAGCGACGACGGCAGCCATGCGCTCACCAGCATCGCCTTCATCGGCAGCGTGTTCTCACCTTATTACGCGGCGTCGCGCCGCTTCGGCCGCGGCGATCCGCATAACCACTGTGCGCTCAACGTGGCGCTGTACGGCCGCTCGTCCAAGAATTGGGCCCTGACCGAGCGCACACGCGCGGATCTGCGCCGTGACGCGCGCTCCCTGCAGATCGGTCCAAGCCGGCTCGACTGGGACGGAACGACGCTCACGATCCAGGTCAATGAGGTCACCGCGCCGCTTCCGTCACGCATCATTGGCACCATACGGGTCAAACCGAGCGCTCTCATCGGCCAGGTTTTCGATCTCGATCCCAACCAACGTCATCATTGGCATCCGGTCGCGCCCTGCGCGCGCATCGAGGTCGACATGGAGAAGCCGCGTCTCAAATGGACGGGGCACGCTTATTTCGACTGCAATTTCGGTGACGAACCGCTCGAAGCCGCCTTCGTCGAATGGGACTGGACCCGCGCGCAAGTTGGAAACGACACCGCGGTTCTCTACGACACCGTCCCGCGTCACGGTCCACCGCTCTCGCTGGCGCTTCGCTTCGATCCGCGTGGCGGGATCGAAAGTTTCGCCGCGCCACCGCTTGCGGACCTGGCGTCAACATTCTGGCGCATCCGACGTCGGGCTCGCGCGGACGACGGCCATCCGAACCTGATTAAGACGCTCGAGGATACGCCGTTCTATGCCCGCTCGCTGGTAGCGGCGAAGATAGGCGGCGAACAAACGCTTGGGGTACACGAAAGCCTGTCGCTGGATCGCGTCGCTCACCCCATCGTGCGGGCGATGCTGCCGTTCCGCATGCCGCGGCGCAGGTGGCGGGGCGCATCGTGAATCTCAAGCCGGTGGATCGTCGGGCGGCGCATCTTCTTCATCGCGTTTGCGCTTGTCGAGGCGGCGCGCGACGCGCTCAAGGATCAGCCAACCTATGGCGAACGCCAGAACGACGAAAAGTTCCATAAAGGCGAGCGGGCTGAATTCCATCTAGTCCTCGCGAGACTTCGACGGCTCCCGTTTTCGCTGGCTCAACGCGCGCCGCGTACGAACCAGCTCGATGACCGCGAGGGCCAAGACGGCGCCGAAGACCAAGATCAGCTCGACGAGTCCGAGTCCGTCCGCCATCAGGCGTGGCCGCTTGCCACCATCGCTCCGAGATCGCGCCCGAGCGCCGCCAAAACCGTGGCGACGATGCCCTTCGCGTCGAGGCCCGCGTTGGCGTACATCGCCTCGGGCTTGTCCTGATCGAGGAACAGGTCGGGCAACACCATCGTGCGCATCTTGAGCTTGCCGTCGAGCAAGCCTTCGAGGCTTAGGAACTGCATCACATGTGACCCGAAACCGCCCAGCGCGCCTTCCTCGACGGTGACGAGCACCTCGTGATGGCGTGCGAGTTGCAGGATCAGCCCCCGGTCGAGCGGCTTGGCGAAGCGGGCGTCGGCAACGGTGGCGGGGAGCCCCAGGGCGGCGAGCTGGTCGGCCGACTTGAGGCATTCTTGGAGGCGGCCGCCGAGAGACAGCAGCGCCACGGAACCGCCCTCCCGCAGCACCCTGCCCTTGCCGATGGCCAGCGGGACACCCTCAGCCGGCAGGGCGACGCCTGTCCCCTCGCCTCTTGGATAGCGGACCGAGCTCGGACCGTCGTCGATCGCCGCCGCCGTCGCCACCATATGACGAAGCTCGGCCTCGTCCGCCGCCGCCATGACCGTGAATCCGGGCAGACAATTGAGATAGACCACATCGAACGAGCCCGCATGGGTCGGCCCGTCCGCCCCGACCACACCCGCCCGGTCGATGGCGAAACGGACCGGCAGCTTCTGGATGGCCACGTCGTGCACGACTTGATCGTAGGCGCGTTGCAGGAAGGTGGAGTAGATCGCCGCGAACGGTTTCATGCCTTCGGCGGCCAGCCCGGCGGCGAAGGTCACCGCATGCTGCTCGGCGATGCCGACATCGAAGCTGCGCTCGGGGAACTCTTTGGCAAAGATATCGAGGCCGGTGCCGTCCGGCATCGCCGCCGTGATGCCGACGATGCGTTGGTCCTTCCGCGCCTCAATCGCGAGACTCTCGGCAAAGACCTTCGTATAGGACGGCGCTTTGGCCTGCGGCTTGTCCTGTGCTCCCGTGATCACGTTGAACTTGGTCACGCCGTGATATTTGTCGGCGGAAGCCTCTGCCGGTGCGTAGCCATTGCCCTTCTTCGTCACCACGTGAACGAGAATCGGGCCCTGCTTCGTGTCGCGCACATTCTTCAGCACCGGCAAGAGCTGGTTCAGGTCGTGGCCGTCGATGGGGCCGACATAATAAAATCCAAGCTCTTCGAAGAGACCGCCACCAGACCAATAGGTCCGTGACAACTCCTCCATGCGCGCCGCACGCCGTTCCCACTCCTTCGGCAACCGGTGCGCAAGCTGCTTGGCGATGTCGCGAAGGTGCAGATAGGTGCCGCTCGACGTCATGCGCGCGAGATAGCGCGACAGCGCGCCCGACGGGGGCGCGATGGACATATCGTTGTCGTTGAGCACAACGATAAGCCGGGAGTCCATGGCGCCGGCGTTATTCATGGCCTCGTAGGCCATGCCCGCACTCATGGCGCCGTCGCCGATCACCGCGATCACGTTGTTCGACTCGCCTTTGAGATCTCGGGCTACCACCATACCGAGGCCGGCCGAGATCGAGGTCGAGGAATGCGCCGCGCCGAACGGATCGTATTCGCTCTCGGCGCGCTTGGTGAAGCCCGACAAGCCGCCGCCCTGGCGGATGGTGCGAATGCGGTCGCGTCGGCCGGTCAGGATCTTGTGCGGATAAGCCTGGTGGCCGACGTCCCAGATGAGGCGGTCGGCGGGCGTATCGAATATGTAGTGGAGGGCAACCGTCAGCTCGACCACGCCAAGCCCGGCGCCGAGATGGCCGCCCGTCACCGAGACGGCGCTGATCATCTCCTGCCGAAGCTCATCGGCCAGTTGTTGCAGCTGACTTTCGGGAAGCTCTTTGAGATCCGCGGGAACATTAACACGGTCGAGGAGCGGCGTTGCGCTTTCACCCGGCGCTTTCTTGATGACCTTCATCGCTTACCCCCATCTTCGCTCATGCTGTTGCGCGCTCGGCGGCGTCGGTTGCTCCTGAAGCGCGGCGGCGTTCGATCCGCTCAAACAGATCGATCACCCAGATCACGCGCGCCTGGAGATCCCACCAACGCAACGCCGCAGCCGTGCCAGCGTCCGTTGGCGTTTCCGCAAGGCCCGCGAGCAAGAAGCTTGCCTGCTCAAGGCAAGGCGCGCCTTCCAACTGTTGGTCGCGCCCGGACGCGGCCAACACACCGGCAAGCAGTCCCAGCTTGCGCCTTGCCGGCACCACGGCCCGTTGCGTTACGGAGTTGAGGCCTTTGCGGCGGAGTTCTTGCCCGATCTCGGCGTAAAGCAGCCGTGCGGCACGGATGCCGGGACGGCAGCTCGCCGGCAGGCCGGCGATCCCGGTGTCGGCCCGGGCATAGAGACCGTCCGCGACGTCGAGCAGGCGGTCGATCACACCACCGAGGGCCGGCGTATAGCGCGGAGAGGAGAGCCAAGCGTCGGCGTCGATACCGGCTTCCCTGAGCCATTCGAGTGGGAGATACACGCGGCCGGCCCGGGCATCCTCGCCCACATCGCGCGCGATATTGGTGAGCTGCATGGCCATGCCGAGATCCGCGGCGCGCGCCAGTAGCGCGGGCCTGCGCACGCCCATGAGAAGTGCCATCATCACGCCGACCGTTCCGGCGACCCGCGCCGCGTAGCCAAGGAGCGCGGCGAGGTCCTGATAACGGCGACCAGCCTCGTCCCAGGCCAAGCCTTCGATCAGGGCCTCCGGCAAATGCTGCGGGATAGCGAAGCGGTCCACGAATTCGGCCATGGCGCGATCGGCTGGGTGCGCCTCAGGCGTTCCCCGGTAGACGCTGGCAAGGCGCGCCAGCAGCCGCGCAACGGCAGCCGGTCCGCGCTCGATGTCGACGGAGTCGTCCGCGAGCCGGCAGAAGGCATAAAGTACTGACGCCGGCTCGCGGACGCGGCGTGGGAGGAGAAACGACGCCGCATGAAAAGTGCGCGACCCAGATCTCAGCAGGGCTCGACAGGCCGCGATGTCGGCAGTGCGCCGCGTATCTTCAGAGAAGCGCTGCATGAGGCACTACCTTGTCTAGAATTTTCGCCGAGCACAGCACGCCGGGCACGCCGGCCCCAGGATGCGTGCCGGCGCCCACCAAATAGAGCCGGTCGATGTCCTCGGCCTTGTTGTGCGGCCGGAACCAGGCGCTCTGGCTGAACAACGGTTCAAAGCCGAAGGCCGCGCCCTTATGAGACAGGAGACGATCATGGAAGTCCTGCGGCGTCATCAGCCGCGAGGTGACGATATGCTGCTGGAATCCCGGCAGTGCCACCTCATCCAGAAACTCGGCGATCACACGCCGATAGGCCTGCGCCTTAATGCTCCAATCGACGCCGGCATCGAGATGCGGAACGGGAGAAAGCACGTAGAAGGCGTCGCAACCCTGAGGCGCAAGCGAAGGATCGGTCGCCGTCGGCCGATGCAAATAAAGGCTGAAATCCTCGGCGAGGACCCGCCGTTTGAAAATGTCGGCCAGCAATTCCTGGTAGCGCGGCCCGAGCAGGATGGTGTGATGCTTGACGTCGGGATACCGCCGCGAGGTGCCGAAATACCAGACGAACAGCCCCATAGAGTAGCTGGCCCGATCCAGCGTCTTGTCGCTCCAGCGGCGGCGCGGCGCGGTGCGAAGAAGTTTCCGGTAAGTCCAAGCCGCGTCGGCATTGGACACGACGATGTCAGACTTGATGTATTCGCCTGACATGAGCCGCACGCCTGTCGCGGCACGCCCCTCGACGGTGATCTCGCCGACCTCGGCGCCATAGCGGATGTCGTTGCCTTGACGTTCAATGAGCCCCGCCAAGCCTTGCACCAGCTTGCCCATGCCACCCATGGGGAAATGCACCCCGTAGCGACGTTCCAGGAAGGCGATGAGGCCGTAGATCGAGGTCACTTTGAACGGGTTGCCGCCGACGAAGAGCGGATGGAAGCTCAAGGCGAATCGCAGTCTCGGATCGCGCACGTATTTCGACGCAAGCCCATACACGGTCTTGTAGCTTTGCAGGCGCACAAACTCGGGCAGCACCTTGACCATGTCGGACAACGAACTGAAAGGCACCGCGCCGAGTTCCTCGAAGCCGACGCGGTAGATCGCCTCGGCCTGCCGCATGAAGGCGTCGTAGCCCGCGAGGTCGTTGGGTGAGAGGCGCGCCACCTCGGCCCGCATGGCCTCGTCATCGCCAAGGCAATCGAGTTCCGTGCCGTCGTGAAAGCGGATGCGGTAGAACGGATCGAGAGGACGCAGATCAACGTCGTCGGCAAGCTTACGGCCGCAGAGCGCCCACAGTTCCTCGAGCAGGAAGGGGGCGGTGACGATGGTGGGACCGGCATCGAAGGTGAAGCCATCCTGACGGAAGACATAGGCGCGACCGCCCGGGGCATCGAGCTTTTCGAGAACAGTGACCCGGTAGCCCCTGGCACCGAGCCGGATCGCGGCGGCCAGACCGCCAAAGCCGCTGCCGATCACGACGGCGTGCCGGCCCGGCTTACCGACCCGCGCTGCGTTCCCCCTTACAGGTGCGGTTGTCAACATAACTTGACATTAGCGGTGTCACTTATTTTTGCCAAGTCGGAAAGCAAGGGCTTCAAGCATGGGCCGGCACACGCGCGCGATGAGCCACGATTTCAGCGATTTCCTCGGGCCGTTCCTCGTGGGCGAGATGGCCCAGCCCGCGCAGCACCACCACTTCGGCCTTGGCCAGCCGGCCGCGGACCTTGAAGGCATCGTCCGGCGAAATCGCCCGGTCCTGGCTTCCGACCACGAGGACAAGCGGCGTCTTCAGCGCGCCGAGGCGCTTCTCGAAGGCCACCAAATCCCATTTGGACATCATGCCGAGCGCCGCGGCGACATGGCTCTCGCTGCGAAACAGGCGCGCGTAATAGCCGACAGATTCGGGTTCCAGGTGGGAACCTGTATTTCGGATCAGGCGATCGACCGCGGCCGGATTGGAGGCACGCCAAGAGAGCAGCCGGGGTACGAAGGGGTTGAGCGCGAGGAGCTTGGCGAGCGGCGAGAAGAACTGGCCGGCCACGCTTTCGAAGGGCAGCAGCGCGCCGTTGAGGCTCAACACTACATCGGGTGCGATCAATCCATCCAGGCACATCTCGATGAGGATGGCCGCGCCCGCCGAGTGCCCGACCGCGATGACGGGCCTAAGCTTGAGCACCGTCAAGAGCGCCCCGACATCCGACGCCATGGCCGGGAGAGAAAGCCGCGACGCCGGCGGCAACTCGGTAAAGCCATGTCCCGGAAGATCCGGCACCACGACCGTGAAGGCCTTGGAGAGGATTTGCGCGAGTTCGCCGTAAGAGTGACTGGAGGCGCCGGTCCCATGCACCAGCAGGACCACCGGGCCGGAGCCCATCACCTGGACGTGCCAGGTCAAGCCGGCGGCAGAGACGAACCGGCTTGCTTCGCGATTCGGCCAGTCCTCACCATCCCGCTCAAAGTCGAGCTTGCCGCTCACGCTGGACTCCCGATTCTCGCCTTGACCTCGTCGGAGAGCATTCGCGCATCGGCGTAAGGGAGGGGCACGTATTGAGCTCCCATGGCCTCGGCGAACCGTGCGGCGCCGGCCTCAACCCGCTGCGAGGTGTCGATCAGAAGAACGGCAATGCCGGTGTCGCGCAAGGCGCGGGCAGCACCCATTGCATCGTGCGCGGCCGCTTCCCGGCCTCTACTGCCGTCGCGGGCAATATTGGGGCGTCCATCGGTCAACACCACGATGGTTGGCGTCTGGTGCTTGCGCTTCATCGCAGTCGCCAGCGTCGCCGCGTGTTCCAAGGCTTCCGCCAGCGGCGTTCCCCCGCCACCGGGAAGACCGGCGAGGCAGCGCTTGGCCCGGGTAAGCGATCGGGTCGGCGGCAGCAACAGTTCGACCCCCCGGCCACCGAATGAAAGCAGCGCCACCTCGTCGCGGCGCACATAGCAATCGGCAAGGAGCAATTCGACCGCGCCTTTGGCCTCGGCAAGGCGATGAAGCGCGCTCGACCCCGACGCGTCGACCACGAAGATGGTGACGGTCTCGCGCCGGTCCTTGAGGCGCTTGATCCGGAAGTCGTCCGCCCGAACCTCGATACGCCGAGGACCGCTCTTGTGCAGCGGCTGAATGCGACTCCGCAGGCGCTGCCAGGGTGCGGCGGCCCGCAGCGTTTCGAGGATGTTCAACCGCTCGCCGCCGCGCAAGTCGCCGCGCCGTGTCCCAGCGGGCCGGCCGCGCCGTGTCGTCTGCTGACGTTGACCCGCGCGGCCAGGGGCAGAATTGCGCGACGTCGGCGACTGCCGGCCGATAAGGCGCGCGAGAAGGCCTGGCGGAATCGCGGCGCGCGCCGCTGCCAACACGATCTCTTGCAACGCGGCGTCGCTCGGCGTCGTTTGTTCGGACGCGTCATCCGGCCGTTCCGGATCGGGAGCGTCCTGTTGCTCTTCGTCTGGCGGTTCAGGCTCCTGCTCCTCTTGCTCCTGGACCATCGGAATCACCGTGGCGCGTGGCGCGAGCACGAGCCGCGCCGCGGTCGCCACGTCTTCGTCATCCACCGTGGCGTGGCCACGTAGCGCTGCGACGCAGCGGGCGGCTTTCAGGGCGAGAAGCGGTGCGTTGAGAGAGGCGATGCCGAGCGCCACCGCGACCCCACAAAGGGCTTCGATGGCCTCGGCCGGCACGGCGACATCGCACAGACGGTCTTTTGCGCGAACGACATCTTCCGGGGAGACATTCGTCCCGATCTCGGCGGTGCCAATGTCTCCATCCATGTCGTCGAGGCTGATATGGCACGCGAGCCGGTCGAGGAGCGCCGCGGGCGGCTGCTCATCGTCGCCGATCCCCTCATCGAGAGCGACCACACCAAACCGCGTTGGCAGGCGTTGGGTGAGGCCATCGCGCTCCATCGCCACCTCGCCCTTGTCCATGGCGGCAGCTATACGCGCCGCGACCGCGGGTGACATGCGCTCGGCCAACGGCACGAGAAGCAGGCCGCCGTCGGTATCCGCAAGCACGCCGCGCTCGACGATTGGCCGCCCCGCGGCCAGGGTCGCGGCGAGATCGAGCCCCCCGAGGAGCCGGTCGTCGGTGATGTGGACGGGCAGCCGGCGCAGCCGCGTCGCCGCCGGCAGGACTTCGCGCAGCAGGCCGAGCCATGTCTCGCGGGCCCCGCCCGCCCGCCCGCGCAATGCCACGCCCCCCAGTCCGGTGGGATCGATGGCGAGGAGGACAGCCGCAAGGCGCGCATCGCCAGCGCGCGAAGAGACGGCAGGGTCGCGGGCGTCAGACACCGAAGAGCTCCTCGACGGTGCGTTCGATCCGCACCGTGGAGCCTCCTTCGTCTAGGGGGTTGCGTCTCAGCCGATGGCGCAGCGCGGGCGCGGCCACCTTGCGAAGATGATCCTGAGTCACCGCCTTGTCGCCCTCGAACGCCGCCAACGCGCGGGCGGCCCGCATCAGGGTCAGCTCCCCGCGCAGACCGTCTGTACCAACGCCGACGCAAAGCTCGGCCGCTTTGGTCAGCTGTGCATCGGGGGTCTTTATTGCGTTGAGCCGCTTGCGGGCGGCACCAATCCGCGCCCGCATGCCCTCCTCCTCGGCCTGCCAAGCGCCGATAAATTTTGCCGGGTCGCGCTCGAAGGCGTCGCGGCGGCGCACCACCTCGACGCGGGTGGCGATCTCGTCCGGCGTCCGCACTTCGACCGACAGTCCGAAGCGGTCGAGCAATTGCGGGCGAAGCTCGCCCTCTTCCGGATTGCCGCTGCCGATCAGCACGAAACGCGCCGGATGCCGAACGCTCAAACCTTCGCGCTCGACGACATTCTCTCCCGAGGCAGCCACGTCGAGCAGGAGGTCGACGAGATGGTCCTCGAGCAGATTGACCTCGTCGATATAGAGAAAACCGCGATGCGCCCGCGCGAGCAGTCCGGATTCGAAGCATTTCTCCCCACTTGAGAGTGCCCGCTCGAGATCAAGAGCGCCCACGACCCGATCCTCGGTGGCGCCGAGCGGCAGGTCGACCACCGGCACCGGCACGAACTCGCTCTTGAGTTTGCCGTGGGCCGAGCGCTCATGGCATTCCTCGCACGCGGCTCCGTTGGCGCCGGGATCGCAATGATACCGGCAGCCGGATACGACGCGCATGGGCGGCAAGAGCCCGGCGAGCCCGCGTACGGCGGTCGATTTGCCCGTGCCGCGATCTCCGAACACCAGCACACCGCCGATCGCCGGGTCGATCGCGGCAAGAACAAGCGCGAGCTTCATTTCGTCTTGGCCAGCAATGGCCGTGAATGGAAAAATGGGTTTCACTCGTCCCCCAGAACGCTTAGAGCCAGGCACGCATTTCAGGAGAGGCTAAGCGGTCAGCCTCTCCATATCGCCGATGCGCTCGGGTAGCTGGAACCTTACCTTCTCCTCGACGCCGTCGAGATCCTCGACCGAGACCAACCGCAGCGAGCGCAAGCGGCAAATCGTGTCTTGAACGACGGACTCGGGCGCGGATGCTCCCGCCGTGAGCCCGACCGCCTCGACACCATCGAGCCAAGCCGGGTCGAGCGCCGCGGGGCCCTCGATCAAATGGCTGGCGACGCCCGCCGCCTCGCCCATCTCGCGCAATCGGTTCGAGTTCGAGCTATTGCTCGATCCCACCACCAGCAAGAGTTGGACCCGCTTGGCGAGCTCGATCACGGCCTTTTGGCGGTTTTGCGTCGCATAACAGATGTCACGGGTATCGGGCCCGAGGATGGCGGGATACCGCCGCCGCAGAGCTTGGATGATGTCTTGCGTGTCGTAGAGGCTGAGCGTGGTCTGGGTCACATAGGCGACGCGGGCCGGGTCGCGCACCTCAAGTCGAGCCACGTCCTCGACGGAGGAAACGATATGCAGATTGCCCGGGATTTGGCCGCTGGTACCCTCAACCTCCGCATGGCCGTGATGGCCGATCAAGATGACGTCGCAACCCTTCTCGGCATAGCGGCGCCCCTCGTTGTGGACCTTGCGCACGAGTGGACAGGTCGCGTCGATGACGTCGAGCGCCCGCGCGCCGGCGGCCTGCTCCACGTCCCGGGACACGCCATGAGCGCTGAACACGGTAACGGCGCCCGGGGGAATCTCATCAACCCCATCCACGAATATGGCGCCCTGCGCCCGAAGGCGCTCGACCACGTGCTTGTTATGGACGATTTCGTGACGGACATAGACCGGCGGGCCATAGTGGTTGAGCGCCCATTCGACGATCTCGATGGCGCGAACCACGCCGGCGCAAAAGCCCCTTGGTCTAGCTAAGATTACACGAAGATGTGTCAACTTTGCTGACATGCCCGATTTATAACATGGGCGATGGAACCCGTCACGCATGATATTCGCTAACGAACAGTTGCCCAGGAGGCCCCGAAAATGACGACCTATCTGCTCGCTTACGTGATCGCGCTGGTACTATTTGGGGTGATCGACGCGCTGTGGCTCACCACCATGGGGGCCTCGCTCTATCGCGCCACCCTCGGCGATGTCCTGGCGCCGGCTGTCCGGCTGGGGCCGGCCATTGCCTTCTACCTGCTATTCCCGATCGGCATTGTGGTGTTCGCTGTGACCCCGGCGCTCAGGTCCAATTCGGCCGCGGAGGCCGCGGTCTATGGCGCAATCCTCGGCCTCGTGACATACGGGACCTACGACCTCACCAACTTCGCCACCTTGCGCAACTGGACGCTCAAGATCACCGTCATCGACCTCGCCTACGGCGCGGTGGTGGTCGCCGTCGTTGCCGGCCTCACAACGCTGATCTTGCAGTGGCTCGGGCGGACGCCGGGTTAGCCTAGGTCGGCACCGGACGCAGCAGGTGGTGGCTCACGCCCCACTCTTCGCCGCCGCGATGTCCGAACAGGCCGGCGGTCGCTAGGAAGAAAAGCCGCCAGCGGCGCCGCCAAAGCTTGGCATCGTCGCCGTAAACTTGCCGCAAGACCTGCGCCACGGCCTTCTCGTTGCGGTCCATGTTGGCGAGCCAGTCGTTGGCCGTCCGCGCATAGTGAAGACCGCTCCACCGCCAGTCATCGACGACCTCGAACAAGCCGTCAAACTCCCGGATAAGCCCGTGGCTCGGCATGATGCCGCCGGTGAAGAAATGCTGCGCGATCCAATCGGTTTGATCGGTGTGGTCGAAGGCGTAAGGCACCCGGGCATGACTGAACACATGCATGAAAAGGAACCCGTCAGGCTTGAGCCAAGACCTGACCTTCGACAAAAGCGCCTCCCAGTTCGACACATGCTCGAACATTTCCACCGACACCACCCGGTCGAAGACCCCGTCAGGGTGAAATCCGTTTACGTCGGCGGTGACCACGCGCAGATTGCCGAGCCCGCGAGCCGCGGCCTCGCCCTCGATATAAGCCCGCTGGGACCCAGAATTTGAGACCGCGAGGATGCTGCTTTGCGGGAACGTCTCGGCCATGAACAGGGACAGCGAGCCCCAGCCGCAGCCAAGCTCCAAAATCCGTTGCCCTTGGGCGAGCCGGGCATGAGCCGCGGTCTCGGCGAGCGCACGCTCCTCGGCGTCTGCCAGCGTGCCGCCATCCCCCGCATAGAGGCAGCAAGAATATTTCCGCCGGGGCCCGAGCACGAGGCCGAAGAAGTCAGCAGGCACCTCGTAATGCTGCGCGTTCGCAGCCTCTGTGTGGACGGCGATGGGACGCGCCTGCATGGCCTGCGTGAAGTTGCGGGTCACGGCGTGAAAATTCACCGGCATGGCGCGCCGCGTCCGGCCGACCAAAGTTCCGATGGCCAAGCGCGTCACCGAATCCGGGAGGGGCACCCGCTCGAACGCGCCGATCGCCGCTTCTTTGAGGCTCATGCCGAGCCCTCAACCGGCGGAAGAGGAAAGAACACGCTCGTGCGCGCCTGATAGGCGCGATAAGCGTCACCATGCTTGGCAACCATGTGCTGCTCCAACGGCGGCACGCCCGAGACATAAACGAGCAGCCAATACATGCAGACCGGGGCGGCGAGCGCCAACCATCCCGATGGATAGCCGCCGCTGAGTTCAATGGCGAAAAGCGGGAACGCAAGCCAGAACACCCATTCGAAAAAATAGTTCGGGTGCCGCGACCAACGCCATAAACCGCGGTCGCAGACGCCGTCCTCCTTCTTGCGGGAGGCAAGCCAGCCACTGAGTTGCCGGTCGGCGAGCCCCTCCCCGAGCACGCCGAGCAGGATCACGAGTATGCCGAGCCAATCCTGCAGCCGGCCGAACGGTGCCGGGTTATGCGCCGCCACGAAGATGGCTATAGCCATTGGCAAGGTGACGAGGGCCTGTTTCTGCAACAGGATGAACATCTGGCGGCGGGCATGAGAACCCCATTGGCGGATGAGCGCGCCGTAACGTGGATCGTCGGCGCGCTCGAAAGACCGGCGGACGATATGAAGCCCAAGACGGAATGACCAAGCCACCATGATGATGGCGACGACGATCTGGCGCGTCGACGTCTCAGGTCCGTTGAGCGGCATCAGTGCCGAGACGAGGCCGACCAGGCCAAGGCCGAATGTCCACACCGCATCCACGAATCCGCTATTGCCCGTCCGCTGCTGAATGGCCCAGCCCCCGGCCATGATCAGGGAAAGCGCCGCGAACTGGGCGAAGATCACCGGCAGAATCGTTGGAAGGCTCATCGCCCTTGCGTTCCTTCAACGGGAGCAGCCAAGATACGCGGCTTGGGCGGCGGCGGATGCACCAACCGTCTCCCAAGTTCGGGCGACTCTCCTGGCCGGACGGGGCGCGCATTGAGGTCGGATGCCCATGCCTCCAATCGCTCGTGGCGCTCGTAACTGGAACTTGGCATGTGTCTCATGAGCGCAGCTAAGGCCTCGGCTTGGAATTGACGCGTCATGCAAACCTCCAAAAACCAGCCTCTCTCAATCGCGATCATCGGCACCGGCATCAGCGGGCTTTCGGCGGCTTGGCTTCTCGCCCAGCATCATCACGTGACCGTTTTCGAGAAGGCTTCCCGCCTCGGCGGCCATACCAACACCGTCGAGATCGGCGGCCCTGACGGGCCCATCCCCGTCGATACCGGGTTCATCGTCTATAACACTGTCAACTATCCTAACCTAGTGAAGCTGTTCCAGCATCTTGACGTTGCGACAAAATCATCCAACATGGGCTTCGCCGTTTCTCTTGGTGACGGCGCATTCGAATACGCAGGGAACAGCGTGGCGAGTTTGTTTGCGCAGAAGAAAAACCTCTTCCGCCCACGATTTTGGTCGATGCTCTCGGGTCTGTTGCGCTTCTATCGCCGAGCGCCCGGGGATCTTTCGGCGATCACGGATCCGGAGGTCTCTCTCGGCGACTATCTGCGGCAGCATCGCTTTAGCGCGGCGTTCCAGCGGGATCACTTGCTGCCCATGGCAGCCGCCATCTGGTCGGCACCGCCGGAAATGCTCCTCGATTATCCGGCAGCCTCGTTCATCCGCTTCTTTGAAAATCACGGCCTCCTCAAACTTCGAGACCGGCCGGTCTGGCGGACCGTCGTCGGCGGCAGCAAGGCCTATGTGGCCAAGCTGACGGCAGGATTTGCCGATCGTGTGCGACTGAACTGCGCGGCCGTCGCCATCACACGCGACTCAAACGGCGTTGCAATCCAAGACTCGACCGGAAGCGTGACCCGCTTCGATCATGTCGTCGTCGCCAGCCACGCCGACGAAGCTCTGGCGCTGCTGACCGATCCGTCGCCGCATGAAGCCGATGTGCTCGGCGCCTTCCGCTATAGCCGCAATCGAGCCGTGCTCCACGCGGACGAGTCCCTGATGCCGAAGCGTCGGGCGGCCTGGTCGAGTTGGAATTATCTCGGACCGGACAGTGACAAGGGTGACGGGCTCTGCGTGACCTATTGGATGAATGCCCTGCAAGGCATCGCCGGCGACCGCCAATATTTCGTGACCCTTAATCCGGCCCGCGCGCCGCGCGCTGGCAGCGTTTATCACACCGATATCTACGACCATCCGATCTACGACGCCCGCGCGCTTCGAGCGCAAGCTAAGCTGTCCACGTTGCAGGGCGCGCGAAACACGTGGTTCTGCGGTGCCTATTTCGGCGCAGGCTTCCACGAAGACGGCTTGAAATCGGGACTCGAAACCGCCGAGGCGCTCGGCGGTTTGGCGCGGCCTTGGCATCGCGGCGGCCTTGAGGATGCGCCCGCGCCGAGCAACCCCACGACAGAGGCCGCGCTGGTCCCGTGAGTAACGCCTCCGCCCTCTACGTGGGTCGCGTGACCCACCACCGTCTGCGCCCGCGCCGCCACAGCCTCGCCTATCGCGCCTATTGGCTGCTGCTCGACCTCGATGAGGTGGCCGCGCTCGGCCGCCGCCTCAGGCTCTTCTCGCACAACCGATTAAATCTATTCAGCTTTTATGACGCCGACCATGATCGCGGCGAGTCCGGACCGCTCCGCGCGGCGGTGGAGGGTCATCTAGCATCCGCCGGCATCGCGTTCGACGGCGGCCCGATCCGGCTGCTCGCCATGCCGCGCCTGCTCGGTTACGTGTTCAACCCGCTCAGCATCTATTTCTGCCACCGAAAGGACGGCTCGCTCGCGGCCCTCCTATACGAGGTGCGCAACACGTTCGGCGAACACCATACATATCTGATCGCCGCGCCCGAGGCAGAGAACGGCGCCGTCCATCAGCATTGCGCCAAACGCTTCTATGTCTCGCCGTTTCTCGGCATGGACATGCGCTACGACTTCAGCGTGGTCGAACCGGATTCGACGGTCCGCGTGGTCATTCGCGGGTCCGACCCGTCGGGCGACGTGATCGTGGCCTCCCTCCTCGGCCGGCGTGTGGCGTTGACCGATGTCGCTCTGCTCAAACTCCTGTTCACGCATCCGCTCATGACCCTGAAGGTGACGCTCGGCATTCACTGGGAAGCCCTTCTGCTCTGGCTGAAAGGTGTGCGCCTCCAGCCAAAGCCTACCGCACCGGAGGAGACGGCAACGGCCATGCCTGCATCAACGATCCCACGGAGCTCGACATGAGTTGTGACGATGTGCAAAGCGCGCGCTCCAGCGCGCTGCGCCGAACTCCGGCCAGGAGACTGGCGGCGGAACCGTTGGCGTCCGCCGTGCTCCGGCGCCTGTTGCGCCCCTTCGACACCGGCACGCTGACGATCACACTGCCGCTGGGCGGGAAGATAGAGCATCACGGCGCGCGTCCGGGTCCGAATGCCCGGCTCGATCTCAAGCGCTGGCGCGCGCTCCGGCGCGTGATCGTGGGCGGCGATATCGGGTTTGCCGAGGCCTATATGGATGGCGATTGGTCTACCCCGGATCTTGTGGCGCTGCTCGACTGTTTCCAACGCAACGAGACCGCGCTCCAGGCCGCCTGGCAGGGGCTGTCGCTCAGCCGGCTGGCCATGCGCCTGCACCACGCCGCACGCGCCAACACGCCTCGGGGCAGCCGGCGAAATATCGAGGCCCATTACGACCTCGGCAATGCCTTCTACAAAAGCTGGCTCGACGACGGGATGAACTATTCTTCGGCGCTCTACCTCCACCCCACCCAATCGCTGGAGGAGGCTCAGATCGCGAAGCTCGACCGCGCGATCTCTCTTCTCGACGTGCGACCTGGCGATCAAGTGCTGGAGATCGGTTGCGGCTGGGGCGCGCTCGCCGAGCGCCTCGCAGTGGGCCATGGCTGCAACGTGACGGGCATCACCCTGTCCCATGAGCAACTTGCGTATGCCCAAGCGCGCATGCGCTATTCAGGATGCGACGAGGCCGTGGCGATCAGACTACAGGATTATCGGCACACATCCGGAACCTTCGATGCCATCGTCTCCATCGAGATGCTCGAAGCTGCAGGGGAGGCCTACTGGCCCACCTACTTCGAGAAGCTAAAGGGCTGCCTGGCGCCGGGCGGTACCGCGGTCCTGCAAGTCATCACGATCGACAAAAAAAGCTTTGCCGAGTATCAGCGCCGACCCGACTTCATTCAGCGCTATATTTTCCCTGGTGGCATGCTCCCGACCGTGACGCATGTCGCGCAGCACGTCGAGGCTGCGGGCCTGCGATTGAGGTCGAGAGACATGTTCGGCGAAAGCTATGCGCGCACGCTGGCGGACTGGCGCGCGCGATATGAGAAAGCCCGCCCGCCGGCAGATGCCCCGCATCTCGGCAGCGAGCGGTTCAAGCGCATGTGGCGCTATTACCTCGCCTATTGCGAGGTCGGCTTTCGCACCGGCGTCCTAGACGTCGGCCTATACCGGATCACGCATCGTTAGGCGACCGATCTTAGTGTTTCGTAGCTCCGTTGATCGGGGTGAGCTCCCGCATCAACCGTTGCAGGCGCGACAGCGCTATCGACACCTCGGTGAAATCGCAGCGATCGCTCCGCCACCAGTCCCCCACTAGTTGGGCCGCTGGGGCAAACAGCGAAAGGTAAAGCGAGCCGAGCGTGGCGCCATGGCAGCGCATCGTCTCTACATAGGCGGCGACGACGCTTAGATCCTGCGTCAAGAGCAGGCGCGTGAGCTCCGCAACGTCTTCCTCGCTAGCGACGAACTCTGTCAGCGGCAACGGCACAGGCTGCCGTTCGTCGCCCTCAAAGCAATGCGCCAACAGCAGCCGCGGAATGATCTCGCCCTCGATGATGCGGTTCAGCGAATCGCCTATGGTCGTGGGGCTTGATGGAGTCAGCGCGACGCGGCCGCACGCCTCGGCAACGTCCATTGGCTTCAACCAGCAATGCGCAAGTCTTCCGACCTTGGTCTCCCAGTCTTCCAGCTCGAGCGGCTTCACCATATAGGCGTCCGCCCCGGCACGATAACAGTTGTCGATGTCCTTCGGATGAGACGAGGTCGACAGAACGATGATCGGTACCGTCCGTTCGGGGTCACGCGCGCGGACCTGTCGCAAAAGTTCCCTGCCGTCGATTCCGGGCAGGTTGAGATCAAGCATGATGAGGGAGGCCTGCTCGGCAAGCGAACGTTGCTCCGATAACAGGCATCCCGCCGCTACTCTGCCGTTCTCGCACCGCTCGATTGGATTGGTCACGCCAGCGACCTGCAGGGCATGGCGCAAAGCGAGGAAGTCGGTATCGCTATCCTCGACGGAAATGATCGTACTGACACTCATTTGGGCGCCTCCGGACTGAGAGTGAAGTAGAAGGTCGAACCCCGGCCAATTTCCGAGTCGACCCACATACTTCCACCGTGGCGCTCCACGATTCTCCGGGCGATTGTCAGGCCCGCTCCAACGCCCCCGCCAAATTCCTCGGGTCCGTGGATGCGCCGAAAAATCTCAAAAATGCGTTCCCTCACGTCGGCTTCGATGCCGATCCCGTTGTCCCGAACATAATAGCGCTTTGGGCCGTCCTGTTCGACTCCAATCTCGACCCATCGTTCGGCCTTGTCGTTGTACTTGACGGCGTTGGTGATGAGGTTCTCGAAAACCTCGCCAAGGCGCACCACGTCGCAATGGGCGAAGCCAAGCGGAGCGGGCCGTCTGATCTCAGTATTTGTATCTGATATCAGTACCTTGCAGGAAATCAGCGCCTCGTCGACCAGGCTGTCGAGGTTGGTCGGCTCCATAGCCAGATCAGTCCGGCCCGTGCGTGAATATTGGAGAAGCGATTCAATGAGATCGTCCATCCGTCGGCTCAGCTTGAGGATCGTCTCCAATTGATGCCGTTCCTGCGTGTCCAGGTCGTCGGCAAGCCCGCGCTTCAGAAAGGTGGCCATGTGGTGGATGCCGCGCAGCGGCTCTTTCAGGTCGTGGGACGCCACATAGGCGAAGCTATCGAGCTCGATATTGGCTTCGGCGAGCGCCCGGTTGGCCTGCTCGATCTCCGCGGCCCGGTTGAGGATCACCTCCATGATGGCTTGCCGCAGCTCGGCCACGGCCTCCGTGTCGTTTTTATGCCAGGGATCGCAACGGCCCGTGACGCTCTCCTTCCATAGGGCAAAGGAGCTTCTCGGCATCAGCCGGACCTCGCCGTCGGTCTCGCTCACCTTGACTGGCTTCTTCGGATCGCCGGCCCACTTCACGATCTCGATATGCTCGGGGCGGAACCACAGCACGTACTCCCGGTCGCTGCTCGACAGACGCGCGCCGAGAACTCCGCTCGCCACCGATTTGAAAGCTTCGGCTGGCGGGTAGACCTCGGGCAGACGGTCGGTGGCGATAACGGGCTGGTTCGCCCTCACGAGCCACGCCGAGAGGTCCAGCACCTCCTGCTCGGTGGGCGTTTCTCCCATCAACGATACCTGACCGCGGGAAACAACGGCGGCGCCCTGGGCGTCGATCAGCGACAGGAGATTGAGTTCCCGGGCGCGATCTCCGAGCGACGCGTGGAGGTCAGGCTCCCGGCATAAGGCCTCGACCAGTTGATCGATAACGCCCGTCATCCGCAGGCGCCGATCGGCGCCTTCGGCATCCTCCTTGGCGGCGGTGAGAAGCGACAGCATGTGGGCCAGGAATTCGGCGGCCATGCGCGCCTCATAGGGCACATGCCGCGGCCCGCTGTGATGCATGGACGAGATGAGGCCCCACAGAGCCCCATCTTTCATCAGCGGCATGACCATGGTGGACTTCACGCCCATGTTCTTGAGGTAGTCGGAGTACATCACCGACACGCTCCGCAGCATGGCGTAGCTCATGTCGATGGCCTTCCCGGTCTCCGGGTGATTTTCCGGGACCAGCGGAACAGGCACGTAATCGACGTCAGGCAGATGCCTGAGCCAGCTCAAGGAGAACATGCGACGCGCCGGCGCCGGAATGTCGGTGGCGGGATAATGCAGCCCCAAATAGGGCTCCAAATCCTCGCGTTTGGCCTCGGCGATCACATGGCCACTGCCGTCCTCGGCAAATTTGTAGGCCATGACCCGGTCGTAGCCGCTGAACGCGCGGATACGTTCCACCGCGAGGTCGAAGAAATCCTGCAAGCCCTTCGTCGCTTGCAGCAGCGCGATGGTGGCGCGTACGTCCGAGTAAAGATTGCCGTTCCCGTTCTCCCAATTGAGTTCGTTCGAGATGAGCTCGAGTTCGAGAATCAGGACGCCATCGCAGCGATGGGCGAAAATGTTCACGCCCCGCGCCGAGCCGGCGAAGAACTCCCGCACCACGTGGACCGGCGTATTGTCGAGCGACATGAGCTGGAGACGTGCGAAGAAGGCCGGCGCGCCCTCGCCGAGGACCTCGGCGATGCTCTTGCCGAGCAGGTCCTCGGCCGCGACACCGAGCAGCTCCCCGCAATTGGCGCTCGCCTGCAAGATCACGTAGTCGGGCTCACCAATGATGAGCATGGCGCCATGCGGCTGGATGGCGGCCGGAAACTGCACGAGTTCACGGTCGCAGTTCGAAAAATCCACGTTCTTGGCCGTGACGGGAGTCTCGTCTGGTTTGACGCCGGTCATGGCTGCCTCGCGTCCTAGGGTCCGGCCTGGCCGGCCGCGTATGCCGGCCTCGGCTTAGGCTGGTCCGGCGCGCCGGGGAGGCCAAGCGCGCCGTCGTCCGTGGCAACGAGCCCCTCGCGGAACATGAGAAAGGTTCCGGTCGCGGTCTCGACCGCGCGGTCAGCCTCAACAGACGCAGGATCAATGTCGTTTATGGCCGTCATACAGGCCCGCCAAAGCTCTCCCGTCTCTCGTCCAAACCCATAAAAGAATTTTGCGCCCCTCTCGGCATCAAGCCCCAGTGCCGCCCTGATATCCGGGAGGATGGCTCTGGCGCCCTTGGCCGAACCCTCCAGCACATAGAGGCAACCCAACCCGGCCGGGATCGTTTCAAGACGCGGCACGGTCGGCAGATCAGTGCGCCGCAACACGTCGGCGGGTATTCCGAGATAGGCGAGATCCTCCTCGATCAGAGCCGACCGATAGGGCGCGGGATAAATGAAGCCGAGATGCGAAAAATCCAATGCCTGCAAGGCCTTCTCGGCCGCGGCATGTAGCCCCCAGAGCCTCGCAAGATGGCCGGCATAGCGCTGCCGCGAAGCGAGGCGCTCGCCGATATTCACGGCGCGCTCCAGCTCATCATGCAGCGGCCGCGTGACCGTACGGAGCCGCTCGTGGAGACTGCCCTTGGACGCAGACATGGCACCCCTGTTGATCTAATTGTTTGGTCGAGGTGTAACTCCCGCCTTACAGTGAAGCGATCTGAGCACCCGACGTCAATCGCGAACAGCAGGAGCGGCCCTTGAGAGACATGCAATTGATCTATGCCTCACGGCCCTTCGGCTACGATGAACTCGTGCTGGCGGGAATTCTCTCCGCGGCGCGCCGCAACAATGCGCGCGACGGCATCACCGGCGCCCTGATCTGCCGCGAAGATCTGTTCATGCAGCTACTCGAAGGCCCACGCGACGTGGTGACCGCCGCGTTCTCCCGCATCTTGCAGGATGACCGCCATGTGGACGTGGTCAATCTGTGGTCCGGCGACATCGAGGCCCGGCTTTTTCCCGAGTGGTCGATGCGCCACGACCCCGCTCGAAGCTGGATGTGGACCATGGAAGAGGTTGAGAACGACGCTATCGGCAGAGCGTCGACGGCCGAGATTCGCGGCATCTTCGAGCGGCTGTCCAAAGAGCCCGCCGTAAAACCCTAGGGTTGCCGGAGAAAGGCTTCGACGGGCTCGAGCGACTCCTCGGGGGCTTCCTCTTGCGGCACGTGCCCGAGCCCAGGGAAGGACACGACTGTGCTGTTCGGAAGCGCTCTGGTGTAATCGGCGGCGTTGCTGACCGGAATCATGGCGTCCTTTTCCCCCCAAACCAGCAAGACCGGCGCCCGAATGCTCTGCAAAAGGGGGACCGGGTTCTCGCGCACAGTCTGTTCCATACGGGCGATCAAGGCGCCACGCGCGCCGGGTGCGAGCATCAGATCGTAGTAGCGATCCACCGTTGCGTCGGTCAACGCAGCCGGATCGCCGTAGGCCGCTGCGAGATTGGTGCGGAGCAGCGGCTTGGGGAGCACATAGCGCATTATTTCGGCCATCGCGGGCACTTCGGGCTTCTGGCCATAGGCGATGCCGGGGCTTTCGAAGCCGTCCGGCGAGATGAGCACGAGCTTCGTCACCCGATCCGGATGACGGGCGGCGAACGTCCAGGCGATCCTGCCGCCGATCGAATTGCCGATCAGGCTGGCCCGCGCCACGCCGAGCCGGTCCATGAGTGCGGTGAGCAACTCGATCGTGCGGGCATCGGTATAAACGCCGGTGGAATCCGGCTCCGATAAGCCGGCGCCCGGCAGATCGAGGCGAATGACCCTGAACTCCCCCTGAAGCGCGCGCGCCCAGGGCTCCCAAGTGTGCAGGCTCGCGCCGAAGCCGTGGAGCATGATGACGGCCGGCGCATCTTTCGGCCCGGTGTCGCGCACATGCAGCCGCTGACCCGAGACCTCGATCATGTCCCCCGGCGCATTGAGATACTCAGCCTCGAGCGCCGCCCGTGATTTATCCGGCGTCCAAAGCCAGAGCCCGCCGGCGACGAGAGCGATCAAACTGAGGGTCAGGATTACGATAAAGCGGCTCTTCACGTTGCTCACGGGGTGTACCAGTTTAGGCGGGTGGGCCGTCAGCCTCCCATAGCCAATCGGACCTCAGGGGAACCCAATTATCCGAAACCTTCAACACGCGCGATGATTTCGAGGGAGTCACGTTTGGCTTTCTCTTCGGTTCCGCCCCTCTAAGAATCATAAGAGAGAAGAGTCATCACCAACCCTTATTATCCTTGGAAGCGTGACCCTCAAAACTGGCCAGTCCAGACGTGGATCCAGCCGCGAAGGCGGGAAGACAGATCGGCCTTCCGTCAACTGGTCACGCAAATTCCCACGCACCTGATAGGGAATTGTTTCCCGCAGAGCAGTGAATAAGTCAGCTAATCAATGTCGGCGGGGTTTTCGGTTACACACTTAGCAGGGCCAGATTTCGCTCAAACCAGGACGCTAAGGGTTATGCCACTTTTGTGGCAGGCTCATCACGCCAAGCCGGTAACTCGACGTGGAAGACCGTCCCGCCGCCGAGGGCATCATCAAAATTCACCTTACCGCCGAGCCGCTCGACGATTTGCTTCACAATGCTTAGTCCGAGACCAGTTCCGCCCATGTGCCGCGAGTTGGTAACATCGGACTGGGCAAATCGCTCAAAGACAAGTGGCTTGAATTCCGCCGGAATGCAGAGACCGTGGTTCAGCACAGAGATGCGCACGACGTCCGCCACGTTCTCGACCTTGACCACCACCTCTTGGTCCGCTGCGGAAAATTTGATCGCGTTTGACAGAAGGTTCGTCATCACTTGGGTCAAACGATCTGGATCGGTCCGCACATTCCTGACGAATTCATCAACCTCAAGGCGCAGTCGCACGCCGCACCCCTCGGAGAAACCGCGATTTTCCTCGAACGCCTTCTCGACGAGTTGCGGGATGTCAACGCTGCTGTAGACGTACTCGACTAAACCAAACTCGCATTTGTCCATATCGAGAATGTCGTTGACCAGCCGTACGAGCCTGAGACAGTTGGAATGCGCGATGGCAAGCATGCGCTTAGCCGGGTCTGGCAGTTCGCCCGCCGCGTCGCCCATAAGAACGCCCAGCGCGCCGGCGATGGAAGTCAGCGGTGTCCGTAGCTCGTGGCTGACGGTCCCAACAAACTCGTCCTTCAACCGCTCCAAGCGGTTGCGCTCATATGCATATCGAAGGGCTCGCGAGAGACCGCGCACGTCAATCTGACCCTTTATGAGAAAGTCTTGGGCCCCTTGTCGCAGGGCCTGCATTGCCACTTCGTCGTCGTCCAGACCTGTGAGCACTATGACTGGCACGCCTGCCGCCACTGCATGCACTCGCCCTATCGACTCGAGCCCTGCGCAATCAGGCAATCCGAGGTCAAGCAAGATCATGTCGACTGTATGCACAGCAAGATACGTCTCGGCCTCGGACATGCACTCTACATGGGCCAATTCGATGCCTTGCTCTTCCGACCCGTTGAGCATCTCCTGAAGCAGCCGGGCGTCCCCGAGATTGTCTTCCACCAGAAGAAGATGCTTCATTCGAGCACACTACTGTGCTGCGGGAGTTTGACCTTGGTCAGCCAGAAGTCATTGATGCTGTTCACGAGGCCTTCAAATTCGTCCAACTGCACTGGTTTGCTGAGGTAGCAGTTCGCCTGGAGCTGGTAGCTCTTCGCAATATCTGCTTCCGCATCGGACGTCGTCAGGATGACTGTAGGAATTGATTTTAGGTTGGCGTCCGCCTTGATGTGGGTCAGGACCTCGCGGCCATCCATCTTCGGAAGGTTTAGGTCCAGCAAGATAAGATCTGGACGAGGAGCGTTCACGTGGGCGCCTTCGCGTCTCAGAAACACCATGGCCTCCACGCCATCAGGTGCGACGTGTAAACGGATCGATCCGTTCGCCTCCCGAAAGGCCTCCTGAGTCAGCCGGACATCTCCCGGACTGTCTTCAACCAGGAGCACCTCGATGGGCCTGCCGCTTCCTCCAATGCTTTTCACGATGGGCCTCGACTTTCTTCCAGAGAAAAGTGAAACGTGGAGCCGTACCCGGGCTGGGATTCGACGGAGATCTCGCCGCCGTGGCGCTGCACGATCTTCTTGCAAATGGCCAAGCCAATTCCGGTACCAGCGAATTCGTCCCGCTTATGCAGCCGCTGAAACATTCCGAAGATTTTGTCGAAGTATTGCTCATCGATTCCCAGCCCGTCGTCCTTCACGGAGAATGACCACCTCGATCCGCCATTCTGGGCGGCTGCTATGTGCACGTTTGGAACTTTATCGTTGTGATACTTGATGGCATTGCCGACTAGATTCTGGAAAAGCTGTGTCAGCTGCGTCTTATCCGCCATGACCATGGGGAGAGGATCGTGCGTCACTAGCGCACCGCTTTCTTGAATCGCTCCCCGCAAGTTGCTGAGCGCCATCTCCAGTGCATGCTCGCTGGACGTATCTTGAAGCTCCTTGCCTTTCGACCCCACGCGCGAATAGACGAGAAGATCCTGAATCAGCCTCTGCATGCGGCTCGCCCCGTCTACCGCGAAAGCGATGAACTCGTCGGCGTCGGCGTCCAGCTTTCCTTTATAGCGCCGCGATAGAAGCTGGGTGTAGCTCGCTACCATCCGCAGCGGCTCCTGCAAATCGTGGGACGCGATGTATGCGAACTGCCCCAATTCTTCGTTCGAGCGATTGAGCTCTTCTATCTTCCAGAGAAGCTCGGCTGCGGCCTTTCTGCGTTTGCTGATGTCTCGGATGGCCGCCGTAACCAGAATTCCCTCGGCGCTTTCCAGCGGACTCAGCATGATCTCGATCGGGAACTCGGTTCCGTCTTTCCGTCGCGCCACGAGCTCGAGCCCCGTGCCGATTTGCTGCGCTAGCGCATCCTCCGCGGAGCGCAGGTCGTCCGCGATCAACCGCTCGGCGAAGCCCTCTGGAATGATATTGGTAACACGCTGTCCCAGCAGCTCATCGCGTCTGTAGCCAAACTGCTTCTCGGCTTGCACATTGAGCAGGACGATCTCTCCGGTCGTGTTCACCACAATCATCGCGTCCGGGGCCGCTTCCAGCAGTCCGCGGTACCTGCCTTCCGCGGCCTTGCGCACGCTGATGTCGCGGATGGCCGCCGTAACCAGAATTCCCTCGGCGCTTTCCAGCGGGCTCAGCATGATCTCGATCGGGAACTCGGTTCCGTCTTTCCGTCGCGCCACGAGTTCGAGCCCCGTGCCGATCTGCTGCGACTGCGCGTCCTCCGCGGAGCGCAGGTCGTCCGCGATCAACCGCTCGGCGAAGCCTTCCGGGATGATATTGGTGACAGCCTGCCCCAGCAGCTCATCGCGCCTGTAGCCGAACTGCTTCTCCGCTTGCACATTCAGCAGAACGATCTCTCCGGTCGTGTTCACCACGATCATCGCATCCGGGGCCGCTTCCAGCAGACCGCGGTACCTTGCTTCCGACTGTTCGATGTCGCCGAGATCACGCCGAAACTTGTTAGTCATTGCATGCCCGATCCGCGCAACCCTGGGGTGATCCACGCAGGCCCGCGCTGAGTTTGCAAATACTCATCAAGAGGAAAGGCGAACGGCATTGGAGCTTCTGCTTCCAGACATGAGACCGCTGTTGAGCGGCGGACGCTTCCGCGACATCGAATGGATTTTGGGGCTGATTGCGCGAACACGCTCGCGGGAAGAGCTCAGAAAATCACTCGATCAGGGAGCGAGAGGCTTCCTTGCTATGAAGCCTGCTCGCAAGAGATGTACGGAGGATCGCATCCCAACCTACAATTTGAACTGCATTGTCGGATGGCGAGCCCATCAACGCGCGCAGGCCCTCGCCAGAGGATAGAGCACTTGGCTTCAAATCCCCTGATACGCGGGATCACAGCGAAATTTGCCGAATCTAGCCGCGAAGAGGAGAAGACGGCTTGGTTTTCAGACTGGAAGGGGCAGGTCGAGCCTGACATCCGCCAAGTGCCAACAAACACCCTTCGCCCGCTATTAGTTTGTCTGACAATGTCCTATCGCTTGGACCACGCTCGAACCCGGCCAACCACGCATCGTAAAGCCGGTCAGTGAGAGGATCTCGCCTGCGCCGATGACCGCTAAAAGCACACAGCCGCTAACGCTTCGGGATCTCGCTTACGGGCGAAGGCCCAGCGCCGCGTCCGTCAAAGCCCAACCCTATTGGTGGGATGCCGCGCCGCGCCGCGAAACGTCCGGCCCGTCGCTGCCGGCGAAAGCGGAGGTGGCAATCGTCGGCTCCGGGTTTACCGGGCTCTCCGCCGCCTTGACGTTGCTCGACAAGGGCCGCGACGTGGTCGTTCTCGATTGTGGCGTACCGGGCTACGGCGCCAGCACGCGCAATGGCGGTCAGGTCGGGAGCGGCAATCAGAAGTTCCGCGTCAAACGTCTCATCGAGCTGCACGGCGAAACGAAGGCGGCGGAGCTCCTGCGCGAAGGCACGCGCATGCTCGACTATATCGAGCATCTCGTGACGGCCGAGAAGATCGACTGCCAGTTTCGCCGGTGCGGACGGTTCCGGGGCGCGATGCGGCCCGAGCACTATGACGCGATGGCGCGCGACATGGAGGACTTGAAGCGCGTCGCGGGCGTCGAGAGCTTCATGGTTCCGCGGAGCGAGCAGGCCAGCGAAATCGGCTCCGATGTCTTTTTTGGCGGCTCCGTTCTCCCGCACGACGCTTCGCTCCACCCGGCGCTCTACCATGCCGGACTGATGCAGTGCATCGAAGCGCGTGGTGGTCGCATTGTCGGCAATGCCGGCGTCCGCCGCATTGCCCGCGACAAAGACGGGTTCGAGCTCAAAACCGATGCGGGGCCCCTCCAATGCCGCGATGTCCTCGTCGCGACCAACGGCTATACATCCGGACTTGTGCCCACGCTCCAGCGCCGCATCGTGACGGTGCGGTCCGGTCTCATCGCAACCGCCGAGCTTCCGGCAGACGTGATGACACGGCTGATGCCCAAGGGCCGTGTCTACGGCAACACCAATCGCGTTTTCTATTATTTCCGCAGCGCGCCGGGCGAGAACCGGATCGTGTGGGGCGGCCGCGCCGGCAGAGCGGCCGGCATGGGTGCCTACCGCCACCTCGCCCGCGATCTTCTCACCGTCTTTCCGAACCTCGGCGACATCGCCGTGACCCATTCTTGGGACGGACAGATCGGCTACACCCATGACGAGCTGCCGCATCTCGGACGCATGGCCGATGGGCTTCACTACGCCGTCGGCTATTGCGGGACGGGAGTCTCGCGGGCCACGTATTTTGGTCACAAGATCGCATTGAAGATCGCCGGCGACCCGGACGGGCGGACGGCCTTCGACGATCTCGTCTTCCCGGCCTTTCCGGCGCACCCGATCGCTAAGCGTGCCGTCCCGGTCGTCGAAACTTGGTATCGGTTCCGCGACTACACGAAGCTATAGGTGGCCTGTTCGCCGAACTCGGCAGGCTCATGCGAGCTTGGCATAGGCCTCTATTTCGACTTTCTGCCAAGGCCGCAGCATCGATGTCGCTTGAACCAGTGTGCCGTCAAATTCCCACAGCGTTTGTTTCCTGGGTCCTCGTGCCACTCATGTTTCTCTGAAGGCTCGTGCGACGTAGTCGCTCAAATCGTCGGAGGCTAGGGATGTCCCCTGCCAGGCTCAAGCCGATTTGCTCTGACAAGACCATATTCGAGGCCGGGCGCGCACGTATTCGAAGAAAAACGTCTCTGCCACTTCAAACAGAGCCCGTGGGCTCGGAATCTGGCCGGATTCCGCGGGGAGCTCGGACCCCTCGCCAGAGCATAACAATTCTTCTATAACAATGACTTAGCATGGCTGTGCTGGCAGTCTTCGGCGAACGACTCTCTGGGTTCAAATTCCCTGATACATGGGAAAATACAGGGAAATTTCGCAGATTAGCCGCGAACGCAGGAAGACGGCTCGATTTTGCGACCATAAGTCAGCTGGTTACGCCGAAATTCCCTACGCACCTGAACAGGGAATTTTCTGAAGCTAACAGGGAATTGTTTCCCGCAGAGCAGGGAAAATCGCTGGCTAAATCTCCAGCGGATGGAATTTTCGGAAAGGACAGGCCGAGCCCGAGCGCCGCGGCCGGCGGAATCAAGCTATTCCGCGGCTGTCTTGCGCCGAGGCTTGTGGTCCGCCAGCGCTTCATCGCGCACCTCAGACGGCGGGCGTCCATAGCGGCGGCGGAACATGCGATTGAAGTGGGACACGTCGCCGAAGCCGGCGGAAAAGGCGATGTCCGCAATCTTGCGATGCGCATGGCTCGGGCTCGTCAGGAGCCGGTAGGCGCGGGCCAGTCTCAGGGCGATGACGAATTGCATGAACGTGGTGCCCTCGGCCTCGAACAGCCGGTGGACGTAGCGCGGCGACACGCCCTGCCTGCGGGCCACCGTCTCGACGGAGAGGTCGTGGCTGGCGGTCTCGCGCATGACCGCGTGCTTGATCGCCATGAGCCGCGCCGCGCGCACGCCCCGTCCCAATGCCATCGCCGCGCCGTCGCCCGTGGCCCCAAGCGCGAGCGCGATGAGGTCGTGGACGTGGGTGACCGCCAGGAGATAGAGCTCCGGATCGCACGCGGCCTCCTGCTCCAGCAGTCCGACATAGCCGATCAAGAGGCGCAAAGCCTCCGTGCGTTGCGGAATTAGCCGGGCCGCGGCGTCCTCCACGTTCGGCACGAGCGGGGCCAAGGCGGCGCGCGGAACCACGAACGCCGTCAGACGGTTGGCGGAATAGGTCATGACGCCAGGCGCGGTATGGGAAATGGCGACCGCATCCCCATCGCCGAGCGAAACGGTCCGGCCGCGGTGCTCCACGACGCAATCCCCAGGCTGACAGAACACCAGTGCGAGATCGTCGTCGCCGTCGGCGACGATGGCCTTCGACCGGAGCATCCGGCCGGGCGAGCCGGAACAGCTCACGATGCGTAAGCCCGGAAGCTCCCGCATCTCGGCATCGAAGCGAAAGGGAACGTCGCGCGCGGGCTCGAACTCGACCCTGACGATCTTCCGACCGAACGTCTCACGGCAAAAAGCAATGCGGTCGCGCTCCGGAAGGTCGTTCGTGGAGAAGCGCAAAGGTGCGAACTGGCTTGCCGCAGACCGCATGGACGGCCTCTGAATGGACTGGGGGCAGCTTAGCATCAAATCCGCAAATCAGTTCACTTTTCGCCCGATCGCTGTTCGCTCCCGTCCAAGACACCCTCCAAATCGCGCCATAGAGTGCACTCGCCGAGCATGTGACAACAGAGAGTGATGATGTCATCGGCCTCGAGAAATGTTCTCTTGGCGGCCGCGATCTCCGCGCCGCTCATCCTTGTATGCACCTTGGAAGCCGGTCCCGTCAGCGCCGGACCGGTGGCGGGAGCGAAGAGCTGCGGAGGTTATGTGAATGTCGCACCGTCCAAGCTCAAGGGCGGTGGCGGCGGGATGGTGGGGAACGCTCAAACTTTGAAGCAGCTAAACGACTTCCAGGCTGCCGTCGCTTGCCTCATCAATGCTGAGCGCACGACCCGCGGATTGCCGGCGCTGACCCGGAACAAGAGTCTGGACAAAGCTGCCATTGGTCATACCGGCGAGGCGCAACGGTTGAAATGGTGGGTGCCAGGCGCGGACCCGCACACCAACCCCGAGACCCATTCAACGGTCTCGAGCCGCATCAAGGCTGCTGGATATTGCCCCACCCCCATTTGGGTGAGCGAGATCGCCTATACCTCGGCGGGCCTCGGTAGCGCTAAAATCCGGGTGGCGCCACGCCACTCGGCGCTGTGAATTGGTGGATGAACATCAGCACCGGCGGTCACCGCGAGGCCATTCTTGAGTCGAAGATCAAGGAGCTTGGCGTCGGTTTCAGCGGGCAAGTGGCGATCCGGACAGCACCAGCGCAGCCCGACATGGGCACCTACGTCGTGAACTTTGGGTCCTGCCCCCAGACAGTGGCTCCACGGCCAGCACCCCCATTGAAGAGACCACTAGATGACCTCGGTATCGTGAAGAAGCCACCCCCGGGCTTCAATCCCAGTAGATGATTGCTCAAGGATAACGCCATGCTTCGTAGGCGCGGACGGCAGGCAACTCGAACTCTGGCGATCCTTCCCGGCGTCGCCTCGATCTTCTTTGGAGCCGTTGCGGCAGACGCGTCCGAAGCTCCGAGCATCAACGTGCAGGCGAACGCGCCCGGCTGGATCACCGTCACCTACAGCCATTCCGGCACGGGTGGCGTGCAGTGGTATAGGGTCGAGCGACGAGACGGCGGCGGCACAAACTTCTATTCGCCGAACGGCCAATTCACCGACTCCCACCTCACCCCGAACACGCAGTATAGCTACCGCGTCTGCGCCATCTATGAGGGCGACGACCCTGCTTGCTCGGCTGGGTCAGTGCCAAAACCCTGCCGGACCCCGGCAAGCCCGCCAAATACGATCCGCCGATCATCATCGACCATCAGTTTGCAACGGACAGCATCAAGGTCATTTGGGGCAAGACCGGGGACTATGACAAGATCCTCGCCCGCATCGAGGATGACCGCGGCAATAACAGCCAGCGCGACCTGCCTAACACACCGAATGGCTCGCACATCTTCAACGGGCTGCGGTCAGGCGCCCGATACAAGGTCATCTTGAAAGGCTGCGGCAACTCTCTCCTCGGCAGCGGCTGCGGGCCTTGGTCTCCCGCCGTCTTCATCACCACCACCGCGCCACCACGGCAGGCTCCGCCACCCTCCAAGCCGACACTGACAATCACAGCACCTCAGCCGGGCGCGGTGGCGCTGGCATTCGCGGTGAAGGTCGCGGTCGCCGGCAGTGAAAGCAAATTTCTCGTCTACCGAGACCGCAAGGAGATCGCGTCAGTGAACCCTCGCAGCGCCCTAGACGGCCTCGGCGGGACCTACGGCGAAACGGTTCGGCTGTGGGAACAGCACAGATATCAGGTCTGTTTTCTCGGCGGCAGTCCGACGGTCAAGGTCTGCAGCGACACCGTCGCCGGCCCTGCGCCCAGCATCGAGGTTCAGCCCAAGCCTCCGATTGACAGCGATATCCTGACGACGCCGGCTCGCCCCGATCTCGGCGTGGTGCCGAAACCGAAGGGCGACTTCACCGGACGCATGAAGCCATGAGTACGGTACCCGACCGCCATGCAAATGCAACGAGCTGCGTCTCGCTGCCGCGCGGCGCGGCATAAGGAGTTGCTCATGAAAATCTTTACGGCACGACGGGGGCTCGGCACCATCGCCATGGCCCTCCTGGCGGCAATGTGTGGCGCGTGGCTAGTGGCCGCGGCTCAAGCCGCCGATGTGGAGGGGAGCCAAGACTATCCGCTGGTCGGGCGCTACGAAGGGGCCGAGATCGCCGGCTACGCCGTCACCGATTACGACGAAGTTACGATCCTCGACGGGCCGTTCGATCCTGCCGATGTCAGCAAGCGGGCAGGCCCCGGCTTCAAGGCCGTCGAAGGCCGCTCCATCCTCATCTACTACACGCTCCCCGCGGGGCGCTCGACGCTCGACGTTCAGCGCACCTACGAGAACAGCCTGAAGGGGAAGGGCTTCTCCATCCTGTTCGCCTGCGCCACGTCGAAGGGCACCTGCTTTCAGAGCCAGGAGCCCGACGCCGCCTATCATCTCGGCAACGCGATCGGCGACCCGCTCATCCTCCCGAAGCTTGACGATGATTACGTGCACAATTGGTTCGAGCAGGGTGGCCGCTATCTCCTCGCCCGCCTCGACCGCCCCGAAGGCGCGGTGCTTGTCGGCCTTTACCTTGGCGAGAGCAGCCGCGGCAATGTCGTCGTGCTGCGGGTGATAGAAACCAAGGAGATGGACACCGGCAAGATCGTCGTCCTCAACGCCTCGCAGATGGATCAAGCCATTGCCGACACTGGCAGCGTGAGCCTCTACGGCATCCTGTTCGACCTCGACAAGGATACGCTGCAGCCGGATTCTAAACCAACCCTCGACGAGATTGCGAAGCTCCTCCAGAACAATCCGGAACTGAAGCTGAAAATCGTCGGGCACACCGACAATCAGGGGACCGCCGACTACAACCTCGGCCTGTCGCGTCGTCGGGCGGCAAGCGTCGTCACGGCGTTGACCAGCCAATACGCCATCGCCGGCGAGCGGCTTTCTTCCGAAGGCGCCGGCCCTACCCAACCCGTCGCCCCGAACGATACCGAGGAGGGGCGCGCCAAGAACCGTCGCGTGGAGCTCGTCGCACAATAGGGCCTGCAAACATTGGAAAGCGCCGCCATGAACAATATCAACATATCATTGCATGCCTGCTATCCGCCGCAGTCTCTTCGGAAGCCGTGGGCGAAGACGCCATGGCGTTAGGAACCCGTCGAGAGCCCAAGGGACTGCATTAGGAATTCGCCGTCGCGATAGAGGAGGCACTCATGTTTCGCATCGGTTCGATTTTCATCGCCCTCACGAGTTGGATTGTCTCGAACATCGCCTTCATTTCTCTCTTGCCCGGTGAAGCTGGCCGCGGATTGTTCGCAATGGGATATCGGTGGCCACTGGGAGTTTCGGCAAACAAATGGCATCGTCGCGAAATTCGACCTGCAGCAAACCAATAACGTGATCAGCGGAACGGGTCGATACGACGTCAATACCTTCACTGGTCCAGTTCCTCCTCCTTCTTTTAAGTTTGGCGAACGAAGGGAGGGCCCGGTTACTGGCTCGATCAATGGCAATGGCAACATCCAGCTCATGACGTCTTGGGGTGGTGAATATACGGGCGGAGTGGGGTCTGATGCATTCATTGGAGGAACTACCAAAAGTGCGGGCCAAAAGACCGTAGTGGGTTGGCGCGGCAATCGGGCCGCCACGTGTCAGCCGGAGCCGAGCGCCACAACGCCTCCAAGCCACGCCGAGAAACCAGTAAAGAAACTCGGCAAACGGCTTCCAGGCACGAGCACAACCTCGACCATTGCACAGCATCAGGTCGCGAAAGCAAACGACAACGTCGACATTTATAAGGGCCCTGGCGGCGAATTTGGGGCCTACCAATGTGGGCAAATCAATTGCTTCTTGGATCAGGACGAAACAGCAAAAGTTTTATGGTCCAAGAACGGCTGGTACCAGGTGCAGACCAACAAGGTGCCAGGCGGCTCCGGCTGGGTCGCCGAGGACCACCTCACCGTCACGACATTTTGAGGCGCGCGATGCGCAACCTCAACAGATCCGCCCTGATCGCCACAGCATGGCTGGTCCTTGCCTCCCTGCTCGGACTGTCTTCCCCTGCAACCGCGGGACAATGTCAGACTTGGCAGTGGCTCCAGAAATTCAACGCGATTCAGGATAACGGATTCAGTGTCGTCTTCGACCTCAGCGAGGTCAGAGACGGCAAAGCAACGGGCTCGGCGCACTATTACGCGGACCCGGATTTCCGCCGCGTCCAGGGAACGGCGAACGCGACCTTCGATGGGTCGGTGCTCAGGATCTCTGTTTGGTGGCCACAGAATAGCGCCATGGGGGAATACAGCGGACACATCGACAGCGGGGGCTACCTCGCGGGCGTAACGCAAGACCTCCAGCGACGGGGAAACGCCCCGAACCCGGAAGTGTATTGGCGAAGCAAACAGAAATTCAAATGCGCGCAGACGGCATCACCCCCCGATAGCCGGTACTGCAACGCCTATGCCGGTGACGCGGTTGCCGCGGCCAAGGACGGCCTGCAAATGAACTGTGGTTTTACGGGCGCACGCTGGTCTGTGGACGTTGGCGGACATTTCGACTGGTGCATGACGCTCGCGGGCGATCACACCTTGCCAAACGCCGAAAAGGCGGCGCGAGCCCAGGGCCTAGGCGAGTGCCGCGCCAAGACTCCGAAAGGCCAGATCATCACGCAGCCGCCCGGGGCCGACAAATTATTCAAGATGAAGCCGTAATGAGCAGCGCATCAATGAGAGGCCGCTCCAACATCAATCGGAAGGATTGACCATGGCCGGTATCGCCCGAACTTCCAGATTGGCCTTTGGCCTCCGTCGGGGCGCTTTCTCCATTGCAGTTGCGGGCTGGATCTCGGTCGGCCTCATACTAACCCCGTCCTCTGTAGAGGCAGGGTGTTCCGATTGGAACGCGACCGGCGAATTTACGTTTGTCCAGACCAACCGGTACAGTCCAACATTCAAGCTGAACCAAACCGGGAGCGATATCCACGGAACGGCCGAATACATAATATTAGATTACAACTTGAACGGCAGCGCCAGTCACCGCCTCCGTGGATGGATATATCCAAGGGGATAACTTTGAGGTGACGGCATATTGGAATAACGACACGGCCGGCGTCTATTCCGGGCGCATTGGTGGTCAAGGTCGGATCGAAGGCTCCACCTACGACAAGAGGCACCCTGACGCCATGGCCCGGTGGCACAGCGAACCGACGCTCAGCTGTGGCCCACCAGTCGCCGCGCCAGCCTCAGGTCCCGCTGCTGAGTGTCGCAAAAAAAGCAAAGAGCGCGCCGACGCCGCGCGAGCGCGCAACAACCCAAAACCACCAATCTCCTTACTGTGACACCTACGCTGCAAGCGCTGTCGCTGCGGCCAAGGAAAGCTTGCGGCTGAACTGCGGCTTTACCGGCGCACGCTGGTCCGATGCTATCGGCGGACACCTCAATTGGTGCCGCGCGCTTGGCGGGGATCGGACCGTGCCGAGCTCGGAGGAAGCGGCTCGCGCCGAAGGGCTCGGCGCTTGCCGCGCCAAGATCGCGGCGAGACAGAAAGTTATCACAGAGCAGCCTGCGGGCGCGACTGACCGCTTGTTTCAGATGAAGCCGAATTGAGTAGGCAAGAGTGGGGATGACGAGTCGTCCACGACACTTTGCCTCCCGCACTCGAACCTCGACACGGAGGACACCGGCATGACCCGCATGGGGGTATACGCCTTGGCATTCACGGGTTCGGTTGTCGTCGGCCTCTTCGCCCTTCCACTCCCCTTTGCGGCGGAGGCCGCCTGCGCGCAATGGGACGCGAGCGGAGACATGATCCTGCATCAGGCCAACGGATATCGACCCTCCTTTACCTTGCAGCGAAGTGGCTCTGAGCTGCACGGATCGGCGGCCTACACCATCACCACGCCAAGCTGCGTCGAGAGAGCGAACTGCTCTCAGATCTTGGGCGATGTCGCCGGCAGCATCGCCGGTGACAGCTTCGAAATCACTGCCTATTGGAAGAACGGTTCAGTCGGCGTCTATCGGGGTACCGTCGATGCTCATGGTGGACTAGAGGGCACCACATATGATCGGAGCCATCCTGAATCGTCGTCGCATTGGTACAGCGAACGAACGCTCCGCTGTGCGACAAGTACCCAGGCGCCACCACCTCCGGCGAAACCTCCGTCACCGGCGCCGCCAGCTTCGCGAATCGAGAGCGTTCCGCTGCCACGGGGCGGCACGGACAAGCTGTATAAGGACCCCACGTACAAGTACTTTAAGGTCAAGCCGTAGCCGACGCGGCCAATGCTTTTGGAAAGTCCGGCGCAGCATCTCTTAGGAGCAAATCGCATGATCCCCATCGGCTCAAATTCTACGCCGTTCGCGTGGCTTGTTGTCCTCCTCGGATTTTCGCTTGCCGCTTTTTCCGCTCCTCCTGTCGCTTCCGAAGACCGCGTCACCTTGGTTGAAGAGCCCTCGCCGGGGCTCCCGACCTGCGAAGAGTTCTATGAAGAATGGAATGCTCCGGGGGCTCCCCCAGGCATCCTCGCCATGGCAGGGCTCGGACGCGAGGCCATCGCGGCCAAGGACTGCATCGACAAGAACAACGTGCCGATGGCTTGCAAACATTGGCGAGGCCTGCTCGCCGTCGTCGACAAAATGGGTCCGCCGCTCGACGAAAACCGCGGCGACATCGAGCAATTGATGCAGGAGCACGGATGCGCAGACGTTCCAGCGGGCACTTCAGATCCCGCGCTTGACCCCGGTTCCGAGTCCCAAGGCAGTTCGGGTTCTGGCTCAGGTCTCGATTCCGATTCCGAATCTGACATCAGTCCGGAGTCCCCGGAGTAACCAATCCTTTCTATGACTTGTCACCGCGTCGAGCTTATTGCGGAATGATCCAATGCATCCATTTCGTCCAGAAATTCGCTTCCACCGAAGGGTGCGGAAAAGAGATGGCGGTGGCGAATGATTTCCGGTTCTCCATTAGGGCGGCTCGTCTCAAGCGGGAAGAATTGCCGCACTCCCATCAGCAAGGACATTCGACATGCGCACTCCAACGTTCAGCGATGCTGCCGACGCTAGCAATTCTCGCAACTTTTGGTTTTTATGCAGCGGGGTTTGGGCTCAAGGCATGGGCGACGAGTTATCTGAATGACTGCCTGTGAGTATCCAGGACGCCCGAAGAGTTCTGCGACGTTACGCAAACACTGTAATGAGCGACGTAGACGACAATCGAGAGGGGCAGATGCGGTTTTTCGGGCGCCCGCTGGTCACCAGATCGAGAAATGCATCGGAAATGGTGTCTCGGGTTGAATAACAAACAGAACTTGCCGTGCACCGAGCATGAAGCGCGAGTGTGGCGCTCGCGGACTGTTTTGGCGTGGTGTCAGAAAATACGGCGTAACAGCAGCAGACGCAGGCGGATAAAGCCGGCGAACTCAACTGCGGTTTCACGGGCCCTCGTTGGGAAAATGAGAGATCACCCCACATCCAGTGGTGCCAGGCCGTGGCGACCCACGCCCAAGCAGACGCCGAGACCGCAGCACGCTCAGCTGCGATTGCCGACTGCATCCAGAAGCAAACGGCGAACAAGAAACACCTCGACGAGCACGGCGGCGTCTCAAAGCCGCCTCCGTGGTTAGACGAGAGAATGAGAAAGCCCTGACGGAGGTCGGGGTGCCTCAGAACTGTCTGCTTCCGATGCTGTGGACGGCTCACCGGCATCTGTCTGCCATGGATGTGGGTTGTGTGTACCGAAAACCTAAATCCGGACGTAGTGGTGATGAAGTCCGCCAAGGATCGCGTGTGAACTAATGTCTCCGGTGCGCTGAACGGGGCGAGAGACCGGCGCATCTTTGTCCAATGACCGGTGCGTTCTGATCTCGTTGTAATAGCGGGCATAGGCTCGCAGGATTCGGCGGAGATGCGCCTCGCCCAAGATGACGAAATGATCCACGCACTCGCGCCGGATTGATCCGATCAGCCGTTCGGCAAAGCCGTTCTGCCAAGGCGAGGCTGGTGCAGTAGGCTTGTCCCGAATGCCCATGGCGCCCAATCGGCGTGTGACGATGGTCCCGTAGATCCGATCTCGATCGCGAATGAGGTATTGCGGGGCATCGTCCCAAGGAAATGCCTCCGTTATTTGCCGCGCAATCCATTCTGCTGTCGGGTTTGTCGTGACGTTGATCCAAACGAGGTCCCTGCGATCTAGACGAACGATGACGAGGACATAGAGCAGATCGAAGCCAATGGTCGGGGCAACGAACAAGTCCATGGCGGCAATGTCGGGCGCGTGGTTACGCAGAAAGGTGCGCCATCCCTGGCTTGGCGGTCCGCGTCGCTTGACCATGTACTTGGCGACGCTCGATTGCGCGACCTCAAACCCGAGCTTGAGCAGTTCGCCGTGGATGCGCGGCGCTCCCCATAGCGGGTTCTCGATGCTCATCCGCCGGATCAACGCGCGGAGGTCCGTCTCGATCTGCGGCCGCCCTCCCCGTGCGCGCGACTTCCAACGCCAGTAGCAACGAAAGCCTGCCCGATGCCAACGCACCAGCGTCTCGGGACGGATGATCGTGAGGACCTGCAGGGTCGACGGGAACCATCGATACAGCTGGACCAAGAACCAGCGATCGTTGTTCGTAAGCTGGGCCCGGCCGCGCACCTTACGCCGCAAAACGATCAACTGATGTCGGAGTGCCGCGTTCTCTGCTTCAAGCCGCCTCTTCGACTTGAATGGCGAGGCCAAGACGGCCAGGACGAAGCAGAGCAGTGCAAACATTATGCGCTGACGTTAGGCGATTCCTTCAGCCGATCAAATGCGGATGAGGTTTTCGGTACACACAGGGTTGCGCAGCCGATTCGTTCATTCAGTCGGAAATTTAATCTCGCATCTGACGCCATCGGGCGGGAAAGGTGAGTTCGACCTCAGCGCCAAGCTCATGGGGGCACATCTGCTCAATCATTCGGCTACCAAATCCAGTGCTTAGCGGAGGCTCGACCATTGGTCCCCCGCACTCCTGCCATAGAAGCCGAACCTGGCTCAACTCCCTCTGAATGGACCATGACACCAACACCTGACCGCCAGCGCGTGAGAGAGCTGAGTATTTCGCGCCGTTGGTCGCAAGCTCATGGATAACAAGCCCCAACATGCGGGCCTTTGACACCGGAATTCCGAGGTAGCACCCTAAAACGGAAACGGCCTCGGGTTGATCGATTTTATAGGGCTCCAGCACACGTTCCACTAGGTCAGCCAGTTCAACATGGTCGGCCTGCAGTTCGAACATTAGGTCCTCCGCCCGTCCCAGCGCAACTAATCGGCCGAGAACGGCCTCTCGGAATTCCTCTGCGCTTCGCGCGTTGGTCCTAGTCTGGGAAACAAGCGAACTCGCCAGCGTGAGCGTGTTCTTCACCCGATGCCGAAGCTCGTCCAAAAGAAGCTTGTTCTCGTCAGCCGCTCGCGCCAGAGCTTTATGGGCCTTCAATCGGTCGATCGCGGCAGCTATCAAGTTCGCATAGCTGCGTAGGAAAGCGATGTCGTCTGCGCTGAACTGCCGTGGCTGCAGTGCATCCACCTCCAAGACCCCAAATGCCGTGCCGTCTCCAGCTATGATGACGTTGACCATGCTTTTGACATCGTGGTCGATCAGAAGTTGCGGTATGCGAAAGCGGGTCTCGGTGGAGACGTCCTGAGAGACTACAGGATCGCACGTCTGTAAAGCGTAGCCGCCAGGAACTCAGTGTCGGCTCCAATCGTAGCATGACCTACAACCCCTGGCTTCCAGTTGACACCAGCCCGCACCAGGAGCTCCTGACCTCCCGGCAGGAGTTCTAAAATCTTAACGTACCTGGCATCGAGCGCAGTGGATATGAGTTGCGCCGCCTGATCCAACAGCTCATCAAGATCGCCGAACTCTGGAAAGCAGCAAGACTCCGAAATCTGCGATAACAGTATTCTGTCGCCTCAGCTGATCTGCTAGCTCCAACTCGTTGTCCTGGCGCATTGTGGTCTCGCAAAAAAGAACTCGCACATCCGAAAGAGACTGCTAAAGGCTGGTCTAAGGCACGCAGCTTAAGTGGTTTTTTTGCCTATGTCCCAGGCATGAGCACGGCTAGACGAAAGGTGCCTATTCATCGAGGGATGGGTGTTGCGTCGCTGCCCGGACGGAATAAGCCCGGTCGGTTGGCGCTTCCGTGGCTGGTCCGCTTAGGGCATTAGCGACATCGAGCTAACCGGCCAGCACGTACGCTTTCAACAGGAAAGCCGACATAGAGGCCGGAGGTCCACTTGGCATCCCAGGCAGCTTAGGAACCCCGTGCCAGAGCCCGCAAGCGGCTTCCCAGTACCGCCGCGAACACCGCCTGTGTGTACCGAAAACCTAAATCCGGACGTAGTGGTGATGAAGTTCCGCCAAGGATGGCGTGAGACGTAACGGTTCCGGTGCATTGAGCGGAGCAAGAAACCGGCGTATCTTTGTCCAGCGACCAGTGCGTTCTGATGTCGTAATAGCGGGCATATACTCGCAGTATTCGACGCAGATGCGCCTCGCCCAAAACGAAAAAATGATCGACACATTCGCGTCGGATTGATCCAATCAACGTTCGACAAAGCCATTCTGCCAAGGCGAGGCACTGGTGCCATGGGCTTGTCGCGGATGCCATGGCGCCCAATCGCCGAGGCATCATCCCAAGGAAATGCCTCAGGGCCTTGTTTGGTCGAGATTAGTGCGTTGCCAAGCACCTTGATGCTCGATCCACAGTCGGATCCACGGATGTTCTCCTGCCGAATAAGACTGCGAGATCAACTAGCTCACTACGATAGGTTGCAACTGGATGCTGAGCAGACATCTGGGGGGATAAATAGACGACTCTAATCCCGAACAGCCCGCTCACCTCTCTCCTTGGTTCAATGTGCTTAGAGAAGGGTGGCCATCCGTAGCTGGGTCCATTCCTAGCGACGCTGCCGTTCAACAGGCCTTATCACTGCCGGGAAAGTACCCGACGCAGCAAACCAGGTGAGCGACAGGTTGGGCTTAAGTCCCGGCGGGCTTGTCCTGGGCCTTGGCGCTCAATGGCAAAACTTACGACCAGATGAGCCGTCCGGTGCAAAGCACTCAGCATAACAATCGGGAATCTCGCCGGGCGCTTTGAGCTGGTTCGCCTGTCTTTCCGCTTCGGCACGGTCCGCATTACAAAAGTCCGACGTGCTCCGCTCCCTTAGATACCGCCACCGAGCAACAAAATTGTTTGACCTTAGGAGCTTGGGCGGGAGCCTGAGCGTTATTGTCTGGAACGCAGCCGCAGCATTTCTTGCCGTTCTTCAGTTTCTCGCACACATGCTTGAAACCCCCCGTGCAGCCGCCGCCTCCTCCGTGCTGCTGGATGGTGCATTCGCTTAACTCAGCCGCGTCATCGTGGCCCTTTTTGCCCTTACCCTTCTTCTTATGATGGTCGCTGTCAGGGTCGTCATTGGTATCGTCGCCGTCCTGAGCGTGGCTCTTCTTGTCACCGCACACTAACTTGCCGTTGACGAGACTGCAGTTGAAGCCGGATTGCACAACCAAGGGCAAAGCGGGAGATAGCTCACTCAGCAAGGGGGCGGCCTGCGCGTCCCCGCAGAAGAAGGCGACAACGCCGGCTAGCAGCAAGGTGGCAAGATGTGAGGGATGCATGGGGGATTTTCCTAGGAGACCGAGTCGGGTACGGCTGTAAGAGCACGCAACCAATGCATCGTGCTTGCGTATCCTGAGGCGGGTCTTAGCCGCGTGGCTAGATCGCTTCGTCATGGTGGCTTGCAACAAGGGTAGGACCCGAGCTTGCTAGAGTGTTTCTCCGTCGCGGACTGGCACGCCATGCACGCGAACCCGTAACTGTCATTGTTCCCCTGCGGCGGCTGGACCGCTGAGCATCAGAAAAAGATGATCTTCTTCCCATCCTGCACAGTGGCGCAGTTGGGCGGAGTGCCTTTATAGCCCTTTGGGCAAACTTGCTCGCCGCTCGGCGTGGAAGGATGCGATCCGCTGGGGTGCACACCCAGCTTGGTGACTGGTTTGTTCCTCCTGTCCAACGTGCAGCAAGTGCCCACTAGAAGCATCTGCCGGGAGCCATTCGGATTAGGGATTGCTGAATGCGATGTAAGCTCGTAGCCCGAAGGACAGACTAAATTTTTCGGCGCTGGAACACATTCCGCGCCAATTGCCGAAGTTGATGCCAACGCGCCTACACTCGAAAGTCCAAGGAACAGGTATTTCCACATAGGATTGCCCTTTGCAGCTGTCAGTTATGAACGCAAGTCATAACTGGAGGTTGGTGCACCTGGGGCGTAGGCTTCGTGTCGGCGCCCTGTTCTATTTGGTGCAGCAGCAGTGGAACGCGGTATCCGTTGCATCACAAGTAATATTAGACTTGCACTCAGGGTGGTCGGCTTTAAAAAACTTCGAAGCTTTAGGGTTACTCAAGGGAAAGTTTGCGCAGATTTGCCCGCCCCCACTGTCGCCAGTGGCGTCTACCTTCTTTAGAAAACTACCCCAAATCCAGCCTTGCGGGATGTTGCACCATTTATCGGAGCGACACTTTACCTGCGTATCGAGAAAGACTTTACCCTTTCGGACAATGCCTACCGGCTTACCCTTCCCACCAGGCTCCTCGTAGAGGTCGACGTCAGACTTGATCTTCCAGTCTGCGGAGACCTGGGAACTCGAAGCCAGCAACACGGTCAATACCGCGCAACTCAAGAGAAGGCGTTTCATTTTTCGAGACCCTCCGTAGATCTCATGCGCCAGTCAGGTTATCCCTTTGCGTCAATGCTGGCTTGGACTGGAGCGAAGTGGACTTGGTCTAAGACGAACTGTCTTTCCCTCCAGAAGAGCAGCGCGCCAGTTCGGTGATATCCTCGTCTTGCGGGGGGAGCCAAAGAGGGAGGCTCCCATGACAACACGCCGTTTCCCACCACCCTGGACGGTCGAGCAGATACCGGGAGGCTTCAAGGTCGTGGACGCGATCGGCCAAGCCCTCGTCTACGTCTACGCTCGCGAGACGCCTGAACAAGCCAGCATCGCTAAGGTGCTGACGTTCGATGAGGCTCGGCGCATTGCGGTGAATGTTGCTAAGCTGCCGGAGTTGTTAGTGAACAAAGTAGGCTTAGGTCACCTTGGCGCATGGAAACGGTGAGGGGCATGCCGGTCCGCCGAACACGACACCGCGATCGCGACCGGGCAGGACGCACCGTGCCGGGGCAGCCGGATCACCCGGACGTCGTGGCAGAAATACTTGCCGCCGAACTGTGCGCCGATCCCGATCCGGCGGGTGATTTCCAGCACCTGCTGCTCCAGCTCCAGGTCGCGGAAGCCATGTCCCAGCGGAGCCGGCCGCCGGCAGCGTGTCAAGGTAGCGGGCCGAGGCGTACTTGGCGGTCTTGAGCGCGTACTCGGCGCTGGTTCCGCCGACCACGATGGCGAGGTGGTAGGCGGGCAGGCCGCCGTGCCCAGCAACCGCATCTTCTCCTCGAGGAATGCCGCCATGGCGGCCTCGGGTTCAGCACCGCCTTGGTCTCCTGGTAGAGGAAGGACTTGTTCGCCGACCGCCGCCCTTGGCCATGAACAGGAACTTGTACTGCGTCGCCGTCGGCCGCGTACAGCTCGATCTGGGCAGGCAGGTTGGTCCCGGTGTTCCGTCTCCTCCTACATGCGTCAGCGGCGCCAGCTGGGAGTAGCGCAGATTCAGCGTCGGGTAGGCGTCGTAGACGCCGCGGGCGAGTGCCTCCTCGTCCCGGCCGTCGGTCAGCACGCTGCTCGGCCACGCTTGCCCATGACGATCGCGGTGCCGGTGTCCTGGCACATCGGCAGCACGCCGCCGGCCGCGATGCAGGCGTTCTGCAGCAGGTCGCGGGCGACGAACCGGTCGTTCGCCGACGCCTCGGGGTCGTCCAGGATCGCCCGGAGCTGCGCGCAGGTGCCCCGGGCGCAGCAGGTGCGCGATATCACGCATCCCCTCGTGTGCGAGCTGGGTGAGCACGGCGGGATCGATGTCCAGGAACTCGCGGCCGAACGCCTGGCGGATCTTGACCCCGTCCGCGGTCAGCAGGCGGTAGTCGGTGCTGTCCTCACCGAGTGGGAGCAGATCGGTGTGGGCGAACTCGGGCATGGCTGGCACATCCTCGTGCGGGACCAGGGGTTTCCCTTCATCGTAATTCCCGCTCTGGCCTGGCTGGTGCTGGTGCCCCCGGAGTACCGCGGTAACGATGACGCAGAACTCTGATTTCTGGGAACTAACCAACTTCGGGACCAACACTGTTGATCTCACCGGATACAAGTTCGATGATTCGGACAACAACCTGGCGGCCGCGGACCCCACTCCTTTCGCCGGTTTAAACATCGGCCCGGGCGAATCGATCCTGCTCGTCCAGGACAACGTCAACACCAACGAAGTCTCCGTGCGCGAATGGTGGGGCGCAAACCTCCCGCCCGGGCTGAAAATCGTGTTTTACAGCGGGAATGGCTTTTCGTCCGGGGGCGACGGAATCCGCTTGTGGGGACCGAACGCGCAGGATGCGGGCGATGTGGTGGACAGTGTAGACTTTGGTGATGCAGTGCGAGGATCGACGTTCGTGTATGATCCTGTAACTGGCGAGTTTGGGGTGATCAGCACGAACGGTGTCGGCGGCGCGCTCAAAGCAGCCGCTTCGGACGATGTTGGATCTCCAGGCCAAACGACGGGTCCGACACCTTTGTTCTTCACTCAGCAGCCGGCCGACGTCATCGTGAATCCTGGCGATACCGCCATGTTTACCATTGCCGCGCAAGGCAGGCCTCGTGGTTCCGTGCAGTGGTTGTCTTTGGGCGCGGGCCATCCCTGGAGCGACCCAGGCCACGCTGAAAGTTCCCGACGCGCAGAGCTCGACTGCCGACTGGTCACTACGCCATGATTAGCAACGGTGTGACAAGCGTGCGGAGCGATAACGCCCAACTGGTCCTGGCTACCGAAGCGACCCCGCCTGCATTCACGCAAACCCCGTCCAATCTCACCATGTACGTCGGCCAGAGCTTCACCTTTCAAGCTTCCGCAACCCGGGGTGCCGCAACCCGGGATTCGGCTGGCAAAGGAACGGCGGCGATATAGCCGGGGCCAACACGGGAGAGCTTCTCCTTAGTGGGGTTTCGGAACAGGATTCGGGGATCTACGCTGTCATCGCCAGCAACTCGTCCGGAGCTGTCACGAACACATTTCAGGTAACGGTCACTCCCAAACCGCAACTTGTCATCACCGAAGTCATGTCCAATTCATCGACCAATGCTCCAAACCACGGCGATTGGTGGGAGCTAACCGGATTCTGCGGCACATTTCCCCAGTCAATCTTCAAGGGTCTTCGTTTCGATGATAACAGCGAAACTCTGGCCGCTGCGTTTACGTTTACAAACGACTTCACGATCGCACCGGATGAATCCCTTGTGTTCGTCGAATCGATGACCGTCCAGGAGTTTAGAAATTGGTGGGGCCCGTTCTCCTTCCGACCTCCAGATTCTCACTTA
>CAVSXL010000007.1:0-265607 GCA_963731875.1 uncultured Alphaproteobacteria bacterium | reverse complement strand
GCGGCAGCCGGAGCCGTAATTTAGCGGCCCGGTTCTGCAGGCTTGGCCGGAAACACGAGCCTTGCCGCGAAGCCGTCCTTCTTACCCGGGGCTGGCGACGCGAGGTCAAGACGGCCGCCGGCCTGACGCATGATCTGATCGACGATCGACAGACCAAGTCCCGTTCCCGGCGCCCGTGTCGCCCCGGCGCGCGTGAAGCGCTCAGTGAGGTCCGCCAACTCGTCGGAGCCAACCACCGGCCCTTCATTGACAATGTGAATGCGCGGTCCCGGCCCGACCGCCACTGAGACCGGCGTGCCCGGACGGCCATGTGCAAACGCATTGTCCATGAGATTCTGCAAGGCGATGCCTAACGCGTCCGGGTCGATGGCGACGATAACCGGCTCGGCTGTGCCGGGATCGAAGACGACACGTTCACCGAGCTGCGGCCGCCGTGCGTAGTCCGCCGCGACCAACTGCGTTACGGCGAGAATGTCCGTTTCCGTGCGGTCAAGACCTAGACCGGCTTCGGCGCGAGCAAGCTGAAGCATCTTTTCGATGCGTTTGCCGAGCTGGCCCAGCACGCCGACAAGCTGGGTGGCGCGGGCGTGGTCCGGACTTCCACGCAGATTTTCGGCGATGAGCTCGGCTTGCGCCCGCGCGGCGGCGATCGGATTGCGCAGCTCATGCGCGCTGTTGGCGGCGAAGGCCCGCTCCGCCTCGAGCGCCGCTTTGAGCCGCTCGAGCAGACGGTTCATATCCTGGATGATGGGCACAAGCTCATCAGGCAGGCCGCGAGGATCGATGGGCTCGAGATTCTCGCCGCTGCGCTTGGCGATCTGCTGCTGAACTTGCGTGATCGGGTGCGTCGCGCGTCTGACAGTCCAGTAGACAACGAACGCAGCGATCGGCAGCAGGCCAAGCAGTGGCACCGTCAGGCCGAGCCACAGCGCGGAAATGGCTTCCTGCCGTTCCGCGGGCAGTTCGGCCACCTGCACGAAGATCGTCCGGTCGGGCGCGACCTCGGTGAAATAGCGCCGGTCCCCGTCATCGAAATAGCCGCGCTTGAGAGGGGCCGGAAAAGGCTCGGCCGAGGCGTCGTGCGACCGGAGCAGAACGTCTCCTTGCGCGTCGCGAACCTGGTAGTGGAGATATTCCTCATGCTCTTCGGCCGAGAAAGGGTTGACCAATGTCCTTTCGCTCTCTTCGTCATCCTCGCGGTCACGCCGGCGAAGGTCGTCGAGCGCCAATGGCAATAGGCGTTGCGCGGTCTCCTGCAGCGAACTGTCGAAGACCTCGTCGATCTCGTGACGGATCATGAGCGCCGCAATGCCGCTGCCGGCGAGCCAAATCCCGCCAATGAGGACGACAAGAGTGACGACGAGCCTGCGGCTTATGCTCCAAGAGCGCATGGCCTACCGCTCCAGCCGGTAGCCGAGACCGCGAACCGTATGGATCGCGTCGGCGCCAAGCTTCTTGCGCAGCCGGCTGACGAACACCTCGACGGCATTGCTCTCGACTTCCGCACCGAAAGCGTACAGCGCTTCCTCGAGCTGCGCCTTGGACAACGTCGTCCCCGCGCGCTGCGCCAAACATTCAAGCAAGGCCCACTCACGCGCCGTGAGCTGCACCTCGTCTCCGTCGCGCCAGACCTTGCGCGCGGCTTGATCGATGGTCAGGTTGCCGGCACGGAAGGTCGGACTGGCTTTCTCCGCCGATCGCCGCTGCACCGCTAGAATGCGCGCGATGAGCTCGTCCAAATCGAATGGCTTGACGATGTAATCGTCCGCCCCGGCGTTGAGGCCTTCGATACGGTCCCGGATCTGGTCGCGCGCCGTAAGTATGATGACCGGCCGCTTGTCGTCCGCCTTGCGGAGCTGCCGTAGGAGGTCGAGCCCCCGGCCGTCGGGCAGGTGCAGATCCAGCAGAACCAACCCGTAATCGACCGCGCGCAGGGCCGCGTCGGCGTCGTCAAGCCGCTGCACCCAATCGACGGCGTGATTGGAGCGCTTCAGGTGCGTGGCGACGGCCTCGCCGAGCGCAGGCTCATCCTCGATCAGTAAAATGCGCATTGAACCTTCGATACCCGCGATCCTCTGTCATGCGCCGACAACCTTACAACAACCTGAAAATCGGACTGTTGCGCCGTCAGGTCCGTGTCAGGCGGCATCTGTATCTTTGTCCTCATCAACAACCCACGTCGATGGAGACAGATCATGAAACGCACTCTTCTTTTGATCACCAGTCTGACCTTGATTTCGAGCGGCGCCGCCTTCGCGAACGAAGGCTGCTCGGTGCCGAAGGCCGAATGGCAACCCGAGCAGGTGCTCCGCCAGAAGCTCGAGGCGGAAGGATGGAAGATCAACCGCATCAAGATCGATGCGGGTTGCTACGAGGTCTACGGCTTTGACGGCAAAGGCCAGCGGGCGGAGACCTATTTCGATCCCAAGTCGCTTGAGGTCGTCAAGGAGGGCTAAGCGCCATGGCGACGACAAGGGTTTGGGACATCTTCGTTCGCGTGTTCCATTGGAGTTTGGTAGCGAGTTTCGTCGTGGCCTGGCTCTCGGGCGACGACTGGAAGACGCTGCATCTCTGGGCTGGCTATTCGGCGGCAGCGCTGATTGCCATGCGCCTCGTCTGGGGCGTAATCGGCACCCCCCATGCCCGCTTCAGCCAGTTCGTCAAATCTCCCCTTGCCGTCGCCCGCTATCTGAAAGAGATCGCCACCGGCCGGGAGGCACGCCATCTCGGCCACAACCCGGCCGGCGGCGCCATGATCGTGGCCCTACTCGCCACGTTGATCGGCTTGTGCCTCTCCGGTTGGTTGCTGACCACCGACGCCTTTTGGGGCTCGGAGATGATGGAAGACATTCACGAGACCCTCGCCAATCTCGCGCTCGTCCTGGTCGGCTTGCACGTGGGCGGCGTTCTGTGGGCGAGCTTCCGGCATCACGAGAATCTGATCCGCGCCATGGTGACCGGCCGCAAGCGGGCGCCCGAAACCGGTGACGTGTTGTGACGAGCGCGCGCCGCCCATCGGCGCCGCACCGATAGCGCAGCTTCGGGTTGCCCCTTCATGTCCATCTCCGTAAGCTGATTTCAGTGGGACCGGGCGGTTTGGCATCGTGAGTTCGCGCCACTCGTTCATTCCGCCGAAAACAAGTCCAGCGGAGGCGCGACATGTCACTCAAGTCATTGTCCTTGGTTGTTATTTGCCTTCTTGGCCTCTTTGTTTGGCCAGCCCTCATGATGCCCGCCCACGCGCAAGACGGCGACATGAGCTGGCAGTTCTACGAAACCAACGATCCCGACAACAAAGGCGCCATGACCGCGCGGCTCGTCTATGGCGTGCCCGAGACCGACAATGTGCAGGTGATGGGCGTCTGCGACGCGCGGCCCAGCACCGGCGTGAAATTTTCCAGTGTGACCTTCGGCGCCGATATCGGCGATCTGGCGAACGGCGCGGACGCGGAGTTGCGCTTTTCCGGCGGCGGTTTCGAACAGACGTTGAAAGGCAATGTCGCACGCGCCGCGGAGGAGGGCTTGAACGGCATCCATCTCGATATCGAGAACAGCGACGCGCTGTGGACCGCCTTCGCCGAGAAAGACACGCTCGACTATCAGGTGCCGGGCTACCGCGCCGCGCCGCTCAAGCTCGAACCCGGCCGCGACAAGATCACATCCTTCATCGAGGCCTGCCGCACTTACGAGAAGGCCGTTCTCGGCGATCAAGGCACCGACACCGCCGCTGCGCCAGACGACAGTTCCGAGAAGGACGCGTTCAACAGCGCCAAGGAACTCGGCACGGTCGCCGGCTTCGAGGCCTTCTTGTCGAATTATCCGTCGGGCTTCTATGCCGACTTGGCGCGCGCTTATGTCGACAAGCTCAACGCCGCCAGCAAACCGCAGGCCGCTGCGCCCCCTCCGCCGCCTCCCCCGCCCGCGCCGGCTGTGGTGACCAGCGCGCCCGGACCGGATCCCTCCTGCCGGAGCCTCTCGACCCTGCGGTCGCTAAACTCCAACACCCGCGCGAAGCTCGTCGTCATCAACAAGTCCGGCATGTATCGCAGCGTGATGTGGATCGATTTCAACGGCCAGCCCAAGGACTATGGCGGGCTCAATGCCGGCGACCAGATGACGCTCGACACCTTCTTGACCCATCCCTGGATGATCGCCGACGGCCCGGGCGACTGCATCGAGATCGTCATGCCCCATGCCGGCACCCGCGTCGTCGAGCTCACCGGCCATGGCGGCAGCGTGGAGACGGCTCCACCGCCCGAAAGAAAGGCGTCTCCGCCACCGGCGCCGGCACCAAAGAAGGCTGCACCGAAGAAGGCGGCGGCCCCGAAATGCCGCTCACGGTCCATCTTGGTCGACGGCAAATGCATCTTGAAAAGCAACGCGGCGGGCTATTGCGGGCCCGGCTACCGCGTGAAGAACGGCAAATGCGTGCCCGGGGCGTATGTCGCGCCCAAGCCCAAGCCCTCAGGACATGGCTGCCCATCGGGCCAAGTCTGGACCGCGCAAGAAGGCTGTCATTACGACGATTGACGCCTATGCGGCCTTCCGTGTCTGGCCTGCGTTGAGCCGCACGGGTAGCGTCTTGACGCCGCGCAGACCGAAGCGCTCGATCCATTGGATGTCTCCGGGCGCGGCCAGAGCCAAATTCGGATAGCGCGCGTAGAGCCGTCCCAGCGCGGCCTGCGTCTCGACGCGGGCGAGCTGCATGCCGAGGCAGAAATGGATGCCTGAACTGAACACCACATGCGGATTCGGGAAGCGATCGAGCTTGAGCTTCTCGGGCGCATCGAACACCGCCGGGTCGGAGTTGGCGCTCGCCAGCATACCCATGACGATGTCGCCGCGCCGCAGCTCTTGGCCGAAGAAGACGCAGTCTCGCGCGGCGTAGCGGGGCTTGGTGCTCTGCACCGGCGAGTTATAGCGCGCCAGTTCCTCGACCGCGCGCTCCATGCGGCTCGCCGGGTCGGCCAGCAGATAGGCCTTCTGCTCGGGGTTCTGCTCGAGCGCGACGATGCTGTCCTCGATCAGATGCGTGGTCGTCTCGAATCCGGCGAAGAGCAAAAGGAAGACCATGGAGATGAGTTCATCCTCGTTGAGCTTGTCGCCGTCCTCTTCCGCCCGCACCAGCTCGGAGATCAGTCCCTCGCGGGGCTCGCGCCGGCACGCCTCGATTTGGTCGCGCACATAGGTGATGACGCCGCTCATCGAGAGAAAGGCGCGAAAGATACCGAAGCTGCCGCGCATCGACATTGTCATCTTCGCCCAGGCCGAGAACAGGTGACGGTCGTGCTCCGGCAGACCGAGCAACTCGCAGATCACCTCGAGCGGGAGACGGCGCGCATACTCGTTGGCGAGATCAGCTTCGTCGCACCCCCCGAACGCATCGAGAATCGTGTCGGCGATCTGCTCGATATTCGCGCGCATGTCCCGCACATGACGGCGCTGGAACGCCTGGTCCACTAGCTTGCGCAAGCGCCGATGGTCCGGCTCGTCCTTCAGCAGCATATTGTTGGTGAGAAGCTTGAGCGACCGCGGCATCCACCAGCTCATACCCGCCACGCCGGACTTCCCGGCATGCCGCGATTCCTGCACGAACGTCTGGTTGTCCTTGAGCATCGCCAGCGTCGCCTCATGGGTCGTCGTGACCCAGACCTTGCCGACGAAGGGCAGCTTCACGGGAATGACGGGGCCTGCCGCGCGTAACGCCGCGAACAGCGGAAACGGGTTCGCCTTGCTGTTTGCGCTTTCGAAGTCGAATTTGAGCGGTGCACTCAATCGATAGGGCATGTCGCGACCCTCGGGGGCCAGGAGACTTAGACCGGGCCTTTTTTGAATATCCGACGATTCCGCGATTCTGACAAAGCAAAGCGGCCCCGGGATGACGATCCCAGGGCCGGCTAAAGGGCGTCGAAGTCAGATCGCGACGGGCCTAATGCCCCAGTTCGCGCCAGCTCTTCTCGTGCACGTCGACGCCGTAGAAGGACGCCGCCTTCTTGATGTTGGCGAAGGCGAGATCGCGGTCGGCATCGCTCACACCGTCGACCTGATCGAAGCGCGCCAGAGCGTTCCGCACATGATCGGCGTCCGTGAGCGGTTCTTTGCGCTGCTTCGGGAAGGCGAAGACGCTCTCCGGCAACTCCGCGCGATTGTGAATCGTACCGTGCTCCGTATCGGGGCTCCAAGTCGTCTGCATGGACTGATCCTCCTAAGGTTGAGGGCGGTTGGCTTCGTTCCCTGCCAATCTTCTTTCCGGTCAGCGCTTTCGCGTTCCCGGTCCACGAGCGTCGCCGAGATCCGGAACATTCTCGCCGAGCGCCGTGGCCAAATCGATCAAATGATCCTGCTCCTGAACCAGAATCTCGCGGATCTGTTCCGCCATTGCGAACTCGCCCAGTTCCTCACACTGGCCGACCCGCGCACGATAGTTGCGAATGGTCTCGGCCTCATTATTTAGGTCGAATTTCAGCATATCCCGCGCTTTTTCCGAGGTTTTGACCGGTTTGGGCGTAACGCTCGGCATCTTGCCGAGATAGTCGATCTGGCGCGAGATCGTGAGCGCGTGCTGCAACTCCTCATGCGCATGCTGCTCCAGCTGACTGGCGATGCTCATATACTCCGCCCCCTTGAGCACTTGCGAATAGACCACATAGGCGATGATTGCCTGGTATTCGCGCGAGAGATCCTCGTTCAAGAGTTCCGCCAGCTTGGTACGCGTCATTTTGGCTTCGGCCATTTTCTTCCTCCATAGGTAATCGACTTGTTGCCTGCAGGCATCGTTTTGCGCGCCGCTAATAGTTATACCTGCTATTTATGCAACGCGAGCGGCGGCTATTGAGTTTCCGTTGCGCTCCATGAAACCTGTAAGCAAACTCTGAAGGCGGAGACTTGGTTTGTCGGGATTCGGCAGACCTCGGGGACCGGCCTCGAGACGGGACGGAGGGCCATGCAGCAATTGATCTCGTCATTTCCGGCGCTTTGCTATTGCGTGGCGCTGGTGCTCGGGTTCCTGGAGATCGGGCAGCCTTTCGGCAGCCCGGAACTCACGCCGCTCCTGCAATGGATGCTTTCCCTCGGGCTCGGCCTGCCGAGCCTGTGGGCGGCGCTCTCGCACGCGGCCTTCTCCGAGCGAGTCGCCGCATCCATCGGCTGGGCGCCCAGCCCGTTTCAGAAGGAGATCGCCGGGGCCAATCTCGGCATTGGGCTCGGCGCCGTCGCCGCCACCGTGCTCGGGCCGGAGGCTGCTTGGGCGATGACCATCATGGCCGCCGGCTTCCTGTGGAGCGCGGCCTCGGTCCACATCGCCGACATGGTGCGGCGGCAGAATTTCGCCATCAACAATGCCGGTCCGATCTTCTGGTGGGACATAATAACCCCGCTCACGCTGTTCATCGCGCTTCTCGTTCACGCCAGCTGAGCAAGTCCCGCATGGCGGGGGCAAGCCACACGGTCGGCGTTCGCTTACGCGGCACGCAACGCCGCCCTGCATTCCGTTGCCGCACCTTCCGCCTCCCGCAACGCGGCCAGCAGCGCTTCCACATCTTTCTTGGCTTCGCAGGCCTCCTCAAGCTCACCGGAGAGAACGGAGATGCGCATGAGGCCGAGCATGCCGGCCGCCGAGCGAAGCTTGTGGGCGCTCGCCACCAGTGCCTGACGATCGGCGTCGCCGGCCTTGAGATCGCTCAGTAGGGTGTGAATCGTATCGAGGTAGGTCCGCAGCTTATCGTCGCCGAAAAGACCTCTCATCTGGTCGAACGTGGCCTGATCGAAATCCTCTTCAGGTCGGGGAGCCTTCACGTCCTCCGTCGCAACCGGGTCGGGTTCCCTCTTCCGGTCCTGCTTGGGACCCCATTTCGCGATGGCTGCCGCCAGTTCGGTCCGTGAGAACGGCTTGCCGAGATGATCCTCAAACCCGGCACGAATGAAACGCGCGATCTGCTCCGGCAGCACATTCGCGGTCAGGGCGACAATCGGCACGTCCGTGCACCAGTCGCCCAGCTTGCGGATCTCCTTCATCGCCGTCACCCCGTCCATTCCCGGCATTTGGATATCCATCAAGATCAGGTCGTAGGAGCCTGCTTTGGCGGCCTCGATAGCCTTGGGCCCGTCGCCGGCGATATCCACGCTATGCCCGGCCCGCCGCAGCATGGTCTCGGCGACCTCCTGGTTCATGGGCAGATCCTCGACCAGCAAGATGTGCAAGGGGATCACCGCTTCGCCCGCCACCGGCATCGCCTTGTCCAAACTGGGCGCTTCGGTCCGAGGCAGCGTCAACGTGAACCAGAACGTCGAACCTTTGCGCTCCTCGCTCTCAAGGCCGAGATGGCCGCCGAGAAGCTCCACGAGGCTTTTACAGATCGCTAACCCAAGCCCGGTGCCTTCGAAGCGCCGCTTGTCGCCGCGGTCCACCTGGGAGAACCGCTTGAACAGCAGGTGCTGCTTTGTCGGGTCGATGCCAATTCCCGTGTCCATCACATAGAAGCCGACTTCTTCCCCTTCGGCTGCGGCACCGTGATGGACGACCTTGAGCTCGATGGCGCCTTGCTCGGTAAACTTGATCGCGTTGTTGAGCAGGTTCAGCAGGATCTGATGGATACGGGCGTCGTCGCCCAGAAGCCAGATGGGCAAGCCCGGATCCAGCTTGACGTGGAGCTCGAGGCCTTTGCTCTCAGCGGTCTGCCGCACGATCGATGTCACGCTGTCGACCACGGACGCGGGGGAGAACGGCCGCGGCTGAATGGAGACCTCTCCGGCCTCGATTTTGGAGAAATCCAGGATGTCGTTGACCACGGCGAGCAGCGACTGGGCCGCGTTGTGCGCCAGCGAGATTTGCCGATCGGCCTGGGGCGGCAAGCCGCCATCGTCGAGCACGATTCCGGTGAACCCGAGAATCGAGTTGAGCGGCGTGCGCATCTCATGACTCATGGATGCCAGGAACTCGCTCTTGGCCTCACTGGCCTTTTCGGCGTCCGCCAAAGCGCGCTCGATCTTGGCAGTGGCCGCGATAAGCTCCGCCTCCGACAATTCAGCGACGAACTTTGCGTAGCGCAGGCTTTCCTCCAGCCGCTTCCGTTCGGACAATACGGCGGCCACGGTAAGATTTTGCAGTGCCGCTGCCGCAAGGAACACTTGCAGCACGAAGACCGCCCCGCGGTGGTCGCCTGGTATAAGCTGGAGTGGGCCCGACCCGTGGAACGTGGCGATCCCCGCGACGACCGCCGTCATCAGAATGGCCAGCGATGCGCCCGTGAAGCCCGACCAAAACGTGGCGACGAGAATGGCTGGAAAGACCAGAAACAGGAGCGGGAACTCGCTCTGCCCGAATACAACGAGCAGCGTCGCCGCGACGATGGCGATGCCGCCTGCAAGTCTCGTCAACGCGGAGACCTGGAGCAGACTGCGCAGGTCTTCCCGGCGCAGCACCATGAGGGGCGGAGTGATGATGATCAGGCCGAGGGCGTCCGCCGTATACCAGACGCTGAAGACCTCGAGGAAGTTCGCGCCGTCGGCCATGGCCAGGTAGCTGGACGCGACAAGGCCGGAAGCGACGGTCGCCGGACCGAACACCACGAGACAGAACAACATCAACAGTCTCGGCCGCGTGAAATCGAAGTCAAGTTCGGTCCTGGCCAGGACGGCCGCGCAAACTCCAACCTCGATGATGTTGGCGAGTGAGAGGGTCAGCGCCATGGGCAGCGCGTCGCCCGACACGATGTCGGCGGCGATATTGCCGGCGAAACCAACGCCCAGGATCGCCAGCACCTCGTGCAAAGGCCGCTTCGCTTCAAGTGCGCTGAGGACAAAGCACAGGAGAACGCCGTTCGAAATCCAGAGCGTCGCGATCCGGCCGGTGTGGCGCGTCACCTCGATGCCGAGAAGCGCGGTGGCGAAGATCAGCCCGGCAATGGCCACGTACCACGCGACGCCAGCCCAGCCCTCGACGCGAGGCGAAAAGCGCCCGGTGCCGTCTGTCATGGCGTGGGGAGTTCTCGGCCGGGCTTAGCGTCGCGGGGTGCTGGGTGCCCTGAGCGGTGCATAGTTCATTGATATTTCGATAGAACTTTCCAGTTCCCTACTCTGGACGTGTCGGTTTTAGAGATCGATAGCCGCTGATCGCGCAAGCGCGGAATCCGGCGGTTTTGCCCGCCAAAAACGATGACTCAGCCGGCCCCGAAATGGACGGCGAGCCAGACGGTCGGCGGCTCGGCCCGTGTCCAGGTCACCCGATGGCGGCAATGGGCGGGAAGGAAGACCCAGTCGCCCTCCTCGAGCGCCCGGTCCTCTGCCTCACCTTCGATCCGCAAGCGCGCCGCACCCGCAACCAGCGCCACGAACTCGTCGCTCTCCTGGTCGTACCATTCGCCGTCGGGGGTTGCCTGTCCGGTGGAGACGATCCGCTCGATGCGCAGGCCCGACCGCTTCAGCAGAATGTCGACAAGCTCCTCGGGGAGCGGTTCCGCCGGCAGGTCCTGCCGCAGATCTCCCGTCCTCGGAACGCCGCCGGCCTCAAGGGGCAAGATGCGTCACCTGATAGAAGCGCTCCAGCCACTCGCCGTCCTGCTTGACCAGGATCGCGGTGATGAACACCTTGTGCGACTCTATCGACTTGCCCTTGAACGATCCGTCCAGCTTGGCCGTCACTGTCCGCATGGCGGCATCCGCGCCAAGGAGGACGACATTGGGCTCGCTCAGATTGGTCTGCTCATATTTGAGATCGGGCAGTGTCTCGATCACTTCCGCCACCGAACGCGGCGCCCCGTAATAGGGCGTGACCGAAACATGATCCGGCGTGATCAGCGCCTTGATCGCGGCAGCGTCCCGGGTCTCGAAGGCCTCGTCGAGCTTGGCCGCCGCGTTGTCGACCGCCTCGATGGTGGCGACGTCGGAGGACTGAGTGCATGCAACGGTCGCGGTGAGACTCACAAGACAGAGCGCGGCAAGAAGCATCCGCATGCTATACTCCTTTGGTCGGTGTTGACTGTCGTTGAGCGTTCGCATTTCACTGCGTCCGGCGCAATAGCACAACAGGTCAGCAATGCCATGACAGCTCCGCCCTCCGCTCCCACCCGCGACCGCCCTATTACCAAGGGACGCGTCGCCTTGCTCGTCGTCGACGTGCAGAACGGCACTTGCGGACCGGCGGAGGCGGAAGCCCGTCCCGAGTTCTATAAGGCCAACGCGCTCCGCGTGATCCCGAACATCGCCGCGCTCCTCGCCGCCTTTCGCGGCGCCGGGATCGAGGTGATCTACACGGTGATCGAAAACCTGACCGCGGACGGCCGCGACCGCAGCCTCGACTACAAGCTTTCCGGCCTGGGGTTCCCCAAAGGCTCTCATGAGTCACAAGTGGTCCCGGAACTGGCCCCGCTCCCCGACGAGCTGGTCCTGCCCAAGACCTCGTCGTCGGTCTTCAACTCCACCAATCTCGACTACCTGTTGCGCAATATCGGCATCGAGGATCTGATCGTGACCGGCTACCTCACCGACCAGTGTATCGACCACACGGTGAAGGACGGTGCCGATCGCGGCTATTACATGACTTGCGTGCATGACGCCTGCGCTGCCGAGACGGAAGCGCGGCACGCCGCCGCGCTGCAATGCTTCCAGGGTTATTGCCGGATGCTCTCCACCGACGAAATCCTCGACCTCATCCCAAGCTCGTGATGCGCCTCTAATTGGGGGCGTTCAGGACCTTGATGTCGAAAGGCTTGAGGTTGGGATTGGTCTTGAGGAAATCCGTGAGCTGCGTTGTTCCGGCCACGGTCGCCGACGACCACATCTTCGTCGTGCAGGTCGTGTCGGTATAGGTGTCGGTCACCACCAGATACGGACCCTTGTCCTTGGTCACGGTGCAGGCGCAAGCCGCCTTGGTGGGGTCGTTCGCGTCGACGACGCATGGCTTGTCGAGACACCAGGCCCAGGGCCGGTCGTTATTGCAGACCGCGTAGCTCGTGATCGGGTAATAGCGCGAGCTGATCTGCGTACCCTTCTCGGTCTTGACCTCTCCCGTGCAAGCCTCTTCGCCGGCTGAGTAGCCGGTCTTCACGTCGCACGCGCACGCGACGGTATCCGTCTCACCGTCGATGGGCTCACAGGCCGCCGTGGTGCAGAGCGCGTAGGTACTCTCGCAGACCTTGAAATCCGGTTGGCTCTCCGCATCGCAGCCGCCGAGTACCAAGGCGCTGAACGCGGCAAATGTCAGAATGCAAGCCGTCTTCAACATCGAAGCCTCCATGAGCCAAGATGAGCGCCGGACCCCGCCCAAGTCCACACGGTGTCGCCCACAATCGTTAGCGCGGAGTTACCCTTGCTATCTGTTTGGGGCCCGGCCAAGCCCGGCTTGGCTCAATAGACCTCGGCATAGCGAGCACACAGATCGGGCGGTGAAAGCGCCGCGACAAAGGCAAGCTCGGACCGCTTGTGGCGGAGATAGGCCTCGAAGAAAGTCGGCCCGAACCAGCTTTTCACCGCTTCGCTTGCCGCCATGATATCGAGCGCCTCGCCCAGAGAATGCGGCAGCGGAGGGCTTGTGTCCGGCAGAGCGAGGTGTCGCGCCAGCCCATCCGCCCCGGCAAGGATCAGCGCGCCGAGCGCCATGTAAGGACTGGCGGCGGCATCGCAAACACGGAACTCCAGATTGAACTGCGCCGCCCTCTGCCTTTCGTCAGCCGCTTCGAACACGGGGCATACGCGCAAAGCTGCACCACGGTCTTGAGATTCGATATTGGCGACGGTCGGCGCCCAGCGGTTCGGCGTCAGCCGCAAATAGGAGACCGGCGACGGCGCGGTGATGGCGCTGATGGCAGCCATGTGATGCAGCACGCCGGCGGCGAAATGGGTTGCTGCCGCGCTCAAGCCGAACGGGCCTTGAGGGTCGTAGGTCGCCGGCGCGCCCTGCGCCTCATGCAGGCTGAAATGGATATGTACGCCATTGCCCGCGCCGTCGGCCACCGGCATCGGCGAGAAGATGGCGCGATGGCCGAGGCGGAAGGCGGCGCCGCGGGCCATCTCCCTGGCGATCACGCCTTGATCCGCCGCACGCAACGCCGTCTCCGGCGCCACCGTCACCTCGTATTGGCGGGGCCCATATTCGGCGAGGAAGGAGTCCGGCTTGGCGCTCGCCGCGCGGATCGCCCCGGTCAGCATCTCGCCGAACACGCCTTGGCGGCGAAAGGCGCTCAGACTGTAAGCGTGTCCAGGCAGATCCTCGACGCCGGTATAGACGAACTCCTGCTCGAAGGCGGCAATCAGATGGAGGCCGCCCGCCTGCTTCAGCGCCGCCACCGCGCGCCGCAGGAAATCGCGCACGCAGCACTCCCACGGGCTGCCGTCGGTATTGCAAATGTCGCCGAGAAAGAAATGCTCCGCCGCCGAGCCGTCGCGGAAATCCACATGCACCTCGGCAGAGGGATCCGGCACGATCATGAGGTCGCCGCCGGTGCCGAACGGTGTATCCAAGATCGGACCGAAGCAGGTTTGCATCAGGTTGGAGTGGGTCCAGCCGATGCCGGTCTTGCGGCGCGCGGGCAGCTCGGCGGCCGGAAAGCCCTTGCCCCGCACCACCCCGGCGATGTCGCAGGTCCCAACGAAAATCAGTTCTTCGCGCAGCATGACGCCCTCGAGATCGGCCGGTGAGCGCGCAGTCTACGTCAAGGGGAGAAAAAAGACGTTACTCGCGAGATGGCCCGCGATCACGCCGTCACGAGCGGCGCAACTGGGCCCGGATCGGCTCATTCGCCGTGGTCATGAACTCGCCCGCCAGCACCCGCAGCTCCTGAGCCTGGCTGCCGAACACGCCGAAGCATTCGTGCCAGTAGTTCATGCCGAGCCGCATCGCCTCCATGGGGGTCTTGGCGGCGGCGAGGTCGCGCGCCAGATCGAGGCCGGCATTCATGTTGGTCTGGGCAATGTCGACGAGCTTCTGGTTGACGGCCAGCGCCACCGGCATCGCCGCCTCGAAGGACTTCTCCAGCGTCTCGACCGCGCTCTCGATCGCGTCCTCAATCGGCTCAGACAGCTTCTCTTCCGGCTTGACCGCGTTGACCAGGACCGGGGCCGGCGCCGGCGCCGCGGGAGCAGGAGCAGGAGCAGGCGCTTTGGCCACCGCCTCGCGGATCACCGTCTCGTCCATCTTGGCGGCCGAGACGCGCTTGTTTGCCGGCTTCTTACTCGGTGTAGTCTTGCTCACCGGAGTCTTGGCTTGGGGTCGTTTCGGGCGAGTGGCCATGTGTATTCCCCGCTCTGCTGAGGGCCGCGCCTAATCATTCATCACCGATGCCGCCGGATTAGGCGGATCGGCCCGATTAGACATGCGTCCCGCGGCCATTTTGCGGCGGGCCTCGAAGGCCCGCCACAACGCTCTTGCATGCGGCGTGCCGCTCAGGCCGCGGCGCGGCCGGCGGCATCCAGCGCGGCGACCTCCTCCGCCGACAGCGTGATATCGGCGGCGGCCACGTTCTCCTCCAGATGCGCCACCTTGGAGGTGCCGGGAATGGGCAGCATCACCGCGCTGCGGGCCAAGAGCCAGGCGAGCGCGATTTGGCTCGGACTGGCGTCATGCGCGCGCGCCATCTCGTCGAGGATCGAGCCGTCTTGCGCCAGCTCGCCGGCGGCCAGCGGATACCATGGGATGAAGCCGATGCCCTGCGCCTCGCAATAATCGAGCACGTCCTCATGCTTGCGATTGCCAAGGTTGTAGAGATTCTGCACCGTCGCCACCGGGAAGACTTTCGCGGCCGCCTTGATGTCGTCGATCCCAACCTCGCTCAAGCCCGCATGGCGAATGATGCCGTCATCGAGCAACGACTTCACCGCGGCGAACTGCTCGTCGCGCGGCACGTTCGGATCGACCCGGTGAAGCTGCCACAGTCCGATCTGCGATACACCGAGCTTGTCGCAACTCTTGATCGCCTCGCTGCGCAAATGCTCCGGATCGCCATTCGTCTTCCACACGCCGGCACGCGGCCGCGTGAACCCGGCTTTGGTGGCGATGAGCATCCCTTCATAAGGATATAGCGCCTCGCGGATCAGCTCCTCGGAGACGTCCGGCCCGTAGGAATTGGCGGTATCGATGAAATCGATGCCGAGCTCCGGGCAGCGCTTCAGCGTGCGCAGCGCCTCGTCGCGATCCTCCGGCTCGCCCCAAATCCCCGGACCGGTGACGCGCATGGCGCCGAAGCCGAGACGGTGGATGGTGATCTCGCCGCCGATCTTGAAACGCCCCGAGCGCTTAGCGTCGAGTGCGCTCTTATCAATTGTCATGGGTCTCCCGCTCTCTGTGAACCACGCGGCGCGTTCTTTTCCGCGCCTGCCACAGCTCCCGGCATTTCCGCACGGCATTCCACAGGAGAAACACCGTCACCGCCGCCGCCATGAGGCCGCCTCCGACAATCAACATCGCTGGAAACCCTTCGCGGACGCTCTATGCTGAGACGCCCCGTCTTCCCATTTGGTTCCGCTTCCATGCACCGCGCCGAAGATCCTTTATTCTTCGCTCTCCTGGTAGAGAGCTATCGCCGCATCACCGGCCAACAGCCGCCGTTCCTTGCCGCGCCCTTCCTTCCACCGGGCGCCCAGCCTTCGGCACGCTGGCTTTACGCGGAAGCGCCCGTCTGCGTGCTCGCCCATAATACCGCGCCGGACCCGCACTTCATCTATGCAAATAGATGCGCGCAAGAGCTGTTCGGCTACACGTTTGACGAGATGATGACCCTGCCGTCGCGCCTGTCGGCGGAGGAGCCGGCGCGGGGCGAGCGCCAGCGCCTGTTGGAGCAGGTCGCAAAAAACGGCTTCGCCACCGGATATTCAGGCATGCGCATTGCCAAATCGGGCCGGCGTTTCCGCATCGAGAACGGCGTGTTGTGGCAGCTCAAAGACCGCGACGGCGTCTTGCAGGGCGTCGCCGCGACCTTCGCCACATGGCGCGATGCGTAAGTAGGCTCGATGGGAAGCGCCCTAATGCTTGCGGCGGTTCACTTCGGCTTGTGACACCTCGCCCGACTGCACCAGCGCCCTGACGCAGCTTTTGGACAGGCTATTGCCATTGCGGTCCATGCAGGAGTGCAAGGCCGATGTCTCCAGGCCATATTCGCCGCAATATTTCTTGTAGTCCGCCTGGCAATACTGCTGAACAGCCTTGCTGTAGGACTCGGCCTGCGCCGCACCGGCGAGACAAAGAACAGAAACGGAAGCGGCGGCAAACGCCGCGAAAATCGTCTTCATGAGTGGAGTCCCCTCGATCCTCGGCCTCGGAACGTAACAGACCAATTCCGGGGGACAAGACTCGTTCCCCGCCGATGACGCGGATTTCACATTAAAGACGGGATGTGTTGACGCCGCGCCACAGGTGCCGGGAACAAATTGCAACCGGCCTGGGCGCGACGTCAGTCTCAGATCGTGCTGGCGGTTTAGGACGCCGCGACCGCCTTGCGGCCGCTGGCGCCGTCCGCCGGCACCGGGCCGGCCCGCTCCTCGATCTCCTGGCCGAGGCACCACTCGGCCATCTTGAGATGCTCCTTGACCACATCGGGCGAATGGGCGCCTGCGGCACGAGCGATGAATTTCTTGGCCTCGGCGACATAGTCCATGGACGTTCTCCTCCTACCAGCACGCGCCGGGTACGGGGCGCCCTCAGGAGATGCGGGCGCAACGCCCCTCAAGTAAGGCCCTCGCGGCCGCCTGCGGGGGAACTCCGTCACCTACCGTACGCAGTCCGTGTTCGGCAGCCCTGTGCGCGTGCGCACTCGCGCCCATATGCCTTCCCGCTGGGGGCGTTCAAAGCCGAAGGAGGAAACGCGAAAGATGAAAAAGCTGATCGTCACATCCCTCTTGGCCATCGGACTGGCGACGCCAGCCTTGGCCGCGGAGAAATATTTCGTGACCGTTGATACGGTCGGCATGTGCTCCGTGATCCTGGATATGCCGGGCACCGAGCTTAGCGCCGGCAAAACGTCCATCGGCGCCGCCGAGGGCTATGAGACCATGGAGGACGCCAAAACCGCCCTCGCCGAGATCAAGGACGAGAAGTGCGAAGGGATCGTCGTCGGCTAAGGATACATCAGATCCACGAGGTGCCCGGACTAGACCCGGGCGCCTCAACTCGCGGCCAGCTCGATCTCGAAGAGCATCCAGAGCAGCGACAGCGTCATCACACGCCGCTTCGTCTTCGCGTTGTCGGGCGCATCGCGCACCAGGCGCATGGCGCGGTAGCAACGGCAAGCAATCCGCTCGAGGCTGGCCCGGTCAAGGATGCGGATCAAGGCACGCTCCCGGGCGAAGACGCCATGTTGCTCGAGCTGCTTGAAAGCCTCGGACACCGTCGGCCGGCGCACGCCGAGAGCGCGGGCCAGCACATCCTGTGTGAGCGGCAACGCATCGAGATCGCTGCGGTCATGCGCCATCAACAGCCAGCGCGCCAGACGCTGCAGGAAAGGATGCCGGAGACCGCAGGCCGCCGATTGCGAGCTCTGCATCAACCCCGCATGCAGATAGCCGTCGAGGCCTGCGCGCAAATTTGGCAGCTCCGCAACGGCGCGATTGAAATCCGCGATACCGATGCGCAAAGCGCTGCCGCCGACCTGCACCAGGTGACCGAGCGTCGCGTGTTGTTCCCCGAGAAGGACGGTGCTGCCGACCACGCCGTCCCGGCCGATCAGCCACACCTCGACGGCGTGGCGCTCATCGACTTTGGCGAGGACCGATACGAGGCCTTCCTCAACGAAATAGAGATGCTCGATTGGCAGCCCCGCATGCTGCAGGACGCGCTTGGGGGTCAGAGGCACCCGCTCGAGCAAGGGATAGAGAAGCCCTAGCTCGTGATCCGGAAGCGATTGCAACAGGAGGTTGCGCGGGCGCACCGTTTCCCCGCTCACCGTGAGGCCGGAGCCGTGCCGTTCGGTCCACATTCGGGCAGCCTCTCCCCTCCAAACACGCCTGTTTCGGCGCCGGAAGGCCCAAAATCCGCATGGATCAGGCCCTCCGAGAGTAGATAGGGGCGCCGGCGCCGGGTTCAAGCAGGCCTGCCACGTCGAACCGCCGAGGCGTCGGGCGTGCAACTGCCCGTCAACCAGCCCTAGTGGTCCGAACCTTCGGACTCCATGATCGAGTCCGCCGGCTGGTCCGTATTCGCCTCTAGGTCCTTGACGACCTCATCCTCAATTTCCTTGAGTTTGGACTCGTCCTTCGGGGCCTCCGCAGCCGAATCCGTTGCGGCGCCGGCGGCCGCGGTGGCATCCTCCTCGGCATAGGCAATCGTCGGGACGGCCCCAAGACCCATCACTAGCGCGGCGGCGAAAAGCCCGGCAGACAACTTCATCATTTGAGTTTTCCTTCGATTGACTGATTGACCAATTTGCAATTCCGAATACGAGCACGATGCGCCGGAACGGCGAACCCCGCTAGTGTTGGCAAGAAGACGGTGCGGGCAAACCCTTGAAGCGGTCGTTCATCCATTTGATGGCGGTCGGCGCGCTGTCGCGCGCGGCGAAGATATGCGACACGCCGGGAAGCTCGACAAAGGCCACCCGCTCGCCTTTAGCGCACAGCGCCTTGGCGAAACGCTTGGTGACCTGCGGGTCCACAGTCGTGTCGGCGGTTCCTTGCGCAATGAAAACCGGTGCGCCGGCGCGCGCCTGCCCCGGCGAGTTGCGCAGCATGATGCCTTTCCAAGGGTTGATCTTAGTCGGATCGATCTTCAGGAACCGCGCGGCCTGCAACCGCTTCGCGTCCTTCTCCAGCGCCTCGAACTGCGCGATCGATGTGAGGCAGCCGAGCGCGGTCGCCTTGAAGGCAGACATGACCCCCGGCTCGACGATGGTCGCAGGCGCGACATTCTCAAGCCGCGTCCAGGACAGCAACGCCATGGCGATCAAGTCCTGCTCGGTTTTTGCGTCATCTTCAAACAGGTCCACCAGATAGGTGGCCGGTGCCGCCGCCGCGACGCCGACAAGCTTGAGCTCCGGCGCATAACGGGCGGCGAGTTGGCCCGTAAAGAGGGAGGCGTGGCCCCCTTCGGAGTGACCCCAAACGGCGAAGCGGTTGGAAGCCTTGCTATTGCTGAAGTTTCGCGCAGCCCGCACGGAGTCCAGGACCGCGCGCCCCGCGCTCTCGCCGATCAGATAGGGGTGGACGCCGTCGGTACCGAGGCCTGGATAGTCGGTGGCGACGACCACGTAGCCTTCGCGCAGCATGTCCTTCAAGTTCCAGATCAATCCGGCCCGGTCGGGATAGAGTGACGGCGCACAGTCCGGCGCGACCCCAGACGTCGGATGGGCCCAGGCGATGACGTTGCGGCCGCCGGCGGGCGCTGACCCGGACGGGATGAAGATCGCGCCCGAGACCGGGATCGATTTCGCCCTTCAGCCCGGTGGAGCGGTAGAGAAAGCGGAACGCGTCGCTATTGCCGGGGCCGCCGCTTTCGAGCGGCCACACCCGGATGAGCGTGCCGGGCTTCCCGTGGATCTCGCCGGGGCTCACATCGTACAGCGCTTGGGCCGCGTCGCCGCCGAAGCCGGCGAAAAGAGCGACGACGGCTGTCCCTGCCACTCTCGACAGAAACCTGACGGGCCTGCCGGAGAGCCGGCCAGCGACGTCTTGTGCGAACAATTTCACTGCTGATCACCGGAAGGTTGCCACCCAAACCCGGGCGGTGTTGGGCAAGTCGAGGATGCAGGCCCCATCTTCTTCTTAAGTACGCTATTTCGTCGCAAAAGGCCGAGCCTGCTTAGCGGAGCGCCGGTCGGCGAGTCTTGCCATTTGGCGCCACGACCATGTCCTCGCCACCCTCCACTTCAGACCATCGGCAAACCTATCCCGCCGTCATCGTCTCTGCTAAGCCTGCGCCCGCGATGCTTGATCAACCCTTCTGGTTTTTTGCCAATTTCGGTGAATTCGAGCGCGGGCTGTCCGCGGCGATGGTGACCTTGTCGATGCTCGGCATGGGCGCAACGCTGACCGTGCGCGATTTCGCGACCACGCTGTTCGCCTGGAAAGGGCTCGCCGTGGGCATGGCCGCGCAGCTGCTTCTCGTTCCCGCCTGGGCGGGGATCTTGATGTTCGTCCTCGGGCTTTTGCCTGCGGGTTTCGGCGGCTTGTCGGCGGCGGGCGCCGTCGGCATCGCCACGGGTCTCGCTCTGGTCGCCGCCATGCCGGGCGGGTCCGTCTCGAACCTCCTGACCTTCATCGGCAACGGCAATGTCGCCTTGTCCGTCTCGTTGACGGCGATCACGACCTTCGCCTGCCTCCTTGCCACGCCGATCGTGCTCGCCTCACTGGTGACCGTGCAGGTGCCCGGCGACTTCACCATCGACAAGTCGCAGATCATGCTCGACATCGGCCTTTTCCTGCTCGCGCCGCTCCTCGGCGGCATGATCGTCCGCGCTTACACGTCGCTCCCGCAGCAAATCTTCTTCATCAAGCTGATGGTGCGTTCGAGCCTCGTGCTGCTCGCCCTCATCATCATCGGCTCGCTCGGCGCCGGCCGGCTGCAATTCGCCGCTTATGGCTGGCTGGGGCCGGCCATCATCATCGTCTTCTGCATCGGCGCCGTGCTGCTCGCGCGCCTGTTCGCCACGGCCTGCGGCACGGGCCAGCGGGACTCGCTTGCGATCGTCATCGAGGTCGCCGTCAAGAACGGCCTGCTGGCGCTGCTGATCCTGACCTCGATGTTCCCGAGCCACATCCTGGCCGCGTCCGGTCCCGACGCCCAGATGATCGCCGCGGCGCGCGACGGCTGCATTTTCGTCGTGCTGTTCTTCAGCGGCGTCGCGTTGGCCACCGGCATCCTCTCCGCGCTCCGCTGGCGCAAGGTCCTGGCGCCCCGCTTTCTAAAACCCATTCCCCCGCTCCATCATAACTCAATGCTTAAATGCATCTTGTCTCACTTGAATGGAACTCCATCCAATTCTAGTAGGCATGCTCCGTTAGAGCAGAATAGTCTCGCAAACTCACATAGGTCGCGCCATAGCGCTCTGAGAGCCCGCTAGCTCGGGATCGAAGCTGAACTTGGTATGGAACGCCTCTGATTCCGCAGGCGCGAATTCCGTGTTTCGAGACCAATTCCCAACAGTTCGCTTTCAACGTGATGAAGTTTCCGAACACGACGAGCTTGCGGCCGGATTGACCTTCCGCACGCGAGCGAGGAAATCCTCCAAGTGCTCTGGCTTGTACCAGTCAAATTGCGCGGCGACCGCATCATGTCAATTGCTTCAGGAAGTCGGGTGCGAAGCGCTTGCGGTTTCGCGATGCAGCCGAACTATTGGGAAATTTGCCGGCAGCAGATCGTCCATCTTTGAAAAGGGCGCGCAGCCAGTCAGCTCGGAAAGAACGAGATTAGCGTCAGGGAACACGGCGTAAGAGCATTATAGGCATCGACGGTCAACTTCGCCGACCACCAGGATGTTCAGCTTTCCGGGGACGACAGCCTGGCAGCGAGCCCAACCTATCGGTCCGCACTCTTCATAGACGTGCAGCGCTCTCCCATATGAGCATCTATCGTCGCCTTGTCGAACTGCGTGTTCTGCGGCTCTCACGACGAGTGCCGCGATCGACGCAACACTAAAACGCCACCATCGCCGCGCGACCTAGCACTCTCTTTGGGGCACCGCCGGCCTCCCATAGCGGCAGGGCTGCTCGACAAATTCGTATATCAGCGCTGCGATGACGAAGGTCAACAGCGCTAGACCACTATTTCGAATGCCTCTCGCAGCGTCACACATAAAACAGGCTGATAAGTGCCAGTACAGAGGTAGAGCGAATAACTCCTACGCCCATCCACACGCCGCACCAGACCTGAGGGCAAGTCCGGCATATCTCTCACTTACCCCGTACAGGAGCGCCGCGCCGGCGCACGGCAATAATGCGTAACGCCCGGAAATCGGTATGCGGCGTGTAGAAAAACACCGCCGCGCAACAGCTACAATCTCAGCGCAGCACAGCTCTTTCCACCGGTAGTCTCCATCGCGAGAGATCCAGACAAGGCAGGCCCCGATAGCGAATTCAACGATAGAGTCGCATCAGAAAGAACGCCGCGCGCTCCCCGCCGATCGCGTATTCGGCGGCGCAAGGCTGAGCCACCCATGAAACTACAGCGCCCATAGGACGGCTTTGCTGCGAAACGCGGCAAGCAAAACGATGACCGCGGGCCACAGAAGATAGAATTGCTCCTCTACGCCAAGAGTCCAGTGTGGAGGAGCGCGTGGAGAGGTCATCGGCGGCGAAGTACCCGCTCTCCATCCAAAAATACAAATGGAGACGCCCAAAGCCGCGGAGATGAGCGAGGTCAGCAGGCTTTGGAATTGAGCGGGCGCGGCAATAACGCGCAGCCACTGCGGTCCCGAGAGAGTCACGCGAGGCCGGCAGAATACACAGCCGCCCGCATAGAACTTGGCGAAGGAAATCCGCCAGCTTTCGTCTCCCGATAGATCAAGCGGGTGATAGGAACCGCTGATAACGAAGAAACATCCACGCCACAAACCACCCGTAAGCCCACACACCAATGAAAAACATCACGCAGACCGCAAACCCGAACCATCATCCGGGCTCGAGGCAAGCCTGAGATTTATCGGCTGTTCAACACTAGCACCCCATTACCTACACTCCCCTCAACAAACATTAACCAAAGTGAAAAATACCGCGATGTCACGAGGAACCAAAACCGCCCCACCCGGATTGACTTAGTGATAAGAAGTGCTCGCGAGCACTCCAAGGGTTGGCCGAGAGGCGGAAAGGACGTGACATGGGACTTTTTGATTTCGTGAAGAACGCAGGCAAGGCGCTGTTTGGCTCGGACGAGGCCAATGCCGCCGAGGCCATCGCCAAAGAGGTCGGAGACCCGAGCCTCGCCGACAAGCTGGATGTCGAGATCGACGGCGAGAACGTGAAGATCAGCGGCGACGTCCCCTCCCAGGAGATGAAAGAGAAGATCATCGTGGCCGCCGGCAATGTCGAGGGCGTCTCCAAGGTCGAGGAGAATCTGACCACGAATGGCACCGATGTTCCCGGCACCTTCCACACCGTGGAGAAAGGCGACACGCTGTGGGCCATCTCCGAGAAGGCTTACGGCGACGGCTCCAAGTACAAAAAGATCTTCGAGGCCAACCAGCCCATGCTGTCTGATCCCGACAAGATCTATCCGGGCCAGACACTCCGGATTCCCCCCCAGGCCGACTAACGGTCAACAATATCAGCGCATTGCTTGCAATCGGCGGCGGCTCTCCGGGGCCGCCGCTTTCGTTTGTCGGAACCAACCTTCGATGGGTGGAGTTGTCCAAACTGAGTTCAGAATGTGTCAGGCTAAAATCCAACGTTAAGGCGGCTTTGAATGAAAGATCTTGAAGGACTGTTCAAGCATTTCCTCCGCGACATCTATTACGCCGAGAACAAGGTTCTCACCACTTTGCCGAAGATGGCCAAGAAGGCCGATGCCAAAGAGCTTCGCATGGCTTTCAACGAGCATTTCAGAGAAACCAAGACGCAGGTCGCGAACCTCAAGAAGGTCTTCAAGGGGCTCGATCTCAAGCCGCGCGGCGTCACCTGTCATGCGATCAACGGCATCCTCGACGAAGGCAAGGAGATCATGAAGGAGTGTGACGATCCGGACGCTTGCGATGCCGGCATGATCGCCGCGGCGCAGGCCGTCGAGCATTACGAGATCACCCGCTACGGCACCATGATCGCCTGGGCCAAGCAGCTCGGCCTGCGCGAGGAAGCGGCGCTGCTGAAACAGAATCTCGACCAGGAATACGCCGCCGACAAGAAGCTCTCCAAATTGGCCGAAGACACCCTCAACCGCCAAGCCGTCTAAAGGACCCGACCTCCATGCTCTATATTCTCTGGATTATCCTCATCGGTTTTGTCGCCGGCGTGATCGCCAAGCTCATCATGCCCGGCGACAACGAGCCCCAAGGCTTCATCCTGACCACGATCCTCGGCATCGTCGGCGCGTTCGTCGCCACCTATCTCGGCCAGGCGATCGGCTGGTACGGCGCGGACGATTCGGCCGGCTTAATCGGCGCGACCGTTGGCGCGATCATCGTGCTGGCGGTTTGGGGCTTCTTCTCCCGGCGCAACGTCGCTTAAGCGCCGCCACTTGGCGCGAACGGACACGGATCCGCCAAAAATAGGGCCGATCCTTTCATGAGAACGGCCGTGAAGAGCGTAATGGAGTTTTGCCGATGACAAGAAAGCTCGCTTTGATCCTGGCTTTGCCGGTGTTGTTGTTTTCGTTCAGCGCCGAAGCCTTCTCCGCCTTGCCCATGCCGGCGAAAACCGCCGCGTCCGAGATGACCTTGGTGCGCGGCTTTTGTGGTCTCGGCCGTCACCGCGGCCCCTATGGCGGCTGCGTTCGCAACGGCGCCGTGGTCGCGCCGCCGGTGGTCGTGACGCCGCCCGTGGTGGTCGGGCCGCGCTATGCGCCGCCGCCCGTGGCCGTCGAGGAGCCCGTGTGCCCCTACGGCTACTATCTCGGTCCGTATAACCGCTGTCTGCCCTACTGAGTCCAACCGGTTCCGCGCCGAGCGCATGTTCCCCGTCCTCTCCGCTGAGCGCGTATTTATGCCTATCGGCCTCTGGCCTGCTTCGCCTGTTTCATTGCCTCGCCGCTTTCGCGCGAGTCCTGTCAAAGAGCATAAGCCCCCCGAAGAAGGGGGATGGCACGCCGAAAAGCGCAAACCTGTGGTGTCCGCGATCCTTGCGGAATTCGCGGCGGGCGCCTCTCGGCGCGCCAGTCCGGCGATGTTTATACAGCCCCCTTCGGCCCCGCTTCTCCCAGTGGACAGGCATGTGCATGGGGATCACCTGCCTCACCTGGGACCCACGCGTTACAGCGCAGGTGGGCGGAGCGGGGACCCCCAGTGGTCCGTAGCCGTGGCGCGGTGGTCCGGGCCTATCGGGATCTTCGTCCGTGTTAGCCCATCAGTGCGCCGCCCCCGGCCCGCTCCTCACAACGCGCTCTGCGAGAACGCCCCTTCAATGGACGAGGTGGAGCGATTATACGGCAGGTTTTGGCGGCGGGGATAAGGTGGGGAGAGCGGCTGAACCGGCCGGCCGGTCCGCCTTGGGGAGCAAAGGCACCAAGGGGAAGAAGCCCGACCACCCCGGGGAAAGCGGCCAGGCTCCATACGCGCCGCATAGAGCGCGTGAGGGCGGGATGCGGTCCGCGGCAACAGGCAACCCTCCGCTACGCGCTAGACGGGTCAACGTAGGGCGGTGGAGGATGGTTCCACACGGCCCGCGCGCCGCGCGTCCTCAGATCGAGTCCATCGATCTGAGCTCTGATCTCTACCGACGCTTTCGCCCAACCCCATCTGCCCCTTCCCCCAAGCCCCTGCGATAGTCCGAGCCCAATCTCAGGGTTGAGGCGCACGGACAGGGCGCAACGGGGACAGCACATATGGCCGGCAATAAACAAGCGGGCAACGTTTCCTATCGTCACCCCCGCTCGGCGATTTCACGAACCGCGCGCCACGCCGGCTTTATGGACTCTCAGCCCCGCCGTGGGCGGGTAGCTCGCGGAGCAGAATCAGCAATTTGCGTCTATGAGCTTTTGGGATAGCGCCCTGATCGCGTCGTCGTCGGCAAGGGCCAAGGACTTGCGGGCGTCGGAACAATTCTGCGCCCGGTCGTCATTGTTCGACGCTCTCACGCCGTAAAACATCCCGATCGTGGCGTTCTCGACCGCTGCATTGTCAATCAGCCGCGTGCAGGCCGCGACGACTGCGCTCTTGTTCGTGCCCTGGGTGCAGGTGGCGAAATCCGCTTCGAAGCCGCCATACGCAAAGACCTGCGTGGAGGCAATCATCACCAGGCCCGCCAACAAGCTTGAGACGCGCATGTCTTTCTCCATCGACCTGTGGACCAGGACAAGATCGTAGCCCCCCACGCCTGGGCCATCGACCCCTAAATCTTCCCCACCCCGGCATCGACACTTTCGCGGACCGCGCGCTACGCGCCACGCCGGCGAGCTTAGCCGCCAGCCAGTCCGATCAGGCGCCCGGCTCGCGATGGTCCACGGGCGTCCGGTCGAAGATTTTTCGCCCCGTGAACATGGCGGAGACGATGCCGCCGCCTTCGCGCAGCTCGGTCACGACCACGCCGGCGATATGGATCACGATCAGCGCAAGCAGCGCGTAGAAATTCCAATAATGCACGGTGATGAAGGGCGAGCGGAAGGCGCGCATGGCATCCCAGGCGGCGGGATCGATGCCGGTCTTGTCGTAAGCGACGATCGTCGCCGGGTCGACGCCGGGCGCCGCGATCCAGCCGGCGATCCAACCGCCGAACGGCGGATAGTAGATGTCGGTCCCGGCGAGAACGAGCCCCGTCACCGCCTGCGCCACCATCAGCAGGAGCAGCAGCGACACCATCAGGCGCGCAACCGGGTTGTGCCCGAGATAGGGGCGCACATCGCCGCGCAGCAGCTCACCCACATAATCCTTGAGCGCGGTGCCGTAGCCCTTGCCGAACGGCAGCAGCGCCGACCAGCCTGCGTGCCGGTTGCCGATGAAGGCCCAGACGATGCGCCACGCCAAATTGACCGCGAAGACATAGCCGAACAGGACATGGACGGTCTTCAGCAGGAGCTTGCCGTCGTCGGTCACGCCGAGCTCCTTGCCATAGAGGATCGCGGTGCCGAGCGCGATCAGGGCCACGACACACACGAAGTTGATCCAATGAAACCACCGCGTGGGTCTGTCCCACACGGCGTGGGATTGAAGGATTTGAGTCGTTGTCTCGGTCATGCACCCTCGCTTGCTCGCCGGCCGGAATCGCCCAAAGCGGCATTTTGAACCGTAGCCGCCGGCATCGGACCCGCGTCAGCAATTCGCGTCGATGAGCTTTTGGGATAGCTCCTTGATCGCGTCGTCGTCGGCAAGCGCCAAGGACTTGCGGGCGTCGGAACAATTCTGCGCCCGGTCGTCATTGTTCGAGGCTCTCACGCCGTAAAGCATCCCGATCATGGCGTTCTCGACCGAAGCATTGTTAATCAGCCGCGTGCAGGCCTCGACGATGTCGGCTTTGTCCATTCCCTGGGTACAGGTGACGAAATCCTCTTTGAAGCCGTCGTAAGCGAAGACCTGCGTGGAGGCAATCATCACCAGGCCCGCCAATAAGCGCCAGACGCGCATGTCTTTCTCCATCGACCCTTAGACATCGATCCATAGACCAGGACCCAATCCTAGGCCCCCACGCCTGGGCCATCGACCCCTAAATCGTATCCCCACCCCCATCTGCCCCAAGCGCCACACCCCTGCTATAGTCCGGGCCGAATCTGAGGGTTGAGGGCGCCAGACAGGGCCCAGGGGGACACGGGATATGGTCGGCAAGAAGCACGAGGGCGGCGTTTCCTATCAGAACCCCGGCATCGACTATTTCGAGGACCGGGAGCTGCGCCGCCACGCCGGCGTCTTCTATCTGTGGGCGCTGGGCGTCGCCGCGGTGATCTCCGGCGATTTCTCCGGGTGGAATCTCGGCTTCGCCGTGGGCGGCTGGGGCGGCATGTTCGTCGGCGCCGTCATCATCACCGTGATGTTCTTAGGCCTCACCTATTCCATCGCCGAGATGAGCCCGGCTCTGCCCCATACCGGCGGCGCCTATTCCTTCGCCCGCACGGCCTTCGGGCCCTGGGGCGGCTTCATCACCGGCGTCGCCGAGAATATCGAATATGTGCTGACGCCCGCGGTCATCGTCTATTTCATCGGCGCCTATCTCACCGCGATCTTCGGCACGCCGGCCGCGTGGCAGCCGATCTTCTGGGTCGCCGGCTACGTCATCTTCGTCACCGCGAATGCGCGCGGCGTCGAGCTGTCCTTCATGGTCACGGCCATGGTGACGCTGATGGCCATCTGCGTGCTGGTGACCTTCTTCCTGAGCGCGCTGCCCTCCTTCGACTTCTCGCGCTATGCGCTCAATATCGGCGTGGACCCGGTGACCGGCGCCGGCGTCGAATTGCCGGAAGGGGGAGGCCCGTTCCTGCCCTTCGGCGTCTACGGCATTCTCGCCGCCATGCCGTTTGCCGTGTGGCTGTTCCTCGCCATCGAGCAGCTGCCGCTGGCGGCGGAAGAATCCGTCGATCCGAAGCGCGACATGCCGAAGGGCATCATGCTCGGGATGTTCACGCTGATCGGGCTGGGCTTCCTCGTGCTCCTCATCAACCCGTCGATCCCGGTGACGCGCGAGGTCGGGGGCGAGACGGTGACCGGCGCCTTTGCGCTCGGCACCTCGTCCGAGCCGATCTTGGACGGCTTCCGCGCCATCTTCGATCTGCACGCGGCGGGAGCCTTGGCGCTCGCCGCCGTGGTCGGGCTGGTGGCGAGCTTCCACGCCATCATCTTCGCCGGCGGAAGGCAGATCTATTCCTTGTCGCGCGCCGGCTACTTCCCGCATTTCCTGTCGGTGACCCACTCCAAGCACAAGACGCCAAACGTGGCGCTGATCGCCGGCGCCGTGCTTGGCCTCGCGGTGATGCTGACCGTGTGGTTCACCATGGGCGGCGAGAATGCCGGCTCCTTTATCGGCGGCGTGCTGCTCAACATGGCGGTGTTCGGTGCCATGTTCTCCTATCTGCTGCAGGGGCTGACCTTCATTCAGCTCCGCCGCAAATTTCCCAATATCGAGCGGCCCTTCAAGAGCCCGTTCGGCGTGCTTGGCGCGAGCCTCACCGTGCTCATCGCCGCCATCACCATCGGCTTCCAGCTCGCCGATCCGCTCTACCGCGACGGCATTATCGGCGTGGCGATCTGGTACGGGCTGGCCATCTGCTATTTCGCCGTGCATGGCCGCAAGCATCTGATCATGTCGCCGGAGGAAGAGTTCGCCACGCGGCATCGCGAAGGCTAGCCCAGGCTGACGGGCAAAACCGGGACGCCTCTGCGCGCCGAAATCCGGCAAAAACTGATCGCTCAGCCCTTTCCACCTTGGGCGGGCCGGGCAAGCCCCCGTAATAAAGCTGCAAGACTTGCGGCGGCGCGGTGGCGGGGCTGCCGACAAAATGCCGGGATTCAGTCTCACACCTACCAAACTCGGCTGGCACAAAGAGCCCTTAACGAGGGGAAGAAGAAAATGATGTCGGTACTGTCTCTTTTGTCGGGTGTGGTTCTGGCTGGCCTGATCTATGGCTTGAGCTTCTTTCCGACCGCGACCCTGACGCGCTATGACGACGACGTGGTGGGCATGACCGACGACAACGGGTCCATGCCGGATCCCGACGTCGCCGATGCCGAGACGGAACGCCGCGAGCGCGACACCGTCTAGCCCGCTCGCCCACGTCGCCTAGGCTTGAGCACCATCGCCCAGCCAACAAAAATGGCCGGGGCGAACCCCGGCCATTTGTCTCGAAGCACCGACCCTAGGGCCGACGCCTAGTCCTTGCCCTCTTCCTGATCGATCTCGGTCTCCTCGCTGGGGCCGGGTCCCTCGCTCTCCATGGAGTCCTCTTCAGGGGCTGGGGTGACTTCTTCGGGTTCCAACGCCTGCTCTACCGCGTCCACCTCCATGTCATCGGCGACCGGGATAGCGACAGTGGCTAGGCCATCGAGTGTATGCGGCGGAGCCGGGAGCGCGTAGCCGGCAGTCGCCAAGCCAAGCACCAATGAAGACCCGCCAACCATGAGCAGCAGCCTGAACATAGAAGTCCCTCCTATGAGTGAAGACACACGACGATATCAGAACCCGCAATTGCCCAGATAGTTTCACAACCGTGTTTTCCCACGCTTTCGTCTCGGGGCCGAAGCGGGCACCCGAGACGCAAAAATGGCCGGGGCGAACCCCGGCCATTGTCGTGTCTCGGCCCGGCTTAACGCCGGGGAAGGCTGATAGGCGAAAAGGCCTACATGCCCATCCCTACATGCCCATGGCCTTGGCCTTGTTGAGCAGCGCCTCGGCCTGGCGGATCGAGGCGATGTCGATCAGGCGGCCGTCGAGCGACACCGCGCCCTTGCCTTCCTTGGCGGCCTGCTTCATGGCCTCGACGATGCGCTTGGCCTTGGTGACTTCGGCTTCCGACGGCGTGAACACCTGGTTGGCGAGGTCGACCTGGGAGGGATGGATCGCCCACTTGCCCTCGAAGCCGAGCACCGCGGCGCGCTTGCCCGCCGCCAGATAGCCGTCCGGATCGGAGAAGTCGCCGAACGGACCGTCGATCGGACGCAGACCGTAGGCGCGGCAAGCGACCATCATGCGCGACAGCGCATAGTGCCAGGGATCGTTCCAGTAATAGTCGCGCTCGGCGACGCCCTCTTCCTTATCGGCGAGAATACCGTAGTCCGGATGCGGCGCGCCGATGCCCATGGTGCGGGCGCGGGTCGAGGCGGCATAGTCGGCGACGCCGAAGCTCATGGCCTCGACGCGCGGGCTCGACTGGGCGATGGCCTCGACATTGGCCATGCCGAGCGCCGTCTCGATCAGCAGCTCGAGGCCGATCTTCTTCTCGTATTTCTTGAACTGCTCGATCTGCGTGACCAGCATGTCGATGGCATAGACGTCCTGCGGCACGCCGACTTTGGGGATCAGGATCATGTCGAGGCGCGGGCAGTTCTCCAGCACGTCGACGACATCCCGGTAAGCGTAATGGGTGTCGAGACCGTTGATGCGGATCATCATGGTCTTGTTGCCCCAGTCGAGATCGTTGAGGCCCTGGATGATGTTCTTGCGGGCCTGCTCCTTGTCGTCGGGCGCCACGGCGTCCTCGAGGTCGAGGAAGATGACGTCGGCGCCACCCTTGGCTGCCTTCTCGAACAGCGACGGGTTGGAGCCCGGCACGGCAAGCTCGGAACGGTGGAGACGCGGGGTCGCCTGTTGGATCAGGGTAAAGCTCATTCTTGGGGTCCCTCCTGGTTTAACCTGTGGCGCCGAGACCGGCGGCAACGGTGTTGATGGAAAGCAGCAATGCGGATTTGAACTCTTCGCGTGTCTGGTCGGATTCTGTCGCCCGGAAACGGCGCAGGAGATCGACCTGCTCGCGGTTGACCTCGTTGGTGGTGGGAAGCCTCACGGCCAGAGAGGCGCGGAACTGCGGAAATCGCCCGGCAATCTCGGTTCCACCGGACACTTTCAGCACCATCTCGGCGGTCAAGGCAAGCTCCTTCTCGATCATGGCGAAAATGGTCTCGCGGACGCGCTCGTCAGGCACTAAGCTGCTGTATTCCCTAGCAATTTCGAGGTCGACCAGGACCAGCGTCTTCTCCACCTCATCGATGATCAGGCGGAACAGGCGGGAGCCCTTGAACATCTGGCCGAGGAGCTTCTCGCCTTGGCTGCCACGCACATCGAGGAAGTTCTGTAGCGCGCTGCCGACCCCGTACCAGCCGGTGATGATGTGGCGGTTCTGGGCCCAGGCGAACACCCAGGGGATCGCCCGCAGGTCCTTGAGCGAGTTGGCGCCGAAGCGCCGCGCCGGGCGCGAGCCGATATTGAGGAGCGAGATTTCCTCCAGCGGGCTCGCCGCCTGGAAATAAGTGACGAGGTCGGGATGGGTGATGAGCCCCGTATAGGCGGCGCGGCTTGTCCCGGCCAAGACCTCCAGCGCGGCGTCGAACTCGCGGGAGGGCTGCAACGCCGTCTCGCGCTCCGACTTCAAGGCATGCTCCAGCACGCTCGCGGCCAGAAGCTCCATCTGATAGAGCGACGTGCCCTTATTGGCGTATTTATACGAGACCACCTCGCCCTGCTCGGTGACGCGGAAGCGGCCCCGAATCGAACCGGCCGGCTGGGCGGCGATGGCGCGGCCCGTGGGCGCGCCGCCGCGGGACACCGAGCCGCCCCGGCCGTGGAAGAAGGCGATGGGCGTGCCCGCCACCTCGCCGACGCGGGTCAGGCTCGTCTGCGCCTTGGCCAGCTCCCAATTGGAGGTGACGAAGCCGCCATCCTTGTTCGAGTCGGAATAGCCGATCATCACCTCCTGCAAGCCGCCCTGCCAATGGGTGGAGCGGCGGATCAGCGGGATGGCCAGCGCTTCACGCATGATCGCGGGCGCGGCGCGCAGATCGTCGATGGTCTCGAACAACGGCACGATGGGGAGGGCGCAGATCTCGGTGCCGGCGGTATCGAGGAACAGCCCACCTTCCTTGGCGAGCAGATAGGCCCCGAGAATATCGTCCACCGAACGCGTCATGGACAGGATGAAGGAGCCGAACGCGTCGCGGTCGAGCCCACGCCTGATCTCGGAGGCTTGCGCGAACATGGCGATAAGATCGGTGGCCTCGGCCGGCAGCTCGGCGGTCACCCTCTCGGTCGTCAACGGCCGCGCCAGCGCGCGCAACAGCCAGGTGCGCCATTCGCGGCTGCCGAGCTCCGGCGGGTTGCCCTCGCCATGACCGGCACCGGCCCACCACAGCGCCTGCAGGGCCTGCGTGGTGCGCGTTGAGTTCTCGCGCAGGTCGAGCCGCACGGTGGAGAAGCGGAACAGCTCCACGGCCCGGCGCACGGGTTTAACCAGATCCGCGGCGATGGACGGGCTGTTAGCCTCGGCCAGCGCCCGCTCCATCAAGCGGAGATCGTGGATCAGCTCGTCGGCATTGGCGTAGTTCGGCTGACCGAGCTCGAGTTCGCCGCCGCCGGCGCGCAGCGTCGTGGCGTCGAGCTTGCGCAGCACCGTGGTCAAGAACTGGCGATAGGGCTCACCGGGATTGCGCGCGGCGATGCTCTCGCCATCGCCGCTCATCTTGAGTGCGTGGGCGAGCGTGTCGCGGAAGCCTTGCGGCACCGGCAAAGCCCGCTCGGTGATGGAAAGCATGCGGGCGAGGCTTACGATACGCTCCCGGTAATGGCGCAGCGCGGCAAGCGCGTTCTGGCGCAAGGCCCAGCCGGTGACCGATGTGTTGACGTGCGGATTACCGTCGCGATCGCCGCCAATCCACGAACCGAACTGGAAGAAGGGCGGCAGCTCGAAATGCTGCCCCGGGTAATGATGCGCAAGCGCGCCTTCGAGCAGCGCGATCATCTCCGGCGCCTTCTCGAACAATGTCTCGTCGAAGAAATGGAGCCCGCGCAGCACCTCGTGCTCGACCGTCGGCTTCTCCAGATGCAGCTCGCCCGTCATCCACACGAGCTCGATCTGGTCCCGGATGTCGGCGAGGATCGTTTGCCGCTCCCGCTCGGTCCACCGCGTGATTTCAAGTTCGCGCAGCAGAAGATAAATCTTGCGGTATTTCTCCAGCACCGTGACACGCTTCGACTCGGTTGGATGCGCCGTGATCACTGGCCGGATGCGCAAGCTCGACAGGAGGTCCTCGATGTCCCTCGGCGGAATGCCCTCCTCGGCCGCTTCGGCCAGCACGTTATCGAAAGTGCCGCGCACGGCGTCGCGGCCGCGCACGCGCTCGATATGGCGGCGCCGGCGCATGGCCGCGTTCTGCTCGGCGATGGAGAGGAGCTGGAACCAGATGCCTTGAGCTTGGAGCGCCCGGGCCATCAGCTCGGGCGTGAAGTCGGACGTTTCGGCGCTGCCGTCGAACACGCCCGCGATCTCAGGCTGGTGGCGACGCACCACCTCCATGAGGAGCTCGAACAGGATATCGGACGCGTCCTTCGCCGAGGTGCCGCGGATAAGCGCAGCCATCTCGTCGTCGGTCTCGGGCGTCGACTCTAGGGACTCATCATTCATGACAAACGCAGGCACCCCGATCCAAGTGATCGGCTTTGGAGGTTAGGACCGCGCGAAACCGTTTCGTCGCGGCAGCCATGTCCCTAAGCGCCAGGCCCGCCGTGGACTTCTCAGGTGGGGCCAAAGCCCCACCTGCAATCTTCTCTCGCGAAACTTGAGGAAAGACCTGTCGGCCGTCCTTCCTTAAGCCCCGAGCACGCTCGCCACGGTCGATCCGAACTCGCTCGGATTGGGCGCAACGGTCAGCCCGCAAGAGCGCATGATCTCTGCCTTCTCGGCGGCGCTGTCTCCAGCCGCCGAGATGATGGCCCCGGCATGGCCCATGCGCCGACCCTTGGGCGCGGTCAGTCCAGCGACGAAGCCGACAACCGGCTTCGACATGTTGTCTTTGATCCACGCGGAAGCCTCGGCCTCCTGCGGACCGCCGATCTCGCCGATCATCAGCACCGCCGTGGTCTCCGGGTCCTCCTCGAACAGCGCGAGGTGATCCAGGAAGGACGAGCCGTTGATCGGATCGCCGCCGATGCCGACGGAGGTGGTGATGCCGATGCCGTGCGCCTTCATCTGCGCGGCCGCCTCGTAGCCTAGCGTGCCGGAGCGCGAGATCACGCCGACATTGCCTTGCAGATAGATGTGACCCGGCATGATGCCGAGCATGGCTTTGCCGGGGCTGATGATGCCGGCGCAGTTCGGGCCGACCATCATGGTACGGCGGTCGCGCGGATAGCGCATCAGGTAGCGCTTCACGCGCATCATGTCCTGGGCCGGAATACCATCGGTGATGGAGCAGACGAGCTTGATGCCCGCGTCCGCCGATTCCATGATGGCGTCGGCGCAGAAGGCCGGCGCCACGAAGGTGATGGACGCTTCCGCGCCCGTCGCCTTGACGGCTTCCTTCACCGTGTTGAACAGCGGGCGGTCGAGATGCCGGCCGCCGCCCTTGCCCGGCGTCACGCCGCCGACCACGTTGGTGCCGTACTCGATCATTTCCTTCGCGTGGAAGGTGCCCTTGTCGCCGGTCATGCCTTGGACGATCACCGGGGTATTTTCGTCGATCAGAATGCTCATTACGTTTTCTCTCCGATGACCTTCTTTAGGCCGCCTGCAGCTTGCCCTGGCACGCCGCCACCGCTTTCTCGGCCGCCTCGGCCAGGGTCTCGGCGGTGATCAGCTTCAGCCCGCTTTCGGCCAGGATCTTGCGGCCCTCTTCAACATTGGTGCCGGCAAGGCGCACGATGAGCGGCACCTTGATATCCAGGTTCCCGGAGGCCTGAACCACGCCCTTGGCGACCCAGTCGCAGCGATTGATGCCGGCGAAGATGTTCACCAGGATCGCCTTCACATTCGCGTCCGAAGCGACGAGCTTCATCGCCGTCTCGATCCGGTCCGGCGAAGCGCCGCCGCCCACGTCAAGGAAGTTCGCCGGCTCGCCGCCTGCGTGCTTGATCATGTCCATGGTCGCCATGGCAAGGCCGGCACCGTTGACGATGCAGCCAATCTCGCCGTCGAGACCGATATAGTTGAGGTTGTGCTCGGCGGCTTGCGCCTCGCGCGGATCCTGCTGCGAGGGATCGTGCATGTCCGCCACGTTGTGACGGCGGAACAGCGCGTTGTCGTCGAACGACATCTTGGCGTCGAGCGCCAGCACGCGGTCGTCCTTGGTCACCACCAGCGGGTTGATCTCGAGCATGGTGGCGTCGCAATCGCGGAACGCGCGATAAGCGTTCATGATCGCCGACACCGCGCTCTGCGCCTGCTTGATGCTAAGGCCCAGCTGGAACGCGAGCTCGCGCGCCTGGAAGGCCTGCAGGCCGACGGCCGGCTCGACGATGACCTGAAGGATGGCGTCGGGATCGGTCCTGGCGATCTCCTCGATCTCCATGCCGCCCTGCTGCGAGGCGATCACCCGGATGCGCTCGGCCTTACGGTCGAGCACGTAGCCGAGATACAGCTCGCGATCGAAGGGCTCGGCCGCTTCGACATAGACGCGCTGCACGGGCTTGCCCTCGGGGCCGGTCTGGACCGTGACCATGCGCTTGCCGAGCATGCCTTGGGCCGCTTCGCGCACCTCATGATAGGTCTTGCAGATCTTGACGCCGCCGGCCTTGCCGCGCGCGCCTGCATGAATCTGGGCCTTGACCGCCCAGTTCCAGCCGCCGAGTTCGGTCGCGGCATAAACCGCCTGATCCGCGCTGAAGGCAACGGCGCCTTTCGCCACCGGCACGCCGAAGCTACTCAGAAGCTCTTTCGCTTGATACTCGTGAACGTCCACGTGTTCCTCCCTTAGTCGTCTCTTCGGCGGGCTTTTGTTTCAGAGCCTACGCCCCAAGAGCGTTAGCTCACCTTGCCCTTTACGATTCCATAGGCCTTCTCGGTTGCCGCCTCGGCGCCGTCCAGAAGACCCTCCAGTTCACTCAGCTTAGCGTCCACGAAGCTCTTGTCCGAGATCATTTTCACATTGATGAAAACATTCAGCGCCGCGCTTCGCAGTGCAGCATAAGCCGACAGCACACCGACGCCGGCGTCCGAGATCACGTTAAGGTTGCCTTTTTCCGACGCCGTCAACGCCAGGTCGATGACCTCGCGCGCCAAATGGCAGCAGCGGATCGGCACCTCGGTCGCCTGCTTCAGCCCGGCCTGAATGGCCACGTCGCGGGCGGTCTTCTCGGCATCCGTTTCTTTCGGCATGCCATAGGCGCCCATGACCGTGTCGAACGCCTTCACATCCTCTTGGATCATGCCGGTCATACGCACCCGCAAATCCTCGGCCTTGGCCAGCACGTCCTTCATCTCGTCCTCGACCTCGGCATATTTCTTTTTGCCGATCGTGAGGTTGCACACCATGCTCACCAGCGCCGCGCCCATGGCGCCGAGAATGGCGGCGGCACTGCCGCCGCCGGGCGTCGCCTGGCTCGAGGCGAGCGCGTCCAGGAACGGCTCAATGGCGGTATCTTTAATCTCGGTCATCAGGCCATCTCTTTCGCCAGCGCGTAGATCTCCTCGGCGTCGTAAACGCCCTCGGAGCTCTCGAACATCTTGGCGATGCAGGCGCGATGCAGTTTCAGCTTGAGCCCGCCGATGCCCAGCGCGCCGAAGGCCAGCTTGCCATTGTAATCCTTGCCCTTGTCCGTGGCCTCGATGCCCTCGACGCCGAGCGGCGGCTGGGCATTCACGTCGGCCAGAAGCTCGATATTGGGATTGTTCTCCCAAGCGGACTTCGGCAGCAGCTGCACGCCGATGGCGCCGGCGGAATAGACGATATTGGCGTCCTTGGCCGCTTCGGCGCGCTCTTCATCGGTGGCGCCGGCGGCGCCCTTGACCTTGATGCCGAAGCGCTTCTCGATGACCTTGGCCGCTTCTTCGGCGCGCTCCTTGGTGCGCGAGGTGATGGTCACGTCGGCGCCCTCCATGCCGAGGAAGCCGGCCGCGCGCATACCGACCGGCCCGGTGCCCGCGAGCACGAGGGCCTTCTTGCCCTTGAGCGGCATCGCCTTGGCGAGCAGCGCCACGCCGGCCGCGGCCGTCGTGTTGGAGCCGTTGGAATCGAGCATGACGGAGACGCGGAACGGGCCGAAGAAATGCTTCTTCACCTTCTCGAACAGCGCCTCGCCTTTGGCCATGTTGCCGCCGCCGACGAAGATCGCGGTGTTCTGCTTATCCTTGCCGCCGCGGGTGAAGATCGTGCCGTCGACCAGCGCGCCGACATTGTCGGGCGTCACATTGGCATAGCCAGTGACGTGATCGGCGCCGCCGTCATAGCCGACGACCGTGTCGAACACGCTCGGCATTTCATCGGTGTCGAACAGGAACAGCAGTTTCTTCATGACGGATTTCCCTTACTCGACGACGTTCTGCGGCTTGCCCGCAACGAACGCCTCGACGTTGTCGATGAGTTGGTCGGCCAGGATCTGCATGGCCTCGCGGCTCGCCCAGGCCACATGCGGCGTGACGATGAGGTTCGGCATCTTGAGATCGAGGAGGATATTGCCTTCCTTCGGCGGCTCCTTGATGAGCACGTCGAAGCCGGCGCCGGCGATGGTGCCCGCTTTCAGCGCCTCGGCCAGGGCCGCCTCGTCCACCAGGCCGCCGCGCGCGGTGTTGATGAGGATCGACGTCGGCTTCATCATCTTCAGCTCTTTGGCGCCGATCATGTTCTTGGTCTCGGGCGTCAGCGGGCAATGCAGGGTGATGACGTCGCTCTCTTTCAGCACCGTCTCCAGATCGACGAGACCGTCCTGCGGAAACACGTCATAGGGCAGGATCTTCATGCCCAGACATTCGGCGCGCTTGGCCACGGACTTGCCGATGGCGCCAAAGCCCACCACGCCCATGGTCGAGCCGGCGATGTCGCGGATCGGATGGTCGAAGAAACAGAACTGATCGACCTCGGCCCAGCGGCCGGCGCGCACGTCTTCCACATAGGCCATGAGGTTGCGGCGAAGCGCGAACATCAGGGCGATGACGTGCTCGGGCACGGTGTTGAAGGCGTAGTTGCGGATATTGACGACGGTGATGCCGGCCTCTTTGCAATAGGCCTTGTCGACCACGTCGGTGCCAGTCGCCGCCACCGCGATCAGCTTCAAATTGGGAAGCTGCTTCAGCACGTCGGCGCGCATTGGCACCTTGTTGATGAGGGCGATGGTCGCGTCCTTGAGGCGATCGACGATCTCCTCGGGCGTCCACGTGGATTCGTATTCGGTGTAGCTGTGCGGAAAATCGGGCCGGCGCACATTCGCGCCCACCGACTCTCGATCGAGGAAGACGATCGCGTGTTCCACTGAACCTCCCCCTTGCTCATCAATGCGGGGGACACCCCCACGCCAAAAAAGAAACCGTTCCGGCGCAAGGCCGAATGCGCCGGACGGCGTCGTCAGACAAGACATCGTCGAGGACAGTGGCTTAGCGCCAGCCCTCGCGCCGCTCAGGGCCTATTCGGCCGCGAGACGGGCTTCACCCGCGCCTTGCGCGCCGCGGAAATATTCCTGCGCCGCCGCAACGCCCGAGCCGGGCTCGACCTCGATGCCCACATCGCGCATGGACATCTCGGCCCCGGCAATGGCGCCGAGCAGCATGAGCTCGTTGAGATCGCCGAGGTGACCGATACGGAACAGCTTGCCCGCCATCTGCGACAGGCCCGCGCCGAGCGCCAGATTGTAGCGCCGGTAGGCCCGGTCGATGACGTCGGCGCCGCTGAAGCCTTCCGGCACCATGATCGCGCTCACCGTGTCGGAGTACCATTTCGGATCCTTGGCGCAGAGTTCGAGACCCCACGCCTTGGCCGCGGCGCGCGTGCCGTTGGCGAGATAGCGGTGCCGCGCGAACACATTCTCGAGCCCTTCCTCGGACAGCACGGCCAGCGACTCGCGCAGGCCGTAAAGCAGCGGCAGCGCCGGCGTGTACGGGAAATAGCCACTCGGATTGGTGCGGAAATGGTCGGCGAAATCGAAATAGGCGCGTGTGCAGGTGGCGTCCTTCATCTGCGCCACCGCCTTTTGGCTCACGCAGGCGATGCCGAGACCAGCCGGCAGCATCATGCCCTTCTGGGAGCCGGTGATGGCGAGATCAACGCCCCATTCGTCCATGCGGAAGTCGATACTGGCGATGGAACTGACCCCGTCCACATAAAGCAGCGCGGGATGGCCTGCGGCGTCCATGGCGCGGCGCACCGCGGCGATGTCGGAGGTGACGCCCGTGGCGGTCTCGTTGTGGACCACCATGACGCCCTTGATGTCGTGGTTCTTGTCGGCGCGCAGCGCCTCCTCGATCCGCTCCGGCGAAGCGCCCGTGCCCCACTCTTCCTCCTGCACGATGACCTCGAGCCCATGACGGCGGGCGAGTTCGATCCACAGATGGCTGAACTGGCCGAAGCGCGAGGCGAGCATCTTGTCGCCCGGCGAACGGGTATTGGTGAGGGAGGCTTCCCAGGCGCCGGTGCCGCTGGACGGGAAGATGACGACCTGGCCATCCTTGGTCTGGAAGACCTTCTTCATGTCCTCGTAGAGAGGCACGGTCAGCTTCGGAAAGTCCGGAGACCGGTGGTCCTCCATCGGCACGTGCATGGCGCGCAGAATGCGCTCGGGGACGTTGGTTGGTCCCGGCACAAACAGAAAGTTACGGCCCGGCCGCCTGGCTCCAGCCATGGTTTCCTCTCCTAGAAATCGGGGGCTACCTAGTCCTTGACGGACTTATGCCTCTCATATGGGCAAGGTGGTAGCGTCAGGTTGCGCGCGTGGCAACCCCTTTGCTCAGCTAGAACAATCCGCTAATGCGGCCATCCGCCGCAAGTTCGATATTGTTGGCGGCGGGCACCCGCGGCAGCCCCGGCATGGTCATGATATCCCCGCAGATCACCACCACGAATTCGGCTCCCGCCGACAGCCTGACCTCGCGGATCGGGATGGTATGGCCGAGCGGCACGCCCTTGACGTTCGGGTCCGTGGTGAAGCTGTATTGGGTCTTGGCCACGCAGATCGGGAAGTTGCCGAAGCCCTGCTTTTCGAGCTCGGCGAACTTGTCCTTGACCGCCTTGTCGGCGGTGATCTCTTCCGCGCCGTAGATCTCCTCGGCGATGGTGCGCGTCTTGTCCCACAATGACATGTTGTCGGGGTAAAGCGGCTGGAAGTCGCTCGGCCGGGTCTCGATGGTGTTGACCACGGCCTCGGCCAAATCGACCGCGCCGGCCCCGCCAAGCGCCCAATGGTCGGCCATGACGCATTCGGTGCTCGAGGTCGAGCACAGGCGCTTCAAGAGCGCGATCTCCGCGTCGGTGTCGGACGAGAAGCGGTTCGTCGCCACCACCACCGGCACATGATATTTCCGCACATTCTCGATGTGCTTCTCGAGATTGGCGAAGCCCTTCTCCAGCGCTTCGAGATTCTCCTTCTTGAGATCGTCCTTGGCCACGCCGCCATGCATCTTGAGTGCCCGGATGGTCGCCACGATGACCACGCAGTCGGGCTTGAGCCCCGCCTTGCGGCACTTGATGTCGAAGAACTTCTCGGCCCCCAGATCGGCGCCGAAGCCCGCCTCGGTCACCACGTAATCGGTGAGCTTGAGGGCCGCCTTGGTGGCGATCACCGTGTTGCAGCCATGCGCGATATTGGCGAACGGCCCGCCGTGAATGAAGGCGGGGTTGTTCTCAAGCGTCTGCACCAGATTGGGCGCCAGCGCGTCTTTCAGGAGCGCCGCCATGGAGCCCGCGGCCGAAAGCTCTTTCGCCGTGACGGGCCTCTTCTCGCGCGTCTCGCCGATCTGGATTTGCCCCAGCCGCCGTTGCAGGTCGGCGAGATCCTTGGCCAGGCAGAAAATGGCCATGACCTCGGAGGCCACGGTGATGTCGAAGCCCGCCTCGCGCGGGAAGCCGTTGGCCACCCCGCCCAGCGAGGTGACGATGGAGCGCAGCGCGCGGTCGTTCATGTCGATGGCGCGGCGCCAGCTCACCCGGCGCTCATCGATGTCGAGCTTGTTGCCCCAATAGATGTGGTTGTCGATCATCGCCGCGAGCAGATTGTTGGCCGCGCCGATGGCGTGGAAATCGCCGGTGAAGTGGAGGTTGATGTCCTCCATGGGCACCACTTGCGCATAGCCGCCGCCGGCCGCGCCGCCCTTCATGCCGAAGCAGGGTCCGAGCGACGGCTCGCGGATGCAGATCATGGCCTTCTTGCCGATCTCGTTCAGCGCATCGCCGAGGCCCACCGTGGTCGTGGTCTTGCCCTCGCCCGCGGCCGTCGGCGTGATCGCGGTGACGAGAATGAGCTTGCCGTCGGGTTTGTCCTTGAGGCTGGCGATGTAGTCGAGCGAGACCTTCGCCTTGTAGTGGCCGTAGGGGATCAGGTCCTTGGCGTCGATGCCGAGCTTATCTTCCGCCACATCGAGGATCGGCCGCATGGTTGCTGCCTGGCTAATCTCGATATCGGACTTCGGCTTCTTGTGTTGTTCGCTAGAACTCTCTGACATTTGTCGTTCTTCCCCAGCTTATTGGCACTCCGGCGCACGCGAGTTTCCCGCGAAAGGAACGCGCACCGTATTCATTCACTTGCCTTCTGGCAATCGTCTGTGCAGGTTCATCGCGCCAGTTTCAAGGGGGGAGGTCGAGCTAAAAAAATGACGCCCGAAGCGCTTCTCAAAGCCATGTTCCAGGCCGGTGTCGAGGCGGCCCTGCCGTCGCTCTGCGTGCCCGCCTATCTGCCGCCCCGGCCAAAGGGCCGCACCGTCATCATCGGCGCCGGCAAGGCTTCCGGCGCTATGGCCAAGGCCCTCGAAGACGCCTGGGACGGCCCGCTGGATGGCCTCGTCGTCACCCGCTACGGCTATCGCGTGCCCACCGAACGGCTCGAAGTGGTCGAGGCCGCCCATCCGGTGCCCGATGAAGCCGGCCGCGAGGCGGCGCGGCGCATCTTCGAGTTGGTGCAAGGGCTGACCGAGGACGACCTCGTGCTCTGCCTCATCTCCGGCGGCGGCTCATCGCTTCTGGCGCTGCCGGCCGAGGGCGTGACGCTCGAGGACAAGCAGGCCATGAACAAGGCGCTGCTCGCATCCGGCGCGACCATTTCCGAGATGAACACGGTGCGGAAGCATCTCTCCGCCATCAAGGGCGGCAGGCTCGCACGCGCCGCCTACCCGGCACGCGTCGTGGCACTGATGATCTCCGACGTGCCGGGCGACGATCCCTCGATCATCGCCTCCGGCCCCACCGTGCCCGACCCCTCCACCAATGCGGATGCGCTCGCCATCATCGAGAAATACGGGCTTCAAGTGCCGGAGAATATGCGGCGCGTGCTGGAGAAGAACGACGAGACGCCGAAGCCCGGCGATCCGTGCTTCGAACGCGTCGAGAATATCATGATCGCCACGCCGCAGGCCTCGCTCGAAGCGGCGGCAGACGTGGCGCGCAAGGCCGGCGTCACCCCGGTCATTCTCGGCGATAGCATCGAAGGCGAATCCCGCGACGTGGCGCTTGTCCATGCGGGCATCGCGCGCCAATGCGCCATGCGCGGCCAGCCCGAGGTGCCGCCTTGCGTATTAATCTCGGGCGGCGAGACCACCATCACGCTGAAGGGCAAAGGCAAGGGCGGCCGCAACACCGAGTTCCTGCTCGCGCTCGCCATTGCGCTCGATGGCCTGCCGCATATCTACGCGCTCGCCGGCGACACCGACGGCGTCGACGGCTCCGAGGACAATGCCGGTGCGCTGATCTATCCCGACACGCTCGCGCGTGCCGCGAAAGCAGGCCTCAACCCGAAAGCGATGCTCGCCGACAACGACCCCTATACCTTCTTCAAGGGTATCGGCGACCTGCTGGAGACCGGCCCGACGCTCACCAACGTCAACGACTTGCGCGCGATTCTCATCGACAAGAGCTGAGACAAGCAACTAAAGGGTTGCGCTTTTACGAGGCTTGCCTTACAAGAATAGGCAACCAGGAGGTTGCGCATGTCGTCAGATCGCATCGAAAAGGAAATCGAGATCGAGGCCCCCGTGTCCCGCGTGTGGAAGGCGTTGACCGACCACAAGGAATTCGGCACGTGGTTCAGGGTGAAGTTGGACGGGCCGTTCGCGGCGGGCGAGACCACGCGCGGTAACATGACCATCCCCAACTACGAGCATATCGTCTTCCAGGCTGTCACGCAGACGATCGAGCCCGAGCGCTATTTCTCCTTCACCTGGCATCCCTACGCGATCGATCCCAGCCAGGACTATTCGCAAGAGACGCCGACGCTCGTTGAGTTCACGCTCACCGAGACGGAGACGGGAACCAATGTGCGCGTCGTCGAGTCGGGCTTCGACAAGATCCCGGCGCACCGTCGCGACGAGGCGTTCCGCATGAACGAAGGCGGCTGGGCCGCGCAGATCAAGAACATCAGGAACCATGTCGAGCAGACACCGCAACCGGCCGCGTGACGCGAAGGTCCATGCCTCGATCTTCGCCGCACTCGGCGACGAGACCAGGCTTGCCATGCTGGCTAAGCTTGCGAATGGCGAACCGCAATCGATCTCGCGGCTCACCGAGGGCATCGATCTTACCCGCCAGGCGGTGACTAAACATCTGCGCGTGCTGGAAGATGCAGGCATGGTGCGTTCCATGCGTGTCGGGCGCGAAAGCCATTTCTCGCTCAGACCAAAACCGCTCGACGATGTCCGCGACTATCTCGACACCGTCTCGCGCCAATGGGACGACGCCTTGGCGCGCTTGAAGGCGTTCGCCGAGGATTAGGGCGAAGCCTCTTCCGGCTACATGCCTGCCCCCGAGGCGCAAGCGATACAGGTCGCAATGACGGGATCGACGGCCAAGCGCTTGGCCGCGATCTCCACGCCGCAAGCGATGCAATAGCCGTACTCGCCCGCGTCGATGCGCGTGATCGCCGCCTCGACGCGGCGCGCCTCGTCGTGGCGCCGCCGTTCCGTCGCGAGCGCCATGGCTTGCCCCTGCATGGCGTCCATGCGCGACACCCGGCCCACCGAGGTTTGGTCGAGCTCCACGGGACGGCGATCGTCCGCCGTGGTTTCGCTGGCGTCGCGCAAAGTCGCAAGCCGCGCCACCAATGCGGCCCGCAGCGCGGCCAAGTCGGGAGATGCCTCGCTCGTCATGCTTGGACGATAGCCGAGCGCGGCCGTAGCGTCTCGGGCGCCCACAACAGAAGACCCGCCGTGCTGTAAAAGCACGGCGGGCCCTTCCGCCGAGAGCGGTGGGAGGGTTAGCTCGGCAGCATCACGGTATCGATGACGTGGATGACGCCGTTCGATTGCATCACGTCGCCGATGGTGACCTCGGCGGTGTCGCCCTTCGCGTCCATGACGATGAGCTTGCCGCCCTTCTGCTCTACGGTCAGATCCTCGCCTTCGACGGTCTTGAGCATGGCCTTGCCGCCGCCCTTCTTGACCTTGGCCATCAAGTCTTGCGCCGTCAGGCGGCCGGCGACCACGTGGTAGGTCAGGATGCCAGCGAGCTTCTTCTTGTTCTCGGGCTTGAGCAGGACGTCGACGGTCCCGTCAGGCAGCTTGGCGAAGGCTTCGTTGGTCGGAGCGAACACCGTGAACGGGCCCTTGCCCGACAGCGTATCGACGAGACCGGCGGCTTTGACCGCCGCCACCAGCGTGGTGTGATCCTTCGAATTGACGGCGTTCTCGACGATGGTCTTGGACGGGTACATGGGGGCGCCGCCCACCTCGACCGTCATCTCTTCCTTGGCGAAAGTCGGCATCGCGGCGAAGGCGAGCCCCGCGGCTACCGCGCCGTATAGGGCAAACTGTGCGAGCTTCATGATCATAACTCCTGTTTGGGTTGTCCCTCTTGGGGGGTACCGGAGGAGCTACGTAAGGCGCGGCCGCGGGATGCGGCCGGCGGGTTGACGTTTTCGTGAGGAGAGCTGTTTCGTGAGGAGAGCTGCCGGCGTTACAGCGCCGAGAGCGTGCCTTTGGCCACGATGGGACCGGTGGGATCGCCCGAGGGCGACCCGCCCAGCGGCTCCAACGTGATCGCCAGGGTGGCATCGGCGCTGACATGGGGCCGCAGCTCCGGTGGCACCGTCACCTTCGCCGGCCGGTCGGGATCGACGAGGCCGAGAGAATGCGGCTTGCCGCCGGGCGGAATGACCCAGAGCTCGAGGGAATGCTGCGCCTGCCCGAGGAGCGCCGCGGGCACGATGGTGACGCTGCCGTCTTGCGGATTGGACGCGGCAATGAAGCCGGGCTGGCCCGTTTGCTCGTCGAGCCGCGCCACGAGCGGGGCCGGCGCGCCGGGCCGGTCGGCCAGGTAGACGACTGCGGCTATGCATAGGGCCGCGAGCGAGGCCGAGACCAAGGCAAGCCCCCGCCACAACGGCAAATTGTTCCAGATCCCAACACGCCGGTTGGCGGCTTGCGCCTCGCGCCGCAGCACCCCCTCGACCCGGGACCAGCCGTCGGCGGGCGGCGCGACCGGGGCGATGGCCTCGGCGAGCGGTCCCAGCCGCCGCTCCCAGAACGCGACCTCGCGCGCGAAGACGGCATCGTGAACGATGCGGGCTTGTGCCTGGTGGCGCTCCTCGGCGGGGAGTACGCCGAGGACATATTCCGCGGCGGTCAGCGCGCCGTGTTCCTCGCGGTCGTATGTGCCGTGCTCGCTCATGGCTCCAAACACGCTCTCAGCTTGGCAAGCCCGCGCCGAATCCAGCTCTTCATCGTGCCGAGCGGGACATCGGTCGCTTTCGCAAGCTCCTCATAGGTGAGCCCGTTCATGAAGGCCGCCGTGATGGACTGGCGCTGACGATCCTCGAGTTCCTCGAGACAGGCGCCCAGACGCTCGGCCTCCTGCGTCCTGGCAAGACTTTCGAACGGCGACGGTCCCTGGTCGGCGATTTCGGCGGCGTCATCGAGCGGGCCGCTGCGTCTGGCCACGGCCCCCGAGCGGAGACGGTCGATGGATCGGTTCCGCGCCACCGCGACGAGCCAGGTAATGGGACTCGCACGCGACGGCTCAAAGCTCTCCGCTTTGCGCCATACATTTAGGTAAACATCCTGCAGCACGTCCTCGGCCTCGCTCCTGTCGTTCAATATACGGAGGCAGACGCCAAATAGCTTCGCCGAGGTCTGTTCATAGACCAAGCGCAAGGCCGCGCGGTCGCCGTCCGCAACGCGGGCGAGCGCGGCAACGAGTTGTCGGCGCCTGGTTTCGGCGTCCATCGCGAGATCCGCTCGGGTCGTGGTTGTCGTTCGGTCTCATCCTTAGCCCGGCAAGAGGCAGCTGTCTGTAGCGCGAGATGGACCGCGACACCCGCGGCGCTTGATCAGAACGCCGCCGCGCGCAAGGCTACCCCATGATCCGCGGCGTGCTCCTCGATCTGGCCGGCGTCATCTATGAAGGCGACCACGCGCTCCCAGGCGCCGTCGACGCCGTGGCGCGGCTGCGCGCGGGCGGACTGCCCTTGCGCTTCGTCACCAACACCACGCGCAAGACGAAGCAGGCTCTGCTGGAACGCCTCACCCAACTCGGCCTCGACATCAAAGAGGACGAGTTGTTCACGCCTGCGAGCGCCGCGCGCGATTGGCTGAGCCGGAACGACGCGACGCCTGTGCTGGTCGTGCATCCCAATCTCGAAAGCGAGTTCGCCAGCGTCCCGGCGGGGCCTGCCCGCGCGGTCGTGGTGGGCGATGCCGGCGAGGCCTTCGACTATGGGCACCTCAACACCGCCTTCCGCGCGCTCGTCGATGGTGCCGAGCTGATCGCGCTCGCCAAGAACCGCACCTTCAAGGACGACGACGGCAAGCTCAGCCTCGATGCGGGCGCCTTCGTCACCGCGCTGGAATATGCGTCCGGCCAGACCGCGCGCGTTCTCGGCAAGCCGTCGCCGGATTTCTTCGCCGGCGCCTTGGCCAGCATGGACTGTCGTCCCGAGGGTGCCGTCATGGTCGGCGACGACGCCGAAGCCGACGTGGCGGGCGCGCTGCAAGCGGGGCTCGCCCGCGCGCTCCTCGTGCGCACCGGCAAATATCGCGACGGCGACGAGACCCGCTTCGAGCCCCACCCCACGGCGACGGTCGCGGACCTTTCGGCCGCAGCCGACTGGATCCTCGAGCAGCAGTTGTCACGGCCCAATTGAATTGTGACATCCTGGGGGTGGAATCGGCCCGTGAATAAGCCCGGCGCGGGCAAAGCCCAACTTCGCGGTTGCGAAAGCCAAGGAGCGCGCTAGTCTGCGGCCCTGAGGCGCAGGCTTGCCGATTGCGATTCGACTGGTCGCACGGGGTGCGAAGAGCGGCGGGCCGGCGCAAAATTTGGCGGTGGCGGGGCATTGTTTTCCACACCTGTCACGGAACAGTCGAATTTCGGGTGATTATGGGGCGAGAGATCGTTCCGGGGGCTGGGGAAGCCCATCATCTATTGGCGTGGCCGCTGCGATGCGGCGAGCGGCCAAATCGGCTTTCAGGCGCAACGCGTCGATATTAACGGGGGAAGAGGTTCATGCTGAGGCGCGCCTTTTTTGGCATTCTCGCCGGAGTGGCCATTTTGGCCCCGTCGATCGCTACAGCCAGCCCTGCCCTCGTCTTCGAGCCTTACAACGGCACTGTGTTCTACTCGGAAGAACCCGACGCGCCGTGGTTCCCCGCCTCGCTCACCAAATTGATGACCGCCTATGTCGCCTTTCACGCCATCCGCGACGGCGAGGTGAGCGGTGACACCAAGGTCATCTGTTCCAAGCATGCCTCGACCCAAGCCCCGACCAAGCTCGGCTTGGCCGTCGGGGGCTCGATCGATCTCGACACCGCGCTGAAAGTGCTCATCGTCAAGTCGGCCAACGACGTCGCCGTCATGGTGGCCGAGACCGTCGGCGGCAGCGAGGAGAAATTCGTTGAGCGCATGAACGAGGCGGCGAAGCGCCTCGGCATGACCACCACCCATTATGCCAACCCCAATGGCCTGCCCGATGAGCGCCAGGTGACATCCGCCCGCGATCTCGCCCGTCTCGCCCGCGCACTGATCATCGAGTTTCCCGAGCATGCCGATATCTTCGCCTCGACCCATGTGCAGGTCGGCCAGAAGAATCTCCGCACCCATAACGGCCTGCTCATCAGCTTCCCTGGCGCCGACGGCATGAAGACCGGCTTCATCTGCGATTCCGGCTTCAACATCGTGGTCAGCGCCACCCGCGACGGCCGCAAGCTCGTCGCCGTGGTTCTCGGCGAGCCGTCGACGCGCACGCGCAACGCCCGCGCCGCCCAATTGCTGGAGAACGGGTTCCAGCGCTATTTCTGGAAATCGCTGTTTGGCACGAGCCTTGACGGGCTTGCCGTGCAAGCCAAGCTGGCCGACCAACCGGTGCATCTGCGTGAGGTGATCTGCGGTCCGAAGCCGCAGCGGAAGCGCAAGCGCGCCGTGCGCAAGTCGAAGCTGGCGCCGGCGGCGCGGAGCAACGAGACCTCCACCATCAGGACGGCTGAGTTCCCCCGCAACATCCTCAGCGCCGCAAATTGATCTCAAACCACGTCCGGCCTCTCGGTCTCGCGCTTGCCGCGGCCCTGCTGCTGGCGGCCGCCGGTTCGGTGCGGGCCCAGACCGAGGCGGCGCCCGAGGACATCGCCGAGATCATCGCCGAGGCGGCGCAGGTCTGCCGCACCTCCGGCGGCAAGGCCGAGACCACCGCCATTCTGCATAGCGACGATTTGAACGGCGACGGCCGCGCCGACTGGATCGCCGATTTCTCCAAGCTGAAATGCGAGGGCGCGTCGAACCCAGCCTGCAACAATGCCGGCTGCATGCTGCAGCTCTATTATTGGGACGGCGATGCGGACTGGGATCTGGCCTTCGAGGACTTCGTCAAGGGCTACAAATTCTCGTCGAGCGGCGAGACGCGCACCATGCATGTCACCACCTCGGGCGTGCCCTGCAACAAGCCCATCGAAGAGACCTGCTCCTACAACTATCGCCTCGAAAAGGAGGCGGTTGTCCCGGTGCAGTAGCGCAGCGCTAAAACGACGAGCCCGGCTGCTCCAGAAACGCTTCCTCCTCGAGCGTCGAGGCCCGGCCGAGAATCTTGTTCCGGTGCGGAAAGCGGCCGAAGCGCATCACCACGTCTTGGTGGCGGATCGCGTAATCGAGATTGAGCGGGTTGCCGAGCGCCGTGAACAGAGCCACCGAGCGCGCCTGATCGTCCGCATCTTCCGCATGCTGGAACGGCAGATAGACGAAGGCGCGCTTTGCCGGCGGCAGCCGCTCATCCATGCCCTCGGCGATGGCCCGCTTGGCGAGCGCCAAAGCTTCCCCATCCGTGGCGAATGCCTGGGCCGTGCCGCGGAACATGTTGCGCGGCAGCTGATCGAGCACAAGGATCGCAGCGAGGACCCCGCGCGGCGTCGCCAGCCAGGCTTCCGGCACGCCGTCCTTCAACGCCTCGTAGGTGTCGCGGAACCGTCGTTCGATATCGGCGTCGACACGCGGCGGCGGCCGGTACCAGTCCTTCGGCGTCAGCGTCTCGAACCAGAAATGCAACAGCTTATCGACCGTGTCGGCGATCGTGTCGGTGCTCATCCTGCCCCCCTTGGCCTCGGCAAAGCCCTCGCGCGACTGACGGGGGTCAGCTTAGCACGATCGCCGGGGCAGATTGGCCGGGACGCGCTAGCCCGCGGGCTTGGCCATGGCGATCGCCGCCTCGATCAGCCGCTTGGCCTCGGCGCTCGCCCAGTCCGCCGGCCCCACCAAGCGGCCGATCTCCTTGCCGTCGGGGTCCAGCAGCAGCGTCGTCGGCATGCCGACGGCTTTCAGCTTGGAGAATAATTTGCCCGAGGGGTCGGTATAGAGCGCCAAGTCCCTGGCCTTGGTCTCTTCCAGGAATTTGCGCGCCTTCTCCGGCCCGCCCTTGTCGATATTGATCGCCACCACCTCGAAATCGGCGCCCCCGAGATCGCTTTGCAGCGCATTGAGCTGCGGCATCTCCTCCCGGCACGGCACGCACCAGGTCGCCCAAATGTTGAGGAGCACCACCCTGCCCTTCAAATCGGCCTGGGATTTCTCGGCGCCGTCGGGGCCGACAAAGGTGAAATCGGGCAAGACGAGCGGCGACTTGCGCACCAGGAAGGCGGCCATGGCGCCGGTGTTGAGCCCCAGCAGCGGGCTCGCGCCGGCCCCTTCCTCGCCCGCCGCCGGCATCTGAGCGGGCGTTTCCGGGACCGATGCGGGCCGCAAAGCATTGTCAGAGGGGGCTAAACTCCAATATACCGTGCCGAACCCGGCAATCGCGGCGAGGCCTGCTGCGATCCAATACTTGGCCGGTGACGCGGCGTGCTTACGTCTCTTCGTTGAGTTCACGTCATCCTCTTTTCAATTGCCTGCTTTGGGCGTGGACGATCATGACCAACACCATGTGGGGCGGCCGCTTTGCCGCAAGTCCTGCGGAGATCATGGAGGAGATAAATGCCTCCATCGATTTCGACAAGCGCCTGTGGCGGCACGACATCCTCGCGTCCAAGGCGCATGTGGCCATGCTCGCCGCCACCGGCATCGTCACGCCCGAGGAGGCCGAGCAGATCTCGGGCGGTCTCGACACGATACTGGCCGAGATGGAGGCCGGCACGTTCACGTTCACGCGAGCGCTCGAGGACATCCATCTCAATATCGAGAGCCGGCTCGCCGAGCTGATCGGCCCCGTGGCCGGCAAGCTGCATACCGCGCGCTCGCGCAATGACCAAGTGGCCACCGATTTCCGGCTCTATGTCCGCGACGAGATCGAAACCATCGACGCCGGGCTGGCGCAGTTGCAAGCCGCACTCGCCGCCAAGGCGCTCGACCATGCCGCGACGGTGATGCCGGGCTTCACCCATTTGCAGACGGCGCAGCCCATCACCTTCGGCCATCATTGCTTGGCCTATGTGGAGATGCTCGGCCGCGACCGGGGACGCTTCGAAGACGCCGCCAAGCGGCTTAACGAAAGCCCGCTGGGCTCCGCGGCGCTCGCCGGCACGAGCTTTCCCATCGACCGCGACATGACGGCGAAGGCGCTGGGCTTTGCCCGGCCCACGGCGAACTCGCTCGACGCGGTGTCCGACCGCGACTTCGCGCTGGAGACTTTGGCGGACGCGTCCATCGCCGCCATGCATCTGTCGCGGCTGGCCGAAGAGATCGTGCTGTGGACCTCGCCGCAATTCGGCTTCGCCAGGCTCACCGACGCCTTCTCCACCGGCTCCTCGATCATGCCGCAAAAGCGCAACCCGGACGCCGCCGAGCTGGTCCGGGCCAAGACCGGCCGCATCGCCGGCGCCTTCCAGGCGCTGCTGATGGTGATGAAGGGCCTGCCGCTCGCCTATGCCAAGGACATGCAGGAGGACAAGGAGCCCGTCTTCGATGCGCTCGATGCCTTGAAGCTCGGCCTTGCCGCCATGACCGGCATGGTCGGCGACCTCGCGATCGACGCCAAGGCCATGAAGCGGGCGGCGGGCCACGAATATTCCACCGCCACCGACCTCGCCGACTGGCTGGTGCAAAATCTGAATATCCCCTTCCGGGAGGCGCACCACATCACCGGGCGAATCGTGGCGCTCGCGGAATCCAAGGGCGCCGACCTGAAACGGCTGTCCTTGTCGCAGATTCAGTCGGTCGAGCCCCGTGTCACCGACGGCGTCTATGCCGTCCTCGACCCCGCCAACTCGGCCAAAAGCCGCAAAAGCCAAGGGGGAACCGCCCCCGCCAATGTGCGGCGGGAAGCCAGGCGGTGGATAAAGCGTTTGGAGAAGGACGCTCTCTCACGATAAAAGAGAGTGAAGGGGCCGGGGAAGGGCCCTGATCACAGGGGCACGACCATGGGAAGCGCAGTGCGCATCCTAATAGCGCTGGCGTTGGTATTGGCTGTCGGGCTTAGCGCCTGCGGACGGCGCGGTTCTTTGGACCGGCCGAAGCCGAGCTTTCCCGAGACCACCGCCGACCCGTCTACCAAGATGTCGAGAGCCCCGGATCGCCGTTTGTGGATTGATCGTCTTATCCAATAACCCCCTTCTCCTCCCATGCACCATTTTGCCTACCGGCGCGGCGTGTCTCACGCAAGCGTGCTACATGCCGAGGATGTCGACCTGTGCGCGCTCGCGGATACGGTCGGCACGCCCTTCTATTGCTATTCGACGGCGACGCTTGAGCGCCACTACCGGGTGTTCGCCGACGCCTTCGCCGCGGCGCCCGACACGCTCGTCTGCTACTCCATCAAGGCCAACTCCAATCTCGGCGTGCTCGCCACCCTAGCGGCGCTCGGCGCCGGCATGGACGTGGTCTCCGAAGGGGAGTTGCGCCGCGCGCTCGCGGTCAAGGTGCCGCCGGACCGCATCGCCTTCTCCGGCGTCGGCAAGACCAAGGCGGAGATGGCCTTCGCGCTGGATGCCGGCATTTTCGCCTTCAACGTGGAATCGGAGCCCGAGCTTCGCGCCCTGAGCGAGGTCGCCGCGGGCAAGGGGCTCCAGGCCCGCATTGCCTTGCGCGTGAATCCGGATGTCGATGCCAAGACCCATCACAAGATCGCCACCGGCCGGGCCGAGAACAAGTTCGGCGTGCCGTTCGCGCAGGCGCCGTCTCTTTATCGCCAAGCCCTCACCCTGCCGGGGATCGTGCCGGCCGGCGTGCATATGCATATCGGCAGCCAGATCACCGACCTCTCGCCGTTCCGCAACGCCTTCGCGCTGCTCGGTGAGCTGGTCGGCACCTTGCGCGGCGCCGGCGTTGCCATCGACTTCGTCAATCTCGGCGGCGGGCTCGGCATCCCCTATCGCACCGACGAGCCGGAGCCGCCGCTCCCCACCGACTACGCCGCCCTCGTCAAGGAAACCGTGGGAGGTCTTGGACTGAGGCTGCTGTTCGAACCCGGGCGCATGATCGCCGGCAATGCCGGCATCCTCGTCTCACGCGTGCTCTACGTGAAGCCGAGCCCGGCCAAGACCTTCACCATCGTCGATGCGGGCATGAACGACCTCATCCGCCCGACGCTATACGAGGCCCATCACCAGATCCTGCCGGTAGTCGAGCCCACACCGGACACGCCGACCCGCATCACCGACGTGGTCGGGCCCGTCTGCGAGACCGGCGACTATCTGGCGCTTGGCCGTCCGCTGCCGGAGTTGAACGCGGGCGACCTCATCGCCGTGATGACCGCCGGCGCCTATGGCGCGGTGCAGGCGTCCACATATAACAGCCGGCTGCTGGTGCCCGAGGTGCTGGTCGCGGGCGAGGCTTTCTGCGTCACCCGGCCCAGACCGAGCTATGACGACATGCTGGCGGCCGAGCGGCTGCCGGATTGGCTTTGACGTCCCCGTCGAACTGCCGTCGGGCCTCCATTTCGCCTGCTTCGGTGCCCAAATTAACGTGATGTAACCTTCGCGCAGGCGGCCCCTGTGCTAAACACGACCGAACATGGCAAGACTTTCCCCACTGTCCCGCTCAAGGCTGAACGCCAAGGAAACCGCCGAGGCGAGCGCGCTCAAAGCGCGTTTCGAGCGCCGCGTGCGCTTGAGTTGGCTGGCGCTCCTGGCCGAGCGCATCTGGGAGGGACTGCTCTGGCCCTTCGTCGTGGTCTGCGCCTTCCTGGTGTTCTCGCTGCTCGGCGGCTGGAGCGTGATGCCGCCGCTGCCCCATCGCCTGCTGCTCGGCGCGTTCGGGATCGCGCTGCTCTTCTCCTTCGTGCCGCTGGTGCGGCTCGCGCTGCCGACCCGGGGGCAAGCCTTGCGGCGTCTGGAGCGCAACGCCAACATCAAGCACCGCCCGGCCTCGTCCTATGAAGACCAGCTCGGCACGACGCCGGCCGCCGAGACGGCACTGCTCTGGACGGCCCATCGCAAGCGCCTCGCCCGCCTTGTCGCCAGGCTGAAACCGTCATGGCCCGCGCCACGGACCGACCGCCAAGATCCCTATGCCATTCGCGCCGCCCTCTTCCTCGGGCTGATCGTCGCCGCGCTCGCCGCCGGGGGCGACGGCGCCTCGCGTCTGGCGAGCGCCTTCTCGCCCGCCGCCAGCACCACAACGGCGCTGCTCAGGCTGGACGCCTGGGTCACCCCACCGGTCTATATCGGCATGGCCCCCATCGTGCTTGCCGACGGCAGCGAGGGCTTCGGCGCCGGCAACGAATCCTTCCGTGCCTTGTCGGTGCCCGAGCGCAGCCAGCTCATCGTCCGCACCCATGCGCCCGACGGCGAGACCGTGAGCCTCACGGTCCGCAAGGCCACCGACGCCGAGCCGAAGACCATCGAGCCGAAGACCGGCGGCAGCGCCGGCCTGGTCGAGTTCAATGTGGGCCTGATGGAGCCGCTCACCGCCGATGTCAGGATCAGCGGCCAGACCGTGGCGCAGTGGCAATTCGCCATGATCGAGGATGCGCCACCGACGATCAATCTCACGGCCGATCCGACCACCACGCCGCGCGGCGCGCTCCGTCTCCTCTATGGCGCGCTCGACGATTATGGCGTGGCCAGCGCCGAGGCACGCTTCGCGTTGGCCGCGGGCGAGGACCAGAACTTTGCCGCCCCGCTGCCGGAGGACGTGTTCGAGGAAGACGATCTGGCCGAGTCGAACCCGCTCTTCGCGCCGCCCGTCATGCCGCTGCAACTGCCCCGCACCAACGCCAAGAAGGTCGAAGGCAAGGCGACGCAAGACCTGACCGCCCATCCTTGGGCCGGGCTCAAGGTGCGCATGACGCTCGTTGCCCGCGATCAGGCCGAGCAAGAGGGCAAGAGCCAAGCCTACGAGTTCGTGCTGCCCGAGCGGCGCTTCACCAAGCCGCTCGCCAAAGCAGTGATCGAGCAGCGCAAGACGCTCGTGCGCCAGCCGGCCGCGCTGACCAACGTCGCCCGCGCGCTCGACGCGCTCACCATTGGCGGCGAGAAGGTCAACGAGGACCAGGTGGTCTATCTCTCCTTGCGCAACGCCTATTGGCGGCTGTTGAACGACGACTCGCGCGAGGCCGTCGCCAGCGTCGTCGACCAGCTTTGGGACACGGCGCTCCGCATCGAGGAAGGCGACCTGCCCGACGCCGAGCGCGAGCTCAAGAATGCCCAGGAGGCGCTATTGAAGGCGCTCCGCGACAACGCCCCGGCCGAGGAGATCAAGGCCAAGGTGGAGGAGTTGCGCGCCGCGCTGCAGCGCTATCTCCAAGCGCTGGCCCAGCAGCAAGACAAAGGCGCCACCCCGCCGCAGCAGGCCCAGACCGGCGAGGATCTCGTGTCGCAGCAGGATCTCGACAAGATGCTGAAGGGCATCGAGGACCTCGCCCAAGCGGGCTCCAAGGAGATGGCCGAGCGCATGCTGTCGGAACTCAACGATCTTCTCGAGCGGCTGCAGACCGGCGCGACGCCCGAGAACGCCAAGCAGCAGCAAGCCCAGAAGACGATGAAGGACCTCGACGAGATGGCGTCCGACCAGCAGAAGCTGCTCGATGACACCTTCGCCGAGAAGCGTAAGCAGCAGGGCGAAGGCGGCAGCGGCGGCGATGAGTTCGAGGTCAGCCCGCCCCAATCCCAGGAGTTCGGTCAGGGCATGGGGATGGCGCCCTTCTTTGACCAGATGCCGCAGAGCGGCCAAGGCGGCCCGAAGGCGCAAGGGCAGTCGGGGCGGCAAGGCGATGCCCCCGGCGGCGGGAAGCCTCAGCTCGGCCAGCCGAAGGGACAGCCGCAAGGCGCCTTGAGCCAGTTGCAGGAGCGCCAGAAGCAGCTGCGCAACAAGCTGCAGCAATTGATCGAGCGCATGCAAATGCAAGGCGGCGACGCGCCGGACCAGTTCGAGGGCGCCAAGGAGGCCATGGAGGAAGCGGAAAAGGCGATCGGCGAGCCCGATCTCGACAGCGCCACCCAGAATCAGAGCCTGGCGCTCGCCCGCATGCGCGAAGGCGCCCAGTCCATGGCCCAGCAGATGATGGAGAACGGCGAGATGCAGGCGGGCGGCAAGGGCCCTGGCAATAACGGCAAGGACCCGCTCGGCCGTCCCGACCGCTCCAACCGTCCCGACTTCGGCCTGTCGGTGCAGGTGCCCGACGAGATCGATATTCAGCGGGCGCGCGAGGTCCTGGATGAGCTGCGCCGCCGGATCGGCGATCCGTCACGGCCCACATTCGAGCTCGATTATCTCGACCGCCTCATCCGCTCGTTCTGATCTCCGCAAGAAAAAACGCCGATGCCCGGCACAAGGCCGGACATGAGGTCCTATATAAGGGTGACGAATTCGGTACCGCCGGAGAGTGATCTTCCATGCTTGATGCGATCGTGCGTTTTTTCACCAGGACTTTTCAGGCCATCGGCCGTGGCCTCGGCCTCGCCGTGGCATTCGTGCTGAGACCTTTCGTCTGGCTCGGCCGCTGGTTCACCCAACGCGGCGTCATCCTGAAAATTCTGCTTGGGCTGTTCGTGCTCGGCATCGTCGTCCTCTACGGCTACTTCTTCTGGGCGACGCAACGCTGGAGGGATTTCGATCCCGACTATGCCCGCGCCTATGTGCGCGAGTCCGACGCCGCTGCGCCGGCTGCGTCGAAAGACGCCGGTGGCGGCATCATCACGAGTGACGAGGACGCGAAGAAGACGGGCGCCGAGGCCGAGACCTGCCGGCGCTCCCTCATCGTCGACGCCACCTCGGATCTGGTCGACTTCAACGTCAATCAGAATGCGTGGCTGTCCTCGATGATCCTCTACAAAATCGGCCTGTTCGGGCTCGATTGGGACAAGACGCCGTTCTTCGACAACAAGGCCTCCTTCCAGCGCGGCGTGAATCAGGCGGTCCGCCGCACCACCATCGAGCTCGTGGATACGCTTGGGCGCGTGCGCGGCACCTCGCAGATCGACGCCGATCTGCAGAACGCCCGCGGGGCCCTGCAATTCGACGAGTCCACCTGGTATTTCGGCTGGAGCCCGTTCGGCCCCAAGACGCCGACGCCGAGCTTCTACCGCTCGGCCATCAAGGACTTGCAAAAGTTCAACAAGAGGCTCGAGAAGTGCGAGGCGGTGTTCGACGCCCGCGCCGACAATCTGCTGCAATTCGTCGACCGCATCGCCAACGACATCGGCGCCACCTCGGCGATCCTGCGCGAGCGGTCGGAGAATTACGACAGCGGCTGGTTCGACACCCGCGCCGACGACCGTTTCTGGTTCGCCTATGGCCAGCTCTACGGCTATTACGGCATCCTCAAAGCCGCCCGCGCCGACTTCCACGACGTCATCGAGGAACGCCGGCTCAGCACGCTGTGGGACGATCTCGAGCAGCAGCTGCGCGCGTCGCTCAACATCCAGCCCTTCATCATCTCCAACGGCGCGGAGTCGGGCTGGCTGATGCCGTCGCATCTCGCCACGCTCGGTTTCTATGTGTTGCGCGTGCGCTCGAACCTGGTGGAGATTCGCCTGGTGCTCGACCGCTAGGCGAGAACGCTTAACCCTCGACCACGCCGATGAACGGCAGCTCGCGATATCGGTTGCCGAGATCCATGCCGTAGCCGACGACGAATTTCGGCGGGCATTTGAAGCCGGTGAAGTCGGCGGTCACCGCGACCTCGCGTGCCACATCCTTGTCGAGCAGGATGCAGCTCTTGACCGAGCGTGCGCCACGCGTCGTCAGCAAAGCCTTGGCGAAATGAAGCGTGCGGCCTGAGTCGAGAATGTCGTCGACGATCACCACGTCGCGGTCCGCAAGCTCAGCCTCCACGTCGCGCAAGATCTTCACCGCGCCACCCGTGGTGCCGGTGCCGTAGCTGGCCAAGAACATGAAATCGATCTCCGGCCGCAGCCCCTGCTGGTGGAGCGCCCGGATCAGGTCGGCGGCGAAGATGAAGCTGCCCTTTAGCACCGCCACGATGAGGACGTCGGGACTTGCGCCGGCGGCAATGTCTTGGGCGAGAGCCTCGACCCGGCGCGCGATCGTTTCGGCGCTGAAAAGCGGTGTGATGGCCTCCGCCACGGCGCTTCCGGCCATGCTCCGTCGGCCCTCTCGCTTGGCCTGGCTAAATCGCCTTGCTAGTTCGCTTTGGCGAAACGGACCTTGAGGCTACGCACATTGCTCGGCGGCGAGGGGATCTGCCGCAAGAACGGCGCTTCCTCTCCGGCGCTGAGCTCCGCCGAGCCAACCTCCGTCGTCCACTCGGAGATTTCTTCGCCCTTCTCGTCGCGCAGCGCGATGACCACGGTCGGCACGGTCATGGTCGCGCCGCTCGTGTTCTTCACATTGCCTTGGACCTCGAGCACCGTCTGGCTGCCATCGCTGGTCCAGCCGTAGCGGACGCCTTCGAAGGCGAGGCCTTCGGCGCCGACCGGCATGCCGAGCAGCGAGTAGACCTTGGCGGCGCCCGGCAACAGCGACACCGTGGTGCCCGGCGCCAGCGCGAACAGGCCGACGACGATGGCGACGAGCAGCGCCAGCACACCCCAACCGATAGCGACGATCGGCATGGACTTGCCCGATGACTTTGACTTTGCCTTTGACTTTGCCTTGGGCGGCGCCTCGCCGAATGCCGCGGCGACCAATGCCGGGTCGGCCAGGGCCGGGTCCTGCGCCTCGTCCTCGGGATAACCGGCGTCGAACGAGGCGTCGGCGAAAGCGGACTCGCCTTGCGGCGCCGCGCCGAAGGTCGCATCGCGCGGCGGTGGTGGCGGCGCCATCTCCGGCGGCGGGGGCGGCGCCATGTCGGGCGGCCCCTCGGCCGGCGTAGAGCGCTTGCCCATGATCTTGGCGAACAGGCCGCCTTGCTTGGCGACGGTGGGCGCAGGCTCCGGTGCGGGTGGTGGTGGTGGGGCGGACTCCGCCTTCATCCGCGCCACTTGCGCGGTCAGAGCATCTTCGGCCTCGTATTCGGCATCGGCCCGCCGGGCCGGTGCCATGCCGCCGAAAGCCGGTTCCGGCGGCGGCGGCGCGGCCTGAGGTCGAGGCGGCGGGGGCGGCGGAGCCGGCGCGCGCGGCGGCGGTGGCGGAGCGGCCTGGGGCGGCGGTGCCATCGGCGGGGGCGGCGGCACAGGCGCCTGCGCCGGCGCTTGTGGCTGAGGCGGCGGAGCCTGCGGGGCAGCCTGAGGGGCCGCCTGTGGCGGGGCTGGCGCAGGTGGCACCGCCGGCGCCGCCTGTGGCTGCGGGGCTTGAGCCGGCGCGGCCGCTAGAGCCTCCGCACTGGCCGGTGTTGCCATCCAGACATGGCTGCACTTGGCGCAGCGAACCTTGCGTCCTTCGGGTGGAAACGCCGCCTTGATCTCATAGCGGGTCCCGCACGCCGGGCAGATGATCAGTGTTGCCATTTCAGATGCCAAAAATCGTCCGTTACGCGAGGACTTTACGAACGCCCCATGTCGTTGCCCAATTCCATTGATACCGGACGGGGAGTTCAGCATAAAGAGCCCGTGGTGGGCAATCTTAAGAGACTTAAGGAAGACGGGTGATCCGCTTTGACAATGTCGGGCTCCGCTACGGCTCAGGCCCGGAAATCTTGCGTGACGTCACCTTTCACGTGCTTCCGGGGTCCTTTCACTTCCTGACCGGACCGTCGGGCGCCGGAAAGACCTCGCTTTTGCGCCTGCTTTTTATGTCCCTCAGGCCGACGCGAGGGCTGATTTTCGTGTTCGGCGAGAACGTCGCCGATCTCCCGCGCAACGGCCGGGCGGCGCTCCGCCGGCGAATCGGCATCGTTTTTCAGGATTTCCGCCTGCTCGACCATCTGACCACCTGGGAAAATGTGGCCCTGCCCTTGCGGGTCATGGGCCGCAAGGAGTCCGATTATGCCGAGGACGTGACCGATCTGCTGCGCTGGGTCGGCCTCGGCGAGCGCATCCATGCCTATCCCGAGATCCTGTCCGGCGGCGAGAAGCAGCGCGCGGCCATTGCCCGCGCCGTGATCGGCCGGCCCGAATTGCTGCTCGCCGACGAGCCCACCGGCAATGTGGACCCGGCGATAGGCAACCGCCTGCTTCGGCTTTTCGTCGAGCTCAACCGGCTCGGCACCTCGGTCATCATCGCGACGCACGACTACGCCCTCATGGACCAACTCGAAGCCCCGCGCCTCATGCTCTATGACGGCGAGCTACAGGTCAGCACCCCGTGAGCGTGGTCACCGACATCCGGGAATATCCCTGGACCACCCTGCTCGCCGCCATCCTGCCGGCGCGGCTCACCGCGTTATTGCCCAAGCGCTTCCAAGCCGCGCCCTCGCAGATCGTGCCGTTGGCCTCCATCGCCGGCAACGCCCTCACCGTGGTGATCGCCATCATGACGTTCCTCGCCTGCCTCACCGCCGGCGGCGTCTACATGATCAATCAGTCGGCGCAGGCCTGGGTCGACGACATCGCCAGCGAGATCACCATCGAGCTCGATCCGCTGAATACCGCCGACATCGAGAAGAAGATGACGCTGGTCTCGCTGTTCCTCGCCAAGCAGCGGGGCATCACCCGGGTCAAGCCGCTCACCGCCGACGATTCGGCGAAGCTGCTCGAGCCGTGGCTCGGCTCGACCGCGGCGCTGTCGGCGCTCCCGATTCCGCGTCTGATCGCGGTGGAGATCGACCGCTCCAGCCCGCCGGACATCGAGCTCATCAAGAACGCGCTGAATCAGAATTTCGAGGGCGTCACCCTTGACGATCACCGCCGCTGGCAGGCCGAGATCCGCTCCATCACGCGGTCCACCGCGCTCGGCGGCATCGCCGTGCTCGGCCTCGTCGCCGCCGCGACCGTCGCCGCCATCGTCTCGGCCACTCGCAGCGCCATGGCGTCGAACCGCGAGATCATCGAGGTGCTGCATTTCGTCGGCGCCAATGAGCGCTTCATCAGCGGCGAGTTCGAGCGCCATTTCTTGGGCCTCGGCGTGCGGGCCGGCCTCATGGGAGCGATCGCCGCGGCGCTCGCCTTCCTGCTTTTGCCTTTCGCCATGCACTTGTTAGGGGGCGGCGTCGTGACCGAGGCCGAGACGCGCCGCCTGCTGGGCTCGGGCGAACTCGACCTCGGCGGCTACCTGCTTTGCGTAGCCGTGGTCCTCGTGGTTGCCGGCCTGTGCATGATCACCTCGCGGCTCGGTGTGTTCCGCGTCTTAAAATCCTACGCATGAGTGCTGTAATGACCTCCGGCGAAGCGGATTTCATGGGCGCGCGATTTTGCCTATTCTGCGCCGCGCCGTGGCGGTTTTGGAGTGCGTGGTGACGGAGGACGTGCAAGAGGTCCAGGAGAAAACCACGGGGCGGCGGCATTTCCGGCGCTTTGGCGGGGTCATGGGCAGCATCCGGCTGCTCTTCGATGCGACCATCCTGTCCCTCGTGATGCTCATCATCGGCTTCATCGTGTTCGCCAATAGCGTGGACCGGGAACGGCGCGAGCCGGCCTATGCCGCCGACGGCATCACCGTGCTGACCGGCGGCGTCGCGCGCATCGATGAGGCCATGAAGCTGCTGTCCAAAGGCAAGGCCAAGCGCGTGCTGATCACCGGCGTCAACCGCGACACCACGCGGGAGCAGTTGAAGACGCTGGCGAGCCAAGGCGACCAATATTTCGCCTGCTGCGTCGACATCGACAAGGAGGCGCGCAACACCATCGACAACGCCACCGAGACCGCCCAATGGGTCGCGCTCCACAAATATGGCTCGGTCATCATCGTCACCTCGAACTATCACATGCCGCGCGCGCTGGCCGAGCTCGCCCGCGCCATGCCGGGCGTGACGCTCATCCCCTATGCCGTGGTCGACAACAACGTGCATGTGGAGCGCTGGTGGACCTTCCCCGGCACCACCAAGCTGCTCCTATCGGAATATCTGAAATACATCCCGGCGCTGGCCCGCCTCGGCGCCACCAATTTGATGCGGATGACTGTGTCGGGCGGCTCGGTGCCGCCCGTGGACCAGGCGGAGCCTTAAGGCCCGGCCCCGTGACCATGCTCCGCTCAATCCTCTTCGCTGTCTTGTTCTATGTGACGACGGCGCTGTTCGTCGTGCTCGGCAGCCCCCTGCTGCTCGCCCCGCGCAGTTGGGCCATGGCGGCGCTCAAGGTGCATTCAAGGCTCGAGCTCTGGCTGCTGAAGCACGTCGTCGGTTTGGACTTCGAGGTGCGCGGCCTCGACAAGCTGCCGAAGGGCGCCTGCCTCGTCGCCGCCAAGCATCAATCGGCGTGGGAGACCTTCGCCCTCATCCCGCTGTTCCGCGATCCCGCCATGCTGATGAAGCGCGAGCTGTTCTGGATCCCGTTCCACGGGTGGTTCTCGTACAAGTTCGAGATGATTCCCGTCGACCGCGATAAGGGGCCGACGGCGCTCCGCCGCATGCTCCGCGCGGCCAAGGAACGAATCGAGGCTGGGCGCGAAATCATTTTGTTCCCCGAAGGAACGCGCCGCGCGCCGGGTGCGCCACCCGATTACAAGACGGGCATCGTCCTGATTTATTCGGCGCTCGGCGTGCCTTGCGTGCCGGTCGCGCTGAACTCCGGCGTCTTCTGGCCCCGGCGCAGCTGGCTCAGAAAACCGGGGAAAGTGGTGGTTGAGATCCTCGATCCCCTGCCCCCTGGCCTGCCCAAGGCCGAATTCATGAACCGGCTGGAGGACGACATCGAGAGCGCCTCCGCCCGCCTTTTGGCCGAGGCGACGGCTGCCGACGCGGCCCGTTAACTCCTTGTTAACACTTAAAAGCTTGACGCTCGCCAGGTTAAAGTTCATCCTTTGTTCCAGAAAGATTCGTGATCGCTGACGGTCTTGAATTTGTCATCGGTCAACCCATTTCAGGTAAGGGTGACTTAGTTAACGGGACGGATTCCATGTGGACGAGCCAAGCCATAGCCGCTGAGAAGAATGCCCCTTGGGGGCCGGCCGACGAGCCTGCGCTGGTCTGCGCCGAGGCCGCCTTTGCTCAGGCCTTCCACTATTGGCGTGGCGCCTCGGGCCGCCGCTATCTCCACAGCGTCTATACGCTGGTGGGATGCCCGGCTCTGCCGCAGGCAAACTACATCCTGGTGCGCCGTTACGAGGACGGCACCCGCGAGGCCATCGCCTTCGGCGACACCAAGGACGACGCCGTCTCGCTCAACCTTGCCCATCTCCGCCATGAGGGCGCCAAGTGCGGCGCCAACGAGGTGCATGTCCACCTCCTGGCCGACAATGCCCATGACCGGGCCCTGGTCGAGGCGGATCTGACGGCCGCGCATATGCGCCGGCGCACGGCCCAAGCCGCTTAGGCAGCATTCCCGATAACCTGATGTCGTCACGCCCGGACTTGATCCGGGCATCCATGCCGTTGCGCCTGACGCGCGGAAGGGTCAGTGGACTGGATTGCCGGGTCAAGCCCGGCAATGACAACGATAAGTTGGAGCTTAGTTGCGGGACAGCTTCTCGAGCCGTTGCTGCATGGCCAGCAGTTCGGCCTTGAGCGTGTCGATATCGTCCCCGCCCGGCTTGACGGCAGGCTTGGCAAGGGTCTTGGCCGTGGGCACGGAGCCGGCTTCGGCGCGTGTCTTGGCGTCCTCTATTCCGTGCTCATTGACCCCTTCGGACCCAGAGAAGGGCGTGAACATGCCGAAAGCCCGCTCGAACGTGTCAAAATTCTTCCGCACCTGTTCTTGCATCGCATCAAATGCGGCCGTGCCGAACGCATTGGCGAAACGGCGGCGATACTGCTCCTGCTGGCGCGTCAGCGAGTCGAGGCTGAACTCAAGATAGCTCGGCACAAGCTTCTGCATGCTGTCGCCATAGAAGCGGATGAGCTGGCGCAAGAAGCCGATAGGCAGAAGGTTGGTCCCTCTGCTTTCCTGGTCGACGATGATCTGGGTAAGGACAGCATGGGTGAGGTCTTCGCCGGTCTTAGCGTCGTAGACGACGAAGTCGCGCTCGCCCCGGACCATTTCGGCGAGGTCCTCGAGAGTCACATACGTGCTTGTATCGGTATTATAGAGCCGCCGGTTGGCGTACTTCTTGATAATGACCGGCCGGCCCTCTTGGTCGGTGTCCCTAGCCAATTGTCTTCACTCCTACGCTCTGGCGTCAGCGCCTGAGGCTACTCTATGCCGCACCTGCGAAGATGACTAGCACGTTCCTTGTGCAGGGCACCAGAGGCTTCGCCAGAGGCTTAACGCGGCATCCGTGGGCTTTCCCAACGGGAATCACTAGGGTATGACCTGGGGTCCCTAGGGGTATGGAGAATTCGAATGAAAGCGGATGAGATCGTCATTGTCGCCGCCGCACGGACGCCGGTCGGATCGTTCAACGGTTCGCTGGCCAGCCTGCCGGCGCACGAGCTGGGCCAAATCGTGATCAAGGCGGCGATGGAGCGCGCGAAACTGAAGCCCGAAGACGTGAGTGAGGTGATCCTCGGTCAGGTTCTGACGGCGGCGCAAGGCCAGAACCCGGCGCGTCAGGCATCGATCGGCGCAGGGCTCCCCATCGAGACCCCGGCTTGGGGCCTGAACCAAGTGTGCGGCTCGGGTCTTCGCGCCGTGGTCAACGGGGCCCAGCAGATCGCGCTCGGCGCCGCCGACATCGTCATCGCCGGTGGTCAGGAGAGCATGAGCCAGTCGGTCCACGCCGCACATCTGCGCGACGGGAAGAAGATGGGCAATCTCGAAATGATCGACACCATGATCAAGGACGGCCTGTGGGACGCCTTCAACGGCTATCACATGGGCAACACCGCCGAGAATGTCGCCGACAAGTGGCAGATCACCCGCGATGAGCAGGACTCCTTCGCCGTGGCCTCCCAGAACAAGGCCGAAGCCGCCAAGAAGGCCGGCAAGTTCACCGACGAGATCGTTCCCGTCACCATCAAGACCCGCAAAGGGGACATCGTGGTGAGCGAGGACGAATATATCCGCGACGGCGCCACCCTCGAGAGCGTCGCCAAGCTGCGGCCCGCCTTCAACAAGGAAGGCTCCGTCACCGCCGGCAACGCCTCGGGCATCAATGACGGCGCCGCCGTCGTCGTGCTGATGACCGCCGAGGAGGCCAAGAAGCGCGGCCTGAAACCCCTCGCCCGCATCGCCTCCTGGGCCCAGGCCGGCGTCGACCCGGCGATCATGGGCTCCGGCCCGATCCCCGCCTCCCGCAAGGCGCTGGAGAATGCCGGTTGGAAGCCGCAGGACCTCGACCTGATCGAGGCCAACGAAGCCTTCGCCGCGCAGGCTTGCGCCGTGAACAAGGATCTCGGCTGGGATACCAAAAAGGTGAACGTCAATGGCGGCGCCATCGCCATCGGTCACCCCATCGGCGCCTCCGGCGCGCGTGTCCTCGTCACCCTGCTCCATGAGATGCAAAAGGCGGACGCCAAGAAGGGCCTCACCACGCTGTGCATCGGCGGCGGCATGGGCATCGCCATGTGCGTCGAACGCGACTAGGTCGCGGTCTCAAGCAGGCGTAGGATTTTGTGTGGGGTGGCCATTCGCCGCCCCACACGTGGGTTTCGTCACGAAGAAGCCGGCGCCAACGTGCGCCAAGGGAGGAAGCTATGGGACGTGTGGCTCTGGTCACGGGAGGAACGCGCGGTATCGGCGAGGCCTGCTGCAAGGCGCTGAAAAAGGCCGGCTACAACGTCGCCGCCAGCTATGCCGGCAATGACGACGCCGCCAAGGCCTTCAAGAAGGAAACTGGTATCCCGGTGTTCAAATGGGACGTCGGCGACTACGCGGCTTGCGAGCAGGGCGTCATCGCCGTCGAGAACGAGGTCGGCCCCGTCGACGTCCTGGTCAACAATGCCGGCATCTCGCGCGACGCCATGCTCCAGAAGATGTCCCATGAGCAGTGGGAGCAGGTCATGCGCACCGATCTCGACTCCGTGTTCAACATGACGCGCCAGGTGATCAACGGCATGCGCGAGCGGGGCTTCGGCCGCATCGTCAACATCTCCTCGATCAACGGCCAGCAGGGCATGCTGGGCTTGAGCAATTACTGCGCGGCAAAAGCCGGCATGATCGGCTTCACCCGGGCCGTGGCGCTGGAAGGCGCGCGCAAGGGCATCACCGCCAACGCCATCGCGCCGGGCTATGTCGCCACCGAACTGCTGTCGGGCGTCTCCGAGAAGGTGATGGAGCACATCGTCGGCCAGATTCCTGTCGGCCGTCTCGGCGAGGCGGACGAGGTCGCCCGCTGCGTCGTGTTCCTTGCCGCCGACGAGTCGGCCTGGATCACGGGCTCGACGCTGACCATCAACGGCGGCCAGCTGATGGACTAACGGGCTTTCGCCCCGCGAGGCTCGCGAGCCTTATGGCTCCCAGCCTTGGGGGGCGAGCTCGAATCCGGCGAAGTCGAAGCCGGGCGCCACGGTGCAGCCGAGAAGCGTCCACGCGCCCAGGCTTCGCGCGCTCTGCCAGGCACCGGCCGGCACCATGCCTTGCGGGTGCTCGCCGCCGATGATGTCCGGACCGAGCTTCACGTCGCGCCGCGTGCCGGCGTCGTCCGCGATCTCCAGCAGGAGCGGCGCGCCGCCGTACCAGTGCCACATCTCCACCGCATCGACCCGGTGCCAGTGCGACACCTCTCCCGACTTCAGCAGGAAGAGGATCGCAGTGGAGTGCGCTCGGCCCTGATGCCCGGGCTCGTCTCTGAAGGTCTCGCGGTACCAGCCGCCCTCCGGATGCGGCGCGAGCTTGAGGTGGGCGATGACCGCATCGGCGGTCAGCGGTCCGGCCACGGCTAGAACCTGTCCTTGCGACGTCGGACTTCGCCGAACACCGCATCGAGCGGCTTTCCCTCCATGCCGAGCCGGTGCTGGATGGCCGGGCTCGACGCGCGCAGGAAGGGATTGGTGGCAAGTTCCTGACCGATCGTGGTCGGCAGCGACGGGGCGCCTCGCGCGTCATTGGCCGCCACTTCGGCCGCGCGGGCCTGCAGCGCTTCGTTCTCCGGCTCGATGGTCAGGGCGAAGCGGCAATTGGCGCCGGTATATTCGTGGCCGCAATAGACGTCCGTGTCCGGCGGCAGCGTGGCGAGCTTGGACAACGAGGCCCACATGGTCGGCGCGTCGCCCTCCAGCAGCTTGCCGCAGCCGACCGAGAACAGCGTGTCGCCGACGAAGACGGCGCCGTCCTCGGGGAAGTAATAGCTGACATGCCCGCGCGTATGGCCCGGCGTCTCGATCACTTTGGCTTTCACGCCGCCGACCGCCACCGTGTCGCCCTCCTTCACCTCCACGTCGAGACCGGGGATCGATCCCGCCTCCCGCGCCGGTCCGGTGACGGTGCAGCCGGTCTTCTTCTTCAGCGGGCCAATGCCCGCCGTGTGGTCGGCATGATGATGGGTGACCAGGATATCGGTGAGGGTCCAGCCCTTCTCTTGCAGCGCTTCAAGCAACGGCTCGGCCTCCGGCGCATCGATCGCCGCCGTGGCGCCGGTCTCCGCGTCATGGATCAGAACGCCGTAATTGTCGCTGCGCGACGGAAATTGATAAATCTCGAGCTTCGCCATCCTGCTCTCTTCTATTTTGCTGGTGCGCTTCGGGGGGCGGACCGTAACACTCAAATCCCGGCGATTGAAACCGCAGCCCCTTGAGCCTTAAGTGTGTGTTGATCTGGTCTTGAGAACGAACTCTAAACGCCGCCGCGCGACAGTTCAGCCATGCATCTCGACGCATTCGACCTCAAGGATTTCTACGCCCGACGCCTTGGGCTGATGGTCCGCCGCCTGCTCCGTGCAACCATTCGCGCGCGCTGGGGCGACGTGAAAGGCTTGAACGTCTTCGGCCTGGGCTATGCCACGCCCTATCTCGGCGAATTCAGAGGGGAGGCCCGCAGCCTCGGCGCGCTGATGCCGGCGGGGCTCGGCGCCCTGACCTGGCCTGACCAGGGTCAGTCCAGGAGCGTGTTGGTGGACGAGACGGAGCTTCCCCTCGACGACGAGGCCGCCGACCGCATCCTGCTGGTGCACATGCTGGAATGGTCCGAGCACTCGCGCGCCCTGCTGCGCGAGATCTGGCGCGTGCTCAGCCCTCAAGGAAGGCTGCTCATCGTCGTGCCCAACCGGCGGGGGCTATGGGCCCGGGTCGACACGACGCCGTTCGGCTATGGCAGCCCGTTCAGCCGCTCGCAGCTCACCCAGCTTCTCAAAGAAGCGATGTTCTCGCCCGAGGGCTGGCAATACGCGCTATACACGCCGCCGTTCAACTGGCGCGTGCTGACGCGCTGGCCCGGTTTCTGGGAACGGCTCGGCCTCGTCTTGTGGCCGACCTTTTCCGGCGTCATCCTGGTGGAGGCGACCAAGCAGGTCTATGCGGCCATGCCGGTGCGCGAAATGGAGCGGGAGATGCGCCGCCGCATCGTGCCGATGCCGGCCGGCGCCGTGACGCCGCGCCTAGCGCGACAGCAGAAACACCGCCTGCTCGCCGAATAGGTTCTGGGCAAAAAGCGGCATGGCGACCAGCTTGGTGCCATAGGCATTGAGCGCGATCGCCCGCTCCACCTTGGCGCCCACGTCGTCGCACAGATTGAGGAAATCCTTGATCGTGCAGAGATGGATATTGGGCGTGTCGTACCAGCGCTCCGGCAGATTGTCGGTGCGCGGCATGTGCCCGCCGAACATCATCTGCGTGCGCACGCGCCAATGGCCGAAATTCGGAAAGGACACCACCACCCGCTTGCCGATGCGCAACAACTGCTCCAGCACCAGACGTGGGCTGTAGGTCGCCTGGATGGTCTGCGACAGGATCGCGTAGTCGAAAGCGAGATCCGGATAATAGGCGAGGTCGTCGTCCGCATCGCCTTGGATCACCGCCAGCCCTTGCGCCACGCAGGAGTTTACCCCCGCCTGGCTCAGCTCGATGCCGCGCCCATCGACGCCATGCTTGTCGGCGAGGATGCGCAGCAGCGTGCCGTCGCCGCAGCCGATATCGAGCACGCGCGAGCCCGGCGTCACCATCTCGGCGATGATCAGGAGATCGACGCGCGCGGTGTCCGTCGGCCGGACGCTGTGGGCTTTGACCGGGGCGTTCATCGTCACACCTTCGCGCCGTCCGGGAACACCACGCCGCGATGGCGCGCCGCGGCGGTCAGAAATCCGCGCACGGCGTCGAACAGCTCCGGCTCGTGCAGCAGAAAGGCGTCGTGGCCCTTGTTGGACTCGATCTCGACGAAGCTGACATTGGCGGCAACCGCGTTCAGCGCATGCACCACCTCCCGGCTCTCCTCGGTGGGGAACAGCCAGTCGGAGGTGAACGACACCAGGCAGAACCGCGTCTTGGTGCCGATGAACGCATTGGCGAGCACCCCGCCATGATCCGCGGCGATGTCGAAATAGTCCATGGCGCGCGTGATGTAGAGATAGGAGTTGGCGTCGAAGCGGTCGACGAATGTCATGCCCTGGTGGCGCAGATAGCTCTCCACCTGGAAATCGGCGTCGAAGCCGAAGGTGACCTTCTCCCGGTCCTGCAGATTGCGGCCGAACTTGTCGTGCAGCGTCTCGTCCGACAGATAGGTGATATGCGCCGCCATGCGCGCCACGGCCAAGCCTTTGCGCGGGCTCTTGCCCTCTTCCAGATAGCGGCCCTGGCACCAGTCCGGATCGGCCATCACCGCCTGGCGGCCGACCTCGTGGAAGGCGATATTCTGCGAGGAGTGCCGCGCCGCGCAGGCGATCGGCACCGCGGAGAACACGCGCTCCTTATAGGTCGCGGCCCATTCCAGCACCTGCATGCCGCCCATGGAGCCGCCGAGCACGCACAAGACTTGCTCGACGCCGAGATGGTCGAGCAGGCGCGCCTGCGCCCGCACCATGTCGCGCACGGTGATGACTGGGAAATCGGGGCCGTAGGGCTTCCCCGTGGCCGGATTGATCGAGCTCGGGCCCGTCGAGCCCATGCAGCCGCCGATGACATTGGGGCACAGCACGAAATAGCGGTCGGTATCGATCGGCTTGCCCGGCCCGACCATGGTCTCCCACCAGCCTGACTTGCCGGTCAGGGGGTGGAGATTGGCCGCGTGCTGGTCGCCGGTCAGCGCATGGCACACGAGCACCAGGTTCGACTTGTCGGCGTTAAGGGTCCCGTAGGTCTGATAGGCGATGGAAAAGGGCGCAAGCGCCGAGCCGCTGTCGAGCGGCAGGGGCTCGGCCTCGGGAAAATGCACGATATCGCTCTGCGGATTGGCGCTCTGCGCCAGCTGTTTCGCATGATCGGCGAAACTTTCCGCTACGGGAGTCTCGTTCATCGCTCGCCTACTCAACGCGCGCCAAGGCCAATCCTCGCGCGCTCGGGACCATTATGCCGGAAGATTATACAATGCTCGGTTAGCTATGACGTCATCCTTGAAAGTCAATATTTTCTTTGGCTTGCCCCCGGAAATGGCCCTATGAGAGGCCCTTCGCAAAGCCTGCCGCCCAGGAGAGAGACGATGACCGCCACACGGGGGCCAAACCCGCGTCCAGGCATTCTCGACATCGCGCCCTATGTCCCGGGCACGGCTGCGCTTCCTGGCGCCGGGGCCGTGGTCAAGCTGTCGTCCAACGAGACGCCGCTTGGGCCTTCACCTAAGGCGGTCGAGGCCTATTTGGCGCAAAGCCCCCATTTGTCGCGCTACCCGGACGGCTCGGCGAAGGCATTGCGCGAGGCCCTGGCCCAGCGCTATGGGCTCGATGCCGCCCGCATCGTGGCGGGCGCCGGCTCGGACGAGCTCCTGAACCTGCTGGCCGCGGCCTATCTCGGGCCCGGCGACGAGGCGATCTACTCCGAGCACGGCTTTCTCGTCTACAAGATCGCCATCCTCGCGCGCGGCGCCACGCCGGTGCCCGCGCCCGAGCGCGATCTCACCGCGGATGTGGACGCGATCCTGGCGCGGGTGACCGATGCCACGCGCCTGGTGTTCATCGCCAATCCCAACAACCCGACCGGCACTTACCTGCCGTTCGATGAGGTCAAGCGCCTGCATGCCGGCCTGCCGGAGCATGTCATCCTCGTGCTCGACGCGGCCTATGCCGAATATGTCCGCGCCAACGACTACGAGGCCGGCATCGAGATGGTGGCGACGACCCCGAACACGGTAATGACGCGCACCTTCTCCAAGATCTATGGCTTGGCGGCGCTGCGTCTCGGCTGGGCTTATTGTCCGGCGCCGGTTGCGGACGTGCTGAACCGCATCCGCGGGCCGTTCAACGTGACGGGGCCATCGATTGCCGCCGGCATCGCCGCGCTCGCCGATCAGGCGCATATGGAGCAGGCCGTCGAGCACAACACGGCTTGGCGCGCCCGCATGGCCGAAGCGCTCGCCGGCATCGGCTTGCAGACGACGCCGAGCGCCGCAAACTTCCTGCTGGTGCATTTCCCCAATGGCAAGTCCGCGCGGGATGCCGACAAGTTCCTGCATGAGCGCCGCATCATTTTGCGGCGGGTGGAGGAATATGGCTTCCCGGACGCCTTGCGCCTGACCATCGGCACCGAGGACGAGAACGAGGCGGTGCTCAAAGCGCTGACAGACTTCATGGGGGAAGCGCGATGACCAAGCCGCTATTCGACACGCTGGCCATTATCGGCCCCGGCCTGATCGGGTCGTCGATCATGCGGGCGGCACGTGCGCAAGGCGCCGTGCGCAGCATCGTGACCAGCTCGCGGTCGCCTGAGACGCGCGCACGCGTGTGTCGCGCTCGGCATCGCAGATAAGGTCGTCGCGACCAACGCGGAAGCCGTCGCAGGACGCCGACCTCGTCATCGTCTGCGTGCCCGTCGGCGTGTGCGGGGCTGTGGCGCAAGACATCGCGCCCCATCTGAAAGCCGGCGCCACCGTGTCCGATGTCGGCTCGGTGAAGGCCTCCATCGTGCGCGACATGGGCCCGCATCTGCCGGACACCGTACATTTCGTGCCGGCCCATCCGGTCGCCGGCACCGAGCATTCCGGCCCCGACGCCGGCTTCGCCGAGCTGTTCGAGAATCGCTGGTGCATTCTGACGCCGCCCGAGGGGACCGATAAAGAGGCCGTCGACCGGCTCGCCGCCTTCTGGACCCTGCTCGGCGCCAATGTGGAGATCATGACGCCGGAGCATCACGACCTGGTGCTCGCGGTCACCAGCCATCTGCCGCATCTGATCGCCTACACCATCGTCGGCACCGCCGACGAGCTGGAGACGGTGACGCGCTCGGAGGTGCTGAAATTCTCGGCTGGCGGCTTCCGCGACTTCACCCGCATCGCCGCCTCCGATCCGACCATGTGGCGCGACATCTTCCTCGCCAACAAGGACGCGGTCCTCGAGATGCTCGGCCGCTTCAACGAGGACGTCTCCGCGCTGACCAAGGCGATCCGGCATGGCGACGGCGACGCGCTGTTCGAGCAGTTCACCCGCACCCGCGCGATCCGCCGCGGCATCATCGATGCAGGCCAGGACACGCCCGACGCCGATTTCGGCCGCCCCCACGGTCACGAGGATTAGCGCAAAAATCTAGCGCGTGCGGGGAATGCCCAGATAGCGCGTGGTGCCTCTGCGGATGAACCGCGTCGGGATCTTGCCACGCAGGAAGTGATCCAGCCGGGCGAAGAAGCCAACGGGATAGCGAAATTTGGGGTGCTTTGCCGCCAGCGCGTTCGCGATGACATCCGCCACCTCTTTCGGGTCGCGCGCCGTCTTGGCCTCGTGCTGATCGGCGCCGGCGAACACCTGCTGCAGCCAGGGGAGATACGCGCTGTCCTCGCGGCAGGATGCGCGGCGTGCTGCGCCAGATCTCGGTGCGGTAGGGGCCGGGCTCGACGAGGATGACGTGAATGCCGAAGCCGTCGAGCTCGAACGCGATCGACTCGGCCCAGCCCTCGAGCGCCCATTTCGAGGCGCAATAGATCGAATTGGCCGGCTGTCCGGCGAAGGCCGCCTGGCTCGAGACCATGACGATGCGGCCGGCTCTCTGTGCGCGGAATGTCGGCAGGAGCGCCCGCGTCAGCGCCAGCACGCCGAAGAAATTGGTTTCCATCACCCGCCGGAGATCGGCCTCGGGCATATCCTCATGCGCGCCGGCAACGGCCACCCCGGCATTATGCACGACGGCGTCGAGCGAACCGCCGGTCTCGGCCAGGATAGCGGCGACCGCGGACTCGATCGACGCTGGGTCGTCGACGTCCAGTTGCAGAATGGTGACCTCGTTCTCGAGGCCGGCCTTCTTCAGGCCACGCTCGAGCCGGTCCTTCTTCGCCAGATCCCGCATGGTGGCGAACACGCGCCAGCCTTTGCCCGCGAGCACCTCCGTCGTGACCCGCCCGATGCCTGTCGATGTGCCCGTGATGAGGACCGTTGGCATTTACCCTCCTGCCGGTCGCTGCCGGCTTTCCGTGCCTAGCATCGTAACCGAGAAGCAACCATCTGTTGCCAATTTGTTACAGACACTCTTCGCGCCCAGTCTTATTTTTTGCGCCTTACCTTGTACGGCAGACTTTTGCATGACGACCGACACCGACAGCGCCAACAGACTGGCTCGCGCCGAGCCCGAGGCTTCCGCGGCCGGCAAGGAGGACGCGGCCAAGCCGTCCCTATGTCGCCGCGACGAGCTGCTCGCCACCTGGCGCTACATGTCGGCCAATGTCCTTCTGGTGCTCGGCGCAGGCTCGCTGCTCATCGGCGGCTATGCGCCGTTCGCGGTCATCGCCGTGGCCATGGCCGTGGCCTCCTTCGCCGACGAGGCCAGCGGCGACGATGACACCACTCTGAGCGACAGTGCCCGTGCCTTCTGCAATTTCAATCTGTACCTGTCGCTCCCCCTGATCAGCCTGTTGGCCATTCTGCTCGTGCGGTTCGCCGCGGACCGCCCGAACCCGCTCGACTGGCCGCTCCAGTGGATCGGCGCCTTGTGGGTGACGGGCTATCTCTTTGCGCTGGTTGGCGCCACGGTCGCCCATGAGCTCACTCATCGGCGCGGCACACCGGCCCATCTGGTCGCGCAAATCCTGCTCGGCTTCACCGGCAACGCGTCCTTCGCGATCTACCATGTCTATGTCCATCACCGGCAGGTCGGCACCTATAACGACGCCTCGACCGCCCGGCGCGGCGAGCGTCTGCGCACTTTCGTGGCGCGGGCTCTGGCGCAGCAATTGGCTCAAGCCGCGCATGTCGAGGCGGCGCGCCTGCGCCATAAGGGGCTTCCCGTGTGGTCCTGGCACAACCGGCTGATCCAAGCCCATCTCGCGCCGTTGTCGATCCTCGTGCTGGCGCTGATCATCGGCGGACCCGCCGGCCTCCTGGCGATCGTCCTCGCCGGCCTGCTCGGGCGCCTATTCCACGAACTCATCAACTACGTGCAGCATTTCGGGCTGGTGCGGGCCGAGAATACGCCGATCCGGCCGCATCACAGCTGGGACAGCTACCGGACGATCTCCAACGTGCTGCACTACAATCTGCCGCGCCACTCCGACCACCACATGTTCGCGACAAAGCCCTTTTGGCATTTGGATGCCGTGGAGAGCGCGCCGCTGCTGCCCTACGGCTACCAGACCATGGCCTTCATCGCGCTCACGCCGCCGCTTTGGCGGGCGATCATGCGGCCGCTGCTGGTGGAATGGGATCGGACCTATGCCAGCGAGGCCGAGCTGGAGCTGGTGCGTGAACGCGGCTGGCACAATCTCGCTTAGCGTGATCCCCTTTGAAGAAGTAGGACCCGCGCCGGGAAGCCGCTAAGCTCTGTGATCCGCACGCAGGACGGACAAGCCGGGGTACAACAATAAAAGGCAGAATGGCTGAGCTTTGGGTCTTCGGATACGGCTCGCTGATGTGGCGGCCGGGCTTTCCCCACGACATGCAAACGCCGGGTCTGCTCCGGGGCGCCCACCGTGCGCTTTGCGTTTATTCCATCTTGCACCGCGGCACCCGCGAGCAGCCGGGCCTCGTGCTCGGGCTGGACCGGGGCGGCGCCTGCCGCGGCGTGACCTTTCGCGTCAGCCGAGGCGCCGAAGAGGCGACAGTCGCCTATTTGCGCGAACGCGAGCAAGTCACCGAGGTCTACCGCGAGGCCTACCGCCCGGTCCGCCTGCTCGACGGCTCAGGCCGGACGGTGCGCGCGCTCACCTTTCTCGCCGATCCCAACCACTCCCAATATGCCGGCAGGCTCAGCCTCGACGAGCAGCTCCGTATCGTGCGGAACTGCTGCGGAGAAGCTGGCGACAATGTCGAATATGTGCTGAACACGGTGCGGCATTTGGAAGAGGAAGGCGTGCATGACGCCGGCCTGGCCTACCTCGCCGCGCATCTCCGGGGCGGCGTCTAGCCGACGGGCTTGGCGGGTTTGGCGGGTTTGGATGGCTCCGCCTCGACGGCATGCTTGGCGAGCTCCGGCTTGCCGAAGAAATAGCCCTGCATATAGGAGACACCGGCCTTTTCCAGGAGCTGCATGGTTCGTTCGTCGCCCACCCATTCGCCGACGGTGACAACGCCGAAGTTGCGGGCCAAGTCAATCAGCGTGCGCACGAACATTTCGTCTTCGGCATCCGTGCCGAGATTCTGAATGAAGGAGCCGTCGATTTTGACCATATCGACGCCGAGTTGCCGCAGGGAGCGGAATGACGTGTAGCCGGCGCCGAAATCGTCGAGCGCCACGCGGCACCCAAGTTCTTTCAAGGTGGTGACGAACTTAACCGCCGCCTTCACGTCGGAGATGGCGGTCGTCTCGGTGATCTCGATGGTGAGGCGCTCGGTCAGCGACCGGTCCTTGGCGGTGAAGCCTTCGAGCGCGGCCATCCATTGCGGGTCCGTAGCCGTCACCGCCGACACGTTAAGCGCCAGCTTGATCTGGGGCGAGGCGCGCAGCAGATCGATCGCCAGCTCCAGCACGCGATAGTCGATCAGCCTGGCGAGGCCGAACTGCTCGGCCACTTGAATGAACTCACTTGCGCTCATCACCGTGCCGTCGGTCCGCCGCATGCGGAGCAGGCATTCGTAGAGCTCGGGCTCGTGGCTGCGCGAAGTGACGATCGGTTGCAACGCAATCATCATCCGGCGGTCGTTGAGCGCGCGGATGATCTCGTCGGCGATGGCCACGTTGCGCCGCCGCTCGGACTCAATCCGCTCGCACGGAATATATTGGCTGAACTGATCGCCGCGGCTGGTGCGGCCGCCGTCAAGAGCCTGCAGCGCGTGGGCTATGGCGCTTCGGGCACTCGAGGCATGCTCGGGAATAATCACCGCGCCCACCGAGATGGTCGCCGCCACGGCGCCGACGCTCGTATCGATGACGCTGGTGCCGATCACGCCCATGAGGCGGCGCGCGATCGCCTCGACGCCCGCGGCGTCGCAGGTATGGAGCACGATGCCGAATTTGTTGGATGAGAAGCGGCCGATGCAATCCTTGCCGCGCAACACGCGGCCCAGTCGCCGCCCGACGACGGCGATCACCTCGTCGCCGACATCAAAGCCATAAGTCTCGTTGATGAGTGTCAGATCGTTGACGCCGGCCAACAGAAAGGCGCCGTTGATGGGCGAGCGCGAGGCATCCGACAGCAGCGTGGTTAGGGCCTCGGTCAGCCGCGTGCGGTTCAGCTGGCCGGTGAGCTCATCTTGATTTGCGGCGGCGTGCCGGCGCTCCTGCTGGCGCCGATCGGCGATTACCCGGAGCGTGCCTTGCGCCTGCATGGGACGTCCGTCAGCGTCGGTGAAGCAGACACCCGTATCCTCGACCCATAAGGCCTTCTTGCCGCGGCGCCCATCGGGCAGGAACCGGTAATGCAGGCAGTAATGCAGCGCCGCACCTTGTGCCGCTTGCGTGCCGCCGGTGACGCCGTCATAACGGGCGCCGGCGTGCTCGGCGTCGATGTGCAAGGCGAAGGCGCGCCCGCGCCGGAGCTTGGCGATGTCGTCCACGCCAAGCACGCCCGCTGCGTTGTCCGCCCACTCGATCGCGTCGCTGGCGACGTCCCACCGATAGGCCGTCGCGCGCACGCTCTCCAGAACCTGTTCGAGGTCGAGCGGCTCTTGCGCCGGCGGCTCGCCGCCGCGCTGATCGAAATCCACGATGCTGGCACTACCTGGCTGACGTGGCGGTACGCCACCGCCTCCGGCAAACTCGTTAGAGGATGCAACCACTGACCGCCCCCATTATGCCCCATGGACCCACCACGGGAGCGCCATTCGGCGCCTCGGCTTATTGACGAAGAGGCTAGGCGATAAGATTTAAAAAAACCGAAAGCCGACCCCCAATTGAGGGAATCCCCGGCCCAGCTTTAGCGGGCTCAAGCCATCAAGCGGCGGCTTTCATGCGGCTTGGTTGACGAATGCTTGCGGAATTACCACAGACCGGCAACAGCCCGGGCGGCGCACGAAAGCGCACGCCGCCCTCGAAGGGGCGCGGGACTTCAGTCGACAAAGCGGGCTTGGGTGAGGCCGAACGCGTGAGCGCGAAGCGCGGCGGTCTAGGCCTCTTCCTTGATCACGATGACCTGACGGCCGCGATAGCGCCCGGACTTCAGGTCGATGTGGTGCGGACGGCGAAGCTCGCCGGAGTCCTTGTCCTCGACGTAAGTCGGGGACTCCAACGCATCGGCGCTACGCCGAAAACCCCGCTTCATGCGGGAGGTTTTTCTTTTAGGAACAGCCATAGTCGTAAAACCTCAAATCGCCCCACGCGGTCGCGCAAGGGCCTGTCTTCGTGCCCTGATGGGGGCTCTTTGCCTGCCCTGATGGGGGGCTATCTTGGCGCCCTTATAATGGCAATTTTTTCCCCTGGCCAGGGCCCACAACCACCCTTTTTCAGGGCTTCAAGACGCAATGGGCCCGTTTAACCATATACGGCATGCGGCGCTCCACGGCATTGGCGACCAGAAGCATCCGCCGGCTGGGCTTGGCGGGGTTGCGCAAGCGGGGGTTCGGCAGCGCCGCGGCGAGCAGAACCGCCTCCCGCCGGGTCAACGCGGATGCGGGCTTGCCGAAGTAATGCCGGCTGGCCGCCTCGGCGCCGAACAGCCCCGGTCCCCATTGGGCGATGTTGAGATAGACCTCCATCATGCGCCGCTTGGGCCAGATCGCCGTCATGAGATAGGCGAGCGGCACTTCCAGGGCTTTGCGCACATAGCTGCGCTCGTTCCACAGATAGAGATTCTTGGCCGTCTGCATGGGAATCGTGCTCGCGCCGCGCACGCCCTTGAGGCTATGCGCCGCCTCGACGGCGTCCCTCACCGCCCCCCAGTCCACGCCCCAATGGGCGCAGAACCGGCCGTCCTCGCTCGACACCACCGCCAAGCGCAGATTTGGCGAGATCTTGTCGAGCGGCACCCATTGCCGCTTGAGGGTGGCGCCTCTCAGCTTGTCGGCCAGCATGACCGGGGTGATGGGCGGATTGACGAAGCGGAACACCACGATGGAGAGCAGCAGCGCGCCGGCGATGATGAGCAACGCCAGCGCCACGCGCCGCAGCCATGGATGATGTTTGCGCCCGCCGGCCCGTCCCTTGCCGCGCTTGCGAGCCCCTGAAGCCCCCGGTACCGCCATAGAATCGGTTTGTACCTCCCGGCCACCGCTTGGAGCAACGCCGGATTGCGTGGGCGCGGCGTTAGGCGTTTGCCGCAAAGCCCCGCCTCCGTTATCCATGTCCCCCAAGATGACCTTCCCCAGCGCGCTCGAACGCACAGCATCGGCCGTCGAGCAACGGCTCGGCGCGCATCTCGCAGCACGACCGAACCCGTCCCCCAGCGGCACCGGACTCGGCGATGCCATGCGCTATGCGGCGCTTGGCGGCGGCAAGCGTCTGCGCCCATTTCTGCTGATCCAGTCCGCGGGGCTCTTCGGCGTGAACGAGGCTCACGCGCTCGATGCGGCTTGCGCGCTGGAATGCGTCCATTGCTATTCCCTGGTGCATGACGACCTTCCCGCCATGGACGATGATGCGGTGCGCCGAGGCCGCCCCACCCTGCATGTGGCCTTCGATGAAGCGACCGCCATTCTCGCCGGCGATGCGCTGCTCACGCTCGCCTTCGAGATCCTGAGCGCGCCCGCGACCCACGCGGACGCAGGCATCCGCGCCGAGCTTGTGCTGATGCTGGCCCGCGCCGCCGGGTGGCGGGGCATGGCGCTGGGCCAGGCGCTCGACCTTTCAGCCTCCCATCGGGATTTTTCGCCCGAGGACACCGTCACCATGCAGACGCTGAAGACCGGCGCTTTATTCCGCTTCGCCTGCGAGGCGGGCGCGGTGCTGGGCCGGGCAGACGGGCGCGGCCGGGCCGCACTCACCGCCTATGCCGCCGCCTTCGGCCAAGCGTTTCAGCTCGCCGACGACCTCCTCGATGCGCAAGGCGACGCCGAAGCCGTGGGCAAGGCCGTGGCCAAGGACGCCGAGCGCGGCAAGGCGACCCTCGTGGCCCTGCTCGGAATCGACGGCGCCAGGGCGCGGCTTGCCGGTCTCGTGGCGGAAGCGGAAGACGCACTCGCGCCCTTCGGCGATCGCGCGGCGATGCTGGTCGAGGCCGCCCGCTTCGTCGCCGAACGGCGCGCTTGAGGGAAACCGCGAATCCGGATCGAATGGCGCTCATGGCCACGCCGCGGCAGCCTTTGCATCGCCTTCGGAATACGCGCGTCTCGCGCTTCCTCCAGGCGCGTTGGCGCTTTGTCTTCGCCGCCCTGGTGTGCGTCGCGGCCTTGGGGTTGCTGCCGGACGGCTATCACCTTGCGTCGCGAGTCTTGATCGGCTTCGACGCCGGGTTCGCGCTCTATCTCCTGCTGGTGACCGTCATGATCCTGCGATCGGACCCGGACCGCGTGCGCCGCGAATCTCCGCTGCAGGACGATGGCCGCGTCGCCATTCCCATCCTCACCGTAGCCGCCGGCATGGTGTGCCTCTTAGCCATCATCTTCTGGCTGCGCACGGCGTCGCAGAGCGAGAGCATTCAGCCTGGGCTTCTCGCACTGCTGTTTGTCACCACGTTGCTGTCGTGGCTCTTCATCCACACCATGTTCGCGCTGCATTACGCGCATGAATATTACGCGGAGCATCGCGGCGCCGGCGGCGGCATGCGTTTCCCCGGCGACGGCAAGCCCGGCTATGGGGATTTCATCTATTTCGCCTTCGTCATCGGCACCTCGACCGCGGTGTCCGATGTGGCTGTGACCTCGGCCACCATCCGCAAGACCGTGACGGCGCACGGCCTCGTCGCGTTCGTGTTCAATGTGACGATGATCGCGTTGACGGTCTCGATCGCCGGCGACGCCATTTCGATCAAGTAACGGCGACGCTAGCGTTTACTCCGCCGCGCTGCGGCCGATATTGCCGGTGCCGTAGCGGCGCTCGATATAGTCGAGCACCATCTGCTTGAATTCGGCGGCGGCGCCGGGGCCACGTAACGTCGTCACCTTCTCGCCGTCGACGAACACGGGCGCCGCCGGCGACTCCCCGGTGCCCGGCAGCGAGATGCCGATATCGGCATGCTTGGATTCGCCTGGTCCGTTGACGATGCAGCCCATCACCGCGACGTTGAGATTTTCCACGCCGGGATAGCGGCGCTTCCACTCCGGCATCTGGTCGCGGATGAAATCCTGGATGTCGCGCGCAAGCGACTGGAACGTGGTGGACGTCGTGCGGCCGCAGCCGGGACACGCCGCCACCAGGGGCACGAAGGCGCGGAAGCCCATGCTCTGCAGCAGCTCCTGCGCCACCTTGACCTCGACCGTGCGGTCGCCGCCCGGCTCCGGCGTCAGCGAAATGCGGATCGTGTCGCCGATGCCTTGCTGAAGGAGAACGGAGAGCGCAGCGGACGAGGCGACGATGCCCTTGGAGCCCATGCCGGCCTCGGTCAGGCCGAGATGCAGCGCCAGATCCGACCGCGCCGCCAGCATGGCGTAGACGGCGATGAGGTCCTGTACCGCAGAGACCTTGGCCGAGAGCACGATCTTGTCGGCGCCCATGCCCAACTCTTGCGCGCGCTCCGCCGAGATCAGCGCCGACTGCACGATGGCCTCGTGCATCACCGCGCGCGCGTCCTTCGGTTCCGGTAGGCGCGCGTTCTCGTCCATCAGTCGCGTGAGCAGGTCCTGGTCGAGGCTGCCCCAGTTGACGCCGATGCGCACCGGCTTGTCGTGCTTGAGGGCAATCTCGATGATCTGGGAGAATTGCTTGTCGCGCTTGTCCTTGAATCCGACATTGCCCGGATTGATGCGGTATTTGGCGAGCGCTTCCGCACAAGCCGGATAGGCGGCAAGCAGCGTGTGGCCGTTATAATGAAAGTCGCCGATCAGCGGCACGTCGACCCCGAGCGCCGCCAGCTGATCGCGGATCTCCGGCACGGCAGCGGCGGCTTCCGCCCGGTCCACGGTGATGCGCACGAGCTCGGACCCGGCCCGCGCCAGCGCCGCCACTTGCGTCACCGTCGCGCCCACATCCGCCGTATCCGTATTGGTCATGGACTGGACGACGATGGGCGCATCGCCGCCGATGCTCACGCCGCCAACCCGGACCGCTATGGTGCGCTTGCGCGCCTTGATCTCCATGGGCCCAGGATACATCACATTTGCGGAGGCCGCGCTACCATCCGAGAGCTCAGGCTTTCCCACGCTTTTTCCGCAAACTGACGACCAGATCGGCGAGAAGCGCGGCCGCCGCCACGCCTGTCGCGGCGGCGAGCGCGGTTGCGGGATCGGCCGTCCTGTCCGGCGTCAGCGCTTGCGCCGCTTCCAGCAGGACCGCGAAAGGCAGCAATACCGCCGCCACCCTCATCGGCCGGGGCCAGACGAAGCAGGCGAGCGATGTCAGCCCAAAAAAGGCGAGGAAATGCTCCACTAGCCAGTGCAGCCCGAGCCGGATCTGCCAGCCCGGCGGGCCCAGCGCGGCAAACGCGATGGCCCCCAGAAGGACCGCGATCAGCAAAAGCAGCCACGGCCTCTTGCCGGACATGGCTAGCTCGACAGCGCCGCGGTGAGCGCCCCCACATTATGGCGAAACATGCCGAGATAGGTCGGCGCCGGGCCGTCCGGCGGCGACAGCGCGTCGGAATAGAGCACGCCGCCGATTTTGGCGCCGGTCTCACTCGCGATCTGATCGAGCAGGCGCCGGTCGGTGACATTCTCGATGAACACCGCCGGGATATGCTCGGCGCGGATCTGGCGGATGATCTTGGCCACGTCCTGGGCCGACGCCTCGCTCTCGGTGCTCACCCCTTCCGGCGAAATGACTTCGAGCCCGTAAGCGTTTGCGAAATAGCCGAAGGCGTCGTGGCTGGTGATGATCTTGCGGCGCGCCGGCGGCAGATTGGCGATAGCTTCTTTCACTGCTTTGTCCTCGGCGTCGATGGCGGCCGAATATCTGGCGGCGTTCGCCTCGTAGACGGCCTTGCCGTCCGGATCGGCGGCGATCAGCGCATCGCGAATATTGGCAACGTAGATCTTGCCGTTGAAGAGATTCTGCCAGGCATGCGGATCGGCGACGACCGCCTCATGCCCACCCTCCTCCTCGGTCATTTTGAGCGGCATGACACCGCCACTCGCCACCACCAGCGCGCCCTTGAAGCCGGACGCGTTCTCGAGCCGCTCCATCCAGCCCTCGAAGCCGAGCCCGTTGATGAAAAATATATCGGCGCCGGCTAGCATCTTGGCGTCGGCCGGCGTCGGGCTGAACACATGGGCGTCGCCGTTGGGGCCCACCAGCGTGGAAACCTCGACCCGGTCGCCGCCCACCTGCTTCACCATGTCGCCGAGAATGCTGAACGAGGCGACGGCCTTGACCTTGTCGGCCGCGTGGACCGGGCTCGAGACACCGAGCAGGACGAGGCATGTTCCTAAGAGAGTGATGAAGCGATTGCGCATGACGCGACTCCTTGTGTGCGGGGATTCAGGCCTCCAGATGCTTGCGCGGCATGAGCCGCCACAGGACGCCGCCTTTGACGCCGACAAGCATGGACAGGAAATAGAAAGCGCCGCAGGCGAGGATGACCGCAGGCCCCGTGGGCACGTTCAGGTAATAGGACATCAGCAGCCCGGCGAAGCTGGCGGCGAAGGCGGTAACGACCGCGACACCGATCATCCCCGACACGTCCTCGGCCCAGAATCGCGCCGCCACCGCCGGCAGCAGCATGATGCCGACCGCCATGAGCGTGCCGAGCGCCTGGAATCCGGCGACGAGATTGAGCACCACCAGCACCAGGAACAGGAGATGGGTCGGCGAGCTCAACGGACTCACCGAGCGCAGGAACTCAGGATCGAAACATTCGAGCACGAGCGGCCGGTAGATGATCGCCAGCACGGCGAGCGACACCGTGGCGATGGCGGCGATGAGCAGGAGCGCCGCATCATCGAGCGCCAGTACCGTGCCGAACAGCACATGCAGGAGATCGACATTGCTGCCGCGCACCGACACCAGCATGACGCCGAGCGCCAGCGACACCAGATAGAAGCCGGCCAGGCTCGCATCCTCGCGCAAGACCGTTGAGCGGGCGACGAGGCCGGCAGCGAGCGCCACCGCCAATCCGGCGGCAAAGCCTCCGAGGCTCATAGCGAACAGCGACAGCCCCGCGAGCAGATAGCCGATGGCCGCGCCCGGGAGGATCGCATGGCCCATGGCGTCGCCCATGAGGCTCATGCGCCGCAACACGAGAAACACGCCGATGGGCGGCGCCGTCAGCGAGATGGCGAGGCAGCCGACCAGCGCCCGGCGCATGAAGGCGAACTCGACGAAGGGCTGGACGGCGGCGTCGATCATGCGGACTCGCGCTCCAGTTCCTCGTCCCGCTCGCAAATCTCCGCATGGGTGTCGAAGGCTTCGGTGAGGCTGCGCGATTTGGCGAGATTGGCCGGCGTCAGAACTTGTGGTGTCTTCCCCCAGGCCACGACCTCGCGGGCGAGCAGCAGCGTGTCGGAAAAATGCGCGCGGACCTGCTCAATGTCATGCAGCGCCGCCAGCACGGTGCGTCCTTCCTTGTGCCAGCGCTCGATGAGAGCGATGAGCTCGGCGACGGTCTTGGTGTCGACGGCACGGAACGGCTCGTCGAGCAGGATCACCGCGGCGTCCTGCAGAAGGAGCCGCGCGAACAACATGCGCTGGAACTGGCCGCCCGACAGCGAGCCCACCGGCCGGTCCGCCAGATCGACCAGGCCCACCGTGTGAAGCGCCGCGATCACGTCTTGCTTGTCGCGCGTTCGAAAACCCCGCCATGCGCCGATCCTGCGCCACAGCCCCATGGCCACGCAGTCGAACACGGAGATGGGAAAGGAGCGGTCGATCTCGATGACTTGGGGCAGATAGGCGATGTCGCGCTTGCTGAGACCGTCCAGGCTGAGGCTGCCGCTCAAGGGCTTGAGATCGCCGACGATGCCTTTCAGCAGGGTCGACTTGCCGGCGCCGTTCGGGCCCACCACGGCCAGGAGCTCGCCACGGGCGATCTCGCCGCTGATATGGTGCACGGCCGGGTGCCGGTCGTAGCCGAGCGTCACGTTGTGAAAGCTGATGGCGGGCGCGGTCATCTTCATGCAAGCGCCCAATAGACCGCGAGCCACAAGAGACAGACGGCCACCGCCACGATGGCGAGCCGCGCGGTGACCGCGAGCCGCAGCAGCGAAATCCTGCGCGCGGGCGCAACAGATACGTGCCGCTCCACTGCTCCGTGCGACGCCATGAGGATCGATCCTTGTGTCGTATGTCTTGTGTCTTAGACCGGGTGGGCCGAATGCGCCGGACGGCAGGTCTGGCACAGCCCGGCCAGCTCGAGTGTCACCTGCTCGGGCGAAATCTCGTCCGGCGCCAGCGCGAGCAGCCCCGCCTGATCCGCATCGGAAAGCGCGATCTCGACCACCTTGTCGCAAGCCCGGCAGATGGCGAAGGCGAACTTCCCATCGCAGGCGCCGTGATCGCAGGCGACGAAGGCCGAGCGCGATTGGAGCCGATGCACCATGCCCTTCTGCATGAGGTCGTTGAGCGCCCGGTAGACCGTGGGCGGATGGGAGATGCCCGATTTCCGCACCCGGTCAAGGATGGCGTAGGCGCTCATGGGCTCATTGGCCTTGCGCAGGCAGGTCAGAATTTCAGTCTGATTGCGCGACAGCTTGGGATCGTGGTCGTGATGATGGGCGGCGTTCATGGCTGATGATATAACATAACAGGACTGCGCCAAGTCAAGCGGAACTTCGACCATGCCTCCCCCGTTTCCCTGAGGCGCATCTGCCGATGTTCTCTTGAAAGCGAGGATCCATGTCCGCCACCCACGCCGTTAGAATGATGTTTCTGAAACTCGCTATTGCCGGCGCGGTGGGATCCACTGCGGGAGTGGCCATGGCGGCTGACGAAGCGGAAGACACCAAGAGCCCCATGGAGACGGCCGAAACGGCGGAAAAAGGCACACTCAAGAACCCCTACCAGCCAAGCGACGGCGACGTGGCGGCCGAGGGTAAGGAGATCTATATGGCGGCAGGCTGCAATGGGTGTCACGGCGGCACCGGCGGCGGCGGCATGGGCCCGCCCTTGACCAACCCCATCTGGATCTATGGCAACGATGACGACACGTTGTTCCGCCTGATCGCGCTTGGCAGCGACAAGTTCATGGAGCAGGGCTATACGCGAAAAGGATCAGAAGCCGTGGTCGGCCCGATGCCCGCCCAAGGGACGATCATAAAATCCAACGACGACATGTGGAAAATGATCACCTGGATCCACTCGCTCAATCAGTGACCTCACGAACCGGCCAGACGCCGCCGCACGGGCCGTTAACGGCCCTGTGGTCCTCCCGGACGTCCTAAGCAAGCCTCATCCCCCTGACCCTGGACAATGTCGGCGAAGCCGGCGCGCCGAAGGTGCGGCGGAAATCGCGCGCGAAATGGGCCTGATCGGCAAAGCCGGCTTCATGGGCCGCGGCCGTGAGATTGCTGCCGCCAAGAACCGCGCCGATCGCCGATCGCATGCGGCACCAGGCCCGATACCGGCGGAACGGTACGCCGATCTCTCGCGTGAACACATGCTGGAAGCGCGACGGCGATAGCCCGACCGACTCCGCCACCGCACCAACCGCGCGCAAATCGGCATAGCTCTCATGCAGAGTCTCGATGACGCGCACCATGCGCGGATCGACCGCGCGGGCACCCCGCCCCGCAAAGCCGAGCAAATCATCCAAGGCCCGCGGCAGCCAAGAGAGGCTGTCGCTGTCCTCATAGATCTCGCGCAGCACGGCGATCTCCCCGTCATTGCCGACGCGCGCGCCGCCCACGTCCTCCGCCTGACGCACGAAGTGTGACAGACCGTCCTCGCCGCCGGCACTTGCCTCCACGTAGAGAACGGCAAGCGGCTCGCCGTCCATGTCGAACTCATACGCGACACCGGCGGGAATCGCCGCCGTCCGGCAGGCGCGCCAGGCGCAGCCATCGATGCGCAGTGAGAACTTGCCGTAGAGGCCGGCGAGAAACACCGGGGTGCTGTGACGGTGCCGCGCATTGCGGCCGAGCGGCCCGACGAACAGCGCCCGCGCGCGGTCGAGATACCAGATCGGCGAATTTTCAGCGGCGTGGGACACAGCACGTTCGTTCAAGCGGCTTCGGAACTGCGCCGATAGTCTCGCGCCATGTCGCAAAAGGAAAGACCGCAGATGCTTGGTTCCGCTTTCAATCGCCGCCAGTTGATCGGCGCGGCCGGCGCGCTCGCCGCCGCGCCTCTTGCCGCCGCCCTCACCTCACGCGCGGCCATGGCCGCGGCCCCGATGCTCGGCGTTTCGGAACCGACCCACTACCGCTTCAAACTCGGCGATTTCGAGGTGACGACGATCTCCGACGCCGCCGCCTTCATCGACGGGCCTTGGCCCCTGATCGGCGGCAACGCCAAACAGGCCGAGGTCGATCAATTGATGCGCGACAACCTGCTCCCCACGAATAAATACCGGCCCGGCTTCACCCCCATGGTGGTCAACACCGGCAAGGAGCTCATCCTGTTCGACACCGGCAACGGCGAGCGCGGCTTCGTCCCGCGTCCCGCCGGCGGCTGGCTCAAAGCCCAACTCGGACCCGCCGGGTTCAGCCCGGAGCAGATCGACGTGGTGGTGCTCTCCCATGGCCACCCCGATCACATCGGCGGTGTCATGGAGAAAAGCCGGCCGCTCTTCCCCAACGCACGCTATGTCACCGGGGCAATCGATTATAACTTTTGGTCCGGCGACAAGCCGGTGGGAGAGCTGCAGCCCTTCGCCGCCTTGTTCCGCGACACCATGGTGCCGCTTGCCGATAAGACGACCTTCCTCGCGCCCGGCGACGAAGTGGTGCCCGGCATTCGCGCGATGGAAGCCTATGGCCACACGCCCGGGCACTTGGCCTACAACATCGAAAGCGGCGGCAAGCGCCTCGTCTTCTGGGGCGATTGCGCCCACCACCAGGTCGCCTCGCTGGCGCGCCCCGATTGGCATTGCGTGTTCGACGTGGATAAGGCGCAAGGGGCGAAGACGCGCGCCCGCATGTTCGACCGGGTCGCGACGGACCGTGTGGCCGTCAGCGCCTTCCACATGCCGTTTCCCTCTCTCGGCTACGTGGAACGGCGGAAAGACGGCGGCTATCGCTGGATTCCCGAGTCCTACCAGCTCGACCTTTAAGTCTCGCTAGGGGCTTGAACGTCAACGCCTTTCAGCGTGCAATGCGGCCATGCCGGCCCGCATCGACATCATCGAAGGCGACATCACGACCCTCGATGTCGACGCCATCGTCAACGCCGCCAACGAGGCCCTCGCCCCGGGCGGCGGTGTCTGCGGCGCCATTCATCGGACTGCAGGTCCTGAGCTGGCGGCGGCCTGCGCCAAGCTCGGCGGCTGCGCCACCGGCGCGGCCAAGATCACGCCCGGCTTCGGCCTGCCCGCGCGCCATGTGATCCATGCCGTCGGTCCGGTATGGGGCGGCGGCGAGCGGGGCGAAGGCAAGCTGCTCGCCGATTGCTACCGGAACGCGCTGACCCTTGCCGCCGAAACCGGGCTCAAATCGGTCGCCTTCCCCGCCATCTCCACCGGCATTTACGGCTTCCCCGCCGACCGCGCCGCCTTCACCGCCGCGCGCACCGTGCACGAGACGCTTGGCCAACTGCCGGGCATCGAGCGCGTGGTGTTCTGCTGCTTCGGCCGAGAGTCATACGAGTTGCACGAGGCGGCTGTGGCCGCCACGGCGCCGCAAGACTGACCGCATGGCAAAACCGCAAGCGCCCGTCATCGTCTGGTTCCGCCGCGATCTGCGCCTTGCGGACAATGCCGCCCTCAGCGCCGCCGCCAACACGGACGCACCTGTGCTCCCGCTCTACATCCTCGACGACGAGACGCCGGCCGACTTCCGCTTGGGCGGGGCGGCTCGCTGGTGGCTGCATTCCAGCCTCAAGGCGCTCGACGAAAGTCTTGGCGGACATCTCGTGCTGCGCCAAGGCCCGGCGCGGAAAGTTCTCGAAAGCCTTCTCGATGAGACCGGCGCCAGCGCCGTCCATGCCGCGCGCGGCACCGATCCGTGGGACGCGGCCCTTGAGGAGTCCATCGCGGCGCTCTGCACCGAGAAGCGGGCCGCGCTTCACCTGCATTCCGGCCAGCTACTTTTCGCCCCCGATGCAATTGCGACGGGAGGCGGCCAGCCCTACCGCGTGTTCACGCCGTTCTGGAAAGCCTGCCTCGCCGCGTCGGCGCCGCGCACGCCGCTGAAAGCGCCGAAGCTCGGAACGTTTGCCGAGGCCAAGAGCGAGTCTCTGGAGAGTCTCAACCTTCTGCCCACCAAACCCGATTGGGCCGGCGGCCTGCGCGCCGCGTGGGACCCCGGCGAGACCGCAGGCCGGCATCAACTCGCGGGCTTCATCGATGATGGGGTCGCGGCTTATGCGAACAGCCGCGACAGCTTCGAGCCCGACGCGACCTCGCGCCTGTCGCCACATCTTCATTTCGGCGAGATCAGCCCGAACCAAGTGTGGCACGCCGTGCGTCATGCCAGCGACGCGGCCCTCGCCGGCGCACACGGCGCGCAAGCCTTCTTGCGGCAGATCGGCTGGCGCGAGTTCTCGCATCATCTGCTGCATCATTTTCCCGCCATGGCCACCGAGCCGCTGCGGCCGGAGTTCGCCGATTTCCCGTGGCGCGACGACCAGACGGCGCTCACCGCCTGGCAGCGGGGACGGACCGGCTACCCCATCGTCGATGCTGCCATGCGTCAGCTGTGGCAGACGGGGTGGATGCCCAACCGCACGCGCATGATCGTCGCATCGTTTTTGGTGAAGCATCTGCTCATCCCGTGGCAGACGGGCGCGGCCTGGTTCTGGGACACGCTGGTCGATGCCGACCTCGCCAATAATGCGGCGGGTTGGCAATGGGTCGCCGGCTGCGGCGCCGACGCCGCGCCCTATTTCCGGGTGTTCAATCCCGTGCTCCAGGGCCAAAAATTCGATGCCGCCGGCGACTATGTGCGCCGCTGGGTGCCGGAACTGGCGAGCCTCCCTGGCCCCGACATCCATGCGCCGTGGGACGCGCCGGAGCTCCTGTTGGCGCAAGCGGGCGTTGCGCTGGGGGACACCTATCCGAGACCGATCGTCGATCACGCCGCCGCGCGCGCCCGCGCGCTCCGCGCTTTCGAGCAAATCAAGCGTTAGCGCGGATCGAGCAGACCGACGGCCTCGATTCTCGAAAGGTCGCCCGCGATGAGCTTCTCGCCGATATCGCGCCGATAGCGCGCATTCATCACCATCACCCGGTCGGCAAGCGCGTTGGCCGCGTTGCGCGCGTCCGCCACCGTCTCGCCGACTCCGGTCACGACAAGCGTGGAGCCGCTCGTGCCGGAGGTCACGAGCAGATCGCCCTGCAAAGCGACCTCGCCATAGTGGATATTTCGTCGGTCGGACTCGGAGAGGTCGCCGTCGAACAAGATCGGCAATCCGACAGGCTCCGGCACCTGGGCGCGCGAATAGGGAAATGGGGGCGTGGCGATGACGATGCCTACGCAGAAACCGGGCTCCGTCTCGAAACGGAGTGTCGTCCGCCCGATCATCGCGCTGAAGAGCTCGGCCCAACCTGTGCGCTGCAACGGGTCGAGAATCGCGTAGCCCGGATATCCGAAGCGGCAGGTGAACTCGAGCGGCCAGATGCCGTCCTCGTTCGCGATGGTGTTCAGATTGATGTAGCCGCAATAGCCATGTTCCGCGAGGAGCGGCCTCATCTTGCCGAGCGTACGCTCGAAGAACCTCTTGCTCCGGTCATAGGTCACGACCGTGCCCATCTCGCCGGTCAACTCGCCGAGATCGCCGGGGAAGAATCTTTTGTGCTCCCAATCGAGGCAGGCCGGTTCCAGAAAGTCGACACCATTGAAATAGGCGCCGACGCCTATCTCGATACCGTCGACGAAATCCATCAGGACGAAGCTCGTGCCGGCATAACGCGCATCTGCGACAAGCACCGTGCGCACGTCCTCGCCATCCGGCTGCCGCCCCACATAGCTGACCGCATCCGCCCCGTTGGCCTTCAGCACGTAACGCTGCGGGCGCTCGGCGATGAAGCGGCGCGCGTCCTCGATCTCGGAGAAGGCCGTTATAGCCGCCGTGCGTAACCCGAGACCGGCGAGAATCTTTTGGGCATAGGCGCGGTCGTTCTCAAGCTCGGCGCCATACCCACTGCTACCGATGACGTTCAACCCCTCGCGCCGCAGGCGGTCCTGGAGCGCGCCGCGCCCGGCCCCAACGTTCTCGAATAAGATGCAGCCGTCGTTCCCTGCCGCTCGCACCCAATCGAGTTCGGGCTCCCAGGCATCGACCTTGTCGACGAGCCCGGTCAGCGTACCGCGGCACAGCGGGTCGCCGATGTGAACCTTGACCTCATGGCCTTCCGCGACGAGGCGAACATAAAGCGAGGAAAGATCGGCGTTGTCGCCGATCCCGAGGAAGCGCATCAGAGCTGCCTCCGCAAAACTTACGCCGCCACGCTGCGCCGACTTTCGCTGAGCTCGCGCCGATAGCGCTCGAAGCATCGCGCGCCGTGCCAGAGCCTGAGAACGGCGCCCTCGCCGATCGCCGCAGCACGCTGCGGATCCTCCGCCACCAGCGACCGCAGCACCTCGCGGTTCCAGCATTCGGAATGCTTGATGTCGAGCACGGCGTGCAACGTGAAATAGAGCCGCTTCTTGGTCGGCACTCGCAGCCGCTTGAGCCCGTCGGTCACAAAGCCCGCCCTCGTGGGCGCCGTCATCTCGATGACGCCGAGAGCGCCAACCGAGTGGAAAGCGTATCGGCGGCTTCGTGCCATCGCGAGCATGGCGTTGCCGAGCGCGAGAGACTCCGGGATGACTTGGCTGGGATCGGCATCGATCTCGAGATGGGTGGCGAGACGTTCGAGCAGAGGCCCGTGCATCGCGCTCTCGCGACCGCGTCCCATCTCGTCCCAATAGTTGCGCGCCATTTCCAACTTTGCGGTGACGGGCATCTGGACCTGGGTCATCGCCAAGAGGTCGTCGAACCCGGCTTCGCCGGCAACCTCCTGGGTCAAGAACCACAACATGTCTTCGAAGGTTGCCGATTCGGCGAGCCACGGAAACAGCGGGTCGCCCTGACCTGGACCTGTGTCGCGAAGATCCTCGTACCAAGCAATGAAGTCTCCGACCTGCTCGGGGATTTCGGTCACCAGGGGCGCGATCTTCCGGCGCACCGCCTCGAGATACTCGCCCTCGGCCCGCATCACCCTGGCGAGCACGTCGAGCTCCGACTGCCAACCCTCGGTCGGACGCCCGGGCGCGATCGCTTTACTGTTGTATTTGGCAAGCTCCAGCTGAAAGAGCGCAAATTGGGGTCCCTCCAGGACGCCGGCATGCTCGGTCCAGGACAGGTCGGGGGAAGTCACGTTGGCTATCCTCGTTTGATGGCGGTCAGTCCGACAGCGGCGATCCGATCCACACTGCCGTAGGCAGGCTTCTCGAGCTCCTCGCCGAACACGTCGGGATCGATCTCCTCATAACGAAACTGGCTGGCGTTCAGTTGCATCAGGGGTTGGACAGCGTCGAAAAACGCGTCTATCCCGGCAATTACCGGGGCACCGGTGTAGAGCACCAGTTTGCCGCCCGGCTTGAGGCGGCTCAGGGCTTCCTTAACGATCCGCTCGCCGAGCCCAATGCCAAGGCTCCCGCCCCCATGGCGGTAGAGCCGCTCCTTCTCATCGACCAGATAGGGCGGATTGGCGATGATGAGATCGGCCTCACCCGGGACGTTTTGCAACACGTCGCTCCAAACGGTTTGCGCTGAAATCGGTCCGTTGAGGGCAAGGTTAACCGCGGTAAAGGCAAGCGCCCTTTCGTTGATGTCGGAAAGCACGATCTCACTTCCCGCCGGAAGGAGACGCGAGGCGAAGATCCCGCCCGCGCCCGTCCCGCAGCCGAGATCGACGAGCCGGAGCGGCCCGCCTTCGGTCAAGTCCGCGAGAGACGCCGACAGCAATCGCACGAACCGATAGGTGTCGGGCCCGAAGAACACGGCATCGTTTTCCGTCGTGGGAAATCCGGAATGAAGGAATAGAAGATCGCCGATCGTGGCGAACCGTATGGCCGACTGGCAGAGATCGCCCATCTCAATGAGAGCGCCCGCACCAGCGAGGAGATCGCGCAGTGAGCGATCGAGGTCCGCAGGCCTGAACGGCCGGTTCCAGCCGAAGATCGCTTCGAGCGATGAGGCTTCGCCCGCTCGCGCCAAGACCAGGCGATGGGTTTCCGGGGTGACCGCCGTGAAACGATAGCCCCGCGCTGCAAGCGACCGTCCAATTTCGACATATGCGCGGCCTGTCTCGTCCATGACAAGCTTAGGGGTCTGACAGCCGGCACTGTCAATGCTGCAACCGTGGATGCGGCCATGCACCGCCTGGGCTTTGAGGGCAAAGCCGGGTAGTCTTCCTGCAAGTGAATGAGTCGCCATGGAAGGCGGCCTTGACTGGGCAGGTGGGAAACGAACGATGTCCGAGCTCGACCCGCTACTTCTTTCGCGCATCCAGTTCGCCTTCACGATCTCCTTCCACATCATTTTTCCGTCCTTCACCATCGGCCTGGCCGCTTGGCTCATGGTGCTCGAGGCGTTGTGGCTGAAGACCGGCAAGCCGATCTATGCCGAAATCTCCCGCCACTGGACCAAGATCTTCGCGGTGTCCTTCGGCATGGGCGTCGTCTCCGGCGTCGTCATGTCCTACGAGTTCGGCACCAATTGGAGTGAGTTGTCGCGGATCGGCGGCAACGTCATCGGCCCTCTGCTCTCCTACGAGGTGCTCACCGCCTTCTTCCTCGAGGCGGGCTTCCTCGGCATTATGCTGTTCGGACGCGACCGCGTGCCGAAATGGGTGCATTTCTTCGCCACCTGCATGGTGGCGCTTGGCACGGCCATCTCCGCCTTCTGGATTCTCTCCGCCAATAGCTGGATGCAGACGCCGCAAGGCTACCGCGTCGCCGAGGACGGCGTGCTCCATGTGACGGATTGGTGGCAGGTCATCTTTACCCCGTCCTTCCCCTACCGCTTCGCCCACATGGTGGCGGCCGCGTACCTCACCACGGCCTTCGTCGTCGGCGGCATCGGCGCCTGGTACATTCTGAAAGACAAGAGCGCGGCTCACGGGCGCATCATGCTCGGCATGGGTTTGAGCCTCATCGTCTGGCTCGCGCCGCTGCAGCTGGTCATCGGCGATCTGCATGGGCTGAATACCCTCGAACATCAGCCCGCCAAAGTCGCCGCGATCGAGGCGAATTGGGACACACGCAGCGATATGCCGCTCGTGTTGTTCGCCATTCCCGACCCGAAGACCGAGAGCAATCTCTACGAGATCGCCATTCCCGATCTCGGCAGCCTCATCCTCACCCATGAATGGGGCGGCGAAGTGCGCGGCCTGAAATCCTTCCCCGTCGAAGACAGGCCCAATCCCATCATTCCCTTCTTCTCCTTCCGCATCATGGTCGGCATCGGCTTCATCATGATCGCGCTTGGATTGACCGGCGCGGTGCTGTGGCTCATGGGCCGGCTCTACACCACAAGCTGGTTCCTGCGCGCCATGGTGCTCGCCTCACCGCTCGGTTTTATCGCCGTGCTCGCCGGCTGGTTCGTGGCCGAGGTGGGCCGTCAGCCCTGGGTCGTCTACGGATTGCTGCGCACGGCCGACGCCGTATCACCCGTTCCCGGCGGCAGCGTGCTCACTTCGATTATTCTATTCGTCGTCGTCTACGGCATCGTGTTCGGCGCCGGCATCTTCTACATGGGCCAGCTCGTGCGCCGCGGACCCGACCAGACGCCGCCGGTGCCGGAGAAAGGCGAGGCCGACCTGTCCCACAGGCCCATGGCCGCGGCGGGCAATCCATGAGGATCGTGAGATGACAGCCGCCAGCATGGACATGAGCCAGCTCCTCCCGGTCTTCCTGCCGCTCGTCTGGGCCGCGATCCTGGCTCTGGCTGTGTTCCTCTACGTGCTGCTCGGCGGCTACGATCTCGGCCTCGGCGTGCTGTTCCCGCTGGCGCCGTCGCACCGCGACCGCGACGCCATGATGGCCTCGGTGTCCCCCTTCTGGGACGGCAACGAGACCTGGCTGGTGCTCGGCGGCGGCGGTCTGCTGGCCGCCTTCCCGCTCGCCTATTCGGTGATGCTGCCGGCGCTCTATATCCCGCTCATCCTCATGCTGCTCGGTCTGATCCTGCGCGGCGTGGCCTTCGAGTTCCGCTTCAAGTCGAACCGCTTCCGCTGGGCCTGGGATCTCGCCTTCGCCGGCGGCTCCATCGTTGCCGCGCTCATGCAAGGCGCCACCATCGGCGCCTTCGTCCAGGGCTTCGCCGTCACCGACAACAAATTCTCCGGCGGCGCTTTCGATTGGCTGACGCCCTTTTCCATGGTCACGGCCATCGCCGTGCTGTCGGGCTATGTTCTGCTGTCGGCGGGCTGGCTCATCATGAAGGCCGACGAGGCGTTGCGCGACTGGGCCTATAGCGTCGGCCGCTATGCGCTGATCGCCGTAGCGCTGTTCATCGTTGTATTTTCACTGTGGACGCCGTTCCTGCATCCGGAGATCGCCGCGCGCTGGTTCTCCCCCGGCAACATGGTGATGTTCTGCCCGGTGCCGTTGCTGACCGCGGTCGCCGTCCTCGGCCTGTGGCGCGGCATCTCCACCCGCCAGCGTTACGCGCCCTTCCTATGGGGCGCCGCCATCTTCCAGCTCTGCTATATCGGGCTGGCGATCAGCCTTTTCCCCTACATCATCCCCCCGGACATCACCATTTGGCAGGCCGCCGCGGCGCCAAACTCGCAGCTCTTCATGCTCTACGGCGCGATTCCGCTACTGCCGATCATCCTCGGCTACACGGCCTATTCCTATTACGTGCTGTGGGATGCGCCGGAGCACGACGCTTATCATTAGGTGCCGAAGTCACCACTTGCCGCTCAAGTCTTTCTGCTGCAACCGGCGCTTGAGCAGCATGATCTTGCCGTAGGCCTGATGAATGCGGTTGCGCGAGATGCGCCCCTCGCACACCGCCTTGGCGATGGCCGCATGCAGCCTGACGCCGATATCCGGATCGCTCGCCTCCACATTGGAGAACACCAGGATGTCGGTGCCGGCGTTGATCGCCTTCACTGCAAGGTCCTCGCGCGTGAAATCGCGCACCGCGCCCATCTCCATATCGTCGCTGATGATGACGCCGTGGAAGTCGATCCAGTTCTTGTTCCGCAAGTTCCGCACCGCCTTGGCCGATAGCGAGGCCGGCATGCCTTCAATGTCGCTGAAGCGCGGATGATAGAGATGCCCGATCATCACCGCGTCGAGCTTGCCGGCCGCAGCGAGCCGGCGGTAAGGCTCGAGCTCCACCTCGCGCCAGGTCGCCGATATGTCAGCCAGCGCTTTATGGCTGTCCACGCGGCTCGAGCCGTGCCCGGGGAAATGTTTGGCGACGGGGACCACATTCGCCGCGCGATGCGCCTCGATGAAGGCGGTCGCCAGCGCCGTCACCACATCGGGGTCGGCGCCGAAGCTCCGTCCGCGCCCGCCGATGACCGGATTGCTCGGATTGAGGTTGAGGTCGACCACGGGGCCGAAATTCATGTTGAAGCCGGCTTCGGCCAACTCCGTCGCCATCTTATCGTAGAGGCGCCTTGCCGCGCCGGGCACGGCATAGCTCGGATTGCGGCCTACGCTCTGCGCCGAGGGATAGCGTGTGAAGCCGTTCCAGCTGTTCAACCGCTGCACCTTGCCGCCTTCCTGGTCGACGGCGATGAACGGCCGTGGGTTCGAACGCGCGTTGCGCAAATAGGCGATCAGATTTTTCAGCTCGCGCGGGGACCGGATATTCTCGGGGAACAGCACCACGCCGCCGATCAGCCCTTTGGCCAGCTGATCGCGCACGGCGATGACGCCGCGATCCTTCTCGTCGTCGCCGGGGAACCCGACCATGATCATCTGGCCGATCATCGCCGACAGCCGGGGCGAGCCGCAGCCGCTTGGCAACGGTGCCGCGCGCGAGGGCTCCGCCGTGATGCTCAGCAGGCAGAGCGACACGGACAAGACGGCAAGGATCAAGCGGGAGAAGAAGCGGAAGGACATGTGCCGGTGGGTTTAGGGACGAAATTTGCCGCGATTGTGAATAGACTTCGCAACGGGTGAAGGAAACGGGTCGAGGGGAAAGGCCTCATGCATAGTACCATTTTGAGCGTCGTGGCGGCGGCTTGCGTCGCCAGCCTATTCTGTATCTCTCCCGCGGTCGCCGAACCGGAAGCCGCTGCCGAACCGGAGACGCCCGCCGAGGCACCGGTGGAGGACGAGGATCCCGATGAGGTCTTCGTCAAGAACCTCCTCGGCCAGTCCTATTCCGGCGATCTCGAACTCGAGGGCTGGACCGATTTCGGCGGCGGCCTCGTCTCGCCGCCGATCTACGTTCACTTGTATCAGCGCGAGGACGGCAGCTCCTTGGTGCTGACCAGCAAGCTGTTCTCCAGAAAATATCTGGTAACCGACGCGCGCATCATCTCCAAGCCGTGGAAGGGCTACGCCATAACCATTGCCTGCATGCAAGGCGACGACTTTACGTTGCGCTTCATTGGCGACGCTCGGGGCCCCGAGGAGAAAGAGTGGTGGACCGAGGTGCGGCGCGCCTGGGAGATCGAGCTCCCGCCTAAGCCCAAGGGCGAGGGCGAGGGCGAGGGCGAGTCCGATAGCGAGACCGCGACGCCAGCCGAGACCGCCGAGGCGAAACCTGAGCCTCAGCCCGGCAGGATCGCCGAGGCCGGCACCAAAGGCATTCGGTGCGCCAACCCGAATTGGTAGAAGACCAATAAGACCAAAGGGACGGGGAGGCCTCCAGCGTGGAAAAGCTCATATTCGTGGTGACGGTGCTGGCGGCGCTCGGCACCGGGCTGCTTGCCGGCAATTTCTTTGCCTTCTCCGCTTATCTGATGCGTGCGCTCACTGGGCTCTCGGCGGAGCGCGGCATCGTCGCCATGCAGGCCATCACCGCGGCAATCAAGAGCCTCATATTCCTCGTGGTGTTTTTCGGCACCGCCGCGCTATGCGCCGTGTTGTCGGGCGTCGCGCTCCTTCACTGGGGCAAGCCCGGCGCGGGCTACCTTCTCACCGGCAGCGCGTTCTTTCTCATGGGCACCTTCCCGGTGACCATGATTGCCAACAGACCGCACAACAACCGGCTCGCCCTCGCCGCGCCAGACACGCAAGAAGGCCGCGATCTGTGGAAGCGGTTCCAGTCGTCTTGGGCTGCGTGGAACCATGTGCGCACGGTCACCGCGTTTCTCGCTTGCGCCGCGCTGATCCTGGCGGCGGCCGCAAGCGGCAATCCCTTCAGCCACTGACGCCCATCACCGCGGGCAGACCGCGCGCCGCCGCGCGGCCTGGTCCTTGATATAGGTGGGCTTGCGCGCAAACGACCTCGACAGATTGTCGACCATGGTCCAGCCGTCGAAATTGCCGTCGTCGTCGTAATCGACCCGGACGAGGACGCCGTTGCTCTCGCCGACGCGCGCGGTGTTGGCGTAGCAGATCTGCGCCACGAGCCCACGCCCCAGCCGCGGCTCGCACTCGATATAGGGCCGGCCGCAATGAGCGGTGCTCGCCAGCGGTCCCGGCGGCAGCGCGCCGCTCGCGCGGATCAGCGCATCGCCGTTGCAGGCGAAGCGGCGCTGATTGAAGATCGCCTGCGTGCGCGCCTTCGGCACCACATAAGGTCCTTCGCGCGTCCAGAAGCCGATCGACTGGCCGGCGAAGGCCGCGTTCTGAATGTCCGTATCGAGCGGCAGGCCGCCTTTGCATTTGCCGCCGGCGCGTTCGGCGAACCAGCGCGTGTCCGTCCAGTTCTGGAAGAGATGCCATTGGCCCGAGTTGTGGAACGCGGACGATCCCCCGAAGGAGCGCGATGCCGACAGCCAGGTGAAGTCGATCAGTCTTTGCCGCTGGAGCAGCATGAGCGCATCGCCGCTGCCATAGGCGCCCACCAGATATCCGGCGCTGCGCAGATTGCGGTTCACCACCGTGAAATACTCGACCATCTTCTTGGCAGTCGCCGTGTCGCTTCGGTCGAAATTGAAATCGACGCCGAAATAGATGGCGGTGTTGGCGGGCTGACCGAGCGCTCTCGCCTGAGCGACGGCGGCGCGGGAATCGAGCTCCGCTTCGGTCTTGGTCGAGTGCGGCGGGTTTGCCGCCTTCGCGCAATTCGCGTCCTTGAGCGTGAACAGCTTGCCACGGCTGTCGAAACTCTTGCCCTCGAATTTGTATTTGCTGCTGGAGAGATATTGGTAGATCGACAGCACCGCGAAACCGTGATCGAGGATCGCGTCGATCTCGCTCCCCGCCTCCCCCGCCCGGCCGTTGTCGATGAGCCTCTTGCCCCGCCATTGCGCGCAGCGGCCGAGATATCGCCCGATGACCTTGACGCCGGCGGCGCGGAGTTCCGGCAGATGCGGCGTCACATTGTGGGAGGTGTCGATGATGGCGATGCGGCCGGCATCGTCATTGGCCGCGGCGCCGAAAGGCACCAGCAGCATCGTCATCATCAGCAGAACAGTACCGTAGCGGGCCAAAAGTGCCGGTCCTTCTGGAAGCGAATCTGTCCTGAACGGTTGGGCGAATCGTGGCGAGCGTCAAGCCTGAGCCGCGATGCTTACTCCCAGACTGGCACTTTCTCCTCCGCCGCCAGCGCCGTCATCGCCGCTTCAAGCGCGGTGACGCAAGCCCCGCGGTCGCCCGTGCCGTGCAGCACCTCGCCGACGCTGACGATGCAGTTGAACGGCACCGGCAGCATCGAGCCCTTGGGCAGCACCTTGCCGAGCCCCTGCATGAACACCGGAATGACCGGAACCTGCGGCCGGCCGCACGCCAGATGCCCGATGCCTTTCTTGAAGGCTTGCAAGGCTTCCGGCGCGCCCCGTGACCCTTCCGGGAACAGCACGAGGATGTCGCCGCGGTCGAGCGCCTCTTCGCATCCCGCCAGCGGATTGCTCTTCAGTCCACCGCCGCGCGTCACCGGTATGATGCCGATGATATTCTTGGCGAACCAGCCGAAGGCGCCCGCTTTGCCGAAATAGTCGGCCGCCGCCACGGGCCGCAGGCGCGGCAGCAGGTCGAGCGGCATCAGCGACATCAGCGCCAGCGTATCGAGATGGGAATTGTGGTTGGCGGCAAGCACGGCCGGGCCGTCCTTCGGCAGGCGCTCGCGGTGCCGCACCGTCAAGCCGATCGCCACCAGGACCACCGCCCGCACCACGACCGCGAAAAACAGAAAGCGCAATAGCCGGATGCCGGGGTTCTTGCTCATAAGATCGCGCTCATGGCGTGAAGAAATAGCGGAAGAAGTGGAAGAAGGCGGGCGCCGCATAGGTCAGGCTGTCGACCCGGTCGAGAATGCCGCCATGGCCGGGAATCAGCCCGCCGGTGTCCTTGACTCCGAGATCGCGCTTCACCGCCGAGATGGTGATGTCGCCGAGGAAGCCGGCGATGCCGAGCACGGCGCCGGCCAAGGCCGACCATTGCCAATTCATGGGCGTGAGATAGGGGCCGAGGGCCGCCGCCAGCACCACCGTCGTCAGCACGCCGCCGGCGAGCCCTTCCCAGGTCTTCTTCGGGCTGACTATGGGCGTCACCTTGTGGCGGCCGAACAGCTTGCCCCAAGTATATTGCGCCACGTCGTTGAACTGGGTGAGCACGACGAGAAAGAACAGCAACCCGACGCCGCCGGCGACCGGGTTATAGACCTCGCCCGAAACGAGCAGCATGGCCATATGGCTCAAGCAGAATACGGTCAGCATCAGCCCCCAAGAGAGCGTGCCGACCGCGCGCAGGAAGCCGTGCGTGTCGCCGCGTAGCGCCATGAGCGCCGGGAAGAACAGAAACATCCAAACCGGCACGAACACGAGGAACATGTTGTACCAGTCGTCCGCCGCCCAATAATACTGAATGGGAATGGCGAGATAGGCGAACAGCAGTAGTCCGCGGTCGATGCGCCGCGTCGGAATCAGCGACAGATATTCCTTCAGCGCCAGATAGGAGATGAAGGCGAGAAAGACGATCGCCGCGGTGTCGCTCAGCACAATCGCCAAGCTAAAGGCGCCGATCATCCACCACCACGACGCGGTGCGGTCGACCAGTTCGCGATACTGGCCGGGCCGCCGCCAATGCAGAAACAGCACGAGCCCCGTGGCGGCGATCAGCACGCCCCACACCCCGGCAGTGGCGACGACCACGTGCTCCGGCAGGCCGAAGACCATGTTCATGGCGTTTTGCTCATACTGTCGCTTTCCGCCACAACGGCCCGCGCGCGGTTGACCACGGTCACCGCCGACAGCGCCAGAACAATGGCGAGATAGACGCTCGTCCAGGGCCCGGCCGCGAAGCCGATCCCGATCAGCACCGCCAGCAGGCCGAAGGCGAAGGCCCGGTCGCTCTTGCCGAGCGGCCCGTCATAGCGGCGCGGCGCTTTGATGAGCGGCCCGAGCGCGCCCGCCATCTCGGCGACGATGCCGGCCACCACCACCAGCACCACGAGGCTCGCTTTGATGCCCGGGATGAGCGCGAAGGGGAGATAGAGGGCGGCGTCGGCGATGACGTCCGACAGCTCGTTGAGCACGGCGCCGGCCGGGCTCGCCTGGCCATGCTCCTTGGCCATGAGCCCGTCGACGGCGTTGAGCGCCATGCGGAGGAACAGCACCACCGGCAGCACCAGCAACGGTAATGCCGAGCCGGGTACAAGCGCGAGCCAAGCGCCTTGCGCCGCGCTTAACACCAGCGCCGCCACCGTGACTCCGTTGGCGGTGACGCCGGCGCGCACCAACGCTGCGGCCAGCGGTCGCAAGTACGCCTGAAATTTCGGCTTCAGATCGTAGATGGTGGCCAAGTGGTCAGCCTTGAGGTCTGCCTTGGGGAATGTCAGCGAACCCAGTCGACGGCGAAGAATATCAGAGCCGCCAGGAGCGCGGCGGATGGCACGGTGATCGCCCAGGCGGCCACGATGCCCATGAAATGTGACCGGCGCACCAGCTTGCGGCGGCGCAGCTCGTCCTGATCGGCCAGCGAGAAGCGCCGTTGCGGCTGGTTGCGCTTATGGGTGAGGATATAGCGCCGCCGGCGCCGGCTATGGGTCGTGTAATACTCGCGGAAGAAGCCGACGCCGAACACCGCGCCGACCACGATATGCGTCGTGCTGACGGGCAATCCGAGCTGCGAGGCGACGAGCACCGTGAGCGCGGCGGACAGCGCCACGCAGAAGGCGCGCATCGGATTCATCTTGGTGATCTGCTCGCCGACAATGCGCACGATGCGCGGGCCGAACAGGAACAGGCCGAGGCTGATGCCGACGGCGCCGATCAGCATCACCCAGAACGGCACGCCGACTTGACTGGCCATCGACCCCGTGGTGGCACTGTTGAGGATCGCCGCAAGCGGCCCGACCGCGTTGGCCACGTCGTTGGAGCCGTGAGCGAAGGACAGCAAGGCGGCCGAACAGATCAGCGGCAGGTGGAACAGCTTCCGCAAACCCTGATTGCGGTTCTCCATGCCCTGCGACTGGCTGCGCACCCAGGGCTTCGCCGCCAGATAGACCAAGGCGAAAACGAGGATGCTGATGACAGCCAGCGCGGGAAAGCCGGGCTTCCACACATGGCTGAGCCCCTTGGTGACGAGATAGGCCGTGAAGATTGCCGCCAGCAACGCCACCAGAACCGGCACCCAGCGCCGCGCCGCGGCGATCTTGTCCTCCTGGTAGATGAGATTGACCTTGATGAAGGCGAGGAAGCCCGCGGCGACGGCGCCGCCGATCAACGGCGATATGAGCCAGCTGACGAAGATCGACGACACGACGGCCCAGTCCACTGCGGCGAAGCCCACCGCCGCCACGCCCGCCCCCAACACGCCGCCGACAATGGCGTGGGTCGTCGACACCGGGGCCCCGAGAAACGTGGCGAGATGCACCCAGAGCGCCGAGGCGAGCAGCGCCGACATCATCACCCATACGAACACGCCGGCGCCCGGAACCACCGCCGGATCGATAATGCCTTTGGAGATGGTCTCAACCACATTGCCACCGGCAAGCAGCGCGCCGGCGGCTTCGAAGATGGCGGCGATGACGAGCGCGCCCGTCATGGTCAAAGCGCGCGCGCCGACCGCCGGGCCCACATTGTTGGCCACATCGTTGGCGCCGATGGTGAGCGCCATGTAGCCGCCGATCACCGCGGCCATGATCATCAGAAAGCTGTGCTGCCCGACGCCGATCTGGGTGGCGGCCAGCACGCCGGCCGTGGCCAGAAAGAGCAGCGCGACGCCGACGGCGATCCGGCTCCGAGAGGCGGCGCGGGTCGCGTCCTCCAGCCGCTCGATCTTGCGGAGATCCTTGTCGAGCGAGGACTTGCGAATCCTGTCTACGGGTACTGCCGCATCCTCATCGCGAATGGTCATGAGAGTTCAGGCCCCCGGGTCCCTTGTGGGTCAGGTCATAGGGGGTCTGGCCGCCGGCCACAACTCCGCCCGGCCGTTCGCCACAGCTTTTCACCGATTGGCTTGAAAACCGGGCTGCCGGGTCAGACGAGTCCGAGCTTGGGAAAATCCCGCAAGATCACCGCGAGTTGCCGCTCCCGAACCATGCTGGCGGCCTTATCCGGACTTATCCATCTGAGTTTTCGGCTCTGCTTTTCCGCCCAGTCCAGCTCTTGGCAACGGGCCCGCAAACCGAAAACGTCGACGCTGCACCGGACCCAGGAGAACAGATGCAGTCGCTTGGTGTAATCGTAAGAGCCGACCGGCCGAGGACGGATGTCGCCAGCGATGCCCGCCTCCTCGAAGGCTTCCCGCGCAGCCATCTCGGCATCCTCGAGGCCCGGTTTGGCCCAGCCTTTGGGGATGGTCCAGCGCCCCATGCCGCGCGTGGTGATGAGCAGGACCAAGGGCCCGCTCGACGTTTCCACGAAGGGTAACGCCGCGACTTGTTTGAGGGGTGGATTCATATGGGCAACCGCGTGCAAGACGCGGAACGAACCGCGCAAGGGGCGTCCTACCACACTCAATCCGACAAATTCGTGGCAAGGAAAGCCAAAAAAGCGGCCCACGATAGGTTGTCGGCCCGCTCCTGATAGCGGTCACCATCCCAATTGGTGAAGGCGTGCGGCGCGCCGGAATAGACCTGGATCTCGTATGTCACGCCGGCGCTCTCCAACTCGCGTGACAACTCCGTCACGTCGTCCATGGTGATCGAGCTGTCCGCGCCGCCATGCATGATCAGGAGCGGCGGCGTGTCGGCCGGGTAGCTTTGCCCCTCGGGCGTCGCCAGCCCTCCATGGAATGTGGCGTAACCGGCGATGTACTCCGCTTTCCCGGAGCGGGCGAGCTCGAGGACCGCAGCACCGCCGAAGCAATAGCCCATCACCACCACTTCTTGGTCTCCGTCATTGCGCGCCTCCGCGAGCCCGCCGAGCAGCAGCGAGCGCATGCGCGCCCGGTCATCGTAGAGCTTGCCCGTCTCCGCCTTCTTGGTGCCAATGTCGGCAGGGCGGTTGCCCTTACCATAGAGATCGAGGGCAAAAGCGTCGTAGCCCATCTCGGCAAGCATATCGGCGCGCTTCTTCTCGTAGGCGGTCAGGCCGTCCCAATCGTGGACGATGAGTACGAGACCTTTGGACGGGCCTGGCGCGTCGGCGCGATAGCCCTCGAAACTCTCCCCTCCGACCTCATAGGTGACCGCCTCACCCGCCTGCCCGGCAGCCGGCGCGCATATCACCGCAAGCACAATCGCGATCCACCTCATGCTGAACGTCGTGCTCATGGACAAATCTACTCCTCCAATTTCGCTTGGGCTTTCGCCTGCGCCAAAAGCTCTTCCACCTTCGGCAGCATGTTCTCGACGATAACCGCGACGCCTTTGCCGTTGGGATGGATGCCGTCCTTCTGCATCAAATCGTCATTGAGCGCCGCGCCCTCCAAGAAGAACGGGTAGAGCAGCACGTCATATTGCGCGGCGAGATCCGGATAGATCGCGCCAAACGCCGCAACGTAGTCCTGGCCCATATTGCGCGGCGCCTCCATGCCGGCGAGCAGCACCGGCAGACCGCGCGCCTTGACCTGTTCGATGATCTTGGCCAGCGCCGCCTTGGTCCCCGCGGGTGGAATACCTTGCAGCGCATCGTTGCCGCCAAGCTCGACGATCACCGCAGCCGCGTTTTCGGGCAGCGCCCAGTCGAGGCGTTTCGCCGCGGCGGACGCCGTATCGCCCGACACGCCCGCGTTCACGACCCTGACATTGGCCCCCCGCGCGTTCAGCGCCGCTTGGAGCTGCGCCGGGAAGGATTGGTCCTGCGGCAGGCCGTAACCGGCGGTGAGGCTGTCGCCCAGCGCCACGATCACGGTCTCGCCCGCCGCGATTGCGCGCAATGGCAGGGCAAAGATCAGGGCTGCGGCGAGAAAGCCCATGACGCCTAAGCGAACTATCATCATTTCGACCTGTTTGACCTTGTCTAATGCGGCTATCTAACTTCTATCCTGCCATTCGCTTACCGACCGGTGACCCTTCCTGCCATGGATCAGACCCTGAAACAGCACCCCGCGATCCATCTCGAAGGCTTGCATGTCACGCTGCCCTCGCGCGCCGGCGCCGTCGCCATCCTGCGCGGCATCGATCTAAGCGTGCCGGAAGGCGAAGCTGTGGCCGTGGTCGGCCCTAGCGGCTCGGGCAAATCGACACTCCTGATGGTCATCGCCGGTCTCGAACGCGCCACGCAAGGCCGCGTCACCGTCGCCGGCACCGATCTCGGCACGCTGGACGAGGACGGCCTGGCGCGGCTGCGTGCCGCCAATATCGGCATCGTGTTCCAATCTTTCCACCTGGTGCCGACCATGACCGCCATCGAGAATGTGGCGCTGCCCATGGAATTCCTCAACCAGGACGACGCCTTCGCAAGAGCGCGCGCCGCGCTCGCCGAAGTGGGGCTCGCCCATCGCGAGACGCATTTTCCCGGCCAGCTTTCCGGCGGCGAACAGCAGCGCGTGGCCATCGCCCGGGCGCTTGCTACCAAGCCGACGCTGATCCTCGCCGACGAGCCCACCGGCAATCTCGACCTCGCCACGGGTGAGCAGGTGATGGATCTCCTGTTCGAGCTGAAGGAGCGCACCGGCGCCACGCTTCTGCTCATCACCCATGACAGCACGCTGGCCAAGCGTTGCGACCGCACCGTGAACGTTGCCGACGGACGTATCGTGAGCGGCGACGCCAAGCGCCGCGTGCGCGCCAGGTGACGGCGGCGGCAACCACGGTTGCGGCGTCACCGCCCCGCTTGCGGATGCCGCTGGCGCTGAGGATCGCGTTGCGCGAATTGCGCGCCGGTGCCGGCGGGCTTGCCATCTTCGTGCTGTGCATCGCCCTTGGCGTCGCCGCCGTGGCCGCCATCGGCTCGCTGGCGGCCGCCTTCGACAAGGCGCTGGCGCAGCAGGGCCGGCTGCTGATCGGCGGCGATCTCTCTTTCGAGTTGATCCACCGCCAGCTCAACCCGGAAGAGACGGCTGCGCTCGAAAAGCTCGGCAAGATCAGCGGCTCGGCGAGCTTCCGCGCCATGGCGCGCGCCGAGGACGGCAAGAGCGCGCTGATCGAGGTCAAGGCGGTCGACGATCCCTACCCGCTTTACGGCGATGTCGTCGTGCTGGAGCCGAAGGCTGCCGGTCCCCTCTGGCGCGACCCCGGCGTCGTGGTCGCCCAGCGCGGCCTGCTCGACCGGCTTGGCCTGAAAGTCGGCGATCCGCTCAAGATCGGCCAGGCCACCGTCAAGATCGGCGGCATTCTCGGCGACCAGCCCGACCGCCTTGCCGACCGGCTGTCCTACGGCCCGAAGCTCCTGATGTCGCGCGACACGCTCGCGAAGACCGGCCTGGTGCAGCCCGGCAGCCTGATTCGCTGGACCTATCGCGTGAAGATGCCCGAGGCGATCGCCATCGACCGCGAGGCGCTGACCGCCGCGCGCAAAGGCATCGAAACCCAGTTCCCGCAATCCGGCTTCGCCATTCATGACTGGACCGACCCGGCGCCGTCGCTCCGCCGCGACGCCGAGCGCTTCACCCAGTTCATCAACTTCGTCGGCCTGACGGCGCTGCTGCTCGGCGGTATCGGCGTCGGCAACGCCATCCAAAGCTACATGGCGAAGAAGCGCGACATCATCGCCACCTTCAAATGCCTCGGCGCCTCCAGCCGGCTGGTGCTCAACGTCTATCTGATCCAGGCGCTGCTGCTCGCGCTCATCGGCATCTCCATCGGCTTGGTGCTCGGCGCCCTGGCGCCCGCGGCAATCGCCGCGCGCTATGCCGATGCGCTGCCCATCCAGCTCGCGGTCGAGCCCCATCCCGTTCCGCTCCTGGTCGCGGCGCTGGCCGGTCTCCTCACCATGGTGTTGTTCGTGCTGTGGCCGCTGGGGCGCGCGAGCCGCATCTCGCCCGCCGTGCTCATGCGCGCCCATCTGACCGAGGAGAGCGAGCGCTCCGCGCTCCCCTTCGCCATCGGCTCTGCGGCGGCGGGGCTGGCCCTGTTCCTACTCGCCATCGCCGCCTCCGAGGAACGCATCGTCACGGCGGCCATCTCCGCCGGCATCGTGGTCGCCTTCGGTCTGCTGCTCGGCTTCGGCGTGATCGTACAGCGGCTCGCCGCCCGCTTCCGCCGCACCAAGCCGCCCGCCTGGGGACTGGCGTTGGCCAGCATCGGCGCGCCCGGATCGCTCGCCCGCTCCATCGCCGTGTCGCTGGGCTTGGGTCTCGGCCTGCTGATCGCCGTGGCCCTGATCCACACCTCGCTGCTCACGGAGATCGAGAGCCATGTGGAGATCGACGCGCCGGCCTATTACTTCCTCGACGTGGAGCCGGACGACCTCAAGACCTTCCAGGACACCGCCAAGGCCATCGAGCCCGAAGCCAAGTTGAACGACGCGCCGATGCTGCGCGGCCGCATCATCGAGCTGAACGGCGTCTCCGTCGACAAGGTGGAGGTTAAGCCGGACGCCCGCTGGGTCCTCGCCGGCGACCGGGGCCTCACCTATACCGACGCCGTCCCCGGCTCCTCGACCATCGAGGAAGGCGAATGGTGGCCGAAGGGCTATGACGGCCCGCCGCTCGTCTCCTTCGACGGCGAGCTTGCCAAGGGGCTCGGCCTGAAGCTCGGCGATCAGATCACGGTCAATATTCTCGGCCGCAACGTGGAGGCCAAGATTACGAGCCTGCGCAAGATCGACTGGGAATCGCTTGCCATCAATTTCGTCATGGTGTTCTCGCCCAACACGCTGGAAGGCGCGCCGCATCGCCTCGTCACCACGCTGGAGCTGCCGAAAGGCACCGATCCCGCCAAGGAAGCCAAGATCATCCAGTCGCTCGCGGAAACCTTCCCCCTCGTCACCGCCATCAAGATCGGCGACATCATCGACGCGGCCAAGGCCCTGCTCGCCAAGCTGATGACGGCCATCACCGCCACCGCGGGCGTGACGCTGCTGATCGGCGCCGCGGTGCTGGCGGGCGCGGTGTCGGCCGGCCAGCAGCAGCGGAAATATTTGACCGTGCTCTACAAGACGCTGGGCGCCACGCGCGGCCGGATTATTCGCGCCGAGCTGCTCGAGTTCGGCACCCTCGGGCTCGCCACCTCCCTGCTGGCGCTCATCATCGCCACCGTCACGGCTTGGGCGCTGTGCGTCTTCGCCTTCGACATCAAGTTCGTCTTCGCCCCCTGGGCCGCCATTCAGACGGTGGCGCTGGCGCTGGCCCTTGTGCTGGCCGTCGGCGCCATCACCACCTGGCGGGTGCTTTCGGTCAAGGCGGCGCCCTACCTCCGGGCTGAATAAGGGGCAATTCCGTCACCCGGACACAGTGTCTTCACCTTGCGCCGCTAGCCTTAAGCCACCATATTCGTAGGCAAATTGGCTTCTGACCAACCGTTCAGCAAGGGATTCTCTTAATATGGCGGAACTCGACAGACGTTATGGGCAAGGCACGGCCGCCGGTCGCGCCGACGCAGGTGCCATCGACCAGGGCCTGCGCGCCTACATGCTCCGCGTCTACAACTACATGGCGTCCGGCGTCGCCATCACCGGCGTTGTCGCCTATGCGATCTATGCCATGGCTGTGGTGACCGGGACCGACGGCGCCGTCACGGGCCTGACCCCGTTCGGCAACTTCATGTTCGCCAGCGCCTTCAAATGGGTGGTGATCTTCGCGCCGCTCGCTTTGGTGTTCTTCATCTCGGCGCGGATCAACTCCATGAGCCTCGGCACGGCCCAGCTCGTGTTCTGGGGCTTCGCCGCCCTCATGGGCGCATCGATCTCCTCGATCTTCCTCGTCTATGCCGGCGAGAGCATCGCCCGGGTGTTCTTCATCACCGCCGCCTCGTTCGGCGCGCTGAGCTTGTGGGGCTACACCACGAGCAAGGACCTCTCCGGTTGGGGCTCCTTCCTGTTCATGGGCCTGATCGGCATTATCATCGCCTCGCTGGTGAACCTGTTCATCGGCTCGACCGCCCTGCAATTCGCGGTGTCGGTGATCGGCGTCTTGGTGTTCGCCGGGCTGACCGCCTACGACACCCAGCAGATCAAGGAGATGTATTCCGTCAACGACGATGGATCGGTCTCCGGCCGCAAAGCCGTGATGGGCGCGCTTCGGCTCTATCTCGACTTCATCAACCTGTTCATGATGCTGCTCCAGCTCTTCGGCGACCGCCGCTAGAGCCCGAGCCGGCACGTTCGAACGAAAAAGGCCCCAGCGTCGGCGTTGGGGCCTTTTTTAATGATGCCGCCAAGCCGCGGGGGGACCTGGTTGAAAAACGATCCGCCAGCGCCCACTTGCTAGCCGTGATGGGCGTCCCTCCCCATCACAGGTTCCCCCCATAAGGAACCGGAGAAGCCCCGAGTCCCCCGTCTCCGGGGCTTCTCCTTTATCTGGGGGCCTCTCAAGCCTCCACCAGCCGCAAACCCTTGTCGAGCGCGCGCAACACCCGGGCGAGGTCGTGGCCGCGCTTGAGAATCAGCCCCGTCGCCGCGATCACGCTATAGGCGCCCTGGCGCCGCGCCAGCTTCGGCGCCTTCTCGATGCGATAGAGCGGGCATTCGGACGACCGCCGGAACACAGAGAAGACGGCCTTCTCCTTGAGCGTATCGATGGCGTAGTCTCGCCACTCGCCGCTCGCCACCTTGCGGCCGTAGACATTCAGGATTTGGCTGAGTTCTTGGCGATTGAAGGAGATGTCGGCACGCTGGGATCCCTCGGAAGGGCTCGGATAGCCGCCAGCCTTGCGGGCCAGCGGCAAGACTATCGGCTCCGTATCGCTCAACGCGCGCCTCCTGTAACGGAACCTTCATGATGACCGCGCGGCCGAGGAAATTCAAGCCGTACAAGGCTGTCACACGAACTGTAACATAACGAAACATAAGTCACAGTTCCGCCCTAGTTGCGCCCCTGGCACGCCCCAAAACTCGCTATGATTATCCATGTTGCCTCTCGGCCCGGTCCAACTAGAGAGGCTTCGGAATCTCAGCCCCCCAGCCCCCCCGGGGTCTTCTCTCGGACCGGGCCACTCTCCACGAGGCCACGAAAAGGGGCCGGCAAAAGCCGGCCCTTTTTCTTTTCCAAAAAACACGATGGGGGCCGCCGCTATTTCCGCTCATAGGCGGCAACGCCGAGCACGGGCCCCGCGCCCTCCACTTGCACCATCGCCACCAGACAATCGCCGCCAATGGTCTGCAGATCCTTGAGCGGCAGACGCAGCGTCATCTTCTCGCCGGCCCACATGCCGATGGGCGTGAGCTCACGCACCGGATGGGTATAGGTGATGCTCTTGCCGCGATTCTCGCCGCGAGTGATGGCGACGGTTTCCTTGTCCTTGGCGACGGCGAGCCAGACCGTTCCCTCGCGCATGTCCGACGTCTCGGGCGCCGCACCGATATCCACCACCAGGCTGTTGCCCTCGGCGTGCATGGACACCGGCACGCGGACGTCCTTGAGCCGCTTGGTGGCGTTCCGCATCGCCATCTCGATCGCGGCCTCGCTGCTGCCGTTCACATGCATGATGCCGTCGACCACGACTTGCGGCGTGTATACGCGCCCGTCGCCGCGGGAAAGCGCGTAGTCGCGCTGACGTTCGCTGTTCTCAGGGCTCGACAGCGTGTCGTGCCAGCCGAGATAATTCCAATAGTCGACGGAGAAGGAGAGTGTGATCACGTCCTTCTTGGTGCCGTACTCGGCGAGAAGCTTATCCGCCGGCGGACAGGACGAGCAGCCTTGGCTCGTGAACAGCTCGAGCAGAGTCACGCCGGGCCCGGGCGGCTCGGCCCGGCTTGGCGACGAAAGCCCGATGAGCGCAAGAGCGCCCGCGCCCACGGCAAGGAAGAAGACTGGCCTCATGCGCCTAGCATGCCGGAATTAGCCCGAGATTTCCGGGAAAAATGGCTCAACCGGGGTCACAACTCAGTGACTTAGGCGGCGTCGCGGGCGAGCGATCGCAGCACGTAGTGGAGAATCCCGCCATTCCGGAAATAGTCGAGCTCATCGAATGTATCGATCCGCAGTTGAAGCGGCACGGCCTTCGTCTCGCCGCCGGCATAGGTGATGTCCGCCTCGAGCCACTGCCCCGGTTTGATATCGGTCAAGCCGCGCAACGACACCGTCTCGTCGCCCTTCAGACCGAGCGTCTCCCACGACGTGCCCTCGGCGAAGACAAGCGGCAGCACGCCCATGCCGATCAGGTTGGAACGGTGGATGCGCTCGAAGCTCTGCGCCACGACCGCGCGCACGCCGAGCAACCGCGTGCCCTTGGCCGCCCAGTCGCGCGATGAGCCCGTGCCGTATTCCTTGCCGGCGAACACGATGAGCGGCACGCCTTCCGTGCCGTAACGCATCGCCGCGTCGTAGATCGCCAGGCGCTCGCCCGACGGATGATGCACCGTGACGCCGCCTTCGACGCCCGGCACCATCTGGTTCTTGATGCGCGTGTTGGCGAAGGTGCCGCGCATCATCACCTCGTGATTGCCGCGCCGCGAGCCGTAGGAGTTGAAGTCGTGCGCCGCCACGCCGTGCTCGCTGAGATAGCGGCCGGCGGGGCTGTCATGCTTGATGGCGCCGGCCGGCGAGATGTGGTCGGTGGTGATGGAATTGCCGAACAGGCCGAGGATGCGCGCATTCTCCACATCGGTCACCGCATCCGGCGCGGCGGTCATGCCGTCGAAATAGGGCGGCTCCTGCACATAGGTCGACTTGGTATCCCAGCCATAAGTGAGACCGCCGGCGACTTCGATCGCCTGCCATTCGGGATCGCCGCGGAACACGTCGCCATAGCGCTCCTTGAACATCGATCGCTTCACGGCCTTGCGCACCAGCTTGGCCACCTCTTTCGTCGTCGGCCAGATGTCCTTGAGATAGACGGGCCTGCCCTTGGCGTCGGTGCCCAGCGGTTCGGTGACGAGATCGACCATGATCGAGCCGGCCAGCGCGTAAGCCACCACCAGCGGCGGCGAGGCCAGATAATTCGCCTTCACGTCCTGATTGACCCGGCCCTCGAAGTTGCGATTGCCGGACAGCACCGATGCGACCGCGAGTCCGTTCTCGTGGATGGTCTGCGAGATCGCTTCCGGCAACGGACCGGAATTGCCGATGCAGGTGGTGCAGCCATAGCCGACGAGATTGAAGCCGAGCGTGTCCAGATAGTCCGTCAGGCCGGCTTTCTCGAGATAGTCGGTGACCACCTGAGAGCCCGGCGCGAGCGAGGTCTTGACCCACGGCTTGACGGTGAGGCCTTTCTCGACGGCGTTGCGGGCGAGCACGCCCGCGCCCACCATCACGTAGGGATTCGACGTGTTGGTGCAGGACGTGATCGCCGCGATGACCACGTCGCCATGGCCGAGATCGAAATTCTTGTCCTTCACCGGCACGCGCTTACCGATCTCGGCCGCCTTGCCGTACTCCTTGTCGAGCACTTCGGCGAAGGCCGGCGCGGCCTTGTCCAGCGGCACACGGTCCTGCGGGCGTTTCGGCCCGGCAATCGACGGCACCACGTCACCGAGATCGAGCGAAAGCGTGTCGGTGAACTCAGGGTCCGGCGTGTCGTCCTTGCGGTAGAGCCCTTGCGCCTTGGCATAGGCCTCGACCAACGCGATGCGCGAGTCCTTGCGCGCCGTGGCTTCGAGATAGGCGAGCGTCTCCTTGTCGACCGGGAAGAAGCCGCACGTCGCGCCGTATTCCGGTGCCATATTGGCGATGGTGGCGCGGTCCTCGAGCGGCAGATGGTCGAGGCCTTGCCCGAAAAATTCCACGAACTTGCCCACCACGCCGGCGCGCCGCAGCATCTCCGTCACCGTCAGCACGAGATCGGTGGCGGTGACGCCTTCGCGCAAGCGCCCGGTCATGCGGAAGCCCACCACTTCGGGGATCAGCATGGAGATCGGCTGGCCGAGCATGGCGGCTTCCGCCTCGATGCCCCCCACGCCCCAGCCGAGCACCGACAGCCCGTTGACCATGGTGGTGTGGCTATCCGTGCCGACCAGCGTGTCGGGGAAGGCGAGCTTCACGTCGCCTTCTTCCTTGGTCCACACGGTCTGCGCCAGATATTCCAGATTGACCTGATGGCAGATGCCCGTGCCCGGCGGCACCACGCGGAAATTGTCGAAGGCGCCTGCCCCCCAGCGCAAAAAGGCGTAGCGCTCGTTGTTGCGCTCATATTCCTTGTCGACGTTGAACTGGAACGCGGCGCCGGAGCCGAAGGCGTCGACCATCACCGAATGATCGATGACGAGATCGACCGGCGCCAGCGGATTGATCTTATGCGGGTCGCCGCCGAGCTTGGTGACCGCGTCGCGCATGGCGGCGAGATCGACCACGGCCGGCACGCCGGTGAAATCCTGCATCAACACGCGCGCCGGGCGGAAGGCGATCTCCCGGTCGCTGCGCTTCTCCTTCAGCCAATCGGCGACGGCGCGGATGTCGTCGGCGGTGACGGTCCGTCCATCCTCATGGCGCAGGAGATTCTCCAACAGCACCTTGAGCGAGAACGGCAGCCGGCTGATGCCGTCCAGCCCCGCGGCTTCCGCCTGTTTGAGATCGAAATAATCGTAAGCGCGCTTGCCCACGTGCAGCGTCCGCCGGCACTTGAAGCTGTCGAGCGAGGTCGAAACCACCGATGTCAATGAAGTCTCCTTCGAAGCCCTGATAAAGGGCAGGTCCCAGCAAATGAGCATGCAAACGCGCGGCCAATCCGCGAGGGGCTTTCGCCATCTCGCGCCGCGGCGTCCTTTGCTTTTGAATACGCGCTCTTCGGCCCACTATAAAAGCCCTTGCGGCAACGAGACAATGACGCGAAGAGACGCGTTAGCCCGTCGTCGCAAAGCCTGCCCTGCCGAAAATCTGCACAGAATCCATGCAAACCCCCTTCAAGCTCAGCCTCAGCGCCCAGGACGTTGCTTGCCAGCGCGGCGGGCGGACCCTGTTCCGGGGCTTGGGCTTCGCCCTCGAGCCCGGCCAGGCGCTGCTCGTCAGCGGCCCAAATGGCGCCGGCAAGACGAGCCTGCTGCGGCAGCTTGCCGGACTGCTGCCGCTCGCCGAAGGCCGGCTCGTCACCGACGGCGCTGATCCCGATACGCCGATCGCCGAGCTCAGCCACTATGTCGGCCATCTGAACGCGGCCAAAACCGCGTTTACCGTGCGCGAAAACCTCGCCTTCTGGGCCGACTATCTGGAGGGCGGCGATCCTTCGCTCACGCAAGCGCTTGCCGCCTTTGGGCTGGAAAGCCTGGCCCACCTTCCGGCCGGGCTCCTCTCCGCGGGACAGAAACGAAAGCTTGCCCTGTCGCGCCTCTTCGCCGCACCCCGGCCTCTTTGGCTCCTCGATGAGCCCTCCGTTTCTCTCGACGTGGTTTCGGTGAAAAGGTTGGACGATGCGATCCGCGATCACCTGAAAGCCGGCGGCATCGCCGTCATAGCGACTCACGTGCCGCTCAAGACCAAATTCGCCCACACGCTGACCCTCGGCCTGGAGCGCGCCGCATGAATGCCGCCCTCGCCCTACTGGCGCGTGACGTCAAGCTCGCCTGGCGCGAAGGCGGCGCCGTCGGCGTGGCGCTCGGCTTCTATCTCGTCGTCATCGTCATCACCCCGCTCGGGCTCGGCCCCGACCTCAACCTGCTCGGCCGCATCGCGCCCGGCATTCTGTGGGTGGGGCTGCTGCTCGCCGGGCTTCTCTCCGCGGGCCGCATCTTCGACAACGATTACGAGGACGGCACGCTCGATGTGCTTGCCACGGGGCCGCTACCGCTCTCCGTCGTCGCCGGCGTGAAATGCCTCGCCCACTGGCTCGCCACCGGCATCCCGCTGGTGCTGATCGCACCTCTTCTCGGCCTGCTCCTCAATCTGCCCATGGGCTCGATCCCCTCGCTGGTGCTCGCCATGCTGGCCGGCACGCCGGCCGTGAGCTTCTTGGCGGGCATCGGCGCCAGCCTGACGCTCGGGCTTCGCCGTAGCGGACTCCTCCTCGCGCTGCTCGTGGTGCCGCTCTACGTGCCGGTGCTGATTTTCGGCGTCTCTTCCGTCACGCCCTATGTCACCGGGCCCAACTCGCTATGGCCCCCCTTCTTCATTCTCTGCGCGCTCAGCCTCGCCAGCATCGTGCTCGCACCCCTTGCCGCCGCGGCCGCGATCCGCAACGCGCTGCGGTAGACCTCATTTGCGCTTCCCCGCCAAAGCCACTAGATCAGCCCCATGATCAGCCTCGCCAACCCCACGCGTTTTCTTGCTCTGGTGGACAAAGTCCTGCCTTGGCTGTCGGCGCTCGTGGTGATCCTGCTCGGGACCGGGTTGTATCTCTCGTTTTTCGTGGCCCCGCCGGACTACCAGCAGGGCGAGACGGTGCGCATCATGTTCATCCACGTGCCCGCCGCATGGCTCGCCATGTTCGGCTACACGCTGATCGCCATCGCCGCGCTGGGCACGCTGATCTGGCGGCATCCGCTCGCCGACGTCGCCGCCAAGACCGCGGCCCCCATCGGCGCCACCTTCACCTTCGTCGCGCTGGTCACCGGCTCGCTGTGGGGCAAGCCCATGTGGGGCACCTATTGGGTGTGGGACGCGCGGCTCACCTCCGTGCTGGTGCTGTTCCTGCTCTATCTCGGGCTGATCGCGCTGTGGCAGTCCATCGATGAGCTGGGCCGCGCTGGTCGCGCCGCCGCCATCCTCGCCCTGGTCGGCGCCATCAACGTTCCTATCATCAAATTCTCGGTCGATTGGTGGAACACGCTGCACCAGCCGGCGAGCGTATTCCGCATGGGCGGCTCCACCATCGACGTTTCGCTGCTCACGCCGCTCTTCGTCATGGCGGCGGGCTTCACCGCGCTGTTCGTGCTGCTGCATCTCATGGCCATGCGCGCCGAGATCCTGCGCCGCCGCGTGCGCGCCCTCCAGCAGACCCAAGTCGAGCGCGCCGCGCTGGCCGAAGCTTAGAAGCGAACCCATGCTCGATCTCGGCCCGCACGCAAGTTTCATCCTCGCCGCCTATGGCGTGACCGCTATCGCCGTCTTGGGGCTGGTCCTCATCACCCTTGCCGACGACCGCGCCCAGCGGCGCAAGCTTGCCGAGCTCGAGCGCCAGGGCGTCCGGCGGCGCTCTGCCACGCCGCCCAAGACGACGAAACCGCCGAAGACGTCGCCGGCGATGACGGCGCCGCCCACCGCCCAGCCCGAGGCCGGCAAGACAAAAGCCGCCAAGCCCGCGGCGAAGCGCAAGCCGGCCGCCAAGAAGACCGGCAAGCGCAAGCCGGCGGCCAAGCGAAGCACGACCAAGGCGGCGTCTGCCGCCCCGCGCACCCGGAAGCCCCGCTCATGACGGCCAAGACGCCAGCCAAGAAGACGCCGGCCAAGAAGACCGGCAAGACCGCGCGCAAGACCACACGCAAGGCGGCCGGCGAAGCGCCCGCCAAGAAGACCGGCAAGCCGGCTACGAAGACAGTTGCGACGACGGCCGAGAAAATGCCGACGAAGACACCTGCCAACACCACGGCGAAGGCGCCGGGGCGCAAGCGCAGCCGCTGGACCGTCGCGCTGCCTCTCCTCGTCTTCGCCGGACTTGCCGGGCTGTTCTTCTATGCGCTGCAGACCGGCGATCCGTCCAAGCTGCCTTCCGCAATGATCGGCAAGCCCGTGCCGGATTTCGCGCTGGCTCCGCTCGACGGGCTGAAGGCGGAAAGCGGCGCGCCCGTGCAAAGCTTCACCGCTGCCGAGCTCGCGGACGGCGAGCCGACCATCGTCAACGTGTTCGCCTCCTGGTGCGTGCCCTGCCTGCAAGAGCATCCGATGCTCATGGCGCTGGCCAACGACACCGATGTCCGCCTCTACGGCATCAACTACAAGGACGACCCGGCCTCGGCCCGGCGCTTTCTCGGCCGCTACGGCGATCCCTTCGACCGGGTCGGCGCCGACCCGTCAGGCCGGGTGGCGATCGACTTCGGCGTTTATGGCGTCCCGGAGACCTATGTGATCTCCGGCGACGGCAAGATCGCCTATCGCCATGTAGGCCCGCTCACCGAGCAGGCGATCAACGAGAAGATTCTGCCGCTCATGCGGAAGCCCGCGGAGACGCCATCCGAGTGACGGCCCATGCCCCGACCGGGCAGCGGTTACTCGCGGTCGGCGTCGGCGATCAGAATGAGAGATTCAAGAAAATCTTGACGCTTGGCCGGCGGCAAGCTGGCCAGAAGCCGCGCATCGGCTGCGGCCGCGCTCGGCTGCGCTTCGCGCAGCGCCTTGGCGCCCTGCGCGCTCAGCTTAACGGCATAGGCCCTGCCGTCATCCTTGGCGCGCCGCCGCTGGATCAGGCCCCGGTTGAGCAGACGCGCGACGATGTCGGCAAGCGTCGACCGGTCGATACCGGTCCGGTCCACCAGCTCGGTCTGCGTCAGCCCCTCCTCGTTGGACACCGCCAACAGCACCGCAAACTGGCGCGGCGTCAGCGCGTCGGCCCCGGCTTCATCCACGAAGACGTCGGCGGCGCGCTGGCCTGCCCGGTGCAGCAAATGTGCCGCCGAGCGATTCAGAGGATTTTCAGCCTTAACCATCATCCGTACGCGGCCATTCTCCCGCAAAGCATGTAGGCGTCATGCGCTGCCTAGTGATCCCTCCGGCCCTAAGTGGTTTCTTGTACAACCGGAAATCGCAATCAGCAAACGTCTGGTTGCAAGATTGCCGTCTCGCGGAATGAGACAACTCGGCATGACCACAGGTCGACTTGTTATATCGGAGGGAGTCATTCCGCATACAAGCAGACGATCGCGGCGTGATTGGGGGTAACCTTAAGCAGACCGGCCCGCTACTCGGAGGTCTCGTCTTCGGAGAGACCATAGCGTTGCATCAGCGGCACCTGGGCCATGGCGAACACGAAGGTAATCGGCAGAAAGCCGAAGGCTTTGAAGCTGACCCACGTGTCGGTCGAGAAGCTGCGCCACACGAATTCGTTGAGCACCGCCATGGCCAGGAAGAACACGGCCCAGCGCAAGGTCAGCTTGCGCCAGCCTTCGTCCGTGAGATTGAACACCGGTCCGAACAACAGCTCGAGCACGGGCTTGCGCGTGAGCAGGCCGCCTAGGAGCAGCACCGCGAACATCGTGTAGACGATGGTGGGCTTGAGCTTGATGAAGGTGTCGTCGTGCAGATAGAGCGTGAGCCCGCCGAAGGCGAGCACAATGACCGCGCTCACCAGCGGCATCACCGGCACTTTGTGATAGCGCCACCACGCGAAACCGAGCGACAGCACGGTCGCCACCATGAAGGCGGCGGTGCCCGCATAAATCCCGGCGGCGGCATTCGTCCCGAAGAAGACGAGCAACGGCCCGATTTCGATGATGAGCTTGGCGACGACCGACTGCGCCGGCTCGGCCGGCTTACCGTCCGCAGCCATCTTGGCCGGCGGCTCCGTCTCAGGCTGCGGCTTCATTTTCACGTCCTGCCCCGGCGATGGCTCGGGCGAAATCATGGGCATCGAACGGCTCGAAATCTTCGATCCCCTCGCCGATGCCAATGGCGTTGATGGGCAGCCCGAAGCGCTCGGCGATGGCGACGAGAATCCCGCCGCGCGCGGTGCCGTCGAGCTTGGTCACGACCAGGTTGGTCACCCCGGCGATCTCCTGGAAAATCTGCACTTGATTGATGGCGTTCTGCCCCGTGGTGGCGTCTAGCACCAGCACCACGGAATGCGGCGCGTCGGCGTCGAGCTTCTTCAACACCCGCACGATCTTGGCAAGCTCGGCCATGAGGTCGCCTTTGTTCTGCAGCCGCCCGGCCGTATCGATGAGCAGCACATCCGCACCTTGCGTCTTCGCGCGCTCCAGCGCCTCGTAGGCGACACCGGCGGGATCGGCGCCCACATCCTTGGCGACGACCTCGGCGCCGACCCGGCCGCCCCAGATCTTGAGCTGATCGATGGCCGCGGCGCGGAACGTATCGGCGGCCGCGAGCATGACCTGCTTGCCGTTCTTGTCGAATTGATGCGCCAGCTTGCCGATGGTGGTGGTCTTGCCGGTACCGTTGACGCCGACCACGAGGATCACATGAGGCTTGGCGTTCTCATCCAGCGTGAAGGGCTGCGCCACCGGCTCCAGCACACGGGCTATCTCGTCGGCCAGCACGCGGCGCACGTCCTCCGCCGTCAGTCCCTTCTCGTAGCGGCCTTTGGAAAGCGTTTCGCGCACGTGGTCGGCCATGCTCATGCCGAGATCGGCCCGGAGCAGCACCTCTTCCAGCTCATCCAGCGTCTCCTCGTCGAGCTTCCGCTTGGTGAGCACGCCGGCGATATTTTCCGTCAGCGAGTTCGAGGTTCGGGAGAGGCCGGACTTGAGCTGCGCGAACCAGCCGCCCGGCTTTGACGCGCCGGATGCCTCCACCTTCGGCGCCGGAGACATCGGCCCGGCTTCTTCCTCCGGCTGCGCGTGGAGGCCCGCTCGGCTCTTGGTGCGGCGCGGCGGCGGCGGCGCAGGGGCCGGTCGGTTAGGAGCTTTCCGCTCATCTTTCGTTGAGGTTTTGCCGGTGCCGTCGACGTCGGCCCGGCTCCGCCAGCCAGTCGAGGTTCGCTGTCCGCGTCGTCGCCCGGCAGACCATCGCGCGACACGGCATCGACGAGCGCACCGGCTTGCGCGGCCATCTCCGCGCACGGCGCGAGCTTCACCGGGGTGAAGTCCGCCGAGCGGCCGCTGGCCTGCGTTCTCCATGAGCACGCTGGATGCGCCGCCCGCGCGCGCCTTCGAGATGGCCCTTCAGAGCGGCGACGCCCTTGGCGCGCAAGTCCGCGGCGCGCCGCGACACCACCGCGCCGTTCACCTGAGGCATGCGCGCGGCAGGCGTGCCCTCGCGCGCCGAGAACGGAAATACATGCAGGAAGGTGAGGCCGCAATCGTCTACCAGCGACAGCGAGTTGGCGAACATCGCCTCCGTCTCGGTGGGGAAGCCGGCGATGATGTCGGCGCCGAACACGATGTCGGGACGCGCCTTCCGCATCGCCGCGCAGAACGCCACCGAGTCGGCGCGCGCATGACGGCGCTTCATGCGCTTCAAGGTCAGGTCGTCGCCCGCCTGCAGAGATAGATGCAGATGCGGCATCAGACGCTCTTCCTCGGCGATGGCGGCGATGAGCGCCGGGTCGGCCTCGATGGAATCGATGGAGGAAATGCGCAAGCGCGGCAGCTCTGGCACCAGCTTGAGCACGGAGCGGACAAGCTTGCCCAGCGTCATGTCGCCCGGCAAGTCCGCGCCATAGGCGGTCATGTCGACGCCGGTCAGCACGATCTCCGCATAGCCGTTCTCGACCAGGCGGCGCACTTGCGCCACCACCTCGCCCGCCGGCACCGAGCGTGAGTTTCCGCGCCCGTACGGGATGATGCAGAAGGTGCAGCGATGATCGCAGCCGTTTTGGATCTGCACATAGGCGCGGGCGCGATTGCCGAAGCCTTCGATGAGATGGCCCGCCGTCTCCGTTACCGACATGATGTCGTTGACCGCGATCTTCTCGCTGTCCTCGACACAAAGCCCTTGGAACGTCGCGGCTTGCATCTTCTCTTGATTGCCGATGACGCGGTCGACCTCGTCCATGGCCGCGAAGCGGTCCGGATCGATCTGCGCCGCGCAGCCGGTCACCACGATCTTGGCGTCGGGCCGGTCGCGGCGGGCTTTGCGGATCGCTTGCCGCGCCTGGCGTACGGCTTCCGCCGTCACCGCGCAGGTGTTGACGATCACCGCGTCGGTGACGCCGGCGGCGCTCGCGTGCTCGCGCATGACTTCGGACTCATAGGCGTTGAGCCGGCAGCCGAAGGTGATGATCTCGATATCCGACATTTGAGCGGCTTCTAACACGAAACGTTCAACAGAGTCAGACCCCTGCGCCCGCAAGGAGGCCCGCGGGCAGCGTGCCCTCGAAGTCGAGCGCATAAGGCCCGGTCATCAGCACATGGCCGTCCGATTCCCGCCATTCGATGACGAGATCGCCGCCCGGCAGGCTCACCGTGACCGTGCGGTCGGTGAGCTCGCGGCGAATGGCCGCCACGGCCGACGCACAGGCTGCCGTACCGCAGGCGCGCGTCAGGCCGGCCCCCCGCTCCCAGGTGCGGACCTTGAGATGGTCGGGCGCCAGCACCTGCACCAGCGAGATATTGGCGCGCTCGGGAAACAGCGGGTGATGCTCCAGCATCGGCCCGATGCGGGCGAGGTCGATGGCCTCGACGTCGTCCACGAAGAACAGCGCATGCGGGTTGCCCACGTTGACCACGGCGGGCGAATGCATCACCGGCGCGTCGATGGGGCCCGCTTGAAGCTCGATGTGGCGCGTGTCGTGGAACGGTTCGGAGAGCGGAATCTCGTTCCAGGCGAGCCGGGGCACGCCCATGTCGATGGTGACTTGCCCGTCGCCGCCGACCATCGCGCCAAGCACCTGGTCCTCGGTCTCGATGGAGACCTGAGGCCGCCCCTGCTCTTGGGCGACAAGTGCCGCCACGCAGCGCGCAGCGTTGCCGCACGCCGCCACCTCACCGCCGTCGGCGTTCCAGATGCGCATGAACACATCGGCCCTATCGGAAGGCTCCAGCGCGACGAGCTGGTCGCAGCCAATGCCTTCTTTGCGGTCGGCAATGGCGCGGATCGCGTCCGGCACCAGAGCGAGCGCGTCCGCGCGGGCGTCCAGCACGACGAAGTCGTTGCCGAGCCCGTTCATCTTGCGAAACTTGAGGACGCCCGCATCCATGACCAAACGCTCCAAAATCTGGGTCTGAGTCTATAGCACCACGCCCGAAAAACATCAGTCCGCGTCAGGCGCGCCCATCTTGCGCGGGATGGCGAGGAAGGCGATGAGCGACAGACCGGCAAAACCCGCCCCGGCGAAGAAGGTGGTGGCCGGGCCGATGGTCTCCCACAACACGCCGGCCAGGACGCTGGCCACCAGGGCGGCGAGCCCGGTGATCAGGCCGAACACGCCGAAGGCCGTACCCCTGAGCCGCGACGGTGCGGCTTGCGCCACCAGCGCCGACAGCACCCCTTGCGTCAGCCCCATATGGAGACCCCAGAGCGCGATGCCAAGGAAGACGGCGAGGAGCGATTGACCGCGCGCCAGCAACACATCCGCCGCGATCAACGCCACGAGACCGGCAACCAGGAGCGGCCGTGCCCCGAACCGGTCCTGGAGCCGCCCTGCGGGATAGGCGGCGCCCGCATAGACGAGGCTCATCACCGCGATCACCGCCGGCGCCAGGGCCAGCGCCAGCCCCTGGTCATGGGCGCGGATCACCAGAAACGCCTCGCTGAACCGGGCGAGCGTGAACACGGCGCCGGCGCCCACCACGAGCCAGTAGAACCGGCCGAGCCCGGCGATCTCAGCCGCCTTGATCGGCACCCGCTGTTCTTTCGGCGCCGGGGCCGGCTCCTTCACCCCGAACACGAGGATGGCGACGGCGATCGCCGCCGGGATCACCGCGAACCACAGCACCGTGCGGATGTCGTCGCTGAACGCATACATCAGCCCGATCGCGAGCAGCGGGCCTACCGTGGCGCCCACCGTGTCGAGCGACTGGCGCAGGCCGAAGGCGGCACCGCGGGATTCGGGTTGCGTCACGTCGGCGATCAGCGCGTCGCGCGGCGCCCCGCGAATGCCCTTGCCGATGCGGTCGAGGAAGCGGGCGGTAGCCACGAGCCAGACGGAGCTTGCAAGCGGAAACAGCGGCTTGGTGATCGCCGCAAGCCCATAGCCGGCCACGGCGAGCGCCTTGCGGCGGCCGAGACGGTCGGACAGCCAGCCCGAAAACACCCGCGCGATCTGCGCGGTCGCCTCGGCGATGCCCTCGATCAGGCCGAGCGCCGCCGCACTCGCGCCCAAGCTGACCATGAGGAATAGCGGCAGCAGGCCGTGGATCAGCTCAGACGAGATGTCCATGAACAGCGAGGTGAAGCCGAGCGCCCAGACCGTCTTTGGCAGGCGCGGAGTTCTGGGCAGGCGCGGGCCCGGTGTGCTGTCAGCGCTCAAGCGATCCTGCCGGTCTCAAAACGTTGCTAAGCTTTCACTTATATGGCGTTCTCTCTCATCCTCGCATAGGCAAGGAGTGCCCAATGGTCTTCATCGCCGTTCCCAAGAACGACACGATCGGCGCCCTCGTTCCCCACACGCTGGAGCAGCCGATCGTGGGACGGAGCGAAGGCCCGCTCGCCGGCCTCACCTTCATGGTGAAGGACCTGTTTGCCATCAAGGACCGCAAGGTTTCCAACGGCAATCCCGATTTCTACGCCCATGCCGCCCCTGCGGCCGAGACCGCGCCGGTCATCGCGCGGCTGCTGGACGCGGGCGCGAGCCTCATCGGCATCAATGTCTGCGACGAGTTCTTCTACAGCGTGCTCGGCACCAACGCCCATTACGGCCAACCCATCAATGTGGGCGCCGGCAATCACGTGACCGGCGGCTCGTCCTGCGGCTCGGCCGCCGCGGTGGCCGCCGGCATGTGCGACTTCGCGCTCGGCACCGACACGGGCGGCTCGATCCGCGTGCCGGCGTCCTTCTGCGGCCTTTATGGCCTGCGCCCCACCCATGGCCGCATCGATTGCACCGGCGCCACGCCCATGGCCCCAAGCTACGACACTGTGGGCTTTCTCGCCCGCGACGCCGAGCTCGCCCGCAAGCTCGGCCAGGGACTGCTCGACGGCGAACCCGTGACCGCGCCGATCACCCGGCTGATCCTCGCTCAGGACATCATCGTCGAGTCCGAGGCGAGCGTCGATCAAGCGCTATGGCAGACCCTCGACAAGCTCTCAGGCGTAATCCCCAAGCCCGAGCAGGCGGACATCGCCGGCGAGGACATCGTGGCCTGGCGCAAGGCCTTCGCCACCATTCAGGGCTTCGAGATCCAGTCGACGCTGCTGCCCTTCGTGCAGTCCCATGACGTCAATCTCGGCCCCGGCATCAAGGAACGGTTCGAGATCGCCGCCAGGATCACCTTCGACGAAGTGGAGACGGCCCGCGCCGTCCGCGACCAGGTCGCCAAGCGCCTCAAGGCCATGGTCGAGCCGGGCACGGCCATCGTGCTGCCGACCACGCCCACCCTCCCGCCGGAGCGCGATATCCCCGACGGCGCCTCCTTCGCCGAGTTCCGCACCATGACCCTGCAAAACACCTGCCTTGCCGGCCACGCCGGCCTGCCGCAGGTCTCGATTCCCATGGGCCTAGCCTCGGGCTGCCCCGTGGGGCTTTCGTTCATCGGCTGGGAGGGTGGCGACGAAGCCCTGCTCGACCTTGCCGTGGCGCTGGGATCGCTGACCTGAGCGATAAAACGCAGTAAATTCAATAATTTAGAAGCATATCGACTTGGGAGTGCACTTGTGCCCTATCTTTATCTTGGCGCCGCGATCGTCTTCGAGGTGATCGGCACCTCGGCTTTGAAGGCCTCGGAGTCCTTCACCAAGCTGCTGCCCAGCCTTCTGACCCTGGCGGCCTATGGGTTGTCCTTCCTGCTCCTCGCCATCACCTTGCGGACCATTCCCATTGGAATTGCCTATGCCATGTGGGCGGGCCTCGGCATCATCTTGATCAGCCTGGTCGGGTGGCTGTGGTTCAAGCAGCCGCTCGACCTGCCGGCCTTCCTTGGCCTTGGCCTCATCGTCGCCGGGGTCATCGTGGTGAACGCCTTCTCGAAAACCCTGCCGCACTAGCTTGACTTAAGGCACCGGCTAGCCGACATTCCGCCCGAAATTCAAGGCAGCTCCGTCATGTGAGCCGCCGCCCTGGACATTTTGGTTTGCTACCGGCCTCCGGCCCACTTGAGCACTTGCTCTCAAGTAGCGCGAAGCGCGGTAGAGCAAACTAAAGGGAGCCAGGGGGGTCAACACCCGTCAGCGCGATGCGCCCACGGGTGCATTTTTCGTTTGGCTAGTCCTCATCTCGAGGAGGAGACGATGGTGACAGATCGCTACCTACGCCCCGCCGGCATTCTTGCCGCGCTCATCCTTGCCTGCCTGCCGGCGGCGACGAGCGCCCAGCAGAGCGCCGTGCCGGTGATCGCCGGCCAGAACCCGGGCTACGACGCTTGCGGCACAATTGGCCAGGTGCGCGGCCTCAATCCGCAAAGCGGCGACGGCTTCCTCGCCGTGCGCGCCGGGCCGAGCTCGGACTACGCCATGCTGGACAAGGTCTATAACGGCTATCAGCTCTCGATCTGCGATCAGCGCGGCCAATGGCTCGGCGTCGTCTATTCCCACAACAACCAGGATTGCGGCGTCTCCTCGCCCTGGCCCCGCGCCGCCGCCTATAGCGGCCCCTGCTTCTCGGGCTGGGTCTACCGCAAATATGTGACGGACATCGCCGGCTGATGTTCGAGACTCTTTCAGACCGCCTCTCCGGCATTCTCGACAAGCTCACGCGCCGCGGCGCGCTGAGCGAGGCCGACATCGCCGAGGCCATGCGCGAGGTGCGCCGCGCCCTGATCGAGGCGGACGTGGCCCTCGACGTGGTGCGCTCCTTCACCGACCGGGTGAAGCAGAAGGCGCTCGGCCAGGACGTGGTGCGCTCCGTCACCCCCGGCCAGATGGTCATCAAGATCGTCAACGACGAGCTGGTGCGCATGCTGGGCTCCGACGCGCAGGCCATCGACCTCGCCGCCACGCCGCCGGTCGTGATGATGCTCGTCGGCCTGCAAGGCTCCGGCAAAACCACGACCACGGCCAAGCTCGCCAAGCGGCTCACCACGCGCGACAAGCAGAAGGTGCTGATGGCCTCGCTCGACACGCGCCGTCCGGCCGCGCAAGAGCAGCTTCGCATTCTCGGCGAGCAGGCCGAGGTCGCCACGCTCCCCATCGTCGAGGGCCAGACCCCGACCGAGATCGCCGCTCGCGCCATCAAGGCGGCCAAGCTCGGCGGCTTCGACGTGCTGCTGCTTGATACCGCCGGACGTACCCATATCGACGAAGAGCTCATGGCCGAGACGGCGGCCATCGAGAAGATCGCCCAGCCGCACGAGACGCTGCTCGTCGCCGATGCGCTCACCGGTCAGGATGCCGTCAACCTCGCCAAGAATTTCGGCGAGCGCGTGAACCTCACCGGCATCGTGCTGACCCGCGTCGACGGCGACGCGCGCGGTGGTGCTGCGCTTTCCATGCGCGCCGTCTCCGGCAAGCCCATCAAGCTCATCGGCGTCGGCGAGAAATTGGACGCGCTCGAGGAGTTCTATCCCGACCGTATCGCCGGACGCATTCTCGGCATGGGCGACGTGGTCGGCCTCGTCGAGAAGGCGATGGAGACCGTCGAGCTCGACCAGGCCGAAGCCATGGCCAAGAAGGTCAGGAAGGGCTCCTTCGACCTTCAGGACCTCTCCGATCAGCTCAAGCAGATGCAGAAGCTCGGCGGCATGGGCGGCGTGCTCGGCATGCTGCCCGGCCTCGGCAAGGTGAAGAAGCAGATCGACGCCGCCAATCTCGACGACAGCGTGCTGAAGCGCCAGCAGGCGATCATCAGCTCGATGACCCGCGCCGAGCGCAAGACGCCGAAGCTGCTCAATGCCTCGCGCAAGAAGCGCGTGGCGGCGGGCTCCGGCACCTCGGTGCAGGACATCAACAAGCTGGTGAAGATGCACCGTCAGATGGCCGACATGATGAAGGCCATGGGCAAGAAGCGCGGACCTTTGAGCGGGCTGTTCGGCGGCGGACCGCCGCCGGAGATGCCCGCCGATCTGCCGGCCGGAACCGAGTTGCCGGCGAATTTTCCGGGCCTGCCGCCCGGCGGCTTTCCCGGGGGCTTCCCCGGCCTACCGGGTCTTCCCGGTGGCGGGATGCCGCGCGGCCTTCCTGGCCTGCCACAGAAGAAGAAACGTTGACCCATTTTGTTTGAGATCGAACGCCTAGGAGAACCAAAGCAATGTCCCTGAAGATCAGACTGGCCCGTGCCGGCGCCAAGAAGCGGCCCTTTTACCGCATCGTCGTCGCCGACTCGCGCAGCCCGCGCGACGGCCGCTACATCGAGAAGATCGGCACGTTCAACCCGCTGCTGCCGCGCGACTCCGTCGAGCGCGTGAATTTCGACGAGGACCGCGCCAAGCATTGGCTGTCGCACGGCGCGCTGCCGACCGACCGCGTGCTGCGCTTCTTCGACGCCGCCGGCCTGATGAAGCGCGAGGCGCGCAACAATCCGGAGAAGGCCAAGCCGGGCAAGAAGCGTCTCGAGCGCGAGGAGGCCAAGAAGGCCTCCGACGAGGCGAAGGTCAAGGAAGCCGAAGACGCGAAGAAGGCCGCCGAAGAGGCCGCCGCCGCGGCGGCTGCCGCACCCGAGCCCGAGCCTGAGCCTGAGCCTGCGGCTGAAGAGCCCGCTGCCGAAGCGCCTGCCGAAGAGGCCGCCGCCGAGGAAGCGCCCGCCGAGGCCGAGGCCGAGAAGGCCGCCGAGTAGCTTTGGGCGACGAACAAGACCGGGTGCTGGTTGGCGAGATCGGCGCGGCGCAAGGGCTGAAGGGCGAGGTTCGACTCCGCTCCTACACCCAGTCGCCGGCCGACATCGCCAGCTATGGGCCGCTTGAGGATGAGACGGGCGCGAAGCGCATCGAGATCGAGCGCGTCCGCGTCACCCCAAAAGCGGTCATCGCCCACATCAAGGGCGTGACCACCCGCGAGGGCGCCGAAGCGCTCACCCGCACCAAGCTCTATCTGCCGCGCGACCGGATTCCGGCGCGGGAGGCGCGCGAAGAGGACGAGTGGTACGTCGCCGACCTCGTCGGGCTCAAGGCCGTCGATGTGCAAGGCGAGGTCATCGGCACCGTGGTGGCGATGCATAATTTCGGCGCCAGCGACATCGTCGAGGTGGCGCTCGCGGACGGCGGCGAGAACCTGCTGGTGGCCTTCACCGAGACGACGGTGCCGGAGGTCGACATCGAGAACAGTCGGCTCGTGCTGGTGCCGCCGGAAATATTGGAAGACTGACGTCAAGCGGGGGCTCGGACGCTGAAGAGGTCCGCCATGACCATCCGGTTCTTTTCGAAGTCTGACCGCTACCGCGAGTTCTCGAACTTCGCCAACTATCCCATCGAGATCGACGGCGTCGTCTGGCCGACGAGCGAACATTATTACCAGGCGCAGAAATTTGACGATCCCGCGCACAAAACAAGCATCCGCGGGCTGTCGAAGGCCGGGGCAGCCAAACGCTACGCCAGCAAATATAAGCGGGACATCAGCCCGGACTGGGGCGAGCGGAAGGACGCGGTGATGGAGCGGGCGCTGCGCGCCAAGTTCACCCAGCATAAGTCCTTGCGCGACCTCCTGACGGGAAGCGGTGATGAAAGAATCGAGGAAGACTCGCAGAAGGACTATTACTGGGGCACGGGCGCCGATGGCGCCGGTCAGAACAAGCTCGGGACCATGCTGATGCAGCTCCGCGCAGATCTTCGCGAATCCTCTCGCGTCAACCACGCACATCAGGCCGTGCGTCCCGCCTGGCTCGCGCCGCTCTCGCGGCTTGCCGAGATGGGCATCTCGCAATACCCGCGCGCGACGCGGCGCCGTCTGAAGATCGTCAACGTTATGGCCCTCATGATCGCGCTCTTCTCGGTGATCTACGCGGCCGTGTTCACTGTCTTCGGCATCGAGCGGTACTGGCCGCTGATCGTTCTCAATTTGGGCCTCGCCGTGGTCGCGGCGCTGGCCCCGCTCGCACACCGGATCAACGACATCGCCGCCGCACTGATCATTTGTGCCGCGGAATACGCGGCGCTGTTCTTCTTCGTCCGCGAGCTTGGGCACGACTCCGGCATCCAGCTCAATTACATCATCGCCGCGGCCGTCGCCTTCGCCATCTACGACCGGACCCGTATCGGGCTCAGCGTCGCAGTGATCGCAATCGGCCTCGCCTTGCATCTCGCCACCTGGTTCCTCTATCCGGCGGAGGCCGCGCGCATCGAGGCCGATCCCTTCCTCCTGCATAATCTCTACGTCTCGTCCGCCGCGACCTCGTTCTGCATCATCGGGCTGATCGTCGGCTACGCCTTCGCGGTGGCCGACCGCGCGCGCGCCGAGGCCGACTCCTTGCTCGAGAATATCTTGCCGAAACCGATCGCCGAACGCCTGAAGACAAGGCCTGGCGAACGCGTCGCCGACGCCGTGCCGAGTGCATCGGTGATGTTCAGCGACCTCGTCGGCTTCACCGAGCTTGCCCAAGATCTCGGCGCCGCGCGCACTGTCGAGATCCTCGATCGGCTGGTGAGCGAATTCGACCGGCTCGCTGCGCTCCATGGCGTGGAGAAGATCAAGACCATCGGCGACGGCTACATGGCGGTTGCCGGCGTCAGCGCACCACAGCACGACCATGCCCATCGCCTGGCGCGTCTCGCGCTCGCACTGCCCGGAGCCGTGGCGGAGATCTCAGCTATGCACGGCGTGGACTTACGCATCCGCGTCGGCCTTGCCAGCGGTCCCGTCATGGCGGGGGTCATCGGCACCGACAAATTCTCATATGACGTGTGGGGCGAGACCGTTAATCTGGCCGCGCGCCTTGAATCGCACGGACTTCCCGGCGAGATCCAAGTCGCTGGCGACCTCTACCAGGCGCTCCGCGACAGCTATGCCTTCGAGCGGCGCGGACCTATCGCGATCAAGGGCGTGGGCACCATCAAGACCTGGTTCTTGAAGGGCGAGAGCCCGGCGGAACAGGAGCGAGCCCCATGAGCACTCCGGATTCCATGAGCACTCCGAGCCCAACTCCCCGCCCCTGGCGCGCCGCCGTGCTCACCCTCTACCCGGAGATGTTCCCGGGACCGCTCGGCTTGAGCCTTGCGGGCAAGGCGCTCAGCGACGGCACTTGGACGCTGGAGACTTTCGACATCCGCTCTTTCGCCACCGACAAGCACCGCTCGGTGGACGACACGCCGGCCGGCGGCGGCGCCGGGATGGTCATGCGCGCCGACATCGCCGCGTCCGCCATCGATGCCGGGCGGGCGGACGCCGTCCCCGGCACGCCGACACTTTATCTATCGCCGCGCGGGGCGCCGCTCACGCAAGATCGGGCCCATGAACTGGCGCAAGGCCCTGGCGTCGTCTTGCTCTGCGGCCGCTTCGAGGGCGTCGACGAGCGCGTGCTCGAGGCCCGCGGCGTGGAGGAGATTTCCATTGGGGACTATGTGCTGTCCGGCGGCGAGCTCGCGGCGCAAGTGCTGATCGATGCCTGCGTACGGCTTCTGCCGGGCGTCGCCGGCAACGAGGTCTCGCTCACCGAGGAGAGCTTCGCCTCCGGGCTATTGGAATATCCTCACTACACAAGGCCCCGGGAGTGGGAAGGCCGCGCCATCCCCGACGTGCTGCTCTCCGGCGACCACGAGAAGATCGCCAAATGGCGCCGCGACCAGGCGGAAAGCCTCACCAAGGCCCGCCGGCCTGATCTCTGGGAAAAACACGGCAAGCCGAGATCTTGATCGAAGTCAGTGCCCTGGCGCCCCCAAGGCGCTAAGCGGAGGCAAAATCACGAAGGAGACTTTCGCATGAAGAGCCTCTTGCTCCTTGCCGCGATGGTGACGTTCGGCCTCCCCGACGACGCCACCGCCCAAGACGCGGACGTGGCGGCCGGCAAGGCCTACGCGACTGAGGTCTGCGCCGCCTGCCATGCGGTCCAGCAAGGGGAGATGATGTCGCCGCTGATGGAGGCGCCCGCCTTCCAGGAGGTGGCCGACACCCCGGGCATGACCGAGCTGGCCCTTTCGGTCTGGCTGCAAAGCTCCCACCCCACCATGCCCAATATCGTGCTGGAGCAGGACGACCTGCGGAACGTCGTGGCCTATATCCGCAGCCTCAAGGGCAAAGAGTAAACGGCGGTCCTGCTGCGGATTTTCGGCCCAAAATCCATCGACAAGGGCCGAAACCTACGCTAGGACACCGCTTGCGGCAGCCCAAGCTTGCTCAAGCCCACGGCCCGCAACCCTAACGTCTGGATTAATCAAAAAGAATGGCGTTCGTCCGATGGCCGTCAAAGGCCGTGAGCAGGCGCCCGTGAAAGGTACGGTTATGAATATCATCGAGGAAATCGATCAAGAGCAGCTCGTCGCGCTCAAAAACAAGCGCAGCGTGCCCGAATTCGGTCCCGGCGACACCGTCCGCGTCAACGTCAAGGTCGTAGAAGGCGAGCGCTCCCGCGTGCAGGCCTATGAGGGCGTGTGCATCGGCCGCGCCGGCGGCGGCATCAACGAGAATTTCACCGTCCGCAAGATCTCCTATGGCGAGGGCGTCGAGCGCGTCTTTCCGATCCATTCGCCGCTGATCGACTCCATCGATGTGGTGCGCCGCGGTCGCGTCCGCCGCGCCAAGCTCTATTATCTGCGCGGCCGCCGCGGCAAGGCAGCCCGTATCCCCGAGCGCCAGGACGTGCGCGGCAAGAAGAAGACCGGCCTCAAGGGCTTCAAGAAGCCCGCCGGGGCGCCCGACGATTTCAAGCTCATCCCCGGCGTCACGGCGGACATCGAGAAGAAGCTGAACAAGCTCGGCCTCATCAAGTTCGAGCAGATCGCCAATCTCACCGACGACGAGATCGCCGGCATCGACGACACTTTGAGTCTCGGCGGCGCCATCGAGAACGGTGACTGGGTCGCCAAGGCGGTGGCCCTCATGGCCGAGACCACCGCCGATGAGGTTCCCGCGGGTGACGATGGCGAAGTTGCCGAGGCCCCGGCCGAAGAGATTAAAAGCTAGGACGCACGCCCACGTCGTCATGGCCGGGCTTGCGCTCAACTAGGCCGAAGGCCGGCAGCGCAAGGGAAGTCCCGGTCATCCACGATTTCTTCGTTGATTGGGCCTTAGACGTGGATGCCCGGCACACGGGCGGCCATGACGCATGGTTGGCAAGCGGCCTTCCAATCTCTATCTGACGCGTAGACATCCACGACTTTAGAGAACCGACAGAACCGACATGGCGAAGCCCCGCACCCTTTACGACAAGATCTGGGACGAGCACCTGGTCCATGAGGCGCCCGACGGCACCTGTCTGCTCTATATCGACCGCCATCTGGTGCATGAGGTGACGAGCCCGCAGGCCTTCGAAGGCTTGCGCATGACCGGCCGCAAGGTCCGCGCGCCCGAGAAGACGCTGGCCGTGGTCGATCACAACGTGCCGACCACCGACCGCTCCCTCGGCATCGACGATCCCGAATCGAAGATCCAGATCGAAGCCCTGGCCCAGAACGCCAAGGATTTCGGCGTCGAGTATTACCACGAGCGCGACAGGCGCCAGGGCATCGTCCACGTGGTCGGCCCCGAGCAGGGCTTCACCCTCCCCGGCACAACCATCGTCTGCGGCGACAGCCACACCTCGACCCATGGCGCGTTTGGTGCGCTGGCCCACGGCATCGGCACCTCGGAGGTGGAGCATGTGCTCGCCACCCAGACGCTGATCCAGCAGAAGGCCAAGAACATGCGCGTGCGCGTCGACGGCAAATTGCCCGAAGGCGTCACCGCCAAGGACATCATCCTCGCCATCATCGGTGAGATCGGCACCGCCGGCGGCACCGGCCATGTCATCGAATATTGCGGTGAGGCGATCGAGGCGCTCTCCATGGAAGGGCGCATGACCATCTGCAATATGTCGATCGAGGGCGGCGCCCGCGCGGGCCTGATCGCGCCCGACCAGAAGACCTTCGACTACATCAAGGGCCGCCCGCGCGCGCCAAAAGCAGGCGCCTTCGAGATGGCGCAAGCGCATTGGGAGACGCTGTTCTCCGATCCCGACGCCGTGTTCGACCGCGAGATCGTGCTGCACGCCGAGCAGCTGCCGCCGCTCGTCACCTGGGGCACCAGCCCCGAGCAGGTGGTGTCGGTCGCCGGCCGCGTGCCGGTGCCGGCCGACATCGTCGATGAATCGAAGCGCACCGCGGCGATCCGCAGCCTCGACTATATGGGGCTGAAGGGCGGCGAGAAGATCACCGACCTCACACTCGACCGCATCTTCATCGGCTCCTGCACCAACGGCCGCATCGAGGATCTGCGCGCCGTGGCCCAGATCGTCGCCGGCAAGCACGTGAACGAGAATCTGAACGCCATGATCGTGCCAGGCTCCGGCCTGGTGAAGGCGCAAGCCGAGGAAGAAGGCCTCGACGCCATCTTCAAGGCCGCGGGCTTCGAGTGGCGCGAGCCGGGCTGCTCCATGTGCCTCGCCATGAACCCCGACAAGTTGGCGCCGGGCGAGCGTTGCGCGTCCACTTCGAACCGCAATTTCGAAGGCCGTCAGGGCCGTCTCGGGCGCACCCATCTGGTGTCGCCGCAAATGGCCGCGGCCGCGGCCATCGCCGGACATTTCGTCGACATCCGCGAAACGCATTAAGCACCGGATGACGTCAAGACGCTCCAGCGCCATGACGATCGGCATCGCGGCGACTTTTCTCTGGTTCGGGTTTCTCGCTGTCTATCTCGGTTACAATCTGCGGGACGTCTTCGGCCTCGAGCCCGATGCCTTCGGCGATTTTCTAGCGGGCTGGTTCGCGCCGCCGGCCTTCTTTTGGCTGATGATCACTGTCTGGCTACAGAGGGAAGAGCTGGCGGCGCAACGCGAGGAACTCGCGCGCAGCACCAGTGTGCTTGAAGCGCAGGCGAAAGCGAGCCAGGTCGATCTCCTATTCGGAATCGACGAGTTTTACGCGCAACGGCTCTCGTACCATCTCGATCATATTTTGTCGTCGAGCGGGCTCTACGCCAGCGACGCCGAACGGGACCGCACCTGGGATCTGTTCTCGCGCGGCAACCGCTTGATCATCGCCAGGCATCTTCTCAATATGCTGAAGCAGCCCGGCGATGAGGCCGAGGCCAGGCAAGCGTTCCGCGATACGTTGGCGAAAGGCGACCTGACGGCAAATAATCTGTCACATTCATTGGCCACCTATGCGCGGCTCGTCGAGGACTATAAGCGGAAGATTGCTGCTTTGGGTGAGCAGCCAGAAGAGACGGGCTTCAGCGAGTTTGTCGACATCGCCGATCAACTTGAGGCCATGCAAAGCGATCAATGAGTTCTCTTGTCCAGAAAAAATTCGGTGAAGCCGCCGCCGACTACGCGGCCTCCGCCGTGCATGCCACCGGCCCTTCTCTCGCGCGGCTCCTGGAGCTCGTCGAGACCCAGCCGACCTGGCGCCTGCTCGACATCGCGACCGGCGCCGGACATACCGCGCTCGCCTTCGCGCCAAGACTCGCCAAGGTCACCGCCAGCGACATCACGCCGGAGATGCTGCAGCAAGCGCGGAAGCTCGCCAAGGAACGCAAGCTTGGCAATGTCGTCACGGCACAAGCGCGGGCCGACGACCTGCCCTTCCCCGACACGAGCTATCATCTCGTGACCTGCCGGCTCGCCGCCCATCACTTTCCCGATCCGCAAAGCTTCGTGCGCGAGGCGGCCCGCGTGCTCATCCCCGGCGGCAGTTTCGCGCTCGTCGACAATGTCTCGCCGGACGATGCGGATCTGGCCGCCCGCTATAACAGCTTCGAGAAACTGCGCGATCCGAGCCATGGCCGCGCGCTCGGTCTAGAGGAGTGGCAGACGCTGATGCGCGATGCCGGGCTGACCCTGACCGCGAGCGAGGTCATGGATCAGGACATTCCTTTCGATCCGTGGGTGGAGCGCATGCGCTGCACGCCGGCGACGGTCGCGCGGCTGAAAGACATGCTCCAGCAGGAGCCCTTGCGGTCCTATTTGCGTCCCCGCGAGACGGAAGACGGTCTCACCTTCTCGCTGCGGGAGGCGATCATCCTTGCCGGCAAGCCCGCCTAGCCTACGGAGCGCAGACAAGACGGCCTAGTTCGTCGTCGCCCGCTTGCGCTTGAGCCATTTGCCCGTTTTGCGCGGCGGCGGCGCGGCCTCCGCCTCATCCGCATAGCTTTGGCCGTGCCATTTGGGATCGGCGAAATAGCTGCGCGGCTGCATGCGCGACAGCACGTCTGGCAGCGACTGGCCGGCGCACCAGGCGTTCCAATCGCCGCAAGCGGGGCGGCACCAATTATTCCAGGCGCCGCATTGCGACGAGCACCAATGCCCGTCGGCCCCGCAATTCTTCTTCGCCGCGGCGGGCTCCGGTGGGCCGAATCCCACTGTCAGCGAGACAACGGCGACGCCGAAGACGGCCGTCAGGCTCAAGCGCATCGTCATGGCCTCATCATACCACGCCGAGGCCCCGGTTATCCCGACGGCCTACCTACTCCGGGCGCCCCTTGCCGTAATTGCGCTTCTGTCCACTTTTGTTGCCGCCGCCCTTCTTGCTCTTGGACTTCTGATCAATCCCTTGCTTGCCTTGCGCCCCCACAGCACGTCTAAATCCCGTGCCATTTTCAGTGGCGCCCCTGAATGCGCCCTGATCGTGAAATTCAGGCATGGTTCAGACTTGCGCGCGGCGCGCACACGACGCACATGATCGAACACCCATGCCCCCATCCGGACGCAAAATGACCGACTGGCACAAGCACAGCGCGCCGAGCATTGCCGAGTTCGAGGCCATTGCGACGGCGGCGTTCAAAAAATTGCCCGGCGCCTTCCGCGACATGACGAAGGAGGTTCTGATCCGCGTCGAGGACTTCCCGACCGATGACGTTCTCGATTCGCTGGGGATCGAATCGCCCTTCGACCTGCTCGGCCTCTATCAAGGTGTCGATCTCACCCGGCAGAGCGTTCTCGACCCCTCGCCACTGCCGGAGATGATCTTCCTCTATCGCCGGCCGATCCTCGATTATTGGGCCGAGCATGACGAGAAGCTGGGCGACATCGTCACCCATGTGCTGGTGCACGAGATCGGCCATCATTTCGGCCTGTCCGACGCCGACATGGCGCGCATCGAATCCGACGCCGCGAACTGAGCGCAAAACGCTTGGGAATTGCCGGTTGACGCTGCGCCACCCCACCCGCAGACTGCCCGCAACGGTTGGGTAGCAGAGGAAAACATCATGCGACCGGCTGCCCATCTGCTGCTGGGGTTCGCACTCTGCCTCACCCTGACCTCGACCGGCCTCGAGTCGCAACCTGCGGCCGCCATCGAGCAAAGCAAGCTCGTCGCCCCCGGCCGCCTCGTGGTCGCGGGACGCCGGCTGTCATGCGGCCGCACCGCCACGCTCATCCGCGATTTCGAAGGTTTCGCCGTCTCCTCGACGGTGATCATGCTGAATATGCAGGCGCTGAAGGATTTGCCGCGTCCGGTGCAGTGGCTGATCTACTACCACGAGTGCGGGCACATTTTATATGGGCCCAGTGAGAGCGCCGCCGACTGCTATGCGGTGCGCCGCGCCCGGCGCGAGCGCTGGCTGACGCCCAAGGTCCTCGAGGATGTCTGCGCCACCTTTAATATCGCCGGTCACGGCCCGGTCCATTCCGACCCGGAGGCGCGCTGCGCCCAGTTGAAGCAGTGCTTCAACAAAAAGGCCGAGATTGGGGCGCGCGACGATATCGACACCTTGCGGTAATTGCGCGGATACAAATCGCCCCTTAGACTGCGAGTCATGCTCAACGGACCGACCCTCTATCGTGTGGCGGCGTCGTTCGCCCTGGCGCTCGTGCTTTGCACCGGCGCCGGCACTCTCGGCCATGCCCAGGAGTTCGTTTACCGGGGCGGCGTGGCCAACGGGCCGACCGTCGAGGAGTATCTCGAGCAGACCGGCCCCGACGCCACCTTCATCGAGCACGGCAAGCTGACCATCGACGGGAAAAGGGTCAATTGCGGGACTCGGCCGACGGTGCTGAACCCGAGCTTCGACAGCTGGGGGGGCGCCTTTCCGGGCTTCCTGATCCTCAACACCAAGAAGATCAGCGGCCTGAACACCCAAGTGAAGCTCTACATCTATTCCCATGAATGCGGGCATCAGTTCGTTGGCGCCGACGAGGTCAAAGCCGACCTGTTCGCCATCAGGCGCGGCGTCAAATGGGGTTGGCTCGACGCTCAAGGGCTTGAGGACATCTGCGCCTTCATCTCCCAGCTGAAAGGCGACTCGGTGCATCCGCCGGGGCCCACGCGCTGTCAGCTGATGCGCAACCGCTATCGCGAGCTGATCGAAGGCGGGGGACAGCGCGCGAGCTCGACGCCGCCGTCACGCGTCCAAACGCTCGGCCCCTCATTCTAAGCCTCGGGGCCTACGCCTAGAAGCTTCAGCGCCTAGAAGATCCAGGCGATCATCAGCCAGAAAATCACGAAGAAGATCAGAAAGCCGGCAATGGTGAACGGCAGCTCGCCGAAAATGGCGTCGCCCCCGGAGGCCACTGTCATCACCAGAATGGCGGCGAACGAGACGGCGAAGGAGATCAGCGCCGCGTTCTTGAGCCCGAGCCCTTCCGAGAACGGGTCCGACGATCCCAGCATCTCGGTGAAGTAATAGAGGCCGGCGGCGCCCATCGCCACGAGCAGCACCAGCGCGATGGCGGCGGCAACGAACAGCCGGGTCGCATCTTGCCGGTCACGGCGGTCTCCGTCTCCTGGCATCGCCCTCTTCCCGCCTAGTCGTTGTCGAGCTTCATCTCTTGGGCGCGGCTGATGGCCTCGCGCACCTCGTGCGGGTCGGGCAGGTCTTCCACCGTGAACTCAGGCTCGTCGCCCGCGGTCGAGACCTCGATCGTGCCCACCCCGAGGATGCGGTTCACGAAGCTCTGCTTGACCTCCACGGAGCGCACATGCCGGAGCGACACGGAGAGGCGATCCTTGCTCAGGATGCCGCGCTCGTACATGAGCTCATGGTCGGTGATCGTCAGCGCCGTGGCCCGCGTCTTGATGTACCAGTAGAGCAGGATGATCAGGCCGAGCCCGAAGGCGGCGATCAGCAGGACGAAAAGGATGAACCAGAAGGGGTGAGCCCGGAACATGGCCGGATGCGCCTGGTAGATAAATGTTGCCGTCATCGTGCGAAAAACTCCCTCACCCCATCGAGCCGGACCTTAAGGCCCAGCATGGCCGGAGAAAAGCGCGGATATGTGACGCTGGAAAGCCGGGTCGCAAGCCGCTATATGGCTCCTGAAACGAGGATGCACATGGAAAAGTTCACCACGCTCACGGGTATCGCCGCCTATCTGCCGATGATCAATGTCGACACCGACATGATCATCCCCAAGCAGTATCTGAAGACCATCAAGCGCACCGGCCTCGGCGAGGGCCTGTTCGCCGAACTGCGCTATGACGAGGCGGGCGAGAAGCTGCCCGATTTTGTGCTGCACAAGCCGCCTTATACCGACGCCAAGATCCTCATCGCCGGCGAGAATTTCGGCTGCGGCTCGTCCCGCGAGCACGCCCCCTGGGCGCTGCTCGACTTCGGCTTCCGCTGCATCATCGCCCCGTCCTTCGCCGACATTTTCTACAATAACTGCTTCAAGAACGGCATCCTGCCCATCGTCCTGCCGCAGTCCGAGATCGACAAGCTGATCGACGATGCCGCGCGCGGCGACAATGCCCGCCTTACCATCGATCTGGAGGCGCAGGAGATCCGCGGGCCCGACGGCGGCGCCATTCCCTTCGACGTCGACCCGCACCGCAAGCGCTGCCTGATGGAAGGGCTCGACGATATCGGGCTCACTCTGGAGAAGGCGGACGCCATCGCGGCCTTCGAGCAGCAGAACGCCGCAAGCCGCCCCTGGGCTTAAGGCGCTTCGCCTGTCCCACGGATGCGTCATGCCCTGACTTGATCCGGGCATCCATGCCGTTACCGCTTAGCCCGTTGAGAGGCCGGCGGAAGGGGTTGCAGGGTCAGGCCGGCAATAAGGATCACTCGAACGAAATCGGATCGCTGGTTTGTTCCGCGACCGCCTTGCCGTCGCGGGTCACCTTGACCGCGGCGCTGTAGGCACCGCCCGGCCAGCCGCCGGCCGGCACGCCGGTCTTGCCGGCTTGCAGCAACACATCGGACTCGTCCGCCTCGACCTCGCGCCGATTGGCCATCAGGGGCTTGCCGTCCTTCATCAGGGTGACCTCGACCGTGTCGCCGGATTTCGGATGGGCGATCCAGGCATAGGCCACGCCCGGCGTGTCGAATTTCGGCGCAGGCGGGGTCTCGCCCTTGGCCAGTTCGTCCTCGGTGACCGGATGGTCGGCGAGGCCCAGCGCCACGACGGCCGTATCCGGGGCCTGAGCCTCTTCGGCCCAAGTGGCGCCCGTGGCGGCAAAAGCCAGCGCGGCGGCAAACAGCACCCTTGTCAGCATTCCTCTCTCCCTTTACCCAAAGCGCCGAGCGGCGTTCACGGCGCATTCTTGTTCGTGGACAGGTACCCGGCTTTTCGGGGTGATGCTTTAGCACAGGGCGGATTTCGATTCATGGCTTCATACAAACTCTTGCTGCTTCCCGGCGACGGCATCGGACCTGAGGTGATGGGCGAGGTTTCCCGCCTCATCGACTGGGTCAACGCCTCCGGCGCCGCCACCATCGAGACCGAGACCGACCTGGTCGGCGGCAGCGCCTACGATTCTCACGGCGAAGCGATCTCCGACGCCACCATGAAGGCGGCGCGTGAAGCCGACGCGGTGATGCTGGGCGCCGTGGGTGGCCCCAAATGGGACGGCGTGCCCTACGACAAGCGCCCCGAGGCGGGCCTCTTGCGCTTGCGCAAGGACCTCGAGCTGTTTGCCAATCTGCGCCCGGCCATCTGCTACCCGGCGCTGGCCGACGCCTCGTCGCTGAAGCGCGATCTGGTCGAGGGGTTGGACATCATGTTCGTGCGCGAACTCACCGGCGGCGTCTATTTCGGCCTGCCCAAGGAGATCACCGATCTCGGCAACGGCCAGAAGCGCGCCGTCGACACCCAAGTCTACGAAACTTACGAGATCGAGCGCATCGCCTGCGTCGCCTTCGAGCTGGCGCGCAAGCGGAGCAATCTCGTCCACTCCGCCGAGAAGCGCAACGTGATGAAGACAGGGGTGTTGTGGAACGAGGTGGTCACGGCCGTGCACAAGGACCGCTATACCGACGTCAAGCTCGAGCACATTCTCGCCGACAATTGTGCGATGCAATTGGTGCGCGCGCCGAAGCAGTTCGACGTCATCGTCACCGACAATCTCTTCGGCGACGTGCTCTCCGACGAGGCGGCCATGGCCACCGGCTCGCTCGGCATGCTGCCGTCAGCGTCCCTCGGCGCCACCGACGACAAGGGCATGCGCCGCGCCATGTATGAGCCGGTGCACGGCTCCGCGCCCGACATCGCCGGCAAAGGCGCCGCCAACCCCATCGCCACCATCGCCAGCTTCGCCATGGCCTTACGCTATTCCTTCGACATGGGCGAGACGGCGGACGCCATCGAGAAGGCCATCGCCGCCGTGCTCGACCAGGGTCTGCGCACCGGCGACATCCGCCAGGAAGGCTGCAAGACCGTCGGCACGCGCGAGATGGGCGACGCCATTCTGGCCGTGCTGAACGCCTAGAAGGGGCCGGATTCGCGGCCCATACTGCGCGCCGCTGGGCGGCTTAGAGGACGAGGGACGGACGAGTATGAGACGCGCCATTGGGGTCCTCATCGCGACACTCGCGCTTGTGACGGCCGGTTTCGGTTCGGACGCAGTCCGTGCCGCCGACGACGACAGGGAGCCCGTCACCGGCAAGCCACTCGGCGCGGTAACGCCGGAGGGAATGGCCGAGAAGGCCGACCGCGAGGCCTGCAAGATCGACATCTGCGACATCCTCGAGACGCGTGAGCCGCGCGGGCCGAACGTCGCTTGCGATATCGCTTGGACCTGGCATGAGACCGAGATCGTCGATGCGCTCGGCGGCCGCATCGACTGGCCCTGGGGCAAGCTGGTGTGCCACTCCAAAGTCAGGCTCGACCGCCCGCCGCTCGCCGAGGCCATGAGCGAGCCCCGCTATAAGGCGGTGACGGACACGCAGACCGTGCGCTGCTCGCTCTATCACGAGGACGGCAAGCCCTACGTGGTCGAGCTCGCATTGGCGCCGGTCGTGACGTTCAAGAACGGCAAGGCGACGGAGGCCTCCGTCAACTGGGGCGAGCTGACCGCGCCGAAGGCGATCTATCCCCTGCTCTACGCCGCGACCAGCCTCGACAACTCCACCAACATCCTCGGCCCGGAGGTCGTGCGCCAAGTCAACAAGTTCACGCGCGAGGACTGCGCCGCCGTTAAGGGCCAGCTTCCGGGCCGACGGGTCAACTGAGGCTCGCGGCATTTCCCCGTCAGCGAATTGAGCTGACGTCATATTGCGGGCTTATAACTGGTGCCTCTTCACCGGAGAGGAGACAGGTAGCGGCGAAGGGGACGGACACGATAGCGGCACAGCCCCCGCACGGCGCGGACGCGACGCCGGCCACGGCGACCGGGCCCACCGGCCGGCGCATTTCGGCGCTGCTGAGCGACTTCCTCGACACCCAGACGGATGAGCGCGTGTCGGTCGGCGCGTTGCGCGACGCGCTCGGCGACCGCGGTTTCGGCGTACTGCTCTTCATGTTCGCCCTGCCCAATCTCACGCCCTACAGCATCCCCATGCTGTCCGCGGTGCTCGGCCTGCCGCTGGTGATCTTGGCGGCGCAACTGACCTATGGCCGTCACGAGCCGTGGCTTCCCCTTTGGATCACCAAGCGGTCCTTCCCGCGCGAAGGTTTCGTGGCGGTTATGCGCCGGGCGCTGCCGACGATCGAGCGCATCGAGCGGCTATTGCGGCCGCGGCTGACCTGGCTGCTCACCTGGACCGGCGAACGGCTGGTCGGCGCCGCCATTCTGCTTCTGGCGCTGATCCTCACCCTGCCTATTCCCTTCGCCAACGGGCTGCCGGCCTTGGGCATCGCCGTCTTCGGCCTCGCCATCGTCGAGAAGGACGGGCTTGCGGTGCTGTTCGGGATCGTGATCGGCGTGCTCAGCGTCATCGTCGCCGGCGCCGTGGTGTTCGGTTTCATCCAGGCGGCCCTGTTGATCGCGGCGGGCTTCTTCGGCTAAGGGCTTGAGCGGCGCTCAGCCCTCCACGCTCTCGCTCAAATTGACGATCGCGTTTTGCGCCAGCGGATCGACCGCGACCGGGGTGAGCACCGGATGCGTCGTGTAATAGCGCCGGAGCTGCACGAACGATGCGCCTGCGCCGATGAGCGGCAGGAGTATGGCCACGGACAGCGGCACGCCGGCACCGGCGAGCAGCGCCGCGATCAGGCAACCGGCCGCGCCGCCGGCATCCCAGCCACCTTCCGTCGCCACGTGAAATCTGAGCGTGCAGGCCGATTGTTTGGCCTGGCTGTAGACCGCCGTCATCAGGGTCGGCATGTACAGGCAGACCACGAGCGCGCCCAGCGCATTGGCGAGCACGGCGAGCCCCACATGGCCGGGCGCGGCCGCGCGCAACAGCGTGGTGACCACCAGCGCCCCGATGGCGTAGACCACCGCCTTGCGGCCATGGCCGGTGTCGATGAGCCGTCCGAGGACGAGACCGCCGGCCGCCCCGACGAGCGCCGCCAGCGCCAGAGCCCCGCCGAAGGCGACGAAGCTCTCGCCGAGCGTGATGAACAGCGCGATCTCCCAGACGAAGAAATAGCCAGACGCGATCCAGCCGTCGGCCATGAAAAGCTTGATGCCGGGCATGGCGGCGCGATAGGCGCCTTGCGCCTGCGGCGGCACGGCGACATCGGGAGTGAATAGCAGCGGCAGCGTCCCAAGCAGAAGTATCGCCCCGGTGATGCCGAACGCCCATTGCGGCCCATAGGCGACGAGCGCCCAGCCGGTGACCACCGGATTGACAATCCCGGCAAGCGCGGCGAGCGCTTCGCGCGCACCGACCTCGGATCCGCGATGGCCATGGGTGCCGAGCGCAGCGTAATAAGCGTGGAAGCCCGACCAGTAGAAGGCGTCGCCCACCGCGGCGACCACGCACAGTACGATCAGAGCCGGGCCGAGCCCATGCACTTCGGCGAGGATCGGATATTGCAGCGCCGTGATGCAGGCGCCGGCGACGACAATGGCGCGCATGCCGGTCCGCACCGCGATCGGCACGACGATGGGCCTGACGATGAACCGGCCGGCGAGGATCAGCGCGAAGGTGGCCAGCACCCAAGGGACCGAGACGCCGGACTTCAGCAGATAGACGGCGAAAAACGCCCCGCCGCCGCTCAGCGCGAACGCGTGAATGGCATAGTGCACATTGAGGAGATTGACGGTCCTGGAGCGGAAAAAGGCCATGGCGCCGGGACACTATGAGCGCGGCACAGCCTTGGCCAGCGGTTCCCGCCGCCATCCTCTTCGCTTGGTTATGGGCGGCTACTCCGCCGCGCCCAAGCGCGCTGTCTCGGGCGACGCCGTCACGCGCCACACCGTGTTGCCCACGTCGTCGGCCACGAGGAGCGCGCCCTTCCCGTCAATGGCGACGCCGACCGGGCGGCCGCGCGCATCGCCGTCCTCATTGAGAAAGCCGGTCAGTACATCCGCCGGTTTGCCGGACGGCGTCCCGCCCGAGAACGGCACGAACACCACTTTGTAGCCGGCGCGGGGTTCGCGGTTCCACGAGCCGTGCTCGCCGACGAAGGCGCCGCTTGCATAGGCCGGCGGCAATGCATTGCCCTCGGCGAAGGCGAGGCCCAGAGGCGCTACGTGATTGCCGAGCGCGTAGTCCGGCACGATGGCTTCCTTCACCAGCTCCGGCTTCTGCGCCTCGACCCGGTCATCCACATGCTGACCCCAATAGCTGAACGGCCAGCCGTAGAAGCCGCCCTCCTTCACCGAGGTCAGATAGTCCGGCACGAGATCGCTGCCGAGCTCGTCCCGCTCGTTGACCACGGCCCAGAGCGTATCGGTCCCCGGCGCGAAGGCGAGACCGACAGGGTTGCGCAAGCCCGAGGCGTAGACTCTGGACTTACCCGTTGCCACGTCGATCTCCTGGATCGCGGCGCGGCCCGTCTCCTTGTCCAGGCCGTTCTCGGCGACATTGCTGTTGGAGCCGACACCGGCAAAGAGTTTCGTGCCGTCGGGGCTCGCCACCAAGCTTTTGGTCCAGTGGTGATTGAGCGGGCCGCCCGGCAGGTCGGCGAGCTTCTCGCCCTTTGCGGTGATCTCCGTGGCGCCCTCCTCGTAGGGAAAGCGCAGCACCGCGTCCGTGTTGGCCACGTAGAGATTGTTTCCGATCAGCGCCATGCCGAAGGGCGAGTACAGATTCTTGAGGAAGACTTTCTTGATGTCGGCCACGCCGTCGCCGTCGCTATCCCGCAGCAGCATGATCTTGTTGGGGCTCTCGACGCCCGCCCCGGCGTGGCTCATGACCAGGCCCATGATCCAGCCCTTGATGCCGTCCTTGTCTTCCGGGCGCTCGGGCCCGTTGGTCTCGGCCACCAGGACGTCGCCGTTGGGCAGAACATAGAGCCAGCGCGGATGGTCGAGCCCTTGCGCGAAGGCCTTGACCGCGAGCCCGTCAGCGGGTGTCGGATGTTCGGAATCCGACCAGCCCTTCGCTTCGGCGACGTTGACGGTCGGGACGACGCCCGAGCTTGGCTCCGGAATGGTGGGATTGGGGCCTTGCGAGGCCTCCTCCGGCAAATCGGCGGAATCGCAGGCCGTCAGCAGCAGGGCAAGCCCCGCCGCCAGGGCGATGGCGGTCGTGGAAAATGTCGTCATTTTTGGACGCTCCGGGTGCGTGTTTCTGCTGTATCAACGCATGGCAGGGCCATCCGTTTCCGGGGCCTATCGCCGCGCCTTTACATTGGCGCAAGCTTCCCATAAATCCGCTCGAAAGGGCCGCGAACAGCCGCCGGCCGTAGGAGTTTCATCCATGGGCTACAAAGTCGCCGTCATCGGCGCGACCGGCAATGTCGGGCGCGAGATGCTGAATATCCTGGCCGAACGGGCATTTCCCGCCGACGAGGTCTTCGCCGTGGCCTCGCGCCGATCGCAGGGCTCCGAGGTGTCCTTTGGCGATCACCGGCTCAAATGCCAGGACCTCGAGCAGTTCGACTTCGGCGGCGTGGACTTCGCCCTGATGTCGGCGGGCTCCGCCGTGGCCAAGGAATGGGCGCCCAAGATCGCCTCGAAGGGCTGCGTGGTGATCGACAATTCGTCCTACTGGCGGACCGATCCGGACGTGCCGTTGATCGTGCCCGAGGTGAACCCCGACGCCGTCTTGGGCTTCACCAAGAAGAACATCATCGCCAATCCAAATTGCTCCACCGCCCAGCTCGTCGTGGTGCTGAAGCCGCTGCACGACTACGCCAAGATCAAGCGCGTGGTGGTGGACACCTATCAATCGGTCTCCGGCGCCGGCAAGGAAGCCATGGATGAGCTGTGGAACCAGACCAAGGGCATCTTCGTCACCGATACGCCCGAAGCCAAGACGTTCACCAAGCAGATCGCCTTCAACGTCATTCCTCATATCGACGTCTTCATGGACGACGGCTCGACCAAGGAGGAATGGAAGATGATGGTCGAGACCAAGAAGATCCTCGACCCCAAGATCAAGCTCACCGCCACTTGCGTGCGCGTGCCGGTGTTCGTCGGCCATTCGGAAGCCGTCAATATCGAGTTCGAGAACGAGATTTCGGCCAAGGACGCGCGGAGGATCCTGCGCGAGGCGCCGGGCGTGCTCGTCGTCGACAAGCGCGAGCCGGGCGGCTACGTGACCCCGGTCGAATGCGTCGGCGACTACGCCACCTATGTGAGCCGGATTCGCGACGACCAGACCATCGATAACGGATTGTCGCTGTGGATCGTCTCGGACAATCTGCGCAAAGGCGCCGCCCTCAACACCATCCAGATCGCCGAGCTGATCATCGACCGCAACCTGCTCAAGAAGGCCGCCTAGCGTCAGGCTTCCGCGCTCTCGGGCAAGGCGGCGAAGCTGTCGGTCTCTTCGTCGAGCGCGAGCACCGTGCCGCTGCCGATGTCGAAATGCAGCCCGTGCAGCGTGAGCAGCCCTTCCGCTTCCCGCTGCTTGAGCGCCTCGAAGGTGCGCAAGTTCGCGAGCGATTGCCGGATGCCGGCAAGCTCGAAGGCCGTCTCTTGGTCGAATGCGGCGTCCGACTTCTTCAACTTGAGTCCGTCGAGCAGCGTCAGCCAGCGGGCGATGAAGCTCGTCTCGTCCACATTGCCCTTGAGCTTCTCGCGGTAGGCGGCAACGCCGCCGCAATGAGAATGGCCGAGCACGATGATGTTGGGCACTTTGAGCACGAGCGCGGCATATTCCACCGCGGCGCTGGTGCCGTGGAACTTGCCTTCCGGCTCGAACGGCGGGACGAGATTGGCCACGTTGCGCATGATGAACAGCGCGCCGGGCTCGGCGTCGAAGATCGCCGAGACATCCACCCGCGCGTCGCAGCAGGCGATGACCATGGCGGTGGGCGACTGGCCGAGGGCCGCGAGCTGCCCGTAGCGACCCTTGTCGGGCCTATGCCGCTCGCGGCGAAACCGCCAATATCCGTCAGCTAGGCTTTTAGGTAAGCGCAATCCCAAAATTCCTTCTCGATTGTGCGGCAACAATTCCAGCCACTCGAGCGTTTGTCCAGTGGGATTGACGCCCTATCGATAGCCAAACCCTATCGGGTGTTTCCGCATAGCCCCTTGATCTTCGGGGTGCCGAGCATGAAATCACAGGTAGCGGCGATCCTAGAAGCGCGAAATAACGGCGCCCGCCGATATAGGAAACGCGAAGGACGAGGCTGAGCGCCGCATCGGCGACCTCGATCCTCTTTTGAACAATGACACGGCAGCAGGATGTTGCCGCTCGCTGGGGGCACGATCGGGAGCCGCGCGCCTGCACGCCTTGTCGCAGCACAAGGAGTGACACAAATGGCAAAAGTTCTCGCCGTTCTTTACGACGATCCGGTCGACGGCTATCCGCCGCAATACGCCCGCAACGACATCCCCAAGATCGACCACTACGACGGCGGCATGACCACGCCGACCCCAAGCAAGGTCGATTTCAAACCGGGCGAGCTGCTCGGCAGCGTCTCGGGCGAGCTCGGACTTCGCAAGTTCTTGGAAGATGCCGGCCACACTCTGGTCGTGACCTCCGACAAGGACGGCCCCAATTCCACATTCGAGAAAGAGCTGGTCGACGCGGACGTCGTCATCTCGCAGCCGTTCTGGCCGGCCTACCTCACCAAGGAGCGCATCGCCAAGGCCAAGAACTTGAAGCTCGCCATCACCGCCGGCATCGGCTCCGATCACGTCGATCTCGATGCGGCGATGGACAAGGGCATCACCGTGGCCGAGGTCACCTACTCGAACTCGATCAGCGTCGCCGAGCATGTGGTGATGATGATCCTGTCGCTGGTGCGCAATTACATCCCCTCTTACCAGTGGGTGGTCAAAGGCGGCTGGAACATCGCCGATAGCGTGGAGCGCGCCTACGACCTCGAAGGCATGAATGTCGGCACGGTCGGCGCCGGACGCATCGGGCTTGCGGTGCTGAAGCGGCTGAAGCCGTTCGACGTGCACCTCCACTATTTCGACAAGCATCGTTTGCCCGAGAAGGTGGAGAAGGAACTCGGCCTCACCTACCACCCGAATGTAGAGTCGCTGGTCAAGGCCTGCGACGTGGTCACCATCAACGCACCCCTGCATTCCGAGACCGAAGGGCTATTCAACGACAAGCTCATCGGCATGATGAAGAAGGGCAGCTACCTCATCAACACAGCCCGCGGCAAGATCGCCGATCGCGACGCTGTCGTGCGGGCATTGGAGAGCGGCCAACTGGCAGGCTATGCGGGCGACGTCTGGTTCCCGCAGCCCGCGCCCCGCGACCATCCCTGGCGCACCATGCCCCATCACGGCATGACGCCGCATGTGTCGGGCACCACGCTGTCGGCGCAAGCCCGCTATGCGGCCGGCACGCGGGAGATCCTCGAAAGCTATTTCGCCAAAAAGCCGATCCGCACCGAGTATCTCATCGTGGACAAGGGCAAGCTCGCCGGCGCCGGCGCCCATGCCTACACCAAGGGCGACACCACCAAGGGCTCCGAGGAGGCGGCCAAGTTCAAGAAGGCCGGCTAGCTCGCGACCAACACCCGCGCTCCCACGCGGGCTCACCCCGCGCTTCCACGGTCGCCGTTTCTCCTCCCAGCGACCTGGGAGCGCGGGCCTCTCGCTCAGACATGTCACCGCACTGTCATGTCTCCGTCGCATCGCGCGGCGAACGCGCGCAAAAACGGCACACCGCACCGGATGCAACCGCTCTCGCGACCGATAGCCCTTGCGATGATGGCGAAGCCCGGCCAGACTACCGGCAATAAAAGCGCAAAGCGTTTCTAGGGGGGATTGACGGATGGCAACCGCGGCTCAGGCGGACTCTGGCGGCATTTTCCATTGGCTCGACCGCTCGCACACCGTGGCCAAGCCCGGCTTCAGCCGTTGGCTGGTGCCACCGGCGGCGCTGTGCGTGCATCTTTGCATCGGTCAGGTTTACGCCTTCAGCGTGTTCAACCTGCCCATGACCAGGCTCATCGGCATCACCGAGCCGGCGCCTGACGACTGGAAGCTCACCGAGCTCGGTTGGATCTTCTCCATCGCCATCGTCTTTCTAGGGTTGGCCGCCGCCTTCACCGGCACTTGGCTCGACCGTGTCGGCCCGCGCAAGGCCATGTTCACCGCCGCCCTGTGTTTCGGCGGCGGCTTTCTGATCTCAGCGCTCGGCGTGCATCTCCACCAACTCTGGCTCGTCTATCTCGGCTATGGCGTGCTCGGTGGCTGCGGGCTCGGGCTCGGCTATATCTCGCCGGTGAAGACTCTCATCACCTGGTTCCCCGACCGGCCCGGCATGGCCACCGGCATGGCCATCATGGGCTTCGGCGGCGGCGCCATGATCGCCTCGCCGCTGTCGGTCTGGCTGATGCAGCAGTTTGCCACCCCGACCCATGTCGGCGTGATGGAGACCTTCGTCGTGCTCGGCCTCGTCTACATCTTCTTCATGATGATGGGCGCGGTGATCGTGCGGGTGCCGCCGAAAGGCTGGGCGCCGGAAGGTTATGTGGCGCCCAAGCAAGCCAAGAAGCTCGTCACCACGGAGCACGTTCATGTGGATCAGGCGCTCAAGACCCCGCAATTCTATCTCTTGTGGGGCGTGTTGTGCCTGAACGTGACGGCCGGCATCGGCGTGCTCGGCCAGGCCTCGGCCATGAGCCAGGAGATGTTCCCGGGCCAGATCAGCGCCGGGGCGGCTGCGGGATTCGTCGGTCTGTTGAGCCTGTTCAACATGGTCGGCCGCTTCTTCTGGGCCTCGACCTCCGACCATATCGGCCGGCGCAACACCTATATGATCTTCTTCGCGCTCGGCATGGTGCTCTATGCCATCGTGCCGTGGACCGGCAGTATCGGCTCAGTGGCGCTCTTCGTCGCCTGCTACGCGGTCATCATCTCGATGTATGGCGGCGGCTTCGCCACCATCCCGGCCTATCTCAAGGACATCTTCGGCACCCGCTATGTGGGTGCCATCCACGGGCGCCTGCTCACCGCCTGGTCGGCGGCGGGCGTGTTCGGGCCGGTGCTGGTGAACTACATTCGCGAATACCAGATCGATCACGGCGTGGCCAAGGCCGACGCCTATTCGGTGACCATGTACATCATGGCCGGACTGTTGCTGGTCGGCTTCGTCCTGAACTGGATGATGCACCCGGTGGGTGAGCACCACCACATGAGCCCTGAAGACGTGGACGCCTGACGGAGGAACCGATGGCCGAACCCAAACATCCAGACGACGTCTCCGACGCCAACAAGCTCAAGCTCGTGCTGGCGTGGTCCTTCGTGGGCATCCCGCTCATCTGGGGCGTCTACAACACCCTGGCCAAGGCGGTGCTGCTGTTCCAATAGCGCCTTAAGGATTGGGGATAGGCCGGCTCGAGGCCCGCCGGAACAGGCCGTTTCGCGTATGACTTTGGTTTTAAATGATTTTTTCTGTCACGATCCGTTAATGTGGCTGTCAGGGTGCGTTCATGGACGCTTCATGCAGCTCTCATCCCCCTCCCCCATTATCTAGCCTTGAAGTTCACCGAAGGAGACGACCATGAAAGAGTGGCTGAAGCCCGAGATCACCGAGTCCGAAGCTGGTATGGAAGTGACTTCCTATCTCCCGGCCGAGCTCGACCGCGCTTAATTAGCGTTTGATCTAGCAAGTTTTCGGAAAATGGCGGTCCCAGCGATAGCGGGGCCGCCATTTTTCTTTGTGCGTCCGCCATTTCGCTGCGCCCTCCGGCCCTCGCCCCTGCGACATTCTGTCAGACTCCCATAATCTGGCTGTCAGACTCCGTTCATGGGCACTTCATGCGGTTCTCATCCCCGCACCCCATTCTCTAGTCTGTAGTCAACGAAAGGAGACGACCATGAAAGAGTGGCTGAAACCCGAAATCACCGAGTCCGAAGCTGGCATGGAGGTTACCTCCTATCTTCCGGCCGAGCTCGACCGCGCTTAATCAGCGCTAGATAGTTCTTCAAAAATGGCGGTCCCAGCGAGTGCGGGGCCGCCATTTTTGTGTCCGGACCTGAGCAACCCCCCTTGCGGCAGCAAGGTGGGTGACAGCGTCTCCCCGCGAAATTATGGTCCGCCCCGCGAGGCCGGCCGCGCGACAAGGCACCGGCCGCCCCTCAACCGGCAACAGGCGCGCTAACCCATGGCTTGGACCTATCTTGTGCTCGCAGGATTCTTCGAGATCGGCTTCGCCTCGACGCTGAAGCTGACCGACGGCTTCACCAGGCTCTGGCCCACGCTGACCTTCGCCGTCTGCATCATCTTAAGCTTCGTCTTTCTCGACAAGGCGCTGAAGGACATCCCCATCGGCACGGCCTACGCGGTGTGGACGGGCATCGGCGCGGTGGGCACTGCCATTATCGGCATACTCCTCTATAAGGAGCCAGCCACGGCGCTGCGGTTGTTCTTCATCGTCACGCTCGTCGGCTCCATCATCGGCCTCAAATTCGCAACCACCACACAATGACCAATCCAGAAAAGATCGACCGGACCATCACCGGCAACTATTTCGAGGACTTCAAGCTCGGCCAGGAGATCGTGCACGCCACGCCGCGCACCGTCACCGTCGGCGATACGAGCGTTTACACCGCGCTCTATGGCGGGCGCTTCGCCGTGCAGTCGTCGGACGCGTTCGCGCAAAGCATCGGCTATCCGCGCAGCCCCATCGACGACATCCTCGTGTTCCACTTCGTCATCGGCAAGACGGTGCCGGACATCTCGCGCAACGCCATCGCCAATCTCGGCTATGCGGAGTTCCGCTTCGAAGCGCCCGTCTATCCCGGCGACACCATCGCCTCGGTGTCCGAGGTGATCGGCGTCAAGGAGAACTCGAGCGGCAAGAACGGCACAGTCTATGTGCGCACCACGGGGCGCAATCAGAACGGCAAAGTCGTGCTGCAATTCAAGCGCTGGGTGATGGTCACCAAGCGCGATGTGGACGCGCCGGCGCCGGAGACCGTCATCCCCGAACTCGACAAAAGCGTCAATCCGGAGACGCTCGGCAAGGCCCTGCCGCCCTTGAAACTCACGGTCTACGACTATGCGCTGGCCGGCTCGCCGCGTCATTGGGAAGACTATTCGGTCGGCGACAAGATCGACCATGTGGACGGCCAGACCATCGAGGAGGCCGAGCACCAGATGGCCACGCGCCTCTACCAGAACACCGCGCGCGTGCATTTCAACCAGCACCGCGAAAGTCAGGAGCGCTTCGGCCGCCGCCTCGTCTATGGCGGCCACATCATCTCCATCGCCCGCTCGCTCAGCTTCAACGGCCTCGCCAACGCCTTCCATGTTCTGGGTCTCAACGGCGCCCGCCATGCCGCGCCATCCTTTGCCGGCGACACCATCTATGCCTGGAGCGAAGTGCTCGACAAAGCCGAGCTCCCCGGCCAGTCCGACATGGGGGCGCTGCGCTTGCGCACCTTCGCCGTGAAGGACCGCAATTGCGCCGACTTCCCCGGCGTGACGGCGGACGGGAAGCTCGAGGACGGCGTGGTGCTCGACATGGATTACTGGGTGGCGCTGCCGCGTTAAGGCCAACGGGTCCGTGCCTCTTGCGAGGAGCGGAAGACGTGCGAAACTTGCCCAATCGTCGGCGTGACCGACATTCGAGTTTAGTAGGAGGCGTATTATGATCCGCAAGACCGTCTGGATTGCAGCGGCGTTGACCACGAGCCTGGCTCTCGCCTCGCCGGTCCTTGCCGCCGATCAAGCGACCGCTACGCTGAAGGATCCTGACGGCAAGGACGTGGGCAAAGTCACCGTTCTCGCCGTGCCCTCCGGCGTCTTGCTGGCCGTGGACCTGACCGCCGTGCCGCCCGGCGACCATGGGTTCCACATCCACGCGGTCGGCAAATGCGAGGCGCCCGACTTCAAGTCCGCCGGCGGCCATTTCAACCCGGAAGAGGACGAGCACGGCCTGATGAACCAAGCGGGCCCCCACGCCGGCGACATGCCCAACATCCACGTGCCCGAGATCGGGCCAACTCAAGATCGAGATCCTGAACCAGATGGTGAGCCTCGGCGGCCTACTCGACGACGACGGCGCGGCCATCGTCATCCATGAGGGGCCGGACGACTATGTCTCCGACCCGGCTGGCGACGCCGGCCCTCGCATCGCCTGCGGCGTCATCGAATAGGCCAAAACCCGCCCCCAAAAGCCGCTCCAGACCCCGCGCTCGCCTGAAATAAACCTTCTGTCAAAGGTTTAGGACTCATCCTAGGGCCTTGAGATTCGGGAACTGGGGGAGTTGCCATGGCTTGGGAAGGCCCATTCGAAGGCATCATGGGCGGCATCGCCTATATCGTCGGCTCGCATGTGTGGGAGTCGGTCGACGGCGGCCAGACCTGGATCATGTCCAAATTCGCCGACGACGTTGAGGCCGCTTACGAGATCGCGCGGCCCGCTTAAGCGCCAGCTCGCCGCTTCGCCGCGATCACTGGGCTTTGCTATTGCGTGATCTCGGGCTCGACCAGGCGCGCGAGATTTCGCAACAATTCCTGCCATCCGAGATAGCACGCTTCCACCGGGATCGCCTCGGGGATGCCCTCTTGCACGATATCGACCTCCGTGCCCACGGAGACGCCCTTGAGCGTCACCGTCACATGCATCTCGCCCGGCAGATTGGGGTCGTCGAACGTGTCCGTGTAGCGCAAGCGCTCACCAGGTACGAGCTCCAGATATTCGCCGCCGAACGAATGGCTCATGCCCGTCGTGAAATTGCGGAACGACATCCTGAATGTGCCCCCGACCTTGGCGTCGAAGTCATGCACGGTGCAGGTAAACCCATTTGGCGGCAGCCATTTCGCCAAAGCGTCCGCCTCGACGAAGGCGCGATAGACCTTATCCGGTTTCGTCGCCAGGACGCGGTGCAACCGAACGGTGTTGGGCTTGGTCGCCTCACTTGCAGTCATTATTCCATCCCTTTCAGCAGATCCTCGAGACGGTCCAACCGGTCCTCCCAGAAGGACGCATAGAAGCTCATCCAGTCGATCAAAGGGGCGAGGCCTTTCGGCCGGACACAGTAATGCGTCTGCCGCCCCTCGTGCCGGTCGTGCACCAATCCGGCTCGCTTGAGCACGCCGAGATGCTTGGACACCGCGGGCTGAGACACCCCGGCCTTGTCGGTCAGCGCCCGCACGGTCAGCTCGCCGTTGCGCGCCAGCCGCTCGAAAATCGCGCGGCGGGTCGGGTCGGCCAGGGCGGTGAACACCTTGTTGTTGGCGGCTGCGGCGGGCATGGCTAATTCATAACCGAACGGTTATGGATCGTCAAGCGCTGCGCCGCCGGTTTTGAGGACCAAAGGAAGCAGGCCGCCTGATTGCCCCTGCCCGGCGAGTGGGCTATGACAAAGATCGTCTGGGCAACACTCGCAAAATCACCAATGACAAATAAGCTAGAGGCAGAGCGTCCGCTCTCGCCGCATCTCCAAATCTACCGGCCGATGCTGACCATGATGATGTCGATCGCGCATCGCATCACCGGCTTCGGCAATGCGGTCGGCTTCGCGCTGCTCACCTGGTGGCTCGTCGCCGTGAGCGTCGGCCCCGAGGCCTATGCCTATGTCGATGCCTTCTTCGGAAGCCTGATCGGCAAGCTGCTGCTGTTTCTGTTCACCTGGTCGCTGATTCACCACATGCTGGGCGGCATCCGCCATCTCATCTGGGACACCGGCACCGGCCTCGACAAGACGAGCATCGAGGTGTTCGCCTGGCTCACGATCATCTCGTCCATCGTGCTCACGGTTCTGGTGTGGATCGTCGGCTACGCGCTGCAGGGGGGCCAATAGTCATGGCGACACCGCTCAAGCGCGTGCGCGGGTTGGGCGCCGCCCATCGCGGCACGGAGACCTTCTGGCGTCAGCGGGTGACGGCCATCGCCAACATCCCGCTGGTCATCTTCCTCATTCTCTCGATCGTCGGCCATATCGGCGCGCCTTACGGTGAAGTGCGAGCCTATCTCGCGCAGCCCGTCGTCGCCGTGCTCATGCTGGCGCTCATTCTCTCCGCCGCGATCCATATGCGCATCGGCCTCAAGGAGATCATCGAGGATTACGTGCATGGCGGCGCCAAGATCGTCGCCATCCTCGCCGCCACCTTTTTCGCCGGCGCCGTCGGTCTCGCCAGTGCGCTGGCTTTGTTGAAAATCAGTCTCGGAAGCTGACGGTCCATGCCTCAAGACGCCACGCCAGAAATTACGCCGCCGCACAACGCGGTCCAGATCAACGGCCGCGCCTATCCGGTCACCGACCACGCCTATGACGTCCTCGTCGTCGGCGCCGGCGGCTCAGGCTTGCGCGCCGTGGTCGGCTGCAGCGAGGCGGGCCTGCGCACCGCCTGCATCTCCAAAGTGTTTCCCACGCGCTCCCACACCGTGGCGGCGCAAGGCGGCATCGCCGCGGCGCTCGGCAATATGGGCCCCGACGACTGGCGCTGGCATATGTACGACACGGTCAAGGGTTCCGACTGGCTCGGCGACCAGGACGCCATCGAATATCTCTGCCGCAACGCGCCCGAAGCGGTCTACGAGCTCGAGCATTGGGGCGTGCCCTTTTCGCGCAACGACGACGGCACGATCCTGCAACGCGCCTTCGGCGGCATGACCATGGATTTCGGCAAGGGCCCGGCCAAGCGCACCTGCGCGGCGGCCGACCGCACCGGTCACGCCATGCTGCACACCATGTACGGCCAGGCCCTGAAGCAGGCGGCGGAATTCTTCATCGAGTATTTCGCCATCGACCTGATCATGGACGACGAGGGCCGCTGCCGCGGCGTGGTTGCGCTCAATATGGCGGACGGCACCATCCACCGCTTCCGCGCGCACCAGACCATTCTCGCCACCGGCGGCTATGGCCGCGCCTATTTCTCCTGCACGTCGGCGCATATCTGCACCGGCGACGGCAACGCCATGGTGCTGCGCGCCGGCCTGCCGCTCCAGGACATGGAATTCGTGCAGTTCCACCCGACCGGCGTCTATGGCGCCGGCGTGCTCATCACCGAGGGCGCGCGCGGCGAAGGCGGCTATTTGCGCAACTCCGAGGGCGAGAAATTCATGGAGCGCTATGCGCCCTCCGCCAAGGACCTCGCCTCGCGCGACGTGGTCTCCCGCGCCATCACCATCGAGATCCGCGAAGGCCGCGGCCACGGTCCCGACAAGGACTACATGCATCTCCATCTCGATCATCTCGACGACGACATGCTGGCCGAGCGCCTGCCGGGCATCACCGACCTCGCCCGCATCTTCGCCGGCGTCGACGTCACCAAGGGTCCGATCCCGATCATCCCCACCTGCCACTACAATATGGGCGGCATCCCCACCAACATGCATGGCGAGGTGATCGCGCCGAAGGGCGACGACAAGGACGCCATCGTGCCGGGCCTCATGGCGCTGGGCGAAGCGGCCTGCGTGTCGGTGCACGGCGCCAACCGCCTCGGCTCGAACTCGCTGATCGATCTCGTGGTGTTCGGCCGCGCCGCCGCCATGCGCTGCGCCGAGGTCGTCGGCAAGGGCCGCGACATCCCCGAGCTGCCTAAGGGTCTCGGCGAAGCCGCGATCGAGCGGCTCGACCGCCTGCGCTACGCCGACGGCGGCACGCCGACCGCGGAGCTGCGGCTTGCCATGCAGAAGACCATGCAGCGCGACTGCTCGGTGTTCCGCACCGAGGAGGTGCTCGAAAGAGGGCGTGAAGGGCATCAAGCAGGTGTGGGACAACGCCGCCGATCTCAAGGTCACCGACCGCTCGCTGATCTGGAACACCGATCTCATCGAGACCCTGGAGTTCGACAATCTGATCGCCCAGGCCGCGGTCACCGTGCAGGGCGCGCTGGCGCGGCAGGAATCCAGAGGCGCCCACGCGCGCGAGGACTTCCCCAAGCGCGACGACACCGACTGGATGAAGCACACATTGTCCTACGCCGACTACGGCACGCATCTGGTGACGCTCGACTTCCGGCCCGTCCACACCTACACGCTCTCGAACGAGGTCGCCTATATCGAGCCCAAGGAGCGGGTGTACTAGGACGCCTGCCCCTGGCCGAGCATCTGGTCCACCACGGATTTCACGCCTTCGAAGTCGAACGGCTTGGCGAGCAGGATCGCGGTCTCGAAGCCCGGGCCGTCGCCGACCCCGCCGTCGCCGGTGGCGAAAGCGAACGGAACCCCCTTCGCCCGCAGCGCGTTTGCCAGGGGGTAAGAGTCTTCATCGCCCAGTCTGAGATCGAGAATGGCGCCGTCCAGCCCATTGGCGGCGGCAAGCGCGAGCCCGTCCTGGAGTGAGCGGGCCGGGCCCACCACCTCGCAGCCGAGCTCGGCGAGCCAGCCCTCGACCAGCATCGAGATCAACGGTTCGTCATCGACAACGAGGATGCGCGGCACGTAAATAACCCTTACAAAATGGTCGCTTGGCGACGACTGTAGCAGTGCCGCGAAACCCGCGCCAATACCGTCTTCGTCCTAGTAAAGAGCCCAGTCCGAACCGAATTCAGTGGATGGCCGGTCCGTGCCGCAACGCCTTGTCAAAGCCAACTACCTGGTCCGCCACGCGCCGATCATCGTCTTGTTCGGATTCGGGCTGGTGCTGGCCGCCGCCGCCGCCGTGGGGGTGCTGGTCGTGCGCTCCAACGAGGCCGATCGGCTCGTCAGTCACACCATCGAGGTTCAGCAGACCGCGGAGACCCTGCTGAGCGAGCTCCAGGCGGCGGAAAGCGCCAAGCGCGGCTACCTGCTCACCGGCGATAAGGACTACGTCACGTCCTTCGTCCAGGCCTCCGGCAATGTGCCCGGCCTGCTCGAAAGCCTGCGCAAGCTCACCGCCGACAATCCCGCCCAACAGACACGGCTGTTTGCCTCCGAGCCCTTGATCGACACCAAGCTCGAGGAGATGAAGCACACGCTCAGCTTGGACGGGGAGGGTCGGCGCGAGGAGGCCATCGGCATCATCCGCTCCTCGCAAGGCAAGAATCTGGTGGAGGCGATCCGGGTTGAGCTGTTCAGCTTCCTCCGCACCGAGCGCGACCTGCTGCGGATCCGTCAGGATCGGGCGGCCGAGCTCCGCCGCTGGCTTGCCGCGCTGATCGGCGTGGCGCTGCTCTCGGCCATGGTGCTCGCCGGCATCCTCGCCCTGGCGACCCGGAACTCGGTGCGCGGGCTCATGGAGCGCACGAAGGAGCTCGAGGAGGAATCGAGACGCCGCCAGGAGGCGGAGGACACGCTCCGGCAGGTGCAGAAAATGGAGGCCGTGGGCCAGCTCACCGGCGGCATCGCCCACGACTTCAACAACCTTCTCACCATCATCATCGGCAATCTCGACACCTTGAAACGGCATCTGACTGGCGGCCTCGAGACGGCCAAGGACGGCGCGGGGGCTGGCAAAGACCGCAAGGCCAACGACGAAGATGCCGCCGCCCTCGCCGCCAAGCTCGAGCAGCCGGTCGACGCAGCCATGTATGGCGCGCGCAGCGCCGCCCAGCTGACCCAGCGGCTCCTCGCCTTCTCGCGTCGCCAGGCGCTCGATCCCATTCGCCTCGACATGAACCGGCTCGTCGCCGACATGCTCGACATGCTGCGCCGGTCGCTCGGCGAGCAGATCAGCGTCGAGACCGTGCTCGGCGCTGGACTGTGGCCGGCCTTCGCCGATGCCAATCAGCTCGAGAACGCGCTGCTCAACCTCGCCGTCAATGCCAAGGCGGCCATGCCCGAGGGCGGCTGCCTCACCATCGAGACGGCGAATGTCAATCTCGACGAGGCCTATGCCCGTCGCTTCGGCGACATCGAGGCCGGGCAGTATGTCGCGCTCTCCGTCACCGACACCGGCACCGGCATTCCGGCCGAGATCCTCGACCATGTGTTCGAGCCGTTCTTCACCACCAAGCCTCATGGCGAAGGCTCGGGCCTCGGACTCGCCATGGTGCATGGCTTCGTCAAGCAGTCGGGCGGGCATCTGCGCATCTATAGCGAGGAGAGCCACGGCACGACGGTGAAACTCTATCTACCGCGCATGACCCATGCCGAGGAGATGAGCGCCGTCCCCGCGGGCAAGGAGGATGTCGCCCCCGCCCCCCGCGCCGAGCCGCATGAGACCATCCTGCTGGTGGAGGACAATGCCGGGGTCCGGGACTATGCCAAAAGCGTCCTGGAATCGCTTGGCTATAACGTGATCGAGGCCGTGGACGCGGCCGACGCGCTTGCCATCCTCGCCGACCGGCCGCCCATCGATCTCCTGTTCACCGACGTGGTGCTGCCGGGCGGGGCCACCGGCCGCGACCTGGCCGACGAGGTCTTGGAGACCTATCCCGGCCTGCCCGTGCTGTTCACCACCGGCTATACCCGCAACGCCATCGTCCATCAGGGCCGCCTCGATGCGGACGTGCAGCTCCTCGGCAAGCCCTACACTGCGAAGGATCTCGGCCAAAAAGTGCGCGACATGCTCGACCGCGCGTGAAACGAGACTTGCCCGGGCCGCCGCCGCTGGCTACCTACTAGGGATAGGCCGGTTTAAACCGGGCAGGGCAAAGGAATAGGTTGAGATGGTCCAGTTCACACTTCCCAAGAATTCCAAGATCACCAAGGGCAAAGAGTGGAACCGGCCGGCCAAGGACGCCGAGGCCGGACGCTGGCGCGAATACCGTATCTACCGCTTCGATCCCGACACGGGCGACAACCCGCGCGTCGACACCTATTGGGTCGACATGAACGAGTGCGGCCCGATGGTTCTCGACGCCCTCATCTGGATCAAGAACACGGTCGACCCGACGCTGACCTTCCGCCGCTCCTGTCGCGAAGGCGTGTGCGGCTCCTGCTCCATGAACATCGCCGGCACCAACACGCTTGCCTGCACCATGCACGCCGACGACGCGCCAAGCTCCGTCATCGCCGTCTATCCCCTGCCGCACATGCCGGTGGTCAAGGACCTGGTGCCGGACATGACGCAGTTCTACGCCCAGCATCGCTCCATCGAGCCTTGGCTCAAGACGGACAGCCCGACGCCGCAAAAAGAATGGCGCCAGTCCCATGAGGACCGCGAGAAGCTCGACGGCCTTTACGAATGCATCCTGTGCGCCTGCTGCTCCACGGCCTGCCCGTCCTACTGGTGGAACGGCGACCGCTATCTCGGTCCCGCCGTGCTGCTGCAGGCCGAGCGCTGGGTGGAAGATAGCCGCGACGAGCGCACCGGCGAGCGCCTCGACGATCTGGAGGATCCCTTCCGGCTCTATCGCTGCCACACCATTCTCAACTGCACCAAGGCCTGCCCCAAGGGGCTGAACCCGGCCAAGGCCATCGCCTCGCTGAAGGCCAAGATGGTGGAACGCGCGTAAAGCGCTCAAGCAGCGAAGCGGTAGCGCATAACAAGGCGCTCAAGCAGCGGAGCGGTAGCGCATAACAAAGCGCTCAAGCAGCGGAGCGGTAGCGCATGGAAAAGTGGAGCGCTTAGAGATGATCGATCATATCGGCATGCCCGTGCGCGACATCGCCAAGGCCACCGCCTTCTATCTGAAGGCGCTGAAGCCGCTCGGCATCGGCCTGATCATGGAGGTCCCGGCCGAGCTGACCGGCAACGGCCCTGCTGTCGGCTTCGGCGCCGAAGGCAAGCCCTTCTTCTGGATCGGCGAGGGACCGGTCGCAGAAGGCAGCCACGTCCATGTGGCCTTCGCGGCAAGCTCCCGCGCCGGTGTCGACGCCTTCTACCAGGCGGCGGTCGCCGCGGGCGGCAAGGACAATGGCGCCCCGGGCCTGCGCCCGCATTATCACGCCAATTATTACGGCGCCTTCGTGCTGGATCCGGACGGCAACAATATCGAGGCCGTCTGCCACGCCCCGGCATAAGCGCTCAAGGTGGCCAGAGGCCGGTAGCGCATCAAACAAAGCGCTCGAGTAGGCCAGGTGCTCATGTAGCGCGAAGCGCGGTAGCACACTTAAAAAGGCCGATAGCGCAAAAAGAGATCTCTAGCGGCGGCAGCGCGGCAACGAGAACACGCACGTCGGCACGCCCTCTTTGCGCATCTTCTCCTGCGCCTCTTCGCCCTTCTCGCTTTGCCACTCATAGGGGCTGCGCACATTCATATGGGCGTAGTTGACGCGCACGAGCTTATCCTCCTCGAAGGTGAGGCTCGCGCTGCAGTCGGGCTTGGGGCCCTTCGATTTCTTCTTGCCGCCGAACGGGCTCGATGACTTCTTGTCGCCGGAGTCCGCATCGCTCGCCGACGGCACCGGCCCCGCGCCGCTATAGTGATAGACGAGCGTCTCGCCGCCCCCGCCGGCGGGAATGCGTGAGCGCGGCTGCCCGGCGCAGGACAGCACCTCGGCCTTGCTCATGCCGATATAAGGCTTGCCGTAATCGACGCGCGTGATCTGGTTATAAGCGTCCTCGGGCCCCGACCCGCTGGCGCAAGCCGAAAGCAGCAGGCTCAAGGCCCCCGCCAAAGCCACCCCGGCCGCCAATCCCCGACCCGTCCACCGTTCGTCGCGCAAATCCATGCCTTTTCATAAGCCCGGGCACGGCGTAGCGCCAGATTGCGCGTCAAAAGTGGCAACCTAGTTATCCCCGCCTCCGAAACCTCGCTTACAATGCGATCACCTCGTCCAATGAAGGGGCGCGCTCATGAGGCGTCTTGATCGCGGGACGGGGTACGGCGCCCGAGGACGGCGCGGAACAGATGGGCTCATCGCGGACGGCATTCCCGCCCGGCCCTGACCCCGCGCCAGGAAGACGCGTTCCGGCCTCGGGGGTCCCCGCTTCGCCCACCTGCGCTGTAACGCGTGGGTCGTCGGGTGAGGCTCTGCGCTTCGTAGAGCCTGTGCCACTGGTGAGAAGCCGGCGGAAGGGGGCCATAAAATATCGCCGGAGCGTTTTGAGGTGCGCTTTTCGCTCGCACCTTGAGCGCGAGTGGCGCGCCGCGACGGCGCCCGCCGCGGGTCTCGCAAAGCCCCGCGGAACCTATCAGGACTTTGCGCCAAGCGGCGCGCCACCCCCCTCACATCGTGAGGGGACATCACGGGAGCCGGGGGATGCGCTCAAGTAGGCCAGAGGCCGGTAGCGCACATTGTAATGACAAAGCACGCGGCGCGACGCGCTTGCGGCGACGATGACGCTTGCGCTTAGACGCGCGAGAAATGCGGCCGCGCCGTCACATTTTCACAAAACGACACAACTTTGCCCGCGCCGGACATGTTCGGCCATGTTCGGAGATCGGCGGGACAAATGCGCGGCGTAGGGTGTTCGCAGCCGAGGACCAACATTCGGAGGTCCCTCATGAATAAGACGTTTCGCACCGGCGCGCTGGCGCTGGCGCTCCTCGCCGGCAGCGCGCTCGTGGCCGCTCCGGCCATGGCCGATCGCGGTCACGACGGCTGGAACAAGAAGTCGTGGAGCAAGAAATCCAAGCACGGCGGCAAGCACTACAGCCACCGTGGTTATGGCAAGAAGGGCCATGGTTATCGGAACTATGGCTACCGGGACTATGGCCACAGAGGCTATAGCCGCTATGGCTATCGCGGCCCGCGTTACGGCTATGGCTGGCCCTATGTCTATGGCGGCGGCCCCGGCTTCAGCATCCGCATCTACTGACGCCTCTTGGCGTCACGCCCTTCGCCGCGAGAGTGGCGAAGGGTTTCGCCGCCGTTGCTAGTCTAGCCGGGCGCCGACATTGGGCGTCACCGTCCAGCCGCGCGCGGCGAGCTGCGACGTGGCGGTCTTGGTCGCCTTGCCCGTGAGCCACATCTGGCCGCGCCCGTTCGACGCCAGGCTCTCGATCGGCGCGCTCCAATAAAGATAATCGACGGGGAGGATCGACACCGTGCCCTTGCCCGTCTGGATCATCGGCGCGCGGCCCGCACGGATGAAGCCAGTGACCGGCGCGAGCTTCTTGTTGTAGTTGGCAATCAGCTCGGACTGGCGGCGATAATAGAACGCCATCTCGACGGAGCTCGCGCCGGAAGCGGTCTCCACATAGATCTGGCGACCTTCCACAGTGCCGAGCGTCTTCAGCGCCACGACGATGACCGCCTTGTCGGTCGGCGTCAGGCTGGCATTGGCATAGAAGGCGTCTTGCGCGGTCTTCGCCACACCCATGGCGGTGAGGAATTCGCGGCCCGTCTGCTCGAGCTGTGCCGCGGTCTTGTCGCGCAGCGCCTCGCGCAACTTCTGGCTGGTCGAGGTGGCGCTGATGGCGATGCTGGCGCCGCCGGTGACGAAGCTGAGCCCCACATTCACGCCGGTATTGCCGATGGCGCTTGCCGTGGCGAGCCGCGTGAGCTGCTCATCGAGCGGCTTGAAGCTCGTATACGGATCGACGCCGAGATCGAAGGCGAGCTTGCGCCGCGCCGCGGCACCGCCCGTCACCGAGGCGACGATGCCTTCTTTGCGCGGATCGGTCGCCTCCATCCCCGCCTTGATGCCGCCGAAGAAATTGCCGACGCCCTTGAACGTGTCGCCGATCGTCTTGCCGGGCGCGGTGACCAAACCCTTGGCGGTGCCGAGCGGCTTCAGGGCCGTGGCGCCTGCCGCGTCTACCAGCGTTCCGGCGCCGCCGATCTCCTGAAGCTTCGCCGCCGCCTGCATCTCCCGGGCGCGCACCTTGAGGAGCGTCGTGCCGACGATGCGGAACGTCCCCCACTGCGTGTCCACGTTGAACACATATTGGTAGTTCTCGACCGCCACTTGGTTCTGCACTTTGAAATAGGGGCTGTTGAGGAACGCGGCCGGCAGCACGGCGCGGGCGGTGAAACTCGGTGCGCGCTCATATTGCGCGGCATACGCCACACTCGCACCGAAACCGGCAGCGAGCAGCACGCCGGCACAGCGATAAGCGGTCCGGCGCGCTGGGGCGCCCCAATTCATCGAGATCACTTGCTGCCCCTCACCCGTAACGAAAACCGAATAAACGCGGGCCGTCCTCGGAACCCAGCATAGCTGCGAATGCAGGGGACGAGAAGGGCATGGGCCCGCTCCTGCGTGCTGCGACATGCTGTCGGGCGGGCGGAACCGGGTCCGCTGTTCATCCGTTTTACCCCCATGACAACGCCAAATGACCAAGCCAACGGAAGGAGCCTTCCAATGAAGAACGCATTTCGCAAAACCGCTCTGGCGCTGGGTCTTATGGCCGGCGCCACGCTGATGGCCATCCCGGCGACTACGCCGGCCTTCGCCAACTCTGTGCATGGCGAGGGTCACTTCGGCGGCACTTGGAACCGGATCGAGCCGAGTTCCGGCTATTATCAGCACCGTCGCCATGCCGGCCGCATCGGCCCGCTCTACGGCGACCGCTATTATCGCGGCCGCGCTTACGCACCGCGCGGCTATGCCACCTATGGCTACGGCTACGGCCCTCGGGGCTATTACGGCGCGCCGTATTATTACGACCGCGGCCCCGGCTTCAGCATCACCGTCCGTTAAGCCGAACGGCGCTTAACCATCGCGACGATGAGCCCCCTTCCGCTTGGGAGGGGGCTTTCGCGTGTCCGGAGATGAGGAACCCGGCCTCCGCCTTCCGCGTTAGATTTTCAGACGCAGGGGCTTTCGGTGCAGGAGGCTGATCATGACTCTGAAATTGGACCAGGCCGTTTGTTTGAGTCTCGCAGGCGGCTTTGCCATCGTGGCGCCGCCGAGCTTTCCGCGAAACCGCGCGCCCAATCTACCCCGACAGAACGAGCCCGAGCAGGATGCGCCGCGGGCCGATCGCGCTGCCACCGACGCGGCCGGCGACGATGATGCGCCTAATAGGCGAGCGCGTAATAGATCACGTAAAACCAGCTGAAGAAGCCGTGGATGATGGCCCACAGGATCGAGTGGTTATTGTCGTAGGAAATCGCGATGGCGAGCGCCGTGCCGAAGCCGATGCCGTATTGGGCGCCGCTGATTGTGTAGGTCATGCTGTCCTCCTCGTGTGATCGTCCACTGTAGCCGATTCCCTGACGTCAATTCGTTGTCCCCGCACTGCGCCGCGGCGTTACAGTGTCGCTGAATGACAGGAGGCGTAACGCATGCGGACCGCAATCTTTGCCACGGCCCTATTCGCAAGTTTGATCGTCTGGACTGGGCCGGCCGGCGCCCGCGAGGCGGGCGTGGCGGATGGCGTGGTCAGGCAGGAGCTGTTCACCGAGCCGTTGGCCGAAGACCCGGACAAGGACGTGGTAACGGATGTCTACAGCTTGCCCCCGGGCACCGTGCTCCCCTGGCATATCCACCCCGACGCCCATGAGGTGAGCTACATCCTGTCGGGCGAGCTCACGCTCGAGATTGCGGGCGAAGGCACCAAGCATCTGAGGGCCGGGGAAAGCTTCTACCTCCACCCCAATGCGGTCCATCGCGGACTGAACGAGGGCCCTGAGCCGGTGAAGCTGTTCGTGGTGCGGGTGAAGCCGAAGGACAAGCCGCTCGCCGTGGAGGTCCCGCCGCCACAGCCGGAGTAGAGAGGCAAGGCGCATGTAGAGAGAGCCGCCTCTAGCGAGGCGCGGCGCTGCGGCGCTTTTTCCGCAAGGCGTTGAGCCCCACCGCCCAGGTGCCGGCCACCACCACCCAGTAGAAGATCTTGGCCGGCGTCCCGAGCTCCATGCCGAGCGCCGAGCCGGCGAAGGTGCCGAGACCCGCCACCAGCGTGTAGAAGGCGGCGAAAGCGAGCACGAAAGCCGTGGCGAAGCGCGGCCGGAAGAAGCCGATCAGCGTGCCGGCCAAGCCCCAGATGAAATTGACCCCGGCCTGGAGCGGATTGAGGCGGAAGCCCGGCGGGAAGCTCTGCGGATCGGTATCGAAGCCGTAATAGGCGAAGGACAGCAGCATGAGGCCGCCGAGCGCCAGGAAATAGGCGCTGCACCGCGCCGCCCAGACGACGAGCGGCAGCGGTTCGGTGGCGTCCAGTTCCTCGTCAGTCGGCTCGGCTCTCTCGGGAGCCCTGGCCGCCCGCTTCTCCCCCATGCGAGACCTCGCTTGTCATGCCTTGTCCCACCCTATCCGATCGCCCTCGCGCTTTCCATGGGCTGTCCACTGGACCGCTTGTCGGAACCGCGAAACCCGCGGGGCCCGGGCGGTTTCGGACAAATCCCCGCCTTGCGCTGGAGCCCAATTGCATTTAACCAACCCACGGGTTCATGCGGGGCCGCGAAGACCAATTGGCGGCCGATTTTCGAAGGGGATTTTCATGGCGCGGAGTAAGATTGCATTGATCGGCGCCGGCCAGATCGGCGGCACGCTCGCCCATCTTGCCGGTATCAGGGAACTTGGCGAAATTATCCTGTTCGACGTGGTCGACGGGGTTCCGCAAGGCAAGGCGCTCGACCTCTCGCAATCCGCTCCGGTGGAAGGCTTCGCCCCGAAGTTCAAGGGCGCCAACGAATATGCCGAGATGAAGGATGCCGACGTGGTGATCGTCACCGCCGGCATTCCCCGCAAGCCCGGCATGAGCCGCGACGACCTCATCGAGATCAATTTGAAGGTCATGGAGCAGGTCGGCGCCGGCTTGCGCAAATACGCCCCGGAAGCCTTCGTCATCTGCGTGACCAACCCGCTCGACGCCATGGTCTGGGCCCTACAGAAGACCTCCGGCCTGCCGCGCAACAAGGTCGTCGGCATGGCCGGCGTGCTCGACAGCGCCCGCTTCCGCTACTTCCTCTCCGAGGAATTCGACGTCAGCCCGCAGGACATCCACACCATGGTGCTGGGCGGCCACGGCGACACCATGGTGCCGCTGATCCGCTATTCCTCGGTCGCCGGCATTCCCATCGCCGACCTTGTCAAGATGCGCTGGATCACCCAGAAGCGGCTCGATGAGATCGTCCAGCGCACCCGCGACGGTGGCGCCGAGATCGTGGGCCTGCTCAAGACCGGCTCCGCCTACTACGCCCCGGCCGCGGCCGCCCTCGATATGGCCGAGTCCTATCTGAACGACAAGAAGCGTGTCCTTCCCGCCGCCGCCTATCTGAATGGCGAATACGGCGTAAAGGGCATCTATGCCGGCGTCCCCGTCATCATCAGCTCCAAGGGCGTCGAGCGCGTCATCGAGCTCGACCTGTCTTCGGCCGAGAAGGACGCCTTCATGCATTCGGTGGAATCGGTGAAAGCCCTCGTCGAGCTTTGCCAGAGGATCGCCCCCAACCTCGCCGCGACTTAGTCTGACGGCTGATTAAAGAGTTCCCATGAATATTCACGAGTACCAGGCCAAGGAACTACTCAAGGCCTACGGCGCGCCGGTCGCCAAGGGAACGGTCGCCACGACCGCACAGGACGCCGCCGCGCAAGCGAAAGATCTCAGCGGCGACGTCTTCGTCGTAAAGGCCCAGATCCATGCCGGCGGACGTGGCAAGGGCGGCGGCATCAAGATCGTGAAGACGCTTGAGGAACTGCACGCAGAAGCCGACCGCATGCTGGGCAAGCCGCTCATCACGCCACAGACCGGGCCGAAAGGCCGCGTCGTGCGCAGCGTCTACGTGGTCGAGGACACGACCATCGCCCGCGAGCTCTATCTTTCGCTTCTGGTCGACCGCGCGTCGGGCCGCGTGGCTTTCGTCGCCTCGACCGAGGGCGGCGTCAATATCGAGGAAGTCGCCGCCAACACGCCCGAGCTCATCACCACGCTCGACGTTGATCCCGCGACGGGCCTGAGCGGCTATCATGGCCGTGTCATTGCTTCGGCGCTGAAGCTCGAAGGCGACCTTGCCAAGCAGTGCGGCAAGCTCATCAAGATGCTCTACGACCTCTTCATCGAGAAGGACGCGAGCCTCATCGAGATCAACCCGCTGGTTGTCACCAAAGAGGACAATCTCGTTTGCCTCGACGCCAAGATGGGCTTCGAGGACAACGCCCTGTTCCGTCATCCGGACATTGTCGCGCTGCGCGACATTCACGAAGAGGACCCGGCCGAGGTCGAGGCCTCCAAGCACGACCTGTCATACGTGAAGCTGGACGGCACCATCGGCTGCATGGTCAACGGCGCCGGCCTGGCCATGGCCACCATGGACATCATCAAGCTCTATGGCGGCGAGCCGGCGAACTTCCTCGATGTCGGCGGCGGCGCCACCAAGGAGCGCGTGACCGAGGCATTCAAGATCATCCTGTCCGATCCCAACGTGCAGGGCGTGCTGGTCAATATCTTCGGCGGCATCATGCGTTGCGACACCATCGCCGAGGGCATCATCGCCGCGGCGCGCGAGACCAATATCGCCGTCCCGCTGGTGGTCCGCCTCGAAGGCACCAATGTGGAGCGCGGCAAGGAGCTCTTGCGCGAATCCGGCCTCGCCATCATCCCCGCCGACGACCTCGATGACGCCGCCAAGAAGGCCGTCGCCGCCGTCAAGGCCGCGGCTTGAAGCTTGCAAAGTCTACTCTTTCGCTTTTTGTCATCAATCCGTCCGCTAAAGGCTCTAGCCGCTCATCATGTCCGTCCTCGTCGATAAGAATACACGCGTCATCTGCCAGGGTTTCACCGGCGCTCAAGGCACCTTTCATTCCGAGCAGGCCATCGCCTACGGCACCAAGATGGTCGGTGGCGTGACCCCAGGCAAAGGCGGCACCAAGCATCTCGACCTGCCGGTGTTCGACACGGTCCGCGAGGCCGTCGAGGCGACCGGCGCCACGGCATCCGCCGTCTATGTGCCGCCACCCTTCGCCGCCGACGCCATACTCGAGGCGATCGACGCCGGCATCGAGTTGGTGGTCTGCATCACCGAAGGCGTGCCCGTGCTCGACATGGTCAAGGTGAAGCGCGCGCTTTGCGACTCCGGGACTCGCCTGGTGGGCCCGAATTGCCCGGGCGTCATCACGCCCGGCGAGTGCAAGATCGGCATCATGCCCGGCCATATCCACATGCCCGGTAGGGTCGGCATCGTCTCGCGCTCCGGCACACTCACCTATGAGGCCGTGGCGCAGACCACCGCCGCCGGCCTCGGCCAGACGACCTGCATCGGCATCGGCGGCGATCCCGTCAACGGCACCAACTTCGTCGATGCGCTGGAGCTGTTCCTCGAGGACGACAAGACCGAGGCCATCATCATGATCGGCGAGATCGGCGGCTCGGCCGAGGAAGAAGGCGCCGAGTTCCTCATTGCCGCCGGCAACAAGAAGCCTATCGTCGGGTTCGTCGCCGGCGCCACGGCGCCTCCTGGCCGCCGCATGGGCCATGCCGGTGCCGTCATCTCAGGCGGCAAAGGCGACGCAAAGAGTAAAATTGAGGCAATGGAGGCGGCCGGCATCGTCGTTTCGCGGTCGCCTGCGGCCCTTGGAACGACGCTTGCAGGAATATTTTCGTGAAGAGCGATCCGGACGCCTAACACTCGCCTTGATTGCCCCGCACGCCGGTAATCCACCGATTCACCGGCAGGGTTTGGTCCGATGACACGACACGAACTGAACGAAGTGTTTGCGCGCACGTCGTTCCTGGACGGCGCTAACGCAACCTATCTCGCCGAGCTCTACGCTCTCTACGAGACGGACCCGGCCTCCCTCGATTCTGAATGGCAGAGCTTCTTCGCAAGCCTCGGTGACGATGCGGCAGAGGTGCTGGCCGATGCGCGCGGACCGTCCTGGGGCGCCAACGGGACCACGCGCCTCGCACCCGTGACGCCGCGCGGCTCCCTGACCCAGAAGCAAGCGCTCGACGCCGCCCGCGACACCTTGGGCGCGCGCATGTTGATCCGCGCCTACCGCACCCGCGGCCATCTCATCGCCAAGCTCGATCCGCTGGAGCTCACCACGCGGCGCGAGCATCCCGAACTCAAGCCTTCGACCTACGGCTTCACCAAGGCCGACTATGACCGGCCCATCTATATCGGCGGCGCCTTCGGACTCGAGTTCGCCACCTTGCGCGAGGTGCTCGCCATCCTCAAGCGCACCTATTGCGGCCCGATCGGCGTCGAGTACATGTACATCTCCGATCCCGAGCAGCGCGCCTGGATCCAAAAACGCATCGAAGGCATGGACAACGAGGTCCGCTTCACCGCGCAAGGCAAGCGGGCGATCCTCACCAAGCTCATCGAGGCGGAAGGGTCCGAGCGCTTCCTCAACGTCAAATATACCGGCACCAAGCGCTTCGGCCTCGACGGCGGCGAGTCCATGGTCCCGGCGCTGGAGCAGATCATCAAGCGTGGCGGCCAGCTCGGCGTGCGCGAGATCGTCATCGGCATGCCCCATCGTGGGCGGCTGAACGTGCTCGCCAATGTCATGGCCAAGCCCTACCGCGCCATCTTCAACGAGTTCAGGGGCGGCTCGGCCCAGCCCGACGACGTCGAGGGTTCCGGCGACGTGAAATATCACCTGGGCGCCTCCTCCGACCGAGAGTTCGACGACAACCGCGTGCATCTGTCGCTCACCGCCAATCCCTCGCATCTGGAGAGCGTCGATCCCGTGGTGCTCGGCAAGGTCAGGGCCAAGCAGGACCAGCGTGGCGACAAGGAGCGCAAGGAAATCTTGCCGCTTCTGTTGCACGGCGATGCGGCCTTCGCCGGTCAGGGCGTGGTCACCGAATGCCTCGGCCTGTCAGGCTTGCGCGGTCACAGGACCGGCGGGTCAATCCACTTCATCGTCAACAATCAGATCGGCTTCACCACCGCGCCGCGCTTCTCGCGCTCGTCGCCCTATCCGTCCGACGCCGCCAAAATGATCGACGCTCCGATCTTCCATGTGAACGGCGATGATCCGGAAGCCGTGGTGCATGTCACCAAGATCGCCACCGAATACCGTCAGCGCTTCGGCAAGCCCGTCGTCATCGACATGTTCTGCTATCGCCGCCACGGCCACAACGAGGCCGACGAGCCCGCCTTCACCCAGCCCTTGATGTATCAGCGCATCGCCGCGCATCCGGGCGTGGTCGAGACCTATGCCAACCGGCTGATCAACGAGGGCCTGTTCACGACCGAAGAGGTCGAGGACCTGCAGGCGCAGTTCCGCAGCTACCTCGAGGAAGAATTCGCCGCCGGCGAGACCTACCGGCCGAACCGCGCCGATTGGCTCGACGGACGCTGGTCCGGCATCGGCTTTGCCGACGAAGGCGCCCGCCGCGGCATGACCGGCGTCGACCTCGACCTGCTCAGACAGGTCGGCGACAAGCTCACCGCCATCCCCAAGAGCTTCACGGCCCACAAGACCATCGCCCGCATCATGGGCAACCGCCGCAAGATGATCGACGAGGGCAAGGGCATCGACTGGGCGACGGCCGAGGCGCTCGCCTTCGGCACACTCCTGGTCGAGGGCTTCAAGGTCCGTCTGTCGGGACAAGACTCCGAGCGTGGCACGTTCTCCCAGCGCCACTCGGTGCTCATGGATCAGGAGAACGAGAAGAAGTACACGCCGCTCAAGCATCTCGATAAGAAGCAGGCCGAGTTCGAGGTGATCAACACCATGCTCTCCGAGGAAGCGGTGCTTGGCTTCGAGTATGGCTACAGCCTCGCCGAACCAGACGCGCTGGTACTGTGGGAGGCGCAATTCGGCGATTTCGCCAACGGCGCGCAGGTCGTCATCGACCAGTTCATCTCCTCCGGCGAGCGCAAATGGCTGCGCATGTCGGGTCTCGTGCTCCTGCTGCCGCATGGCTATGAAGGCCAGGGGCCGGAGCATTCCTCGGCCCGCCTCGAGCGCTATCTCCAGTCTTGCGCCGAGGACAATTGGCAAGTCGTCAATTGCACCACCCCGGCCAACTATTTCCACGTCCTGCGGCGCCAGCTCCATCGCTCGTTTCGCAAGCCCTTGGTGCTCATGACACCGAAGTCGCTGCTCCGTCATAAGCGTGTGATATCCGACTTGGAACAGTTCGGTCCGGACTCGAGCTTCCATCGCCTGTTGTGGGACGATGCCCAAGGCAAGCCCGACGAGGCGGTGCAACTCGTCGCCGACGACCAGATCCGGCGCGTGGTGCTCTGCTCCGGCAAGGTGTATTACGACCTCTACGAGGAGCGCGAGAAACGCGGCATTACGGACGTGTATTTGCTGCGCGTCGAGCAGCTCTATCCCTTCCCGGCGCGCGCGCTGATCCACGAGCTCACCCGCTTCAAGGACGCCGAGATCGTGTGGTGCCAGGAAGAGCCGAAGAATATGGGGGCTTGGAGCTTCATCGAGCCGAACTTGTCCTGGGTCCTCGACCATATCGGTGCCAAGCATCGGCGCCCGCGCTATGCTGGACGGCCGAGCTCGGCCGCCACGGCGACGGGACTGATGAGCAAGCATCTTCGTGAGTTGAAAGCCTTTCTCGACGAAGCGCTGGGCTAGACCGAAAGAAAGACAGGCGACGAACCGATGGCGACAGAGATCCGGGTGCCGGCCTTAGGAGAGTCCGTCGTTGAGGCGACGGTCGGGCAGTGGTTCAAGCAGGCCGGCGACGCCGTCTCGGTCGACGAGCCTCTGGTCGAGCTCGAGACCGACAAGGTCACCGTCGAGGTTCCCGCACCCGCATCGGGTGTGCTCGCCGATATCGTGGTCAACGCTGGCGATACGGTCGCGGTCGGCGCGTTGCTTGGTGCCATCGCCGAGGGCGACGGCAAGGTGAAGCCAGCCAAATCCAAGCCAGCCAAGTCTGAGCCCGAGGCCCCCAAGAAGGCCGTGGCCAAAGCGGCCGCGCCCATTAAAGCCGAGAGCAAAGCGGCACCACCGCCGGTCGCGCTGAAGGAACTCGAGCGCGAACCCCATCCGCGCGAGGAGATCACCACCGACGCCTACGACAGTGACGAAACCGCTGACGAGATGCCGCCCTCGCCTTCGGCCCGTAAGCTGCTGGCCGAGAAGGGTCTGGAACCGGGCGACGTCAAAGGCTCAGGCCGCCGCGGACAAGTGCTCAAAGGCGACGTGACCGCCCAGGCCGCCGAAGCGCTGCTCAACCGGGAGCGCAAACCCAAACCGCCGGCCCCGCCGCGCGCGCCCGTCGCCACCGACGATGGCGCCCGCGAGGAGCGTGTCCGCATGACGCGCCTGCGTCAGACCATCGCCAAGCGTCTCAAGGAGGCGCAAGACACCGCGGCCATGCTCACCACGTTCAACGACGTGGACATGAGCGCGGTGATGCAGCTTCGAAAGGACTACAAGGAGGCCTTCGAGAAGAAGCACGGCGTGAAGCTCGGCTTCATGGGCTTCTTCGTCAAAGCCTGCGTCCAGGCCTTAAAGGACATCCCGGCGGTCAACGCCGAGATCGACGGCGACGACCTCGTCTACAAGAATTACTACCATATCGGCGTCGCCGTCGGCACCGAGCGCGGTCTCGTCGTGCCTGTGCTGCGCGAAGCCGACACCATGAGCCTCGCCGAGATCGAAGCGCAGATCGCCGATTTCGGCAGGCGGGCCCGCGACGGCAAGCTCGGCCTCGCCGAGATGCAGGGTGGCACCTTCACCATCTCCAATGGCGGCATTTACGGCTCGATGCTCTCCACCCCCATCCTTAATGCGCCCCAGTCGGGCATTCTCGGCATGCACCGGATCGAGGAGCGCGCCGTGGTGCGCGATGGGCAGATCGTGGCCCGGCCGATGATGTATCTCGCGCTGTCCTACGACCATCGCGTCGTCGACGGCAAAGAGGCGGTCACCTTCCTGGTGAACGTCAAGGAGTTGCTCGAAGACCCCGCGCGCCTCGTCCTCGACCTTTGAGACCCTAGCTCATGACTCACTACGATCTCGTCGTTATCGGCACCGGCCCTGGCGGCTATGTCTGCGCCATTCGCGCCGCGCAATTGGGAATGAAGGTCGCCGTGGTGGAGAAGCGCGCCACCCATGGCGGCACCTGCCTCAATGTCGGCTGCATCCCGTCCAAGGCGCTGCTGCATGCGAGCGAGGCCTACGCGGAGGCTGCCCACGACTTTGCCGGCATGGGCATCAAGGTGAAGCCGGAGCTCGATCTTGCCGCCATGCTCGCCTTCAAGGATTCGGGCGTGAAGGGCAATGTGGACGGTGTCGAGTATCTGTTGAAGAAAAACAAGATCGACGCCTTCCACGGCACCGGACGCATCACCGCGCCGCACACGGTCGAGGTCGCCGAAAGCAAGGGCAAGACCCAGCTCGCGACCAAGGCCATCGTCATCGCCACCGGCTCGGATGTGGCGCATGTGCCGGGCATCGACATTGACGAGAAGCGCATCCTCTCGTCCACCGGCGCGCTGTCGCTCCCCGAGGTGCCGAAGCGCATGGTGGTCATCGGCGGCGGCTATATCGGGCTCGAACTCGGATCGGTGTGGTCGCGTCTCGGCTCCGAAGTCACCGTGGTCGAGATGCTGCACACCATCACGCCTGGCCTCGACGGCGAGCTCGCCAAGCAGCTTCAGCGCATCCTCCAGAAGCAGGGCCTCACCTTCAAGCTCGGCGCCAAGGTCGTGAAGGTCGACGCCAAGGGCAAGGGCGTGACGCTCACCGTCGAGCCGGTGGATGGCGGCAAGAAGGAGACGCTGGAGTGCGACGTGGTCCTGGTCGCGGTGGGGCGCGTGCCCAACACCGAAGGCTTGGGCCTAGACGATGTCGGCGTGGAGACCCACGCCCGCGGCCGTGTCATCGTCGATCATAAATTCCAGACCAACGTGCCCGGCATCTACGCCATCGGCGACGTCATCGCCGGCCCCATGCTCGCCCATAAGGCGGAAGAGGAAGGCGTCGCGCTGGCCGAGGACCTTGCGGGCCAAGCGGGGCACGTGAATTACGATGTGATCCCATCCGTGGTCTACACCGCCCCCGAAGTGGCCTCCGTCGGCAAGACCGAAGAACAGCTCAAAGAGGCCGGCATCGCTTACAAGGTCGGCAAGTTCCCCTTCACGGCCAACGGCCGCGCCAAGGTGAACCGCACCACGGACGGCTTCGTGAAGATCCTGGCCGACGCGGAGACCGACCGCGTGCTCGGCGTGCACATCATCGGCGCGGACGCCGGCACCATGATCGCGGAGGCCGCCGTGCTGATGGAGTTCGGCGGCTCGGCCGAGGACCTGGCCCGCACCTGCCACGCCCACCCGACCTTGAACGAGGCGGTGAAGGAGGCGGCGCTCGCCGTCGACAAGCGCGCGCTCCATATGTGAGCCGGTTCATGCGCGCGGGTGCGCGGCCTCGTAGGTCTTGAGCAGATGGGCCCGGTCGACCTCGGTATAACCCTGGGTGGTCGACAGGCTGGCATGGCCCAGCAACTCCTGGATCGCCCGCAAGTCGGCCCCGGCCCCCAACAGATGCGTGGCGAAGGAGTGGCGCAGCGCATGCGGCGTGGCCGTCTCGGGCAAGCCGAGTGCTGCACGGGCGCGGGCGATTCTGAGCTGGATGATGCGGGGCGAGAGCTGCTTACCGCGCGCGCCGATGAACAGCGGATCGTCGGGGCCGAGCTTGGCCGGGCAGAGTTTCAAATAACGCTCGATGGCTTGCCGCGTCACCGGTAGCACCGGCACCACCCGCATCTTCGAGCCCTTGCCCGTCACCCTGAGCATGTCGCGCCCCTTGGTCGGCGCCTCTTTGAGCCGGAGCGACAAGGCTTCGGAGATACGCAAGCCAGACCCGTAGAGCAGCGTCAGCACCGCGGTGTCGCGGGCGAGGATCCATTCCGGCGCATCGGGGTGCGCAATGTCGGCGCCGTCGACCAGCGCGGTAGCCTTCGATGCGGTGAGCGGCTTCGGCACCGAATGGGGCAGCTTCGGCAGCGACACGGCGCGGATGGCGTCGTTCTTGCCCAGGCCCCGGCGCTCGAGGAAACGGTAGAACATGCGCAGCGCGCTCAACGTCCGCGCCAGGCTGCGGCTGCCCACGTCCTTGGCGCGGCGCATGGCGAGAAACGCACGCACGTCGCGCGCCGACAGCGACAGAAGCAACTTCAGATCGGGCTGGCGATCGAAATGACCGGCGAGAAAGCCCAAGAACTGACCGAGGTCGCGCCGATAGGCCTCGACCGTATGGGCGGCGAGCTGGCGCTCGGTCATGAGATAGACGAACCAGGCATTGACCGCGCGGTCCACGTCCGGCGCGGCGCCGAGCGCTTGCGCTTTCACCTTGGATTTCGCCTCAGTTTTGGCCGCAGATTTCGACTTGGCTGCCATCCACCCCTCGACTTTGAGCCCGAGCGGCTACTATGGGTCGGTGAGTCGTTAACCGCCGCTTAACCCAACGAGTACGCCCTGGCCCAAACGAAGACCAGCCCCGAAAAGCGCGAGCAGCCGGGCGCGGAGACCGCTCCCGACACCGCACCCGTCCTGCTGCCGCTCGCGCTGCCGGCGCCATACGACTATCTGGTGCCGAACGGCGCGCGCGTGGAGCCGGGCCAATTCGTGGTCGTGCCGCTAGGACCCGTGCACTATGTCGCCGCCGTGTGGCGGCGCCCGGACGGAGAGCAGCCGCCAAAGATCGCGCGGAAAAAACTGCGCGAGATCGTCGAGATCCTCGACGACGTGCCGAAGCTCCCCACCGTCTCTCTCGACTTCGCCGACTGGGTCGCCAACTACACCCTCGCGTCGCCCGGCATGGTGCTGCGCATGATGATGAGCGCGCGCTCGGCGTTTGAGCCGCCGGCGCCGCGCTACGGCGTACGGCTTAACGGCCCCCCGCCGGAGCGCATGACGCCGGCCCGCGCCCGCGTGCTGGAAGCGGCGGCGAATGGACTCACTTGGGTGAAGTCGAGCCTGGCGGAAGCCGCCGGTGTCAGCCCGGGCGTGATCGACGGTCTGGTCGACGCGGGCACGCTCCTCGCCGAGCCGCTGCCGGACTGGCACGCCATGCCGCTCGATCTCGCCCGGAAGCGCGCGACGCTCAACGCGGAGCAGGCGGAGGCCACGACGGAGTTGCTGAAGCACACAGACGGCGGCTTCGCCGTCAGCCTGCTCGACGGCGTCACCGGCTCCGGCAAGACGGAGGTCTATTTCGAGGCAATCGCCCAATGCCTGGCGCGGGGCCAGCAGGCGCTCGTTCTCCTGCCCGAGATCGCCCTGACCGGTCAGTTTCTCGCCCGCTGCGAGGAGCGCTTCGGGGCCAAGCCCGCCGAATGGCACTCCGGCGTCAGCCCGTCCATGCGCGGCCGTGTCTGGCGCGCCGTGGCGGAGAACAAGGCTCAACTCGTGGCCGGCGCCCGCTCGGCGCTATTCCTGCCCTTCCCCGATCTCGGCCTCATCGTCGTCGATGAGGAACACGACCAAGCCTACAAGCAGGAGGACCGCGTCGCCTATCAGGCGCGCGACATGGCGGTGGTGCGCGGGCATCTTGGGCACTGTCCCGTCGTCCTGAGCTCGGCCACGCCCTCCATCGAAAGCCTCGTCAACGCAGAGCAGGGCCGCTACCGGCATATCCGTCTCGGCACGCGCTACAAGGCGGCGAGCCTGCCGGCGCTCCAGGCCATCGACATGCGGAAGAACCCGCCCGAGCGTGGGGCTTGGCTGTCGCCGGTACTGATCGAGGAGATCGCCGCGACGCTTGAGCGCGGCGAACAGGCGCTGCTGTTCCTCAATCGCCGGGGCTATGCGCCGGTGACGCTCTGCCGAAAATGCGGCTTCCGCTTCGAATGCCCCAATTGCTCGGCCTGGCTCGTGGAGCACAGATTCCGCCACCGCCTCGAATGCCATCACTGCGGCAAGTTCATGCCGATCCCCCATGAGTGCCCGAGCTGCGGCGCCGAAGAGTCGCTCGTCGCCTGCGGTCCCGGCATCGAGCGCATCGCCGAGGAAGTGGCCGAGCACTTCCCGGAAGCGCGCCGGGTGTTGCTGTCGAGCGATCTCACGCCGTCCATCAGCGATCTGCGCGAAACCTTGCGCGAGATCGAGGACCGCGAGGTCGACATCATTATCGGCACCCAGCTCGTGGCCAAGGGGCATCACTTCCCGGGCCTGGCGCTGGTCGGCGTGGTCGACGCCGATCTGGGGCTTGCCCAAGGCGACCCCCGCGCCGCCGAGCGCACCTTCCAGCTCTTGAGCCAAGTGACGGGCCGGGCCGGGCGCGCCGCCATCAAGGGCCGCGGCCTGATCCAGACCTATATGCCCGAGCATCCGGTGATCGCGGCGCTGGTGGCCGGCGACCGCGACACCTTCCTGGACCGCGAGATCGCCGCCCGCAGGGAGGCCGGGCTTCCCCCCTTCGGCCGGCTCGCCGCCATTCTGGTGACGGCCGGCGCCCGCGAAACGGCCGAAGGCTACGCCCGGGAGGTCGCCCGGGCCGCCCCGCAAGCCGATAAAATCCAGGTTCTAGGGCCAGCCGAGGCCCCGCTTTCCGTCATCAGCGGCCGCTATCGCTTCCGGCTCCTGGTGAAAGCCACCCGCGAGGCCGACCTGCAGACCTATCTCAGGGTGTGGCTGGCGCAAGTGCCGAAGGCCAGAGGCGATATCCGCCTGACCGTGGACATTGATCCCTATAGCTTTTTGTAGGGCGCTTGACGCGCTCGGGCCTGGTCGACCGGGCCGAGGGGATACAATGGGACGCAGTCCTGTCCCCCGATATTGCGCCCCCTTCCCCCCTGTGTTACAGGCTCCGCGGGGTTTCCGGGGGACGTTTTCGGGGGTTTCACCCGATGATGCGGAGGCCCTAAATCCCAGCATTTTCCGGGGTCCGCGGGTGGGACGCGCGAACAGAGCGCCCGCCCCTGAGCAAGAGGCGTTTATCGAAGTGGCAGGCGAGGATCATATCGTATCGGGCGTAGCCGGCCGCTATGCCACCGCCCTGTTCGAGCTTGCCCTCGAAGAGAAGGCGCTGGAGCAGGTCGAAGCCGACGTGATCCGCTTCGACGAGGCACTCGACGCGTTTGAGGACATGCAGCGGCTGGTGAAAAGCCCCATGTTCTCCGCCGGAGAGCAAGGCCGGGCGCTCGCCGCCATCCTCGACGAGCTCAAGATCGAGGGCCTCACCAAGAATTTTCTGCTGCTCGTTTCCAAGAACCGCCGCCTGTTCGCCGCACCCGACATGATCCGCGGGTTCCGCGCCATGCTGGCGAACCACCGAGGTGAGACGAGCGCCACCGTCACCGCCGCCGCGACACTCACCGAAGCGCAAGTCACCGCCATCAAGCAGGCGCTGAAAGCCGCCCTCGGCAAGGACGTCATGCTGGAGCAAAGGGTCGATCCTAGTCTGATCGGCGGGCTCATGATCAAAGTGGGCAGCCGCATGATCGACACGTCGCTTCGCACCAAACTCAGTAGTCTCAAGCACGCCATGAAAGAGGTTGGCTAATGGATATCAAAGCCGCCGAGATCTCCTCGATTCTCAAAGAGCAAATCAAGAATTTCGGACAGGAAGCCGAAGTCGACGAAGTCGGCCAAGTGCTGTCCGTCGGTGACGGCATCGCCCGCGTCTACGGCCTCGACAAGGTCCAGGCCGGTGAGATGGTCGAATTCGCCGACGGCACGCGCGGCATGGCGCTGAACCTCGAGGTCGACAATGTCGGCATCGTGATCTTCGGCGACGACCGAAACATCAAGGAAGGCGACATCTGCAAGCGCACCGGCGCCATCGTGGAAGTGCCGGTGGGCCGTGGCCTGCTTGGCCGCGTGGTGGATGCCCTCGGCAATCCGATCGACGGCAAGGGGCCCATCGAGTCCGATGAGATGCGCCGCGTGGACGTGAAAGCGCCGGGCATCATTCCCCGCCAGTCGGTGCATGAGCCCATGCAAACCGGCCTCAAGGCCATCGACGCGCTCATCCCGGTCGGCCGCGGCCAGCGCGAGCTCATCATCGGCGACCGCCAGACCGGCAAGACCGCCATCATCCTCGACACCATTCTCAATCAGAAGTCGATCAACGAGGGCGGCGACGAGAGCGCCAAGCTCTATTGCATCTATGTCGCCATCGGCCAGAAGCGCTCGACGGTCGCTCAGTTCGTGAAGACGCTCGAGGAGAACGGCGCGCTGCCCTACTCCATCGTGGTCGCCGCCACCGCGTCCGACCCGGCGCCGATGCAGTTCCTGGCGCCGTTCGCCGGCTGCGCCATGGGCGAGTATTTCCGCGACAACGGCATGCATGCGCTCGTCTGCTACGACGACCTTTCCAAGCAGGCCGTGGCCTATCGCCAGATGTCGCTGCTGCTGCGCCGCCCGCCGGGACGCGAGGCCTATCCGGGCGACGTGTTCTATCTCCATTCGCGCCTGCTCGAGCGCGCCGCCAAGCTCAACAAGGACAGCGGCTCCGGCTCGCTGACCGCGCTGCCGGTGATCGAGACGCAGGCCAACGACGTGTCGGCCTATATCCCGACCAACGTGATCTCCATCACCGACGGCCAGATCTTCCTCGAGACCGACCTGTTCTATCAGGGCATCCGCCCGGCCGTGAACGTCGGTCTGTCGGTGTCGCGCGTGGGCTCCGCCGCCCAAATCAAAGCCATGAAGCAGGTGGCCGGCAAGATTAAGGGCGAGCTTGCCCAGTATCGCGAGATGGCGGCGTTTGCCCAATTTGGCTCCGACCTCGACGCCACGACCCAGCGCCTGCTGAACCGCGGCGCGCGCCTGACCGAGTTGCTGAAGCAACCGCAATTCTCGCCGATGAAGGTCGAGGAGCAGGTGGTTGTGATCTATGCCGGCGTGAACGGCTATCTCGATCCCATCAAGGTCCCCGACGTGGGCCGCTTCGAGGCCGAGCTGCTGCGCTTTATGCGCGCCGATCACATGGACGTCCTCGACGACATCCGCGAGAAGAAGCAGATCTCCGATGAGACCGGCAAGAAGCTCAAGGACGCGGTCGAGAAGTTCTCCAAGGCCTTCTCGTAGCTAATCCATGGCGTCGCTAAAAGATCTCCGCAACCGTATCGCCTCGGTCAAGGCGACCCAGAAGATCACCAAGGCCATGCAGATGGTGGCCGCGGCGAAGCTCCGGCGCGCGCAGAGCGCCGCCGAGGCGGCGCGGCCTTATGCGACACGCATGGAATCTGTGTTGTCCAACCTCGCCTCGGCGCTCGAGGGCCGCGAGGGTGGACCGCCGCTGATGGTCGGCACGGGCAACGACGCCGTCCACCTGCTCGTTGTCTGCACCTCCGAGCGTGGGCTGTGCGGCGCCTTCAACTCTTCGATCGTGCGGCTTGCGCGCGAGCACATCAACCGTCTCGTCGGCCAAGGCAAAGAGGTGAAGATCCTTTGCGTCGGCAAGAAGGGCTACGACCAACTGCGCCGCCAGTACAAAGGGCTCATCATCGACACGATCGAGTTCCGCGGCATCCGCCAGCTCGGCTTTGAGAATGCCGAGCAGGTAGCCGAGAAGGTTCTCGCCCTGTTCGACGAAGGTGCGTTCGACGTCGCCACCCTGTTCTTCTCGCGCTTCAAGTCGGTGATCAGCCAGGTGCCGACCGCGCAGCAGATCATCCCGGCCTCGATTTCGGATGAGGCGCCTTCGGCCGAGGCAAGTCTCGGCGGGGCCGTCTACGAATACGAGCCGGATGAGGCCGATATTCTCACCGAGCTTCTGCCTCTCAACATCGCCGTCCAGATTTTCAAGGCGCTGCTTGAGAACGCGGCCTCCGAGCAGGGCGCGCGGATGAGCGCGATGGACAACGCCACCCGCAATGCCGGCGACATGATCGACCGGCTGACCATGCTCTACAACCGCACCCGCCAGGCCCAGATCACCAAGGAGCTGATCGAGATCATCTCCGGCGCCGAGGCGCTCTAGTCACCTAAAGGAACGTACCGATGGCAAAGAAACCAGTGGTTGCTGAGACCAAGACACAAGAGAAGCGGATCGCCGCGGGCAAAGGCCCTAAGGGCCATGTACGCCAGGTCATGGGCGCCGTGGTGGACGTGCAGTTCGACGACGAACTGCCGAAGATCCTGAATGCGCTGGAGACCGAAAATCAGGGCGCGCGCCTCGTGCTCGAGGTCGCCCAGCATCTCGGCGAGAACACCGTCCGCACCATCGCCATGGACTCCACCGAAGGCCTGGTACGCGGCCAGGACGTGATTGATACCGGCGAGCCGATCGCCGTGCCGGTCGGCGTAAAGACCTTGGGCCGCATCATGAACGTGGTCGGCGAGCCCGTGGATCAGGCGGGACCCATCGGCACCGAAGAGCGCCGGCCGATCCATGCACCGGCCCCCTCTTACGTCGATCAGTCGACCGAATCTGAGATCCTGATCACCGGCATCAAGGTGGTGGACCTGCTCGCGCCTTACGCCAAAGGCGGCAAGATCGGCCTGTTCGGCGGCGCCGGCGTGGGCAAGACCGTGCTCATCATGGAGCTGATCAACAACGTCGCCAAGGCGCATGGCGGTTATTCCGTGTTCGCGGGCGTGGGAGAGCGTACCCGCGAGGGCAACGACCTCTATCACGAGATGATCGAGTCAGGCGTGAACAAGGATCCGTCCAAGGGCTCCATCGAAGGCTCCAAATGCGCCCTGGTGTATGGCCAGATGAACGAGCCGCCCGGCGCCCGCGCCCGCGTCGGCCTGTCGGGCCTCACGGTCGCCGAGTATTTCCGCGACGAGGGTCAGGACGTGCTGTTCTTCGTGGACAACATCTTCCGCTTCACCCAGGCCGGCTCGGAATTGTCGGCGCTGCTTGGTCGCATCCCCTCGGCGGTGGGCTATCAGCCGACGCTCGCCACCGACATGGGCGCGCTGCAAGAGCGAATCACCACCACGAACAAGGGCTCGATCACATCGGTGCAGGCGATTTACGTGCCGGCCGACGATCTGACCGACCCGGCCCCGGCCACCTCCTTCGCCCATCTTGATGCGACCACCACGCTGTCGCGGTCGATCGCTGAGAAGGGCATCTATCCCGCCGTGGATCCGCTCGACTCCACCTCGCGCATGCTCGATCCGCGCGTGGTCGGTGAGGAGCATTATGCGGTTGCCCGCCAGGTGCAGGAAATCCTGCAGCGCTATAAGGCGCTACAGGACATCATCGCCATTCTCGGCATGGACGAGCTGTCGGAAGAGGACAAGATCGCCGTGGCCCGCGCCCGTAAGATCGAGCGCTTCCTGTCCCAGCCCTTCCACGTGGCCGAAATCTTCACCGGCTCACCCGGCGTGTTCGTCGACCTGGCCGATACTATCAAGGGCTTCAAGGGCCTTTGCGACGGCGAGTACGATCACCTCCCCGAGGCTGCCTTCTACATGGTCGGCACCATGGAAGAGGCCGTGGCCAAGGCCGAGAAGCTTGCCGCCGAGGCCGCCTAATGCCTGACCCGTTCAAATTCGAGCTGGTCTCGCCGGAGCGCCTTCTCATCTCCGCCGACGTGGAGCAGGTGCTGGTGCCCGGCGCCGAAGGCGACATGACCGTGCTCGCGTATCATGCGCCGGTACTGTCTACGCTGCGTCCCGGCCTGCTCGAGATCGGGTTTCCTGGCGGCAAGAGCCAGCACTTCTTCATTCGCGGCGGCTTCGCCGAGGTCAACCCGACTGGCCTCACCGTACTCGCCGAGACGGCCATCGATCTCGACGAGCTCAAGGCCGACCAGCTGGCCCAAGCCATCCGGGATGCCGAGGATGACGTCGCCGACGCCGTCGACGACGCCAAGGACCGCGCCCAGACCAAGCTCGACCATCTACTTCAGGTGCAGGCGACCCTCAATCTCTAGGCTGCCAGTTGCACGCTAGGATTTCGAGGCTCACCCGCGTGTCAGCGCCGGCGTGAACTCCGCGACGAGCGCCGCATAGACGTCGCGCTTGAACGGCACGACCAGGTCCGGCAACTCGGCCACGGGCACCCAGCGCCACGCATCGAACTCCGCCTTGTGGCCGGGATGAGGGCCCAGGTCGATCTCGCTCTCCGGACCCTCGAAGCGCGCGGCGAACCACATCTGCTTCTGGCCTCGGAAACGCCCCCGCCAAGCGACGCCTACCAGCTCCGGCGGCAGATCGTAGAACAGCCAGTCCTTGCTATGAGCAATGAACCGCGCGTTCCGCACACCGGTCTCCTCCCAGAGCTCCCGCCGCGCGGCCTGTTCCGGCGTCTCCCCCTTGTCCATCCCGCCTTGGGGCATTTGCCACCATTGGCCCTCGCCTTCCGAGGCGCCCTTGCGTTCGGCACGCCGGCCGACAAAGGCCAGGCCTTCAGCGTTGAGCAGCATCACGCCGACACAAGGCCGGTATGGCAGGCGGGAGGTCTCGGTCATGCGGTGCTAGCTCTGCCGCGGCGACCGCATCGCGGTGCTGACAGGCACGAGCACCAGGCCTTTGGCCTCGAGCGATCCGGCCCAGTCGGCAATCTGCTTGACGGTGCCGGGGGAAGCCTTGGCGACACCGATGGCCGTGCCGCTGGCTTTGGCGGCTAGCCTCGAGCTCGGCCAACGCCTTGGCCAGCTCCGCGGCGGACGTGCCGTTGTCGAGCCGCACCTGGGCGACGGAATATGTGAGGCCGAGCCCGTCGGCGATTGGCCCGGCTGTGGAGCCCTGGACGCTGCCGTCATCGAAATAGATCAGGCCGCGGCGCTTGAGCTCTTCCAGAACCGGCTGCAGCGACGCTTGAGTCGCCTCGAACTTTGCGCCCATGTGGTTGGTCACGCCCACATAGCCGGCATAGCGCGACATCAGCCAGTGAAGCCGCTTCATATTTTCTTCTGTGGGGAGGGTCGTGAGGAGAGTGTGGGGACCGGGATCTTCGGTCGGGTAGTCGTTCGGCTCCAGGGGGATCGCGAGAAGAACCTCGTGGCCCTCGGCGCGGGCCTTGGCCACCCAGTCCTGGAGGCCGTGCCCGTAGGCGCCGTAGGCGATGCTGACTGGAGGTGGCAGGCCCTTGATCACATCGCCGTCAGGAGCACCCGGAACGCCGAGCCCGTTGACCAGCACCGCCACGCGCGGCGGCCCGCCGGCCGCTTGCGCGTAACGTGATGGGCGCGCATAGACCTCGGCCGGACGGCGGCCGTCAGCGGCGATCTTGGGCAACGGCCCGTATTTGGACTCCTCCACCAGCGCAGGCGCCGGCACTGTCGGCAGCGGGATCGAGCCCGTGTTGTCAATCCCGGCGGTCAAATCCGCAGCGGCGACTTGCGGCAGTTCGGACCGAGTCCCGGCCGCGCCGGCCTCGGCGGTCTTAGGAGCATCGGGCGACGACGCCTCGCCATAGTGGTCGGTCGGCTGCGGCAGCGAGCCCCCAGGTCCTGGCGGCGCCATCGCCGGCGGCCCGAGCGGCACCATGGTCGTGCCCTGGCCGGGTGGGGCAAGCTGCGGCGCGGCGGGCTGCTGCGGCGCCGATGGGACTGATGCGGGGCCCGTTACGGCGAAGCCCGGTGGCAGCTCGAAATTGCCGGCACCCGCTTGCGGCGGGCTCGCCGCCGGAGCCGCGGCTTGGGGCGCCGGATCGATTTGCAGGACGGCGACCGGTTCGCCTTGGTTGCCGCCCGGAAAGAACACCAGCACGGCAACGCCAAGCACCAAAGTCCAGAACACAATCCCAGCTGCGACGGCCAGGGCTTTCATCGTTTCGTCCTCCCCGCTTCCCGGCCGTATTCTGGGGCTAACGCCTCGTTTCCAGGGCAGCCATCGCCGCGATCAGACCCGACAGGCTCAATTGGCCTCAGCCTTCTTCTTGGACTCGGAGTCGACCGACTTGATACCTCGCAGGAGGTCGAGCGCGTATTTGAGCTGCGTGTCCTTTTCCTTGTCCTGCGGCACGTAGGCGGAGCTTCCAGACTCTTCCTCGACTTCCTCGCCCTCCTGGGCCTCGTACTCGCCCTTGAGGTGGCCGCGGAGATCGGCCTCGCCGCGCGTGCCTTGGATCTCAGCCTTCTTCTTCAGCTCTTCCGGCAACTCCTCCTCGACCACGACCTCGGGCGCGATGCCCTTGGCCTGAATCGAGCGGCCCGACGGCGTGTAGTAGCGCGCGGTCGTGAGCCTGAGTGCACCGTTGGAGCCAAGCGGAATGATGGTCTGCACCGATCCCTTGCCGAAGGAGCGGGTGCCGACCAAGGTTGCCCGGTGATGATCCTGGAGCGCACCGGCGACGATTTCCGATGCCGAGGCGGATCCGCCATTGATCAGCACGACGATCTTCTTGCCGTCGGTGATGTCGCCGGTCCGCGCGTTCGACCGCTGCGTCTCTTCCAGGTTACGGCCGCGGGTCAGGACGATCGCGCCCTGGTCCAGGAAGGCGTCGGACACCGAGATCGCCTGGTCGAGCAGACCGCCGGGATTGTTGCGGAGATCGATGATGTAGCCCTTGAGATTCGGTCCGAGCTGCTTCTTCAGGTCCTCGATCGCCTTCTGCATATTCTCCGTGGTCTGCTCGTTGAAGGTCGTGAGCCGGACATAGCCGACGTCATCGCCCTCGGCGTTATACTTGACCGGGTTGATGTGGATCATGTCGCGGACGACCTTCACCTCGAAGGGGTCTTCGACGCCCTTGCGCACGACGGTCAGCGAGATCGGCGAGTTGATCGGCCCACGCATCTTCTCCACCGCCTCTTGCAGGGTGAGGCCGAGAATCTGCTCCTTGTCGAGATGGGTGATCAGGTCGCCGCTCATCAGTCCGGCGCGCGAGGCCGGCGTGTCGTCAATGGGGGACACGACCTTGACCACGCCATTCTCCATGGTGACCTCGATCCCGAGTCCACCAAACTCGCCGCGGGTCTGCACCTGCATGTCGCGGAAATTCTTCGGAGAGAGATAGGAAGAGTGCGGGTCGAGCGCCGTCAGCATGCCGTTGATCGCCGACTCGATCAGCTCGGAGTCCTCGGGCTGCTCCACATAGTCGGCGCGCACCCGTTCAAGCACCTCGCCGAACAGGTCGAGCTGCTTGTAGATCTCCGAGTTGGCGGCAGAAGCCGACTGGCTTCGGGCCAGGCTCACCATCGTCGTCCCGGCTGCGAGCACAGCCAAGACCAAGAGCGCCCAAAGCGCGTATTCGGATTTCCGCATTATCCTTGCACCTTCCCGGATGCCGCGGCCCACCATGGACCGGGGTCTACTGGCCTACCGTCCTTCCGAAACTCGACATAGAGGACGGGGCGTGAAATGTCGTCGCTGCTGTTGCTCGACTCTTTTGGATTTCCCATCACGGCGATGGGCTCACCAGCTAACACGAATTGGCCGAGGCTCACGTCAATACGGCTCATCCCCGCAAGCAAAAGATGATAGCCCCCGCCCGCGTTGATGATCAAGAGTTGCCCGTAGGAGCGGAAGGGCCCGGCATAGACCACCCAACCGTCGGCAGGGGCGGTAATTCGGGCTTCTTCGCGGGTTTGCAGGGAAATCCCCTTGAGTGGAGCGCCGGCCGTGTCGAGATCACCGTAGTTCTTCAGCTGAGTTCCTTGGGCCGGCAACCTTAACGTGCCCTTGGCCAGGTCGAACGGCATGGCCGGTTTCAGCCGGTCGGGGCTGGCAAACGCCACTTTCGTGGAGTCCGGCTTGATCTCCACCACATTCTCATTCGCCGGGGTGGCCATCACCTCCTGCTGCAGCCGGGCGCGGAGCGCCTTCTCGGCGGCGATCTCAGCATCGTATTGCGCGACCTCCGCGCGGGAGATCTGCACGTCCAGACGCTCGATCAATTCATTGAGATTGGTGGCCTCGCGCGACAATTGATCGGTCGATTGCCTGACTTGGACCAGTTCCGCTTCGCCTTGCGCCAGCTTCGATTTCTTCTCTTTCATCAACCGGTCCAGGCGCGCCTGCCCGGCGGCGAGCCGGTCCGTGTCCTGCTTCTGCTCGTCGCGCCGCTCGCGGATGCTGGTCTCGAGCGTGACCAGCCCTTCCAGCTCATGCGACAGATTGTCGGCCTGGTATTTCAGTTCGGGAAACACGTCGGCGAGCAGCATGGCGCCCCGCACGACGGCGAGCGCATCGTCGCGCCGGGTTACGATCGCCGGCGGCGGCGTCCGGCCGATTCTCTGCATGGCACTCAGCATCTTGACGATGGCGACTTTCCGCTCGGTGATCGAGCTCTGAATGACCGTCACTTGTTCGGTAAGCTCGGCGAGCTTGCCTTCCGTCTCCGACAATTTCGCTTCGCTCGCCTGCACCCTCTGGCCGGCCTCGATCAGCTCGGTATTAAGCCGCGCTCGCTCCTCTGCCAGGGCAGCCAGGTCCTTGGTGAGGCCCTCGGCTTTGACCCGGCTCGACTGCAATTCCTGCTCGGTCGCATCGAGACGCTGCTTGGCCTCGTCACGGGAGAGATCGTCCTCGGCAACAGCCGCCCACGACGACGCGCAGAGCAGCCCGGCGACGAGCAGGGCGGACCGAAGTCTTCGTCTTGAAAAAGCCGATCGATCAGATTGCGCCATACATCCTGGCCGTTCAGTCGATGGCACCGGAAGGAAGCGGCAGAATCAAGGCAAAACGCTTACGAATCCTTAACCTTAGGCCGTTCCTCAGGCCCGGTGATAAGGGTGACCGGCAAGGATGGTCATGGCCCGATAGATTTGCTCCGCCAGAACGATCCGGGCGAGCCCGTGCGGCAATGTCATGGGACCAAACGAGAGGCTCAAATCCGCCCTGTCATGGGCGGCCTGGCCGAGCCCATCGGCCCCGCCGACGAGGAACGCGAGACCCGCCGCCCCGCCGTCCCTGACCTTAGCGACGGTGCCGGCGAAAACATCGCTCGACTGGGTCTTACCGGCCGGATCGAGACAGATGAGAGTGTGTGAGGGCGGCACTTTGCCGAGCAGCGCTTCGGCCTCCGCCGCCTGGCGGGCGGGAGCGCTCGCGGCCCTGGACTCCGCCAGTTCGACGCTCGCGAGCGGCGTCAGGCTCAAGGTCCGGCCGAGCGCCTCGGCGCGGCCGAGATAATGGGTGTAGAGTTCCCGCTCCGGCCCCTGCTTCAACTTACCGACGGCAGCGATCAGGAGCCGCATGGCTCACCTGTCGCGCATGCGCCGCCGGGCGCGGTTAGCAACCGGTCAAACCACCATCCGTTCCACGGGCCGGTCGGCGGACCACATCTTTTCGAGGTTGTAGAATTCACGAACCTCGGGGCGAAAGACATGGACGATGACATCGCCGGCATCGATCAGCACCCAGTCGCACTGGGGCAGGCCTTCGATACGGGCGCGGCCATAGCCTTCATCTTTCAACTTCTTGATGAGGTGGTCGGCGACGGCGCCGACATGCCGCTGCGAGCGACCCGAGGCGAGCACCATGTGGTCGCCGATTGAGGTCTTTCCCTTCAAGTCGATGGCGACAACGTCCTCGGCCTTTGAGCCATCGAGCGTGTCGAGCACGATCTTGAGCAGTCTTTTCGGATCGGCGCGGAATGACGCGAATCCGGTAGGAGGCGTGCCGTGTTCGGCACCCTCTCTAAGTGAGCGCATGTTTTGGTGAGTATCCTTTCGCCATTGCTCCTGGAAGCGGCATTGGCCGTGTCTCGCGCATGATGCTGAGGAGCCTCTCTATCACCGCTTCACACTCTAAAGATAGTATGCGCCGCCGCCAGGTTTCAATAGCTAGTATTGGCCGCGCCTTTTCTTGCTCTTATTTGGCTCTCTAGACCGATTTCAAGACAGTTTCGCGAAGGGCGGTCGAGGACAGGCCTGACAGCCTGTGGCTGAGGATCGTCCAGGCCGGGGGATCGAGGCCCGCAAGGCCTGCTGCGTCACTCTCGTCCACGTAATACGGCGCGAATCGCTGGGCCGCGAGGGCAGCGCGGGCCTTGAGCCGAAAACCGGGCCGGTCCAGCACCGCGATCGGCATCGTGGCAAAGATCTCCGGCCACGCCTTCCAGCGATGGAATTGGGCGAGATTGTCCGCCCCCATCAGCCAGACGAAGTGAACGCTGGGAAATCGTTGCTTGAGAGCCTTGAGCAGATCGATGGTGTAGCCCGACCCGCTTCCGCCGTCGAAGCCGGTGACCTTGATCCTCGGGTCATGCGCGACTTTGTCGGCCGCCGGCACGCGCTCGGCCAAGCCAGGAAGTTTGGAAACATCTTTCAGGGGATTGCCCGGCGTGACCAGCCACCACACTTGGTCGAGTCCGAGGCGCTTCAGCGCCGTGAGGCTGATCTCGCGATGGGCGTCATGGGCCGGATTGAACGAGCCGCCGAGCAGACCGATCCGCATGCCGGCCGCCGCCATGGGAAGCTTGCCGGAATGCTCCGTGCTCAAGGCCGCGTCTGACCCTGTCCGCGCACCACATATTTGAATGTGGTGAGTTGCTCGAGGCCCACCGGCCCGCGCGCATGGAAGCGGCCCGTGGCGATGCCGATCTCCGCGCCCATGCCGAACTCGCCGCCGTCGGCGAATTGCGTCGAGGCGTTGTGCAGCACGATGGCGCTGTCGACGCGGGCGAGGAAGGCGTTGGCCGTATCCCGGTCGTCGGTGACGATGGCGTCGGTGTGCTGCGAACCGTATTGGGCGATATGCGCCACCGCTTCGCCGAGCCCATCGACCACCTTCACCGCGATGATCGGCGCAAGATATTCCGCGCCCCAATCGTCGTCGGCTGCAGGCTTCACCCGCGCATCGGTCTTTTGCGTCTCTTCATCGCCGCGCACCTCGCAGCCGGCATGGATCAGCGCATCGACCAGCGGCGCGAGATGCGTCGGCGCGACGGCGCGGTCCACCAGCAGCGTTTCCGCCGCTCCGCAGATGCCGGGACGCCGCATCTTGGCGTTGACCACGATGTTCTTCGCCATGTCGAGATCGGCGTCCTTATCAACATAGACGTGGCACACGCCTTCGAGATGCGCGAACACCGGCACGCGCGCCTCTTGCTGGACACGCTCGACAAGACTCCGGCCGCCGCGCGGCACGATCACGTCGATGGTGCCGTCGAGCCCGCCGAGCATGAAGCCCACCGCCTGACGGTCAATCGTCGGCACGAGCTGGATGGCCGCTTCCGGTAGCCCGGAGGCGGTGACCGCCTCGGTTAGCAGATTGGCGATGACGAGCGAGGTGAGAAAGCTGTCCGAGCCGCTACGCAACATCACCGCGTTGCCGGCCTTGAGGCAGAGCCCCGAGGCGTCCGCCGTCACATTGGGGCGACTCTCATAGATCATGCCGATGACCCCGAGTGGCACACGCACGCGCGCGATCTCAAGTCCGTTGGGGCGCGTCCACGCGGCGATCGTCGCGCCCACCGGATCGGGGAGTGCTGCGATCTCGTGCAGGCCTCTGGCCATGGCGGCAATGCGCAAGCCGTCGAGCCGCAGCCGGTCGAGAAAGGCCGCGTCGCGCCCCTTCTTTTCCGCTGCTTCGAGGTCCTGGCGGTTGGCCTGGATAATCTTCTCGGCGCCGGTTTCGAGCCGCGCCGCCATCCGGCCGAGGGCGTCGTTCTTCGTGTCCGTGGGCGCAAGCGCCAGTTCCGCTGCCGCCGCGCGCGCGAGTCGACCCATATAGAGCATCATCGGCTCGATGGTCGCTTCGGGGCTTTGGGCGGTAATGGACATCGCGATAACTCTAGCCTTTGCGGGTCAGGGTCATGTCGTCCCGGTGGATCAGCTCGGGCCGGCCAAGGTAGCCGAGAATCTCGGCAATTTCACTGCTCTTACGGCCGATAATGGCGGTCGCCTCCTCGTGCCCATAGGCCGACAGCCCGCGGCCGACCTCCAGGCCATCGCCGTTCTTGATCACCACCGCGTCGCCCCGCTCGAAATGGCCTTCGACGCGCGTGACGCCCGCCGGCAACAGGCTCTTGCCGGAGCCGAGCGCGGTCGCCGCGCCGGCATCCACGATATAGGCGCCACGCGGCTCGAGCGTGCCGCCGATCCAGCGCTTCCGTGCCGTCATCGGGTCGGACCGCGCCAGGAACCAGGTGCAGATGCCCGTTGTCTCCAAGGCGCGCAAAGGATGCATGACCTTGCCGCTGGCGATCACCATGTCGGTACCGCCTTGCACCGCGATCTTCGCCGCCTCGATCTTGGTGACCATGCCGCCGCGCGACAGCTCGGAGCCAACATCGCCGGCCATGGCCTCGATCTCCGCGGTGATCTCGTGAACCTCGTCGAGCCGCCGCGCTTCCGCGCAGGAGCCCGGCGGCGCCGTGTAGAAGCCGTCAACATCGGACAACAGCACGAGACAATCGGCGCTTGTCATCGACGCGACGCGCGCCGCGAGCCGGTCGTTGTCGCCGTAGCGGATCTCGTTCGTTGCCACCGTATCGTTCTCATTGACCACCGGCACCGCGCCGAGCTTGAGTAGCGTGGTGAGCGTGCTGCGCGCATTGAGATAGCGCCGGCGCTCTTCCGTATCGCCGAGCGTAACCAGGACCTGCGCCGCGACGAGCCCGCGCGTGCGGAACGCCTCTTCGTAGGCATGCGCCAGATCGATCTGACCGACGGCGGCGGCCGCTTGGCTGTCCTCAAGCTTGAGCGCGCCTTTCGGCAGCTTGAGCGCGTTACGGCCGAGCGCGATGGCGCCGGAGGAGACCACGATCACCTCCTTGCCCTGCTGGCGCAAGGCGGCGATGTCGTCGGCGAGAGCGTTGAGCCATTCGCGTTTCAGCGTGCCCGCCGCGCTATCGACGAGCAGCGACGAGCCGATCTTCACCACGATGCGGTGGGCGGAATTCCACTCCTGTCTCATGGCTGCCACCCCGGTTCGCGCGCGGGCGCCGCCTTTTCCGCGGTCCTGACCGCGTCGATCTCCGCTGCCAGCGCGCGCAATACTTCCGGCACGCCCTCGCCGCTCGCGGCCGAGACGATGAGCGGCGCGACGCCGGCCGCCTTCTTCAAGGCTCTCGCCTTCTTCTTCAATTCGTCTTTCGGCACGGCATCCGCCTTGGACAGCGCGAGGACCTCCGGCTTGTCCTCGAGCCCCGCGCCATAGGCCTCCACTTCGCTGCGCACGATCTCATACGCCTCGACCGGATCGTCGAGCGATGCGTCGACCAGATGCAGCAGCACGCTGGTGCGCTCAACGTGACCGAGGAAGCGGTCGCCGATCCCGACGCCTTCGTGGGCGCCTTCGACCAGTCCGGGAATGTCGGCCAACACGAAGTCTGTGCTGTCGATCCGCACCACGCCGAGATTGGGATGGAGCGTCGTGAACGGATAGTCGGCAATCTTGGGCTTGGCGGCGCTGACTGCGGCGAGGAAGGTGGACTTGCCGGCGTTGGGCAGGCCGATGATTCCGGCATCGCCGATCAGCTTGAGCTGCAGCCAGATATACATCTCCTCGGCCTTCTGGCCGGGATTGGCGTGACGCGGTGCACGGTTGGTCGAGGTCTTGAAGCGGGCATTGCCGAACCCGCCATTGCCGCCCTTCAGCAGGGTGATGCGCTGGCCGGGCTCCGTCAGATCCGCGATCAGCGTCTCGCCGTCCTCGTCGATGATCTGCGTTCCCGGCGGCACCTTGAGTACAACGTCGGCCCCGCCGGCGCCGGTGCGGTTCTGGCCTGAGCCGTTGCCGCCCTTCTTGGCCTTGAAGTGCTGCTGATAGCGAAAATCCAGGAGCGTGTTGAGGTTGGCCACGCACTCCACGATCACGTCGCCGCCTTTTCCGCCGTCCCCGCCGTTCGGGCCGCCGAACTCGATAAACTTCTCCCGCCGGAAGCTCACGCACCCGTTGCCGCCGTCGCCGGCGCGGACAAAGACCTTGGCTTCATCAAGAAACTGCATGGGAAGGGCTTAGCACTAGAGGTCTTACCGTTGCACTAGTCACGACAATCGGTCGGGCAGATCGTATGGGCTCACGGCCAGCGCAGATTGGCCATCGCCTGGGCACGCTCGAGCCGGTAGGTCAGGCACTCCGTCCTCGTGCCCCGCGCCGCGCAGTCGCGCAGCTCGCCCCCTTGGGCCACGAAACCCAGCTTGCGCAGGACCGCCGCCGACGCCGGATTGTCCGTAAAATGACCGGCCATGAGATAGCCGAAGCTATCCGCATCGAAAGCATGCGCGACCAGCGCACCGACCGCCTCGGTGGCGTAGCCCTGGCCCCAAAAGGGCTTGCCGATCCAGTAGCCGAGTTCGGCATAGTCATCCGCCATGGCGCGATAGCCGGTGCAGCCGATGAGCTTCTCCTGCAGCTCGATCATGAACACGACGCCTTCCTCACCCTGGAGCGCATCGCCGATCCATTCGGCGGCCATCTGCTCGCTGTAAGGATGCGGAATCGTGCCGGTCATGCAGGCCACGTCGAAATCACCGGCGAGCATGCTGACACGCGCCGCATCGGCAAGCGCCGCCGGCCGCAAGGTGAGCCTTTGCGTTTTGATCTTCACGGGACAATGATGCTACACGCGCTTCGGCGCGCGCGGGAGAGTGATGGGCGACGATCGGTGAGAGGGCTAGTGCGCCTCGTTCGGCTTCACCGATACGTAGACCCGGCCCTTCTGCTTGGTCACGAACTCGACCTGACCGTCGCGAACGGCGAAAATCGTATGATCCTTGCCGATGCCCACACCTTCGCCCGGATGCCATTTGGTACCGCGCTGGCGAATGATGATGTTGCCCGGGATGACGCTCTGGCCGCCGGACTTCTTGACACCAAGCCGCCGCCCAGCCGAATCCCGGCCGTTACGCGATGAGCCGCCTGCTTTCTTATGTGCCATGGTGGACTTCCTTTAGCTCTTCTTCGCCTTGGCCGCCGGCTTCTTGGCGGGGGCCTTGGCGGCTGATTTCTTGGCTGCCGCCTTGGCGGGAGCCTTCTTGGCCGCAGCCTTGGCCGCCGGCTTCTTGGCGGCGGGCTTGGTCTCGGCCTTCTTCTTCGCCGGCTTCTCCGTAGCCTTGGTGTCGGCCTTAGTGTCAGCCTTGGCTTCCGCCTTCGCCTCGACCTTTTTCGGCGCCGGCTTGGCGGCGGCCTTCGACGGCTTCTTGCCGTCGGTCAGGATCTCGGTGATGCGCAGCGCAGTCAGCATCTGGCGATGGCCTTTGGTCCGGCGATAGCCCTGGCGGCGCTTCTTCTTGAACACGATGATCTTGTCGTCGCGCTTCTGCTCGATCACCTCGGCCGCCACCATGGCGCCGGAAATGGTCGGGCTGCCGGTCTTGGGACTGTCGCCGCCAAGCAGCAGAACCTCGCCAAGCTCGACGATGTCGCCGGGCTCGCCCGCGATCTTCTCGATCTCAATAATGTCGTTTGGCGCAACGCGATATTGCTTGCCGCCCGTGCGAATGACCGCGAACATGTCTTTGATCCGTTTAACTCTGGGGCTGATTTGCCAGCGACTAGGCGCGCAGGCAGAGCCTCTAAAGGAGCGATAAGCGGCGCAATATAGAGGCGAAAGCCGATAAGTCAATTGCTAGCAGGCCTTAAAAAGCTTGGCAAAGCGGCCATTTCTCTGTCGCTCCAGCGCAGCCCTCAGCGCCTCGCCGGGGCCGGCCCCGCGAAGTCCTGATCCGTCCTCCCCTGTCTCCCATGCCCCCACGAGCTTTCCCCGAGGGGAGTGGCGCGCCGCTTGGCGCAAAGTCCTTATAGGTTCCGCGGGTTTTAAGAGACCCGCGGCGGGCGCCTTAACGGCGCGCCACTCGCGCTCAAGGTGCGAAAGCGTCCCGCACCTCAAAACGCTCCGGCGATATTTTATGGCCCCCTTCCGCCGGCTTCTCACCAGTGGCACAGGCTCTGCGAAGGCGCAGAGCCTCACCCGACGACCCACGCGTTACAGCGCAGGTGGGCGAAGCGGGGACCCCCGAGGCCGGAACGCGTCTTCCTGGCGCGGGGTCCGGGCCGGGCGGGTAATCCATCCGCGATGAGCCCATCTGTCCGCACGCCTTCCTCGGGCGCCGTACCTCGTCCCACCGTCACGACGCCTCGCGAAAGCGCCCCTCGAACGGACGAGGTGATCGCATTGTAAGCCAGGTTTCGGCGGCGGGGATAAGGTCTCCGTCGGCGTCACAGACGGGCGGGATTGCTGGCTCTCCCTCGAACTGGCTGAGATCTGATTGGAGTCGTCTCCGCCGAGATGAATGCAGTCTTGGCAGGCTTGGCGGGCTCGTGATAGCTAACCGCAGGTCGTTCGGTGGCAGTTTCGGCGGCGGTGTTCCGCTCGGAGAGACATGACATCGCCATCGAGTTTCCCTGACTGGAGAGGTGCCGGAGTGGTTGAACGGGACGGTCTCGAAAACCGTTGAGCGCGCAAGCGTTCCGAGGGTTCGAATCCCTCCCTCTCCGCCAGAAATTTCTGCCGCAGAGCGGTCCTCCTACAGCTCTCGAGCGGTGTTGCGGCGATTGCAAACAAGGGCCGACGACCTCCAGGCTCAAGGTGCCGACTGGTAGGCAACCCTTATGATTTCCTGGGCCTGCTTGAGCAAAGACTCACCTGATGGTCTCCGTCCACGTTGAGTTGAACATCCAGCGGAATCCAGATGTGCCCTCCTGGGCGGCCGTTGGCTTTTCCACGAGGTGCCAACCTTTGACCAGGCTCACTTTTGCGAGGCGTCAGTTTTGGTTGTATAGTCGAGCGCGTGTGGGGTTGTCGCTGAGCAATCCCCCTTTAAGCTGAACCACGAGTTCGGTGAACGAACCCGCCAGATCAGCCACAAGCCTCAAAATTAGGTTCTGATCGCCACGATTGGCGGCGCACCACGTAGCGGTATCGCGATGCCATCCGCAGCTTTTGATCCCAAGGCATTCCTAAGCGGGACCGCCGAAGGCGGAACCGTAGCGACGTATGAAGATCGTCAGGTGATTTTCGCCCAAGGAGACCCGGCAGACGCCGTTTTTTATCTTGTGGCGGGAAGGGTCAAAAGGACGGTCGTATCAGAAGAGGGCAAGGAGGCTGTCGTTGCCCTGCTCGGACCCGGCGAATTCTTCGGCGAGGGATGCCTAAGCGGAAAAAGCCATCGTGTATCATCCGCCATCGCCATGGAGGAATGCACGATTGTCCGACTGGCGAAGTCTGTCCTGGTCAGGGTGCTCCACGAACAAGCAACGTTCGCCGAGATGTTTATCGCGTGTCTGCTGGCGCGCAACCAACGCATAGAGGCTGATCTTACCGATCAGCTGTTCAACTCCAGCGAGAAGCGTCTCGCGCGGCTCCTCCTACTCTTGGCGGATTTCGATGGGCAAGAAGAATCAGAGGCGGTCCTCCCCAAGATCAGTCAGGAGACTCTGGCGGAGATGGTCGGCACGACCCGGTCGCGCGTCAGTTTCTTCATGAACAAATTTAGGCGCCTGGGTTTCATCGACTACAATGCCCACCTGAAGGTCAACAGGTCCCTGTTGAAGGTCATCTTGGGCGATTGACCCGTCCCAGCTGCGCGCCCGGGTTCGACGTCTACCAAAGTCCGCTACGGTCAGAAGCAGGGGTCGTGGCGGCCGTGAACATAGGTCCGCTTCTTGCCAGAAGCAGACTTGGGGCCACCCGGCAGAGTGTCTCTTTGCCAAGCCCGGCACTCCGAGCGTGTCGAAGCACTGGATTAAAGGGTTCTGATTTAGAATCTAGCCAAGCAGATCGTCCGGGACATCGATATCGCGAAGCGCTTTCTCATCTCTCGTGAGGACGGGGCAGCAGAATTCGGCCGCTTCGTTCAGCACACTCTTGGCGCCCTCGGGTCCGCTTAGGCTTTTCAATCGGTCGAAGAAACGGCGCGGCCAGAGCACGGGATTTCGTTGTTCCCCGCTGGGCGTCGCCGGGAAAACAACCGACTTCCCATGACAGTCGCGGAACGTCGCACCAAGCCTCTCGATTAGTTCGGGGGCCAGGAACGGCATGTCGGCTTGCACGATGGCGACGCCATCGGGCGTGGCGGAAAGCCCCGCGACGCCGCGCGCAATCGAGCGGCCCATGCCATCGCGCCAGGCCGAATTGTATAGGGCTCGAACGGCTAGCCCCTCAAGGGCTTCCTCGACGGCTTCGGCGTCATGGCCTGTAACGACGATCACCTCTTCGATGCAGCCGGCGCCGAGCAGCGCCTCCGCTGTGACCCGTACCATCGGCCGTCCATCGATGTTCGCGAGAAGTTTGTTGTGGCGTCCGAAGCGTGAGGAGCAACCTGCGGCGAGCAGGATTGCGGCCAGTCTTGCCATCAGTTTGCTCCGCGCGCGACCTTGACGATTTCGGCAAGGATCGAGACGGCGATTTCAGCAGGTCCCTTGGCGCCGATGGCAAGTCCGACCGGAGCGTGAATGCGTTCGAGCTGGTGATCTGCGAAGCCGTCCGCGCGCAAGCGTTCGAGACGCGCGGCATGAGCCTTCTTCGAACCGAGCGCGCCGACATAGAAGCAATCGGACTGCAGCGCCGCGGCAAGCGCTTCGTCGTCGAGATGCGCAGCGTGGCTCAACGCAACGATGGCCGTGCGGTCGTCGATAGTGAACGACGGATCGGTCCAGGTCTCGATGACGGTCACAGCGCCGAAGCGCTTCGTCGTGGCGAATGCGGGACGCGGCTCGACGACGGTAACGTCATACCCCACACGGGACGCGATATCGGCAAGGACTTGGCTGATATGGGTCGCGCCGGCGAGGACGAGGCGGACGGAAGGCATCGAGACGAGCACGAAGGTTTCTCCTTCGGCCAGCGTGACGACCCCGCTTTCGCCGCTTGAAATTTGCGCCATGAGTTTGGGATCCGCGGCCGATTGGAGATCGACGAGACGGCGCTCTGCCGTCTCGAGATTCGTCGCGATAGCGACCCTGTGGCGTGACCGGCGGGCGTCGACAATGAGATCAAGAAGGCCCCGGTCCGAATGCTGTAGCGGTTCGATGAAGACCTTGATGGTACCGCCACAAGGTAGCCCCGCTCGCCATGCGACGTCGTTGGCAATTCCGAACTCGAGAACCTTGGGCTTGGCGCTTGCGATGACGTCCTGTGCCTCGGTGATGACGTCGACTTCGACGCATCCGCCCGACACCGAACCTTCGAACCGGCCGTCAGGCGCGACGACCAACTGTCCGCCAACCGGTACTGGCGCGGAGCCCCAGGCCGACACAACGGTTGCCAACCCGATAGTGTCGAAAGATTCGAGCCAATGGCGTGCGGTGGAGATGGGTTCGACGGCTGCGAGTCGCTGTGGCTCCACCCTGTTCATCCGCGTTCCCTTGGGAGTCGAACATGAGGTCTGGCAGTGTTGGTCCCAGGAACTTTCCTGCTAAAGCTCGCCCCGCACATCCTCCGCTATGTGGCGCAGTTCGTCCAGGCTCGAGGCGGATGCCGGCCCCGGTGAAGCCATCTCAAGGGCCTTGCAGCCCTTCCGCGTTGCTCTTTCGCGGGCGAGATGGTCTGATAGCGAGATGATTCTGTGTAGGTACGAGTCGAACCCCTCGATTGCGAGCCATGCAAGCAGGGCCTTCCATTCTCACCGTCACCTACCCGGTGCGCCCCGATCAAGATCATAGCTTTCGTGACTGGCTTGCGGCGTTGAACGAATCCGCCTTGGCGGCGCCGGGCTTTCTCGGAATGGGTACCGACACGCGCCAAGAGCGCCCGACGGAAATCGAATGGTGCGTCACCTATAAGTTCGACACCGATGGCGAGCGCGATGCGTGGAGGACCTCCGCTCCGCGCGTCAAAGCGCATGCCGAAGGCAGCGGGCTGCTGACTTCTCCGCCGCAGGAGACGCTCGGCTTCGAGGAAGGGCGGGCCCGGTCTCTGATGGTCGTGCGCTCGCAGATATCGCCGGATCAGGAAGCTGAATGGCATGCCGCGCAGGCCAGGTTTCAGGCCGCAGTCGCGAAAAGCCCGGGCTTCGACGGAGTCGATGTCTTCAAGCCCGCAACGGGCAGCGATGTTTGGACGACGGTCCTCTCGTTCCGGACCCAGGAGGATCTCAACCGCTGGGAGGAGTCGCCCGAGCGGCGGGCGCTTCTCGATGAATTCGCCATAGATCGGGGAGACGAGGTGATCGCTACCCCTGGCGCCTATGGGCAGTGGTTCAGTGCCGGGGCGACAGCCGATTCCCCGACTTGGAAGCAAGCAATGGTCGCCCTGCTCGTGCTTTTTCCCCTGGTGACGGTTTACGACATGACGCTTGGCAATGCCGCCGGCGGAGGGCTGAAGGTCGACGGTCATTTCGTGTTCGGAGGACTGGGGCTTCCGTTTCCGTTTGTGGTTTTCCTGGGCAATGTGGTGGGTACCATCCTGCTCAGCTGGGTCCTCATGCCCGTGGTGATCCGGGCCTTCGATTGGTGGCTCAATCCCTTTGCGACAGCGGCGCAAACCGTGCGCGGCACGGTACTTCTCGTGATCGGCTACGCCGTCGAAGTTTCATTAGCCATTTTCATTTATCAAACCTGGGGGTTCTAGGAGTTGAATGACCGCATGTTCATTCAAGCCATAACTCTGGACGAAGCTCTGAAAGCCAGGGCGAGACATCCCGCAGCGCGATTTGTCGCCGGCGGAACCGCGACGATCCCGGACCAGAATCTCGGACGGTTCCAACCCGATGGCTATATCAGTCTGCGCAGGATTCCCTCTCTCAAGAAGATCGAGAACACGAGAGACGGCCTCTTCCTTGGTGCGGGTTGCACGATGGCCGATCTGCTGACCAATCCGCTTTTGGAAGACCAGCCCATGATCCGGCTGGCGGCACGAACGACGGGAACACGCCAGCTTCGCTCGCGCTCGACGGTCGGTGGAAATCTGTTCACGACCCGGACGGACCGCACATTGCCGCCATGTCTGCTTGCGCTCGAAGCGGTTGGGCATTTCGTTTCCGCCAGCGGCGACTCCAAACGCGATCTCGGTGAGGCGCTGCTCAATCCGAGCGCGGAGCCGGAGATTCTTGTTGGCGTAACGGTGCCGCCGACGGCCGGTTTCCAGGATTTCACACGCGTCGCTCCGCGGAACGGCGCAGGCAATGCGACGGCGAGCGTGGCGCTGTGCGCCGACCCCGAGCGCAAAGCCGTCCGGCTTGGACTTGGCGGAGCGGGCCCGGTGGCCATGCGCGTCCCGGAAGCCGAGCAGTTCGCCAACAAAGCCATCGACTGGGAAGGCGCAAGCGTCAGCGAAACCGTAGCGCGAAAATTCGGGGACATCGCCGCCGATCACTGCGACCCACCGGACGATCCGATCGCGAGCGCAGCCTACCGCCGCCACGCGATCAAGGTGATGGCGCGGCGGCTTCTCGAGCGAGCCTGGGAGGACTGCCATGAAGCGCGATGAAACGCTCAGCTACACTCTGCGGATCAATGGGACCGACCGGAAAGTTCGTGGTGCCCACTACACGGAGACCTTGATCGATGTCCTGCGCTACCGCCTGGCGCTTACCGGCACGAAGCAAGCCTGTGAGGAAGGGGCGTGCGGCGCGTGCACCGTGGTCATCGACGGCCAGCCGGTCAATGCGTGTGTCGAGCTCGCTGCCGAAGCCGCAGGCTCAGAAATTATGACCATCGAGGGCTACAACCGCCCCGATGGTTCGCTCACGCCGTTGCAGCAGGCATTCGTCAAACATGCGGGCGTTCAGTGCGGCTATTGCATTCCGGGCTTCATCCTCGCGGCGGAAACGTTCTTGAAGGAACACCCGAAAGCGACGGTCGACGATATTCGCGAAGGGATGGACGGCAATCTCTGCCGTTGCACGGGATACAGCGCGATCATCAATGCGATTGCCGAAGTCGCGGATGGAAATCATGCAGCCTGAGCGCCAGACCGATCCCGAAGCCAAAGGTATCGGCACGTCCAGCCGCCGGCCGGATAGCGATGCAAAGGTGCGCGGAGAGTTCGAATACGCGCCCGACCTTAGCGAGGACGGCATGCTGTGGGGCGCGACGTTGCGTTCGCCCCATGCGCTCGCCCGTATTCGTCGCGTGAATTTGAATCCCGCCAAGGCCATGTCCGGCGTCCATGCGGTGCTTGGGGCCTGGGATGTTCCCATGAATCTCTGCGGCGCCGTCAATCACGACACGCCCATTCTCGCCGACGATTGGGTGCGCTATGTGGGCGAGCCGGTGGCCGTCGTGGCGGCGGAGACGCCCGCACTTGCCCGCCGTGCGGCCGCCGCCATCGAGGTCGAATACGAACCCGAAGCGCCCGTCACCGATGCCCTCGAAGCGCTAAGAACCGGCAAGGTTTTCCGCCGCGTCGCCTTCACCTGCGGCGACCCTTCCGTGGTCGGCGAAGTCCAGGTGGAAGGCGAATACATCACGCCGAGGCAAGACCATTCCTTTCTCGCGCCCGATGCCGGAATCGCGCGGATCGACGGCAATGGCGGAGTGGTGCTTACCGGCGCGACCCAATGGGTGCATGCGGACCGCGAACAGATCGCGGCCTGTCTGGCGATGCCGGAAGAAAAGGTTCTGGTCGTCAATTCCGGGGTAGGCGGCTCGTTCGGGGGCCGCGTTTCCATGACGTGGCAGGTGCACGCAGCGTTGCTCGCCTTGCAGACAGGTCGTCCGGTGAAATTCGTCTATTCGCGCAAGGAAACGTTCCTTGCGCGCTATCACCGCCATCCGAGCCGCATCTGGGTGCGCCATCACGCGAACCGCGACGGAACCCTCGTTAAACTCGAGGCCCGCATCCTGCTGGAGGACGGTCCCTACAGCCATACCGCCGCGAGCGGGATCGGGAATTCGTGCTCCTTTATTCAGGGGCCCTACCATATTCCGAACGCCGACATTCAGGGTTGGGCGGTCGCCACGAACAATGGCATGTGCGGCTCGATGCGCGGCTTCGGCGTGGTCGAACCGATTTTTGCCTGTGAGGCGAATCTGGACAAGTTGGCGCGGACACTCGGGATGGATGGTGCCGCGTTGCGCCGCAAGAACGCGATGAAGACCGGGGACCAGTGGACCTTTGGGCAGCTTCAGGAGGGGCCGGCGCCCGTGGCCGAGCTCATCGACGCCTGCCAGGCGATGCCGCTGCCGCCGGAGTTGAAGACCGATGCGCCGCTTGCGCCCGCGGCTGTTCCCGGCGGCCTCGCCTCGCCGACTCGCGGCAAGGACATTCGGCGAGGGGTGAGTGTTTCCGCTGCCGCCAAGAATACCGGAATGTCCGAGGCCTGCCCGGTGAACACCACCGCTATGATTAGCCTTCATGACGGCGTGGCCTCGCTCGAGTGCGCCGCCGCCGAAGTCGGGCAGGGATTCATTACGTGCGCGATCCAGATCGTGCAGACGGCGCTCGGCGTGAGCACCGTGCGGCTTGGCGGGTGCGACACCACGATGCCGCCCGCCTGCACGACCGATGCGCAGGAACAGACGATGACGTCTGGTCCCGCCGTTTATCTCGCCGCCGCGCGGCTGAAGGAACGGTTTCTCACATTCTACGGTCACGAACACGATGTCGATCCCGCCACGCTCGATGTGCGCGACGATTACGTGGTCTCCGCTGCGGATGGCAGCCGGCTGGCGAGCGTTGCGGAAGCCGGGATGGGACTGGTCTTCCGCGCCACGGAGCGGTTCGACCAGCGCCAGACCTGGCCGCTGAACGAAGTCGATGCCACGCATCCTGCCCATGTGGCGCTGACATTCTCGGCCAATCGCTGTGTCGTCGATGTCGATCCCGAACTGGGGCTCGCCCGTGTCGTGCAGATGGACGTGGCGCAATATGGCGGGCGCATCGTGAATCCCGTGCAAGCCCACGGTCAGATCGCGGGCGGGTCGCTGATGGGGCTTGGCTTCGCTCTTTCGGAAAGCCTCGATTATACGGACGGGCAACCGGCCAACGGGGACTGGGGCGGCTACCTGATTCCAACTCTGGCCGATGCGCCGCTCGTCAACTGTGAGTTTCCCGATTTGCTGGAGCCGGGGATTCCGCAAGGGTTCAATGGCATTGCCGAGATCCCACATGTCCAAGCGCCCGCTGCCGTGCTCTCAGCCCTTCGCGCCGCGACCGGCCACGAATTGCCGCGAGCGCCTGCGACTCCGGCGCGGATTGCACAGGTGGAGAAGACTGAGCCCATGCGGCTTGGCGATGTGGAGATGAAGGCGCATTCCGGGACCGCTGACGTGCGGATCGGCAAGTTCCTGCGATTCCAACTAGTCAAGGAAGACTGAGCTCTGGCGGCATCATCGTTCTCCGGAATGGATTGCGCGTAAGTCATTCTTAGAGCGCCTTGCTTTGTCCGAAAGGGGACGCTTTTGGAGCGGTAGCCGATGTCAGGCTGACCACCGAGCATGTCCGCTGTGGGTCATTAGCGGACATTGGCCGGCTAATTAGGGATGTCTGCCTTGCGCTCTAAAGCGGACATGGCCGGTTCCGAGGGTTCGAATCCCTCCCTCTCCGCCATGAATTTCTTGCGTTCCACGCGATTTCTCAACCGCAGGACTTAGGCCTTTTTTGGCCTATCAAAAAACCGCATGGTCTCCACGCTCGGTGGCAACCTCGCCCTTGATCAGGCGCGCATAGAAATCGAACAACGTCTCCGTCCCGACCGAAGGTGTGGCGTCCGCGTCATAGCGGCCCGAGATCGGATCGAGAACGAGCATCGACTCTGTGGCGTAATAGCGCCCGATGCGTGCCAGCTCAGCCTTGTCCGCAAGCTGGGGAACGACGCGTCCAAGTGCATCTACCGTCCACACGATCATATCTAGCAGCGCCACCGGCACGTGCTTGAACCGCGGGTCGCGCCCCAGCAGGGCAAACAGATGCTCGCCCTGCTGCCGCGGTGTAATGGCCGGTCCCGGACCGCCGATGGGCAGGACGCGATTCTGGCGGCTCGCGTTGTCCAAACATTCCGTGAGGTACTGAGCCACGTCGTCGTCACTGATGGGCTTGCACGCCGTCAATGTGCCGTCGCCAAACACCAAAAACGCCTTGCCTTGCTTCAGCCGGTCGATCTGTCCGGATAGCGACTTGAAGAACGCGGTGGGCCTGACGATGGAGTAGGTAAGACCAGAGCCCATCAAAACCTTCTCGAATGCCAGCTTGGCGTGCTGAAAGGCGAGACGCGGTTTTTGAACGCAGATCGCGGACAGCAAAACCACTTGCGAGACGCCGGCGTCCGTGGCGACATCGAGTGCGTGCAAGTGCGCCTGATGATCGATGGCCCAAGCATCCTTAGGGGCGCCGGTTCGTGAGGCCAAGCACGACACCAGTGCATCGAAGTGCTCGCCACGGAAGCCATCACGCGCAAGGGACGCGGGGTCGGTGAAATCGCCGAACCGCACGGTCGCCCCCTTGAGCAGCTCGACGCTTTCAGCTGGAGTGAGGGTACCCCTCGCGCCAGCGCGCGGCCGCACGAAACACACCACCTGATGACCGCGCCGAACCAAAGCGCGCACCGTTGCGCGGCCGATTGTGCCGGTTGCGCCCAAAACGAACACGCGTCGTGAGTCTGGAGATCGGTGCGTCGACGGCGGTGTCGTTGTGTCGTTCATGGAGCAATCGAACCAGAGCAAGCGTCTATCGAGTTGCAAGCCGGCACGGTACAATATTGGGAATCACAACGCGGACTGCTGGACCAAATATGTTGGGCCGAAGAGCACATGGCCATATCGACGGCTAGCCTTATCCCAACCGCTATGAGTTGTGGCGGACAACGGACGGAACACTGACACGGGCAGTTCTCAGTCTCTTGCCATCCGCCAGCCCTGCCAGATGGCGAACAGCAGCAATAGAGACCCAGTGAGCAACAGATATGGAACAGTGGATGTCAAACGCTGAGAGCTGGAGTTGAGGCGTTTCACTAAGTCAGCATACGGTCCGGCCATGATAGTTTCGGCATGAACCGAGAGACTGGGTTCATTTCCCTCCAAGGTTCCAATGGCGACGACCGGGCTTGATCGGGTAAAGCCCCAAATCATGCGTGCGCCCTTCGTCAAGGTGGCAGGCGTTTCCACGCGATTTATGGCGGCCCATTCCGTTACGCGGTCATCGAAACGATAGTCCTTGTTGACGATCCTCACGTCACCTTCGTCAGTAACGACAGTAAATGGCTGCTTCTTCGACGCAATTTCCACGTGTTCCGAGCTGCAGCGCAGCTTTCCTGGTGTCGGACACCGATATTCTGTGAGTTTATAGGCAATGAACTCCCCCCGTAGTTGGGGAGTATCTTCAGCCACAAATCCATTGACGATGACCCGCTGAGCTACACGGCCATTTTTCGACTGAGCAAGAGTTTGGAGTTCGGCGGCCAAATCTCTCGCCTCTTGCGCACTTTGATCGACCCAATAGCTCGCAACGAGACACAAGGCGCCAAAGCATCCGGCGAGGGAGATCACGGCACCGCGAAGCGCGTAATTCGTGGTCCAGAAAGCCCTGAGAAATCTCTTTGACAGCAAGTCTATGTTCCCGATTCGCCGAACAGTTGAATATCTGAATAGCTCTGCCAACCTTCAAATCCGAATTTACCCAGAACGAGCGAGCATAATGGGCCCCGGAATGTTGTTGGACTTATCCATACGTTTGGCGACCGCGTGACACAGGCGCATGGAGTTCTTAGAACTCGAAAACCATTGAGCGCGCAAGCGTTCCGAGGGCTCGAATCCCTCCCTCTCCGCCAAGTTTTCAAGAAAACGATGCCGACGCCCCGGGCTGCCAAAATTGCCGCATTCCGGACGCACCAAGGGTGCTACAAGTTGGGTTCAATCAAAGGGGGCCGTGGATCATGCGTCATCGCTCAAGACCGCCTATCGCTCTAGCCTTGCTTGCCGTACTCGCCTGCGCGGCGCCGTCGGCGGCTTGGGCGCAGGCAGGAGCCGTATCGAAGGATATGCAGACCTACTGCGTGAACGACTATAAGAAATTCTGTGGCCAATGGGGCCTGGACTCCAGCGGGCTGAACCTTTGCATGCGCAAGGCGGGCCCGAGCCTGTCGCCGGCCTGCGTGCAGGCCCTCGTCAAGGCCGGCAAGGTCTCGCAAGCCGAAGTGGATAAGGTCAAGGCGCAGGCGGGGCGGTAGGCCGCCCGATCCCCTCGTCACCATCTTCTCACGGGAACACCACATCACATTTCGCGGTCTGCTCGACCGGGAACAAGGATCCAGATGATGAACAGAATTCTCTGCTTGAGCGTGCTTGCTGCCCTGACATTTTCGGGCGGCGCGGCGCATGCCGCGGACACCTGCACCAAGATCGTTTCGACCGGTCACCCTCAATATCCGGCAATTGCCTTCAAAGATGGCGACCACATTGTGGGCGCGGCGCCGGCGCTGGTCGAGGCCATTGCCAAGGATCTCGACATTCCCCTTGAGTCGAAATTCATGGGGACGTGGTCCGAGGCGCAAGACGCCGCGCGCGAGGGCAAGGCCGACATGATCGTCGGCGTCTACTTCAACGACGAGCGCGCCGAATATCTCGATTACGTCCAGCCGGCCTTCATCTTCGACCCGGTGGTCGTCTTCGTCGCCAAGGACAAGAAGTTCGACTTCAAAGACCAGGACGACCTGATCGGCAAAAAGGGCGCCACCAACAAAGGCGAGAGCTATGGCACCAAGCTCGACGCCTTCATCAAGGACAAGCTTGACGTCGCCCGCACCGACGGTATCGACGCGGCGTTGAACGACCTCGTCGCCGGCAAGGTCGACTACGTCATCGCCGGCTATTATCCCGGTGACGCCCAACTGTCGGTGCTGGGGATCGACGACAAGGTCGAACCGCTGGAGCCCGCCCTACTCTCGGCCGAGATGTTCGTCGCCTTCTCGAAGAAATCGCCTTGCGCCGACTTGGCTTCGAAATTCGGCGAAGGCATCGCCGAGATGACGACGGACGGACGCTTCCACAAGATGCTGCTCGACGCGATCTCCAAATGGGACGCCGCGCAGAAGAAGTAAAAGGTGGCGCGCTCTGAAAGTCGCAAGCTCGGTTCAATGGACGCGCGGCGCGGTCGCGGCTCTCGTCTTGATCTGGGGTCAAGCCTTCGCCCAAGCGGCCATGGCACAACAGGTTATGGCGCCGCCTGATGTGACCGCGTCCTCCGTCTTCGTGCTCAACGCGGAGACCGGGCAGCCTCTCTATGCCAAGAACGAGAATGAGGTCTTCTGGATCCTCAGTCTCACGAAGCTGATCACGGCCTATGTCCTAGTGGACAAGATGGGCGACCGGCTGTCGGAAACCGTCACGATAAATTGGCCCCATCTCGTTCGCGGCTCCACGGCCGGCCTCAAGAGGCGTGACGTCTGGACGCTGCAAGACCTGCTCTACGGTATGGTGCTGGTCTCCGGAAACGACGCCTCGGTCGCCATCGCCGACCACACCGGTCGCGCCCTTCTGGCCGAAGAGAACAAGCATGGCGACTCTATCCAACGTTTCGTCGAGGAGATGCGGTCGGCGGCAAAGACTCTAGGGGCGGCCCACGCCAATTTCGCCGATCCCTACGGCCTCTCGCCCGCCAATGTGGCCACCGCGCGCGATGTCGGACTGATCGCCGCCAACGTTTTCACTGATCCGCGACTGCTGCCGGCTTGGGCCTGCACCGAGCGCACGGTGGAGATCGGGGGACCAAAGGCCCGCACGGTCACGCTCCACACCACGCTCGAGATTCTCGGCGAGGACCGTGTCATCGGCGCCAAGACGGGCTCGCATGTCGGCAAGAACATCTACAATCTTGTCACCGCCTGGCGCGCGCCGAACGGGCAGACCATCGTCGGCGTGGTCTTGGGCAGTGCCAGCCATCCCGCCCGCTATGACGACATGCACGCGATCATGGCAGCATTGCCGCACGATTTTCCCGAACTGGCGGAGCCGGTGACCGGCGCGGTATCGAACGCCAGCGGCACAAGCTGCCACTAACCGACCGGATTGAGGTGCCTGGCGCGATCAGAGTCGGCGCAAGGCGCTGCCGGGTCCGGCTGCTCCGCCTCCCCTGCCACCAGAAGCAGTCCGGCACGGCGCGCCATTTGCCCGGCCTCACGCTGCGCCGTTAGCCAGACAATCGGTATGGCGAGACTCAGCCCAAGCCACACCGGCAACAGCCACAGCCAAACCTGAACCGACAGCATGAACGTCCCGAGCGAGAGCGCTAGCCCGGTCAATGTGTGACCGAGATGCTGCCGGGCAACGATCCCGAGAGGAGCATCCTGTTCGCGCCGTTGTTGGGTGACCCATCCCGCGTCACGCCCGAGCAGAACATCAACGACAATCTGGGTCTGCATCAGCATCTGAACCGGCGCCAGCAGAGCCGAGACGAGCGTCTCGCAAACGACGCTATTGGTGAGGGCGAGGGCTCCTCCCGCCTCACGCCGTCTCTGCGGGTTCGCCAGGACGGCGAGCCACGCCAGAATCTTGGGCGCCAGCAGCACGGCCATCGAGAATCCGAGAAGTGCAAAACCTTCCTTCGCGTCAAATCGCGGCCAGGTCGGAAAGAGAGCGAAATCCGACGGAAAATAGTTCGGCTCAAAGGTCACCGCGACCCAGCTCAAGGCGAGCCCGGTCGCCAGGAACATGAGCCAGAGCGGCGATGCGACATAGCTCATGATCCCATTGATGAGATGAAACCGGCTCATCCAATGCAGGCCGGCCGTGGGGACGACCGCGCCGTGCTGGATATTGCCTTGTGCCCAGCGCCGGTCGCGCGCCGCATGCTCGGCAAGCGTGGGCGGCGTGCCTTCGAAGCTCCCGCCGATGTCCGGGCGCATATACACGGCATAACCCGCGCGCCGCAACAGCGCGGCTTCCACGAAGTCGTGGCTCATGATGTGACCGCCAAACGGCCGGCGACCTGTCAGTTCCGGGAGGCCGCATGCGTCCGCGAAGGCGCCGATCCGGATGATCGCGTTGTGCCCCCAGTAATTGCCGTCGCGCGCGTGCCAGACAGAAAGCCCCGCCGACAGGAGGGGACCGTAAGTGGCAACCGCGAATTGCTGAATTCGGGCAAAGAGGGTGGCACCGTTGGTGAGCTGCGGCACCGTCTGGATCAGTCCCGCTTGGGGATCGGATTCCATCGCCGCCGCCAGAGCGACGAGTGATGCCGGGGTCATGTAACTGTCCGCATCCAGCACGATCATGAAATCGTATGCCGCGCCCCATCGTGTGACGAAATCGGCAATATTGCCGGACTTCTTCGCTTCATTCAGCGGACGCTTTCGATAGAAGACGCCGATCCACCCCTCGAGCAGCGATCGTAGCTGGATGGTGGCGTCGCGCTCGCGACGGATCGTTTCGACTTCGGACGAGTCGCTGAGAACGAAAATGTCGAAGTGGGCTGCCTTTCCCGTCATGGCCAATTCCAAAGCCATGCGCGTGAGCGAGTGGAAGACCGCGTCGGTATCCTCGTTATAGATCGGCATGACGATGGCGGTGCGCGTCGAGAGTTTGACGCGCCAACTCTCGGCCTTCGACGGATTGCCGCTCATCAACAAGGCCACGAATCCGAGCAGCGCCGTCGCCGCCGCCAGCGCGATCCACGAGAAGGTCAGGCCGAACAACGCGACCAGAAGGATCTGGAGCGTGGTGGCGGTGCTTTGACCGACGACCTGGTACATCTGCCAGGTTCCATATCCGGTGAGCAGGATCGTGGTGGCGAACACGAACAACCGCGCCAAGCCGGCCGACGCCCCGGAGACGCTCCGCGGTCTCTCGCCTGGCCAAGCCTGCATGCTCTGCGTCGGCATCGCCAGCGGCGCTTCGGGCGGTACCAGTTCCTTTGCGGTCGGTTCAATCGCGCTCATGTTTTCAGCTTGTCCATCGATAGAGCCACGTCTCGCTGATGGCTTCCGGTCCTCTCAACAGAACGAGGCGGAGCTCGGAAAGGTCCACGCCGTTCACATCAACTTCGAAACTCACGCGGTAGCCGCCCGTCGCCCGGTTGGGGTAGCCAACAACGTTGGTGACGGTCCCCGCGCTCGCCCACACGTCTGGTTTGACGTCGTTCGGGAAGTAGCCCGCTGGTGTTCGCCTGCCGGGCGCCGTCACGTCCAACGGTCCGGTGAAGTCGACGACGAACAATCGCTTCTTGTGGTCCAGGGTGAGTCCGCCGCTCGTCGCCTTGACCCGGGCCAAACCGCTATAGGAGACGGGGCGTCCCCAGCGCAGCCAATAGCCGTAGGAGAGGCTCTCGCCGCGCGCCAGACTTTTGGCGGGGCGCCAAAAGGCGACGATGTTGTCGTTGAATTCCCGGTCCGTCGGGATTTCGACGAGCTCGACGTGCCCCTCCCCCCAATGCTGCTTCGGCTGCACCCAGATGCTGGGCCTCAGCTCGTATTTCGCCTCGAGATCTTTGTAGTCGGCGTAGCTGACCGCCCGCTGCTGCAACCCGAACCCGCGCACGGCAGTCGCCGAGAAGGAGCTGATCTGCAAGCTTTCGGGATTGGCGAGAGGACGCAACACCCAGTCACCGCCGGCCTCGGCAATTGCCAGGGCGTCGGAATCATGCACAGCCACGCGGTAGTCGGGGAAGCGGGGTCTCTCCATCGAACCGAACAGGTACATGCTGGTCAGCGGCGCTAGCCCCAGATGCCTCAGCTCGTCTCGCGCGAACAGCGTCGCGTCGACCTCCATCAATGTCGAATGTCCCGGCGTGATGCGGAAGCTGAAGGCGCCCGTCACGCTGGGGCTGTCCAGCAACGCATGGACGACTGCCGTCTTGGCTTCGAGCGGAGGGCGTTCGACCCAAAACGCCCGGAAGAACGGGAACTCCTCGCCCGTCGGTTCGCCCGTATCGACCGCGAGACCTCGGGCCGACACGCCATAGACTTGCCCTTCCCCCAACGACCGGAAATAGCTGCCGCCCTGAAAGACTGCCGCCTCGTCGATATAGTCGGGTGTGTTGATGGGGTAGCTCAGACGGATCCCTGAGAAGAGAGCGGCGCCCGTCGTGGGCGGCACCGAAAGATTCGGCCCGAAGTCGAAGAACTCCGAATCGTAACCAATCGGCTTTGCCGTTCCGTTCTCGACGATGTGAATCTCGACCGGCGTTTCGTAAATGAATCCCGCGTGCAGCAGTTCGAGGGCAAAGCCTCGCTGCTCGTCGAGCCAGAACGCCCGCTTTCGGCGAAAATGGATGTCGCGGTACTGATCGTAGCCGAGCGCCGCGAAAGGCTCGGGGACGGCGTCCGGACGCTGAAAGTCAGTCTCAGCGAGACTCTTGGCGATGCCGACGACCGTGTCGCGGCTGAACATCTCGGCGGGCTGCGCCAAGACAGAAGTGCAAAGCCTGGGGCTAAGCGCAGCGATCGCCGCTCCCCCCGCCGCCAAAGAAAACTCCCGGCGGTTCATGTCCCGCTTCCCGTTGCTGCCAACCTCACGCAACAACGCCATCTTGCTGACCTTGTTCCCGCCTGGGGTCGAATATCGCAATTCAATCAGCAGACTAAACGTCGCAGGCGCGCAGGTTGCCGAGACCTTGAGCAGTTTTGAGCGCGCCCGTGCGTAACTGAAATGCAGTTGGCGCTTGTCTAGCCATTTGGCAGCACGGCCGAACAGGTAGAAGCCACCGCCCCTAGCTCGGCTCTGCCATCGCAATCTGGCCACGACTATGCCGGGGGAGCACTGGTCCAACAGGGCTGACCTGGGTCAGGCGAAACCCCGAACCAGGCGGAACGGCGGGAGCGACGAAGCGTTTTACGGGTATGCGTCAGCAGAACACCAAGAGAGCCGTGAGCACCACACCCGACGTCTCGACGCGATCGCGGATTGGTCTTTTGATCTACGGAATGGCCAACGCCGTGCTGTTCGGTATCGGCATCGTGGTGGTGCTCACCGTCGACGGCCTTTCCAATCACGCCGGACTGTTGATTCCGCTCGTCGTCGTGGCGAGCTTGATCCTGGCTTGGCCTATTGCTTGGCTGATTGCACCGCGCTTGCGGAAGCCGTTATGGCGGCGGCGGCAGCTCGCCGAGCAGGGGAAGCCCGTCGGCACTCCGGAGGAGCGTCAGGCGCTCGCGTCTAGAGCGGCTGGCGCGGGGTCTGCCGCGAACCGAGCGGAACCCCGATAATCAAATCGGCGCTCGCCGACTCGACTCCCGCCGGCCCAGGTGGGGTCCATTGCGTGCGTTGGTTGTCCCACTGAGCGCCAAGCCACACCAGCGCGATCACTCCCGTCATCCCGAACAACTCCAAGAGCTGATAACGGCGCACCGTCTGCCAGACCTTGCCGGGCCGTCGCGGACGAAAAAAGCGCTTGCGCTGATAATGGGGCTTGATCAGATGAATCATAACGTCTTCGTGAGGCGGAGGCTGGCGGGGGTTCCGCGCCGGACCCCATCGGTCTACTAGTCTTCTCCAAATATTCCGTTCACCGGCGGCTCCGATTGATTGCCCATGCAGGCAAAACGACTTCAAGGTGAGCAAATCGTTGACGACGGGACCTGAGGACGCTTCAAGCGAAAACCCCATGCGCCTGCTCCTCGTCTCCGACCTGCATTACTCGCTGCCGCTCTTCGACTGGGTGGTGGAAGTCGCAGGCGACTTCGACATCGTGGTCATGGCGGGCGACCACCTCGACCTTGCGTCTCTGGTCGACGGCCGCGCCCAGGCCGTTGTCGTGAAGAAGTATTTCACCCGTATCCAAGCGAAGACACGCTTGCTGATCTGCTCCGGCAACCACGACCTCGATTCCAAGAATCCGGCCGGCGAGAAGGTCGCTAAGTGGCTGCTCGGCTCACGGAACAAGGGGTTGCTCTCGGATGGCGAGTCTCTGGCCATCGACGACACGTTGTTCACCATGTGCCCGTGGTGGGATGGCCCTGTGTCGCGGGCGGAGATCGGCGCCCAGTTCGCCGCAGCCGCCGCCAAGCGGGAGAAGCGCTGGATCTGGATCTATCACGCGCCGCCGGCCAACTCACCGGTCGCCTGGGGCGGCCAGCGCTTTTTCGGCGACGACGCCCTCAGAGAGTGGATCGAGAAATACCAGCCCGACATTGTCATGTCCGGCCATGTGCATGAGGCGCCTTACGTTCAGGACGGCTCATGGGTCGACCGCATCGGCGCGACCTGGATCTTCAACACCGGGCATTATCTCGGCGCGCCGCCGGCTCACGTCATCCTCGATACGGGAGCGGGCGAGGCGCTGTGGCTTTCCGCCGCCGGCAATCAGTATGTGCACCTAGACGATAAGCTCACGCGGCCCGTGCCGAAGCTCACCGCGCTTCCGGACTGGCTTACAGCCGGGGATCGGCATCCCGCTCCGGACCGTGGCTGAACTCCTCGTCCTGCTGATGGATCAGCACGTCGAGCACGTCTCCCACCATGCACAGATGATCGCCGTGATCCTCGAACTGCCGCTTGAGGTCCACCAGATAGGTCGTGGCGGCGTTCAGCCGGCCGGCGAGCAACCGTCCGATCAGGAAGGCGATCTCCGGATTCGACCTGAGAAAGCGCTCGGCGTCGTCGAACACATAGACCGTGATCGGCGTGAGCGCGCGGACCATGGCGGTATGGGGCCGGTTGAGCAGCACCGACATCTCGCCGAACACCGCTCCGGGCTCGTCGACCACGGCGACCTGGGTGTCGCCGCGCATGACTTCGACCGTGCCGGACTGAAGCACATAGAGCCGCCCCGACGTCTTGCCCTCGGGTAACAGCACGGTGCCGGGCGCCAGCGTCTCGAGCGGCGTGTCCTGGCACTTATCGAGGATCGAGCCCATGAGGAGAACCTAGCGCCGGCGCCCGCGTTGTCAAAGCGCGTCTCGCCGCGCACCGGCGCGAATTTCGGGTCTAGTTCCCGAGAAAGCTATCGAAAAGCTGTTTGGCGGCGTCTTGGGCGGCGTCCTTCTGCGCGTCCTTCTTGCTCTTCTTTTTCTTCGCCTCTTTGCTCTTTTTGGATTTTTTCGCGTTGGGCGCCGCATCGGGCTCCGCTGTCGCTTTCGGCGCTGGCGCTCCTTGCGGCTGCGTACCGCCGATCAAACCACCGATCCCCTCCATCAGCGCGTCCTTGTCGACCTTGCCGTCCTTGATCACGTTTTTCAGCGCGCCCGTCTTGTCGATCTTCTCAAGGCCGGGAAGTTTCGCCACGCCGCCGCCGAACTCTTTGAACCGCTCATAGGCTGCGGCGGGGTTCTCTAGAATGCCCTTGATGTCGGGATAGATCTTCGGCTTCGCCCATGGACCGACGATCATCACCGGCACGCCGAGCCCGGAAACATCGTTCTTGCCGCCCTGACCTTCGAGCGATGCCACGAGCTGCGGATCGACCCGGAAGTTGAGCTGTCTTCGCCGGCAGGTTGACCGTGCCGGCGCCGCTCATGCGCACGAGCGGCCCGACCAGATGCAGATCCTTGGTCGTCGCGTTGCCTTTGGCGACCGTGAAGCTCGCGCCGAGCGAGGCGAAATCGGTCTTCTCCCCCTCGCCGCCCTGCCAGCCGTTGACGATGCCGGTGCCAAGATTGCGCATCATCTGGGCAATGTTGACGCCACGGATGGCGCCGTCGGTGAATTCCAGATTGGCTTTGCCGCCGAGCGCCGAGACGATGGCGCGCTGGCTGTCGCCATAGGCGCTCAGGTCGAGCGAAACGGAGCCATGGCCTTCGAGCCTTTGAAAATCCGCTGCGTCCATGAGCAGCGGCCGCGCGTCGAACTTGCTGAGCGTCAGCTGGACTCGTTGCGCCGGCGTTTTGCCGCTGGCGTCGACCGCGATCGCAGCGCTTCCGGTGCCGTTGTAGAGATTGAATTTCGACAGCGTTGCGTTGAGCTTGCCGCCATTGAGCGTCGCCTGTGCCGTGACTGGGCTGATCTTGATCTGGTCATAGATCAGCTGCTCGGCCGAGATGCTGAATTTGCCATTGAGAAGCCTGAGCGGCGAGAAGTCGATCTTGGCATTGCTCCAACTGGAACTGGCCGCGCCACCGCCGCCACCGCCACCACCACCACCACCGCCGCTCGATGGCTTCGATTTCGCCGTGCCTGTCAGCGCATTGACGTCCAGCGTCTTCGCCGCCAGCGCCGCTTCGACATAGGGAACCTTGTTGGCGAGATTGGCCCTCACCGATCCCGACAGGAGCGTGCCGCGCACATTGGCGCGCAACGGGCTCACCGTCACCATGTTGTCCTTGTAGATCGCCTTGCCGGCGAAGGTATCTCGACCGGCGGTCGCGGTGAACGGGCTCAGAGTGGCGGCGCCGTCTTGGTAGACGGCAGTGCCGGACAGAGTCTTGTCGCCCGATTTCGCACTGAACTGGCTGAGCGTGATAATGTCGTTCTTATAGGTGGCGGTGCCGCTCAGGGTTGCCTTGGCGTCGAGCGTATCGGGCGCATCGACGGTCAAGCCGACGCGCGCCGGGGCACCTTCGAGGAACTGTCCGAAATTACCGATCGAGCCGTTCGCCTGCATCGCCTTGCCGTCGACGACGGCAGCCACATCGAACGACAGGGGCTGATCGTAAGCCGGCAGCGCCGCTTCGAGATTGAGCTTCTCGATGCGCTTGCCGGGAGTTTCGCCCGACGGCGGCAGAATCACGGTGCCGTTCTTGATGACGAGCTTGTCGAGGGTAAGGTTCTTGAGCTTGTCGGCGACGGATGTCGTGCCGCCGCCCGCCGGCGCACCGTCGGCAGCGCCCGGTGCGGCGCCCGGCTGCGCCGCAGGCGCGGTCTTGGCCAAGGTCTTCGGCACGGCGATGACCGGATCGATAAGCGTTAGACTCGGTCACCCGCATCTTGCCGTCGATCAGGCCGCGCAGCATCAAGCCGAATTTGAGGGTCTTGGCGGTTGCGAACTCCGCATCACTGCCGGAGGCAGGCTGAGCGATACCCACATCCTCGGCGACGAGGTCGAGCGAGGGGAACAAGGTGATGTCGACCGGCCCGCTGACCCTGATGCGGTAGCCGGTCGTGGACTCGACCTGGGCGAAGATCTGATTGCGCACATCGTCGGCGGAGATGAACATCGGGCCGATGAAGACGACGGCCGCGACGATAACGACGATAGCGGTAAGGATCGAGAAAATGAGCCGCACGTGCCCCTCCGAAAGTCGAATTGCCGGTAATTGGCGAAATACAGCTGATTCCCCAAGTAAGGGCAAAGACCCACGGAGATTCCCGGCTGACCTGGGTCTGATTCGTTGAATTAGTCCAGAATTGCGGGGAAATGACGGCCAGGAGCCGCCACTGCCGCTTAGGCCCGCCAGACTTGCCCAGGGCGTCTCGGCCCCATACACCAAAGTCTAGCGCCGCAATTGGAGACTTCAGATGCCGCGACTTATTCTCCTGCGACACGGCCAGAGCGTCTGGAACCGGGATGCGATCTTCACCGGCTGGACCGATGTCGATCTTTGCGACAACGGCTTGGCCGAAGCGAAGCAGGCCGCCGCTCTCCTGAAGGCGCACGATGTCAAATTCGACCAATGCTTCAGCTCCTACCTAAAGCGGTCGATCCATACCTTGTGGATCGTACTCGACGCCCTGGAGCTGACATGGCTTCCGGTCCGGCGGAGCTGGCGGCTCAATGAGCGCCATTATGGCGCCCTGCAAGGACAGCAAAAAGAGAAGGTCCGCGAGGACGTCGGCGACGAGCAACTCCACAAATGGCGCCGCAGCTACTCGATTCGTCCGCCCGCGCTCGAGAAGACCGACGCACGCTTTCCCGGCAACCAGCCGAAATACGCCGGCGTGCCGCAGAGGCACCTGCCGCTGACCGAAAGCCTCGAGGACACCGTGGACCGCGTCCTTCCCTACTGGCAGGAGCGCGTCGAGCCTGTGCTCATGGCCGGCCGCACACCGCTGATTTCCGCCCACGGCAACAGCCTCAGAGGCCTCGTCAAATATCTCGACGGGATCTCCGACGAGGACATTCCGAATCTTGAGATTCCCACGGGAAAGCCGCTCATTTATGAGCTTGATCAAGGTCTCCGTCCCATCCGCAGTTTCTATCTTGAGGACGGCAAGGAGCCTCATGCCTTACCCAGGGCCAAGGCCGCTGCCAATTCGGCGTAAGAGGCGTTTCATTCTTCCAGCGGCGCGATGCACATGACGATACCTAAAGATCGCGCGAGGCTCGCGGCACCCTATGGGGCGGCCGCATGAGCGATCACGACGAACTCGTGATCCCGCTTGCCGCCCTCCGGCGTGGCGACGTGGCGCGTGTCGGCGGCAAGAACGCCTCGCTCGGCGAGATGATCGGCACGCTGAAAGACGCCGGGATCAGGGTGCCCGAAGGCTTCGCCACCACGGCCGCCGCCTATTGGCGCTTCATCGAGGCCAACGCGCTGCAGAACCGCATCGCCGCGGAGATCGGCAAGCTCGACAAAGGTCTCACCAATCTTGCAGCCGTCGGCGGCGCCATCCGCGCCATCATCCTCAAGGCCCAGTTTCCGCCCGCGCTGGAGGAGGCCGTCCGCCAAGCCTATGGCAGGATGTGCGCGGAGGGCGCCAAGGCGGTCGCGGTCCGCTCCAGCGCCACCGCCGAGGACCTGCCGGAGGCGAGCTTCGCCGGACAGCTCGAGACCTATCTGAACGTGGAGGGCGATGAGGCCCTGCTCCTGGCTTGCAAGAAATGCTTTGCATCCCTCTTCACCGACCGCGCCATCTCCTACCGCGAGACCCATGGCTTCGATCATCTGAAAGTGGCGCTCTCCGTCGGTGTGCAAAAGATGGTGCGGTCCGATCTCGCCGCCTCCGGCGTGATGTTCTCCATCGATACCGAGACGGGCTTCCCGCGCTCCGTGCTCATAACCGGCGCCTTCGGCCTCGGCGAGACGATCGTGCAAGGCATGGTCGATCCCGACGAGTTTCAAGTTTTCAAGCCGCTGCTCGATGAACCGTCCCTATCGCCGATTGTCGAAAAGTCGCTCGGCGCCAAGCGCCGCAAGATGATCTATGGCGAGGCGGGCTCCACCATCCTCATAGAGACGAGCGAAGAGGAGCGGCGCCGCTTCGTGCTGACCGACGAGGAGGTGCTGACCCTCGCCCGATGGGCGGTGCTTATCGAGAAGCACTATGGCCTCCCCATGGATATGGAGTGGGCCAAGGATGGCAAGAGCGGCGCCCTCTATATCGTGCAGGCGCGGCCCGAGACGGTGCAGTCGCGCCGCGAGGCCGGCGAGCTCAAGACCTACGCGCTGAAGGACAAAGGACCGCTTCTCGTGTCCGGCCTCGCCGTCGGCGATGCCATCGGTGCCGGTCCGGTCTGCCGTCTCGACAGCGCCGCCGATATCGAGCGCTTCCAGACCGGTGCGGTTCTGGTGACGGAGATCACCGATCCCGATTGGGTGCCGATCATGAAGCGGGCCGCCGCCATCGTCACCGATCATGGCGGGCGGACGAGCCACGCGGCCATCGTCAGCCGCGAGCTCGGCCTGCCGGCGATCGTCGGTGCCAGCGACGCAACCGCGAAGCTGAAAGAGGGCCAGGCCATCACCGTGTCTTGCGCGGAAGGCGACGAGGGTCACGTCTATGAGGGCATCGCCGACTTCACCGTAACCGAGATCGATCTTGCGCAAATTCCCAAGACGCGCACGAAGGCCATGCTCAACATCGCCAACCCGGCCGCCGCATTCCGCTGGTGGCGCCTGCCGGCCGATGGCGTCGGCCTGGCCCGCATGGAGTTCATCATCTCCAACCACATCAAGGTCCATCCCATGGCCTTGCTGCGCTTCGATCAGGTCACCGATGAAACGGCGCGCGCCGAGATCGAGCGGCTCACCGCGGGCTACGACAGCAAGGCGGAATATTTCGTCGATCGGCTGGCCCGCGGCATCGCCCGCATCGCCGCGGCGCATTACCCCAATCCGGTCGTGGTCCGCATGAGCGACTTCAAGACCAACGAATATGCCGAGCTTCTCGGCGGCGCCGGTTTCGAGCCGCACGAAGAAAATCCGATGATCGGCTGGCGCGGCGCCAGCCGCTACTATCATCCCGACTATCGGGACGGCTTCGGGCTCGAATGCCGTGCCATTGTTCGCGCGCGCCAGGAGATCGGTCTCTCCAACATCGTGATGATGATCCCCTTCTGCCGGACGCCCGAAGAGGCCGACCGCGTGATCGAGGAGATGGCCAAGCATGGCCTTGTCCGCGGACGCGACGGCTTACAGGTCTATGTGATGGCGGAGATCCCCTCGAATGTCGCGTTGGCCGAAGAGTTTGCGGCGCGCTTCGACGGCTTTTCCATCGGCTCGAACGACCTGACCCAGCTGGTCCTCGGCATCGACCGGGACAGCGAGCGCTTGAGTAGCCTGTTCGACGAGCGCCACCCCGCCGTGACGGAGACCATCGCACGGCTGCTGGCATCGGCGAAAAAGACCGGGACCCACACCGGGATTTGCGGCCAAGCGCCGAGCGATCATCCCGAGTTTGCGAAATTCCTGGTCGAGCACGGCATCGAGTCGATCTCCGTGACCCCCGACAGCTTCTTGCGCGTCAAGGAGCAGATCGGGGCCGCCGAGGCCGCACTCGCGCGGGCCGCATCCGGGCGGTAAGGGTGACCGTCTTCGACGTTGGAAAAGCGCGGCCGCGCTACCGGCCGGGAGCGTAATTCCCTGGCCCGTAACCGGCGCAGGATCCTTTCAGGCGGACGTCGCCGCCAAGGACCTGACAAATCTGCACCTTCGTCAGCGGGTCGTTATGGACCTGTTTCGCCGTGACCTTCCAGCCATAGCTTTGCGCGACCTTGGCGATCTGCTCTTCCTCGCAATAGGGCGTGGCGATCAGACCGTTCTTCTTGGTGACCATGAAATTGCCTTGGCACTCGATACGGGCAGCGGCCGGCTGCATCCCCGCGGCGACGAGGAAAGCGGCGCCCAGAAGCGTGGCAAAAAGACCGCCGAGACCGAGTTCGTGCATGGTCGCCTCCTTTAGGAAAATGCTACGTGCCGGCATCACCACTCCACCGATTGTAGAACGGGGATGAGGCCCTCGTCGCCATTGGCGTAGGCTTCGCCATTCGGCCATACGGCTGCGGGACTGCCATCGCTGACAAGCTTGCCGTTGTCGAGCGAAAGTCGCGGCAGTGGCAGGCACACAAATCGTTCGCCGATAACCCAGAACGAGCCGAGCCCCGCCATCATGGCATCGGCGAACGGCAGATAGGCATCATTCAAGTCTTCAAGCGCCGCGCTGTCCACGCTTCCGCTGGCGACGACATCCCGCAGAGCCGATGACACAAGATAGGCCACGTTGTGGCTTTTTAGTCCGGCATCGCCCAGCACGAGATCGAACAGCGCCAGCCGGAAGGGCTCTAAGTGCAGCGTCTCGGCGATCCGCGTCTCCGCCGCGTCCTCCGCTTCGCTATAAGCTTGCCATACGGCCCTGTCGCGCTGGAGCTCGGCCGTGGCTTGGTCCTGAAGCGCCTGCATGGTCAGAGACCACCGGCAGGCCGCGGGACTTTCGAAATCCACGCCCTCAAGCTCGCTGATGGCCTTCTGCGGGCCCATCGCCCACGTGATGGCGACATCGCGGAAGCCGATCAGCCGCGCATGCTGCCGAACCGCCTCCTCCGCCGCGAGCGGATCGAAATAGGGCCGCGTGGGGTCGATCCCATTCAGCCGCGAAATGATCTTTTCGGCTTCGTCCACGGCACTCCCTCCCCCTGAAGCGCCCTCTTTGCGGGGCATTCTGTCGCCATCAGCCTTTCAAGGCTTCGCTGGCGGGAACGTAAGACAATTGGATCGCTTCCGCGACTGCCTTATGCGTCACGCGTCCGTCATGAATACCAAGCCCTCACCGGGATCACGCCGACGCGACACGCGCTATCCTTGATCTTTTTGGGACGGTCGACAAACATTAAGGAAGCGACCTCTTCCACAGAGGTCACTTCCTTAGCACAAAAGCCGCCGCAAAGGCGCGAGGCTACTTCTGGTAGACCGCGACGCATTCGCCGCAATAGCGGCCGAGCCCCGGAAACGCCCGGAGCAGCACGTCGTCGATGCTTTTCAGGCCGCGAAGCAGCACGCGGACCGCGCCGACGCCCACATAAGGCTGCACCACGCGCTTCGCCATGAACAGAAGCGACATCGTTTCGACCGTATGGCTGGAGAAGCCTTGGGCGAACGCATCGAGGTCGGGAAGGTCGAGGATGACGTCACCCTTGGCTTCCCCGCCATGCATCGTCACCTTGCGGGCGAGATCGAGAAGGATATTGCCGCGAAGCGATTCCGCGCATACGGCCATGCCGCCGGGCTTCAGCACCCGCAATGTCTCTTCACGCACATTGGGGTATTTGATCGCGTGGTGGAGTACTTCGTGAAACACCACGATATCGAATGTGTCACTCGCGTAGCCCATGTCCGACGCGTTGCGCACATCGAAGTGACAGCGGTCGGCAACGCCGTTGGCCCGCGCGAAACGCCGGCCTTGCTCGACGCCCACTGGCGAAATGTCGAACGCTTCGACCTCGGCACCGAGCATGGCGAACAGGACGGCATATTGTCCGCTGCCGCTGCCAACGTCCAAGATCCTCTTGCCGTGAAGATTGGGCACGCCCATGACCTCGAACAGGCGCCGCGTCCGATGTCCGCGATCTGGCCGGCAACCGGGCTTGTAGCAGTAGTCTTCATAGGCCAGCACCTTGGCCGGATCGATACGATCGTCGGAGAAGCAGAAGGGCTTCGACTCGCCATAGATGCGGTCGTGCTCCTCGCTCTCGAGCCTTTCCCATTCTGCTGGTGAGATAGCCTCGTAGCTCATGGACGTCCTCCTGGAACAGCTTTCAACGAGCAAGGCAAGTTGGCGCGCCGCCCCAGCCCACGTCCACGTTAGGTCCTTGTATACCTTAACGGCGGCGCATTTCCGCCACGTGGCCGCACGTTAACCAGGGGGGCCCACAACGCGGCGGAGCTGGCGCGGACATTGCTATGCAGGAGCCGATGGCGGTCGCTCTGAAAATCCCCGAAACACCGGCGCCTGCGGCCCTGCCGGGGTCGAAGCGCGTGCTTCTCGTGGTGGACCCGGCGCGAACGTGGCGCTGGCAACTATGGCTAGCGCAGGCTCTTGCCGCCGAAGGGCAAACCGTCGCCTGCCAGTTCGTGGAGACGCGCCAATCCCTCCCCTCCTCGCTGCAGCTCTTGATCGGTCTCGAGCGCCTGCTCTTCGCGGCGCCGCCAGACCAGGCGAGCGCGCTGTTGTCTGACGCCGAGCTTCGAACGCTCATCCCGGCGGACCACACTGCACGCTACGACCTCGCCATCGATTTCACCGGAACGGCGGAGCCCATCCAGGCGGATCGGGTCCTGCGCCCCGTGTTCGACGGCGTAATGGGCGATGCCGGCGCCCTCGCCGCGGTCTTGGAGCGCGGCAACCCTCGGCTCGCGGTCCTCGATAGCAACTCGGGAATGCGCGCGAGCGGCGTTTGCGCCCTGGAGCACCCCGAGATTTTCACGCGCAGCCTCGACGGCGTCTTCTCCCGCATGGCGGGCTTGCTGCTGAACGCCGCGCGCCAGCCTGGGGATAAGGAAGATGCCGCGGGCCCGTTGGCGCCATCGCCGTTGGCGCCGGCCGCGCCGGGCCTCACCGAGCCGCTGGCCTTCTTCTCAAGCGCTGTTGCTGCGAAAGCATCCGCGCAGCTCACACGGCTCCTGGGGCAAGCGCCACGCTGGTCTGTGGCGTGGCGGCGCGGCGGCAACCCATCGCAAGCATTGGACATTGCCTGGCAGGACTTCGCGCCGCTGCCAGACGGCGGACGGGGCTACTACGCCGACCCCTTCGTGCTCATGCGCGGCGACACCGCCCACGTGTTCATCGAAGAGGTGCCCTTCGCCACCGGCAAAGGCGTGATTTCCCATTTCACCATTGACGCGGCGGGAAAGGCGGCGGCTCCGCGCCCCGTGCTCGAGCGGCCCTACCATCTCTCCTATCCATTCGTGTTCGAACGTGACGGCGAGACCTGGATGATCCCGGAGACGTCCGCCAACCGCACGGTGGAGCTCTATCGCGCCGAGCGCTTTCCCGACCGCTGGGTCAAGGAGGCGGCGCTGATCGACAATATTCTCGCCGACGATGCCACCCTCGTGGAGCATGGTGGCCGCCTGTGGCTGTTCGCCGGCGTCCGCGACTGGCAAGCCTCGAGTTGGGAAGCGCTCGGTCTGTTTCATGCCGATGCGCTGACCGGGCCGTGGCAAGCCCATGCCGGCAACCCCGTGCTGCTCGATCCCGCCGCCGCGCGTCCGGCGGGCGCCATGTTCATGCACGGCGGGCAACTCATTCGTCCGGCGCAGGACTGCCGTGGCGGCTATGGCGCGGGTCTCGCCTTCGCGCGCGTGGACCGGCTGGACGAACAGGGCTTCGCTCAAGAGGTTGTGGCGCGCGTCACCCCGCGGGCCCGCAAGACCAAAGGCCTGCACACTTATAATCGCGCTGGCGACGTCGAAGTCATCGACCTGTTCGGCAAGATCTAAGCCCGGCGACTAGTCGGTGGCCGGCAGCGAGGCTCTCTTGTCCACGAGCCCCAACGCTTCCACCACCACGGCGTCGGGATGACGGCTCGCGTCCGCCGTGGTGAGGCTCATGCCGTGCGGGTTCGAGTATTCCCAATAAGCCCAGGGCGCGCCCAGCGCTTCGGCCTCGCGCCTCACCGCATCGAGCCAGCGGAACCGGTCGGCATCGAGCGCGCCGCCGCGATGGTCGGTCGCGGCCATGGCGCTAAACTCGCCGAGGAACAGGCGGCTTGGCGGCAGGTCGTGACGCTCGGCCCAGGCGCGGACTTCGCCGAAGCGCGCCTTGAGCCGCGCCTCATCCCAGCGGTTGCCGATATAGCTGTCGATATAGCGGCGCACCTCGCCGAGCTTCTTGGCCCGGCCGTCCGCCGTCAGGCTCTCGTCCTGGCCGATGAGAATCTTCGAATAGACGAGCGCCAGAGGCGTCGCCACCGGGTCCGCCGGCCAGGGCGCGCCTTTGACATCGCCGGCCTCGGCCACGCCCTGATGGGTGAAGTCGAGCGGCTCGTAGAAATGAAAGCTGTAGAGAATGCGATCGTCATCGAACGCCGCCGGGTCGAGCTGAACGAGACCTTTGACATTGCCGCCGCACGCCCCGGTAGCGATGAGCGTCAGGTCCGGTGCCGCCTTGCGCGCCGCACTCACCAAGCCTGCAAGCACGGACTTCCATTCGCGCCCGTTCCCGCCGTCGCACGGATAATATTGCGGCTCGTTCATCAACTCGAGCGCAGCCTTGTCCGGGCCCACGCGAGCCAGCATGCCGGCCACCGAGGTGACGACGTCGCGATAGCGCGCGGCCATCTTGTCGTCTGCGGAGACTTCCAAGGCCTTTGCGGACCACGCCGGCACCTGACTGATCGGGTGGAGATCGAGCACCACTTTGAGACCGTTGCCCGTCACGAGGCGAACGGCCTGATCGAGGCGCGCTAGAGCCTCCTCACGCTTCGCGCCCTCGAAGGCGAGAAGCGGCCCGGGATCAACGGAGAGACGCACGAAGTCGAAGCCAAGAGCCTTGATCCGCGCAAAGTCTCTGGTGCTGCCCCACTCCTCGAGGTCGTTGTAAGGCGGCCAGCGGTAATCGCCGCTCTCCGTCACCGGCGCCCAGTTCAGCCATTCGTGGATGCTCACGCCGCGCTTCAGCGCAATGGGGCCGTCGCTTGCCTGGGCAGACGTCAAGGACCCGAGCAGCAGCGCGAGCAGCATGATCGCCCGCGTGGCATGGCGGGTCATGGTCATGCGTCCCCTCCGAACCTGGCTAGATCGAGCCTCTGATCGATGAAGGGGCGCTTGCCGCGCGCGTTGCCGGCAAGCTCACTCACCAGCTCTAGCTCGAACCGGACGCCGCTGCCGACGCGATGTTGAATCTCATCGAGAAAGAGCCCCACCTCTTTCGTGCCGCATCCCGCAGCCGGCACCACCTTGATGAGGCAATGTCCGGGCGTGTCCTGATAGAACTGGAACTCGGATACGCCGAAGAACTTGTCGGGATGGACCGGAACGATGGTCGGCGTAACGATGCGGTTGCGTTGCGCGCCGATAAGAAACTCAGGCTGCCGCCGTGGCGTGATCTCGCGCACCTGCATGCGCCACGCATTTGCCGCGTCTGCGCATTGCACGAGTTCGGCCGTGTCGCCAGTCTCGTAACGGATGAACGGCATGCCTGTGGACAGGAAGCCCGTTCCGACAATGCGGCCGCGTTCCCCCGGCTGCGTCACGGGAAGACCGTTCTCGTCGAGCAATTCCGCGTGTCCGTAAAGCGGCTCGAAGGCATACACGTCCTCCTCGCCCTGAACTTCCGAGGCGAACAGAACCCGCTCGCTCAACCCGTAGAAGGGAGCGATCTCCGCCTCGGGCAACGCCGTGCGCATAACATCGCGCTGATAAGCGTAGAGCGGCTCGGAGATCGGAAACACGCCACGGATCGGCCGCTTGGGCTGCCAGCCTTGGCGCCAGATGTGACGGCAGAGAATCTCGATGGCCGAAGGATAGCCGTGCAGATAGGCGATGCCGCGCTCATCGATCATGTCGAGATAGAGATCCATGCGTGCTTGCGTCATAGCGAACGGCGAGCAGCGCAGCTCCTTCAGTCCGGCCTCCCACTCGAATGGGCGCTTGTCGATATCGTCGAGCAACAGGCCGCGCAAAACGCAACGGGCATCTCCGTCGCGGTAACCCGTACGCGTCCACACGTCGTTGACGAAGGCGAACTCTCGCGGGCTACGATCTTTGTCGAGCCAGAACAGCAGCGGCTGGCCGGACGAGCCTGAGGTGGACGCATGGTCGAGCGTGGCCGCCGCTTGCGCCAGAGCCGCCGAACCGGCCTGGCGCAAGGTGTCCTTGGTCACGACCGGCAGTTCGGCAAGCGTTTCAAAATCGAAATGCGCCAAATCGGGACAACCGCCATATGCCAGATCGATCCATTCCCGCCAGAACGGGCTTCCCGCGTAGGCCTTGCCAATGAGCTCCCGCAGGGCGGCCAGCCGCCGGCCCTCCGTGAAGGCGGAATCGGTACGGCTACGGCTGATCGCCGCCCGCCAATCCTGATAGGAACGGCCGTATTTCAGCGATACGGGGAGCAGCGCCAAGGCGGGACTCACCGCATCGCGAAGCACTTTGGGGCTGCGCACATAGGCGCCGCGGGCAATGTCGAGGACGGTCAAGTTTGCCTCCTGGTTTCCTACCCTTGACTGCAGAAAGCAGGCCAAGCCGGCGGCATCCCCACGCCGTAACGCCAAGAACGATCGGTAAGTAATTGTTAACCATGGCGGTCTCTTCAAACCGTCGTGGCGCGGCGTTTGCAGTGCGGTGCCTAGGGATTGTTCCTGAACGAGGTCGTCAATGAGAAGCCAGCTGGGTCCGGGCGCCGTCCGCATCGCCTATTGCGGTCCCATCGCGCAGCCGGGACGGCCCGCGCGGGGCGGCTACGAGTCCGCCAATCGCCGCCTGATCGACGATCTCAGGCTGCGCGGCGCGGACGTGCTCGAGTTCGCCTACCCTCTGGCCCTCGGCTCGAAATTGGCCAAGGGCCTGGCCTATACGCGCCGCTTTACCGCCATCGCTTTCGAACTGGTGCAGCAGCGCCGACGTTTCGAAATTCTCCACCTGACGCCGCTCTACCGGCAATTCATCTATGCCGAGGCGCTGCTCTGCCTCGTCGCCTGGAGCCTTGGTAAGCGTGTCATGTTCGACATCCGCGCCGGCAGCTTCGTTCAGCACTATCGCAATCGCGGGGTCGCCTATCGCAAGCTCGTGGACGCATTGATGGCCCGCGCCGACAGTCTCGCGGTCGAAGGCCGTGAGATGATGCCCTTCGCCGAGGCGAGGCACGAAGGCCCGATCCTCTATCTGCCCAATTACGTCAACCCGCGCGGGGCGCAGGTTCAGTCCTCCGCCACACCGGGCAGCGACGTCGTCCGCATCGTCTTCCTTGGCCGCGTCGTCCCGGAGAAGGGTATCGAGACCGCCATCGCCGCCATCGACGCGCTGCGAGACAGAGGGCTCTCGGCGCGTCTCGAGGTCATCGGCGACGGCGACCCCGACTACATCGGCGCACTCAAGTGCCGCACCGCTAGTTTGCCGGTGACGTGGCACGGATCGCTGACGCCGGAGGCCATTCGCACCGAGCTCGCGGCCGCCCACTTCTTCATTTTTCCGACCAGGCATTTCGGCGAGGGTCACTCCAACGCCCTCACCGAGGCCATGGCCGAGGGCACCGTGCCCATCTGCTCCGCGCATGGCTTCAACCGCTCTGTCGTGGCCGAGGCCGGCACGATCCTGTCGAGCGAGGCCGGCGCTGCCGACTACGCCGACGCCATCGCAACCATCTGGTCGAACGGCAGCTGGCCGGAGCTCTCTGCCGCTGCCCGCGCGCGGGTCACGCGACATTTCACCGGCGATGTCGTCGTGGCCGGTTTGGTGAGTTGCTACGCCGGCGTGCCCTCACTCTCCAGCGTTTAACCGCCAACACCCCACACTTCGAAGGATCCGAGCGTCCGTCGCTGCTGCCGGTTTTGCCGTCCAGCGCAGACCAAGCAGCGCCCGGCGATTCAGCTCCAGCATCATGAAGGCCCAGAGCCTGTCCGACGCATCGACGGTTCCTTTGTGACGTCCCCGCTAGGTTGATCTTCCTTGCTCTGCGAGTGCGAGCGATATGCCAGGGCCGCGCAGCAGCCCATCGACCATGGCCTCGTAGCGGTCGAGGCAACGCTCGAGCGAAAAGTCTTGCGCCCGCGCGATCAGCGGCGCCGGATTGGGCGGTTGCCGGATTACATCGCTCAGCGCCGCTGCCATGGCGTCCGCATCGGCCTCCACGATGGTTCCATACCGTCCGTGGGCAAGCAGGTCTTCCGGCGCACCGAGGCAGCGCGCGATGACCACGGGCGTGCCAGTGGCCAGCGATTCCACGATCGTGTTGCCGAACCCTTCGCATTCCGATGCCACCGCATGCACGGCGGCGCGCCGAAACCAGGGTGCCGGGTCGGCGAGGAAGCCGGGCATATGCACGCGCTCGGCGACGCCAAGATCGGCGGCCAGTCGTTCGAGCCGCCCGCGATCAGGTCCGTCGCCCAGCAATACGAGGCGGACGTTCCGGTCCTGCATCGCATGCACGGCCTTGATCAGCAGGTCGAAATTCTTCGCCCGGTCGAAACGTCCAACGCCAAGCACGAGCGGGCCACCCGCATCGCCATCGAAGCGCGTCGCCGCCGCATCGGCTGGGTGCGGTGTTGCCGAGAAATGCTCGGTATCGACGGGATTGTGCAACACATGAAACTTTTCGGGCCGCTTGGTGGAATAGGCGATGTCGCGCCCGACCGCCTCCGACACCACGCCCACGGCGTCGGCCAGCCGATAGATCAGCGGGGCGGCGGCTTGTGCCACGGTGCCGATGACGCCCGAGGTCCGCAGGTTCCAACGATGCACCGACATGATGCCATGCACCGTGGCCGCGAACGGCGTGCCGGTGAGCCGGGCGGCGATGGCTGCGTTGAGATTGTTGTGTTGAAGCGCCGAAATCAGACAGGCCGGGCGCGTCTCCCTGAGATACGTGAGCAGACGTGGGACCGCGCCCGCGGTACTGCAATCGAGCGAGACCACCCGCACTCCCGGCGCAACGAAGGCCATATGCGGACCTTCGGCGCGATTGAGCACGAGATCGACCGGATAGCCGCGGCGCGCGAAGCCCGAGGCGACGAGTGCCTGGACGCGCTCGGCCCCGCCGCCGGTCATCGAGTGAATATAGACGGCAATGCGTGGGCGCAAATCTTGGAGGACCTGGTGCCGACTCACGATACCTCCACCGGCCGACTCGACCACCGGCCCAGATATGCAAGGAGGATGGTGCGCAGGTTGAGCACGTTGAGTGCAACTGCAGTGGCGGCATATACGGTGCCGCCCGCGGCAATGAGGACGATCAAGCCTGCGACGCCGGACAGCGGGCCGATCGCGGCGATGACGCCCACCATGACGGCGGTCGCCGCGCCGATACGGCCAATCTCTCCGAAGGCATGGGGAATAGCGAGCAAGCGCCGCCCGGCAAGCCAGCTTGCGGCGAGCGAGGCAGTGAAGGCGAGACAGGCTCCAGCCGCGGCCCCGGGAAGACCCCAGAGCTTCAAGGATACATAGATGAGGGGCGCGGTGAGCAGAGTCGCCGGCAGCAGCGTCGCTACCTGGACCAGCAGGCGCCGCGTCACGTGAAACGCCATATCGAAATAATGATATTTTAGATTGGTGAGGAGCGCGGTCACGGCCACGAACGGCATCAGCATCACCGCCTGCGCACGGAACTCCTCACCGAGGATCACGGTGGCGATCTCGCTTCTGAGCATGATGAGTTCGGCGACCGCCGGCAGGCCGAGCGCCAGGATGAGACTGCCGACTTCCCGCATACGAGCCTGCGCCCCGCCATTGCCGTCAACTTCCGCCGACCGCATGATGATGGGGAAGGCGGCGAGTGCCACCGCCGAGACCACCATGTTGATGGGCTGCTGCACTAGATTCTGCGTCGCAGCATAGACGCCGACTGCAGCCGGTCCGGCCACGAACTGGATGATGTAGCGCTCGGTGAGCGGGATCAGGGATTCGAGCACCGTGATCGGCACGATGGGACCGGCATAAGAGATGATCGACTTCACCAAGACCCGGTCGAGCGAGAGTCGCGCCAGGTCGCGCGCAAAGGGCACCAGGCAGACAAGGGCGACACCGACATTGGCGACGGTGAAGCCGATGCTTAGCGCCTCGAAATGCGCGCCCATGACTTTGACCAGGACGAGACTGAAGGCCAGCGACAGCACCGCGCGCGCGACCTCGATGGAGAAATAGCCGAGCGAACGCTCCTCCGCTTGAAGCTCCGAGAGTCGCAAGCGCACAATGCCGTTGGCGAAGTTCATGCTGACCAGAAGTCCAGCGAACGTGAACCAACGCTCGGGCGTCGCCACCAGGGCCATCGCCAGGGCCACGGGAACCGACAGGGCCATGGCGACACCCGTCATCCCCAGACATGTCCGCCGCAGCAGGGAAAGTCGGCCTTGCGTTTCGTGCTCCGGGTAGAGCCGTAGGAAAGCGAGCCTGATCCAGTTGAACAGAACCATGTTCATGAGTTCGGCCGAGATCACAAACAGGGCGAAATAGCCGTATTCCGCCGGCGTCAGCAGCCGCGAAAACACGATCAACGCCACGAAGGCGGCTAGGCGCGGCAGCAGCAGCGCGCCGCCATAGACGGCGGCATTCCGCCCCAGCTGGCCTGACTTGTCGCCGCTCATGACCACACCCCGTCACGTAATGGAACTGTGTAGTGCACGGGCTCTCCCTCTTCCTCGATACGGCGGCGGCGCGTAACGAGTGGAATGCCCACCAAGGCCACGGCGAAGATCGCCAGAGACGGTGTCTTGGTGCTGATGGAATTGCTGGTGCTCGCCACCAAGATGAAGTTCAGGATCGCGAAGGCAGCGATGGCGCCTCGTCCGCGTGCGATCGAGCGCAAGAATCCGAGCAACGAGGCCGCGAACACGATGAAGAGGACAGCGCCTAGCATCAGGAGAATGTTGATCCAGCAATTCTCGATGATCTGGACGTCCTTATAGGTCGTGAGCAGGAAGTTGACCTCGGCGAAGTCCACGCCATAGAGAATGTCGCTCGGGCTCAGATAGTCGAACAGCTTGAAGGCATCGACGCGCGTCTGCGCGCTCTCGTCGAATTTGGCCAGCTTCACGATTCGCTCGCCGAGCACGGTGCCGAACGTCAGCACAGCGCCTGCGGCGAGCGCCAATATCGCGATCCAGGGCGCGGCGACCAGGGTAGAAAGCCGCATCTCACCGCGGAGGAGCGCACGTCCCCCGAGGAACAGCGCCGCTGCGATGCCGAGCGCGATGGTCACGCCGAAGCTGCTCCGCGCGCCGAAGGCGAGGATGCCGGCCATGCAGACCGAAAGGATCAAGGCCTTCTTCCAAGCGGACCAAGGCATGGCAACCGCGAGAAACATCGCCGAGGACGTCACGAACGCGTTCTCCAGCGGATGGCCCATCAGCGCCGTCGCGCGGAAATACTCGAATTTGTCGAGCTCGGTGAAGATGAAATGCACGCCAGCGATCCGCTCGATGACGCCGATGACCGCGTTGAAGGTCACGAAGTAGACGATCAGGCTGGTGAGCTTCCGCCGCCGCTCGTCATCGAGTGAGAAGGCAAGCATCACCGCGAGCGGCGCGGCCAAGAGCGTGTCCACCATATAGGCCACACCGCCGATCCCCTGGCGCCAGATGGTAATCACGGCACAGAGCAGGATGACGCCCGCGAACTGGACGACGCCCGGCCGCGCCACGACCTGCTCCGCGGTGAACCGGACAAGCCCCATGCTGGCCACCACATAGGCCAGGGCGAGGAACAGCGTGTAGCTGTAGAAGTGAATCTTGAGCAGCGGGTTGCCGCCGCCGGGTTCCGCATAACCCGTGAACTGCGTCAGCAGCGGATTCGGCAGCAACAGCATCTCGAGCAGCACGATGACCATCAGCGCCATCAGCACGCGCTGCGCACCCTGCCCGAGCCCGCGCGCACGCGTGGACGTCCGAGGCTCGGCATAAGCATAGGTGGCATCGAGACTGGTCATTACCTGGGCGCCATCTTGGCGCCGGCAAGCGCAAGGCCGGCATGTGCGTCCACGTAGGCGCTCTTGCGCCGCCCTGACGGTGCCGGTGCGGCGATGACCTCCAGCTCGATCTCGAACTGTCGGGCACCGGCATCACGCGGCTGAAACACGAGCTGCGGTGCCGCCCTCAAGGAACCGAACCGTTCGGAGTACCAGCCCCGGGCTGGCTCGATGGCCCCTTCGTGAAGAGTGACTTCGAGCACCGGGCCACCTGAAAGGCGGCAGAGCGCCTCTCCCTGCCGAGAGATCGTCGCCGTATCGCCATCGATGGTCACATCGAGGTCGGGATGCACGAGGAAACCGATTTCCACGGACAGCGGCGCGGCACCAGGCGCATGTGGGGCGGCTTCCTCCGCCTTCTCGTCTGTGACCAGCGCATCGCAGATGGTGAAGCCTTGCGCATGCGCCACCAGGCGCCGCTCATGCAAAAGACCGTGGGATGCGAGATAGCCGTCATGACGACCGCAGGCCGAAGTCTCGCCCTGGGTGCTCTTCCACGCGATCCGCTCGCACCGGGCCTTGCGGCTCCAATTGAACGGACCGGCGATACGGCTCGTGTCCCGACCGTCGAGGCACAGCGTATTGTGCAGCCCCGTACCGCGGAAGCGATTCCGCCACGGTCCGCCCGAGTGATAGAGATAGGTCCCGGCGTCCACCAGGACGGGCTGATCGCCGATATGAAGCCACACGGCCAGCGCATCGGCATGGCCATGCGCGGCGATGGACAGATGACCGAGCGGGCCGTGGTCCATGATCATCATCGCCTTGCGCCCGGCGACACGGCGGCGGAGCACGGAATATCCCCCGTTCGAGAACGTCTTCGCGCCCTTGGGGCCCGACTGGCATGGCGCCGGAAGGCCGAAATAGAGATTGCGCAAGGACGGGCTGACGCGAGGTGGCGCGAGATTGGGACGCTTCAGCGTCGCCGAGATCGAGCCCAGCACCGAGGCGACGTAGCCGCCCTCTGCGGGCTCGTCGGCAAGGACCCTCCCCTCGTCATCGTCGCCGATGCGGGGGCAATGGCCGCCTTCATCGGTGATCCAGCGCAGGAACTGGCCGGCATCGCCAAGCCGCTTCGTCACCGACTTCGGAAAAGGATCGCCATTGCGTTCGGCCACGGCCGCGCAGAGCAGATACCATTCGAGCGTGAATGCCGTGTAGGTCGGCGACTGCTCGGCACCGACTCCGTCGTCGTGAATTTGCCGGCCAATCTCCGCGATCAGCACCTCGCGGGCCTCCGCCGCACGGAGGCCAAGACCGAGCTCCGGCCACAACGTGCCGAGCAGAAACAAGGCACCCGCCTCGGCGATGAGGTGATTGTTTGCCGAGGAGTGGCGCGAGGGATAGCGCGCCAGCCAATAAGCATGCGCGGCGAGGCACGCCCTGATTTTTTTACGCTGGCGCACCGTCGCATGCCGTGTGCCGATGAGGCCGAGCACCACCAGGAGCGAGACGACGCGCAAGGCGAGCTCGATGCCCGACGCCCAGTTGATTCCGCAGAAGGGTGGATTGGCGTCGATCCAATCCTCGACCTCGCCGAGACAGAAGGCGGCGAGCGACTCGTCGCCATCGTAAGCCGCGAGCGCGGCAACCGGCTGCAGGAACTGAAGCCGATTGAGCTCCCAGACATATTTGACGTCACCGAGCTTGCGTTCGCGCCGATACGGAATGTCGAAGCAGAAGGTCCGCGCCGGCCAAAGGCCGCCGGTGACGGGATCCACATGCCAACGACCTTGACCGCGCCCGGCAGCCCATGTCTGGCCGAGGAGCGAGACATCGCCCCGCCGCGCCACGGCCGCCGACGCGCGCCAACGATCGATGAGATCCGGCGCCAGCCCCTCCAGCGCGCCGTCGCGCGGCGCGAGAGACGGCACCTCGCCATCGCCCATATTGAACGCGTCCCAACCGGAGCGCTTGAACCGTGACAGCCGGCGCTTCGCCGCCTCGCCGAGCCGGTGAGCGACCTCCGCGCCATCCATGGCGCGCAGCCGATGGTAGTACCAAGCGAGCTGGTCGAAGCGCGTGGACGCGTCGAGACCGGACTGTTTAACGACCGCGCTCATTCCGCGTGCCTCGGCTTAGGAGCGGCAAACGTCTCAGGCTCCTCGAACACGGCGTCGTAAGCCGCCAACAGCTTCGGCGCCTCATGCTCCCAGGACAGGGCATCCAACACCCGCGCGCGACCGTAGGCGCCCATGGCCTGGCGCTGCGCCGGATCGTCGATCAGCGCCAAGATCTTCGCCGCCATGTCCTTCGGATCGTTGGCTTTCGCGTAAAGCGAAGCCTCGCCGGCGGAGACTCGACCTTCGGCAAGCTCGAACTGCACGATGGGCTTGGCCAAGGCCATGTATTCCATGATCTTGTTCATGGTGGACTTGTCGTTCATGGCATTCACTCGGTCCGGATTGACGCAGACATCGGCCGTGTTCAGCATTTCCAGGAACGCCCGGTCGGGGACGCGGCCCGTGAACGTCACGTAGTTGGCGACGTCGAGACGGACAGCCAGCGCTTCCATATCTTTGAGTGCCGGCCCGCCGCCGACGATGCCGAAATGGATATCGTGGCGGCCGTGGTCCGCGACGATCGAACGAACCGCGTGCAGCAAGAGGTCGATGCCTTCCTGCTGGCCGATCACCCCGACATAGCCGACCAGATAATTGCGTCCCTGTTTCAGCTCCGATCGAGGCGGCAGGATCTCCATGCGCGTCAGATCGGGACCCGACCGCACCACGAAGACGTTGCCGGGATGCATACCGCCCCGCTCGATGGCGATGCGCCGATACGATCCGTTGGTGGCGATGGAAACATCCGCCGTCTTGAACGTCATGCGTTCCAGCCACAGCAACAAGCGCCAGAAAACGTCGCGGCGGCCGAATTTTGCCTCGTAGAGCTCGGGGTTGATGTCGTGATGGTCGAACACGAACCGCGTGCCGGCCAAGAGCTTGAACAGCCCCGCGATGAGGAAGATCGTGTCCGGCGGATTGCAGGCGTGGATGACGTCGAAGCCGCGCGTGAAGAAAACACGGAGCGTGAGCCACAACTCGAAGAGAAGCGCCGACAGATATTCGAGCGGATAGGCAAGAACGCCCTTCGCCTCGACCGGCAGTGGGTGCCGGTAGACGTGGACGCCTTCCAGCTCCTCGTAAGACCTCTCCGCATCCTTGCCCTTGGGACAGATGACCGAGACATCGTAGCCGGCACGTTGCAACGTGCGCGCTTGCGACCACACCCGCCGGTCGAACGGCACCGGCAGATTCTCCACGATCATCAGGATCCGACGCGGCTTTTCCCCCCGCGCGGGGGCCCTACCAGTTGATACCGTCATAACGGTCGCCGAGTTGGTCGGTGTTGCCGATACGAACCAGATCGATCAGCGTCTGGTCGTCATTGAGCCGCGACGGCACATCGGCGAACTCAGCCGCATTGTTGCCGATGATCACGACTTCGCCATGGGCCAGCGCATCATCGAGGCTCTCGACCATGATCGAGTTGATGTGCGGGATGGCGTTGCGGATGTAGTCCCGGTTGGCGCCGGTCAGTGCCGCCAGATTGACGCTCCGGTCATACAGGCGAAGGTCGTAGCCCTTGCCGATCAGCCTCTCGATCAGCTCGATCTGCGGGCTTTCACGCAAATCGTCGGTGCCGGCCTTGAAGCTGAAGCCGAGCACCGCCACCCGGCGGCGGCCCAGAGCCATGATGCGCTGCGCTGCTCGCTCAATTTGAACCGCGTTGCTCGGCAGGATCGAGGAGATCACCGGGATGTCGAGATCGAGTGTCTTGGCGAGATGCGCGATCGCCCTTGTGTCCTTGGGCAGGCATGAGCCGCCGAAGGCGAAGCCGGGTTTCAGATAGGCCGGCGAGATGTTGAGCTTGGTGTCGCGGCAGAACAGATCCATGACCTCGTGGCCATCAATGCCGACCGCCTTGCAGACATTGCCGACCTCGTTGCCGAAGCAGACCTTAAGCGCGTGCCAGATATTGGCCGTGTATTTGACCATCTCGCTGGTCTCGATGGAGGTGATGACGAGCGGGGCGTCGATGCCCTCATAGAGAGCCGAGGCGCGGCGGCCGGCCTCTTCCTCGCCGGCACCGATGACCGTCACGGGCGGATTGTCGAAATCCTTGATGGCGCTGCTCTCGCGCAGGAACTCAGGATTGTGCACGACGGAGAAATGCTCGCCCGCGCGTTTGCCTGAGGCTTTCTCGAGGGCGGGCAAGACGATGTCGCGCACCGTCCCCGGCAGCACCGTGGACCGCAGCATAATGAGATGGCCGTCCTCCTTATCGGCGAGGCTCGTGCCGATTTGGGACGATACTGTCTCGACCGCATCGAGATTGAGACTGCCGTTGGAACGGCTCGGCGTCCCCACGCAGACAATCGACAGGTCGGTGTGGTTAACGGCCTCGTTAACATTTGACGTGGCGCGGATACGGCCCTTGCGGACCCCGTCAGCCATCAATTCGTCGAGGCCCGGCTCCACCACCGGGGCCATACCAGCATTGAAACTCTGCACTTTCGAGGCGTTGGTATCGACGCCGACGATCTCATGGCCATTGCGGGCGAAACAAGCGGCGGAAACCGCGCCCACATAGCCCAATCCAAACACACTGATTCTCATTTTGCTCTTTCCCGTGAGGTCCTGACTTCGGGAGCAAACTGGCAAGAGCTGTGCCAGCCAGAACGGCACGCCAGTGGCTTCAGCCCCCATCACGGTTGCCGCCCCCATGGCATGTGCTTTGCAATCTTCGTCACGCCTAGCGGGATTGGTCCGCGCATTAAGAGGGCGTTAACCATGGTTCAAGACGCGCGAGCACGAATGACGCCGAGCACGGCCGGCGCCCTGGTCGAGCGGAGCTTTGCTCCGATCGGTCCGGCGCGTGCCGAAGAGCCGATGCTCGATCTTGTGGGTCTCATTCGGATCCTGCGCCGCAGGCTGGCCCTCATCGTTATCAGCGTTGCGGTGGTGATGACGCTCGCCGCGGGCTACGCCTTTCTGGCGACGCCGATCTATACGTCGTCCACCAAGGTTCTGATCGACCCGCGCAAGAAGAATACGGTGGGAACCGAGGTGGTGCCGTCCGGTCTCGGTACCACGCTCGGTGACAGCTTCGCGCTGGTGGACAGTCAGGTGAAGGTCATCACGTCGGACGCGGTGTTGCGTCCGGTGGTGGATAAGCTGCACCTCGCCAACGACCCCGAGTTCGGGGCACGCGAGCCCGGTCTCTTGTCCATCATCACCGGCATGTTTAGCAGCCCAGCATCCGAGACGAACAATGCAGACCCCGACGAGCGCGCGCTGGTCGCGCTTGGCAAGCATGTCAAGGTCGAGCGCGACGACCAGACCTATGTCATCGAGATCGCCGTCACCTCCATCAACGCCGCAAAGGCGGCGCGCATCGCTCAGGCGGTCGCCGAATCCTATTTGGCGGATCAATCCAACGACAAGGTCGACACGACGGAGCGTGTGAGTGATCTCATGGACGGCCAGCTTGCCGCGTTGCGCGAGCGTCTTCGCGCGGCGGAAAGCCAAGTTCAAATTTTTCGAGCGCAGCACAATCTGCAAGAGGCCGAAGGCGAGCTGATCGACACCCGTCAGCTCAAAGCCCTCAACGAGCAGCTCACGTCGGCAAAGTCCGACATGGCGCAGAATAGGGCCAAAGCTGAGCAGGTTCAGGCCTTGCTGACGCGTGGGGTCGACCCCGAGATGATCGGCGACGCTATCGGCTCCGAGACTATCGCCCGCCTGCGCGAGCAATACGCCATTGCCGCGCGCCGCGAGGCCATTCTCAGTGCCAGCCTTATGCCGTCCCACCCGCAAATGCTGCAGGCCCATTCCGAGGTCGAGCGCTTGCGCGGGCTGATCCATGCCGAGGTCGTGCGCGTCTCCAAGGCCATCGATTTCGACTACGAGCTGTCCAAGCAGCGGCTGACCTCGGCCGAGACCGCCCTGGCGGCGTCGCGCCAGGAGTCCAATAGCAACGATAGCGCCCGCATCAAGTTGCGCGAGCTGACGCGCGAAGCCGAGACGACCAGAGCCGTCTATGAGAGCTTCCTGTCTCGCATCAAGGAGATGAACGAGGCCGAGCGCATCTACACGCCGGACGCGCGCATTATTTCACCGGCCGCCATTCCCACCGATCCGAGTTGGCCAAAGAAGCGGCTTATCCTGGCGTTGGCGCTGGTCTTCGGCTGCGGTCTCGGCGGCTCGCTGGCATTGGCAGCCGAGCATCTCGACCGCCGCATTCACTCCGGCGCCGAACTGCGCGCCTCCACCGGTCTGAAGTCCTTGGTCTCGATCCCGACACTTCAGGCTAAACGTGGTCTCGTCTCCGATCTCCTGGGCAGGCGTGCAAAGCGCGCGAGTTTCTACGACATGGTCGTCGAAATCTTGGAAGGGGGTCCGCGTTCTGATTTCCGGGCCGCCGTGCTGCGCTTGTTGTCCTGCCTCGTCGATTTCGACACCGGCGGGCAGCCCCGTGCCGTCCTGCTTACATCGTCCGAAGCAGGCGAAGGCAAGAGTGCACTCGCCTTGAGCCTTGCTGTCGCCGCCGCATCGTCCGGCATGCGCACGCTGCTGATCGACGCCAATGCCGCCGATCCCTCGCTGACCCACGTGCTCGGCGAAGGCGACGGCGGGCCTGCGTTGTCCGACCGGGTCATCACAGACAACCGGCTCGGCCTTTCGTTCCTGTCGTTGACCGCTGAGCAACTGCCCCTTTCCGGGTGGTCGAACCGCAACGCCCTGGCCGATGAATTGAGCCAGATCACGGCGGATTACGATCTCACTCTGATCGACGCGGGCCTCCTGCGTGCCGAGCGCAACGCCCCCGCGCTGATAACCGCGTCGCAGGCAATTCTGTTTCTCTCCAAGGCCTCGGCAACGACGCAAGACACGGCGGCGATTGCCGCGGCGGACTTGCTGCAAATGGCGAACGGCCGCCGCTGCGCCGCCGTTCTGACCATGGCCGACGGCGAGACCACCCGATAGGCCGCGACACGCGTAAATTTGTGAAGACGAAGAGGTAGGAATCATGAGCGACGCCATTCTCACTTGGGATGAAAAGCACACGAGCCTGTGGGGCAATCAGCCCATCAAGCTCAATCATCAGCTGCACAGCTCTCCGCTGTTCTCCAACGAGACGCTGGCCGAGCTGATCGAGACCTATCCGCGCTCAAGCTACAGTATCGTTCACGTCGGCGAGCGGAACGGCAAGAGGCTTTGGCGCGAGGGCGAAATCAGCGGTCTTTCCGGCGCTCAAGTTATCGAGGCGATCGCTGCGGGCCGCATGTGGCTCAACCTGCGCGCCGTGCATCAGGCCGACAAGCGCTATGCCGAGCTTCTCGATCGGATCTTGGACGAATTCCGCGCCATTTCCGGCATGCCGCCGGTCATCGCCCGCAATGCCGGCATACTGATTTCCTCGCCGAACGCGCAGGTGCCTTACCACGCCGACCTGCCCGGGCAGTCGCTGTGGCAGATCCGCGGCATGAAGCGCGTCTACGTGTATCCACCTGTCGCGCCGTTCCTCACGCCTCAGAAGATCGAGGGCATCATCCTCTCCGGTGTCGAGGTCAATATGGAATACGCCCCCTGGTATGACAGCCATGCCGTTGTCGCCGACCTTCAGCCCGGCGAAATGATGCATTGGCCTCTCCATTCGCCGCATCGGGTCGATAATCACGACTGCCTGAACGTCTCGCTGACCACCGAATACTGGACCGATCCAATTCGCCGCACGGTGATGATGAATTGCGGCAATGCGGTTCTGCGCTCCAAGCTCGGCATCACACCGAGGAGCGAAGCCATCACCGGGCCAGGCTTCTGGGCCAAGGCGGCGCTCCAGGCCGGCGTGAAACGCGCCGGTCTCCTGAGCAAGGGACGCGCGGCGGCAAGGCCTATCACCTTCCGCCTCGATCCGACCCGCCCTGGCGCGCTGATCGATACCCCCCAGAACGCCGGCTAGCCACACCCATGCTGAACAGTCAGGCTCTGGACGACGTCGCGGCAGTCCCTGCGGCGCCGCGCTCCACTGTTGCGCCGCCGGTCTACGATATCGAGATCGTCGCCGAGCCGGATGCCATGCGCGCCCGAATCGCGGCGGTCTATCGCGACGGGCTTGCCACGCCGTTCCAGGCGCCGGAGTGGATATCGGCCTGGTATGCGACGGTCGGCGTCAAACGAGATGCCGAGCCGCTTCTCGTGTTCGTGACGGAGCGCGCAACCGGTCTCGCGGTCCTGACTTTGCCGCTGATCCGGCACCGGTCTGACGGGCTCGACGTCATTGCCTTCGCCGATCTCGGCGTGACCGACTACAACGCGCCGATCCTTGGACCGGCTGCGCCCACATCCCCTCCTGCCGCGCGCGCATTATGGGCGCGGATCGTCAAAGCCCTGCCGCGAGCCGATCTCATCGAGCTCAGGAAGATGCCGGCAACCGTCGGTGGGCGCCGCCAATCCCCTGGCGCTTCTGCGCGGCGTGCATCCAGCACACAGCCCCGGGTTCTCCGTTCGCCTTCCCGATGACTGGGACGGCTATCTCCAGTCCTTGGCCAAGAAGTTCCGCAAGGAGCTCGGCCGTTCGCTGCGTCTGTTCGAGAAAGAAGGCGACGCGGCATTCAGCCGGATCGATACCGTGGACGAAGCGCGCCGCGTGCTTGCCGTCATGAACACGCAGCAGCGCGCCCGGTTGGACGAAATGGGCTACGCTTACGTTCTGGAGGAAGACGCTTATCACGCCTTCTATGACGGGCTTGTCTCCGAGGGTCTGAGCAACGGCACCACCGTTCTCACCACGCTGACCTGCGATGGTGCCATCGTCGCGGCGCTCCTCGGCGTCACCGACGGCAAGAGCTTCGCCATGGTGCGTCTCAGTCACGCCGGCGGCGATTGGATGAAGATGGGACCCGGCCGTCTCGTCATCGAGCGCACCATCCATGCACTGCATGGCGCGGGCTGCCGTCACTTCGACTTCTCGCTTGGCGACTATCCCTACAAATCAGGCTTCGGCGTCGCGCCGAGCCCTTTGCTCGATTTCGTATCCGCGCGGAGCTGGCGCGGCCGCAAAAACGCCGCCCTCGACCTGGCGAAAGCCGCGGCCAAACGGGCGTTGGGAACGATCGGAGTGTCCTTGGTGCCGCAATCGGTCAAGGACCGCTATCGGCGCTATCACGCGGCAAGCTGACCGCGACCGTCATTGCGTTATTTGGCAAGCACCATCAGCGAGTAGCCGCCGAACAGCCGGGCTGCCCAGTCGGGGCTCACCGCGTGCAAAAGGCGGCGCGGCAATTTCATCAGATTGGCTTTCCACCCCCGGTCCGGCAGCTCGACCGCAGTCGCCGTAAAGACGTGGTCGAGGACCTCGTAGCCCGCGTGCTCCAGTGTCTTCAGCGCCGTCTCCTTGGTGAAGTAATGGAGATGCCCCACCTCCCGACGCAACTTGAGGATCGGGGCGACGCGCATGAGGGACTGCACTGAGAGGTCGAGCGGGATGTGGAAGATCTTGTAGCGGCCCTTCGGCTTCAGGCGCCGGAGGAAGCCGAGATAGTCCTCGACATGCTCGAACACGTCGATCGCCATGACCACATCGTAAGGGTCGCTGTCCTCGTCGAGGAGATCGCCGAGACGGAAGGTGAGCCCGTCACGCGCGCGGGTACGGCAAAGGGCGTAGGCCTGCGGTGAGATTTCGTAGCCGGTGAGCTGAGTTTTGCCTTGAAGCTCGCGCGACAGCCAATTGAGGATCTCGCCCGCGCCGCAGCCGATCTCGCAAATCGTCTCTGGCTCGAGACCGTTGCGCTCCAGCATCGATTTGACATGCGCGGCCTTCCACGGCGAATCCTCCTGATGCCAGGACCCCGTGCTCTGAAGATAAGTGCCGTCGGTGTAGATGCTGGGCGTGGCGCCGGCCGCCGGAGCGGGGTGAAGACTCTGCATCGTCATAGCGATCTTTCGATTGTAAACGGAGATAGGTCCGTCAATGGGCGTTGCGGAACGACTTGGGTGACAGGACGGTGAGCGCGAGGATGTAGAGGTCGAGCGGGATCGACCAGTTGTCGATGTAGTAGAGATCGTGCTCGACGCGTGCGCGCATCTTCTCTTCGGTGTCGGTGATCCCGCGGAACCCGTTCACCTGCGCCCAGCCGGTAATGCCGGGCTTGATATTGTGGCGGCGCGCATAGAACGCGATCTGACGCTCATATTCGCGGTCGTGCGTCAGCGCATGCGGCCGCGGGCCCACCAATGACATATGGCCCAAGAGCACATTGACGAGCTGCGGCAGCTCATCGAGATTCCACCGCCGCAGATAACGGCCGACTCGGGTCACACGCGGATCGTTTTTGACCGCCTGGACAACCACGTCACCATCTTCGGCCACGGACATGCTGCGGAATTTGAAGATCCGGAACTGCCGCTGATTGAAGCCGTGACGCCATTGCCGAAAGAGGACCGGTCCAGCGGAATCGAGCTTGATCAGCACGGCGATCGCCAGGAGAAGTGGCGAGATCGCCACAAGCAGAGCGAGCGCGCCGGCGAAATCGAAGACCCGCTTGGACACGACTTCAAGCCGCGTCAGCGGCGGGCGGATGAGGTTGAGCATCGTCGCCGGACCAAGCCGCGACAGATGGACTTGGCTGAACCGGTCGAAAATCGCCTCCGGTCCGAGCTGTACCGAGACCGGGCTATTCATAAGGCGGTCGGCGCAGGCGTTGACGGCATGTGTCGCCGACCACGGCAAGAGCACAACCACGTCGTCGAGATGCGACTGGCGCACCAGGTCGATGGCCTTGCCCAGCGACTCGTTGAGCACGGCCTCGCCGTGCGGGGTCTCGTCGAGCGCGTCCTCCGGCAAGATCACCGTGTCGCTGACGATCATACCGGACTGGCCGGGGCGGTATTTCCGCCTGAACTCATCGACCTTGGCGAGCGTACCCAGGAGCAGCCCGTGGCGCACGGCAAGACGCCCGGTATACAGCCCCTGGCGCACCAGGTGCTTCCACGTCACCTGCCACATGATCAGAAGCGGCAGGCCGGACAGATAGAAGAGCAGGATGGTGCCGCGGGAATAGGTGCCCGAGATCTTGCCGAGAAAGCCGAAGGCGAGCAGGCAGAGAAACGCGGCATTCCACAGATAGAACTGATAGCGCAACGAGCCCTTGGGCCGAGAGGAAATGGTCGAGACGGGGTGTTGCAGGATCCAGCGGAACAGCGCCACGGCGGCGCCGACCTTGGCGAAGTCCAGGACCGAACCGGCACCGCCATAGACGACCATGTGATAGGCGATACCGGCCATGACCGACAGCGCGACCACCACCAGCGCGTCGGCCCACGGCCAAAACAGGGTTAGAGTCCTGCCGAGGAGGAGTGGGACCTGCCGCGCGGGACCGACTTGGCCCGGGGTGATCTGGGTGATTTCCACCATTTTTGCTACTCACACTTTTCTAGCCCAGGGCTCCCCCAAGCCCGGCAAACGCGCCGCATCCTTACAGGCAAGGTGCAAGCCACGTGCCCTGAAGGACCGTTAAGAAGGGATTCACCCTAATGCCCAGGTTGCCCCGGACCTGTTGAGATTCTGCGGTTTTTTGGGACTAGCCGGCGCGCCGGGCCGGAGGCTCCGAGACAGGCGGAATGCGCTCCTCCGGGACTGTCCCAGACTGGTGGCGGAAGCGCGAGCGTGGCTCGTTTTGGGACGCCGGGGCGTATGTATTGGCGGTGCCGGTGATGAGTTCGCGGGCGAGGATATAGGCGAGCGCGAGCAGCGCGGTGGCGACCATGACGAGCAGGGTGAGCGGCCCGCGCTTGGGGAAGGACGGCAGCACGGATGCGTGGGCCCGGGAGACGATGGCGGCCTGCGCCGGCACCGCGCCCATGTCGTGGCGCGCCGAGGCGTCGCGGTAGCGGGCGAGATAGGATTCGAGCAGATCGCGGTTGGATTTCGATTCGCGCTCCAGCGCGCGCAGTTTGATCTCCGCATCGCCAAGGCCCGCCGATTTCGACTTGGCCGAGTTGAGGCTCGCACGAAGCGAGGCTTCTCTCGCGGCGGCCACTTGCGCCTCGTTCTCCAGGCTCTTGACCACCTTGCCGGCCTCGGCGCGGATCTGGGCGCGCACGTCGGCGAGCTCGCTTCGGAGCTGCTGGATGCGCGGATGGGACGGCATCAAGGTTGCCGACAGCTCGGCGAGTGAGCGCTGCACCGTGACCCGCTGCTCGACCAGATTGATGATCAGCTGCGACTTCAGCACTTCCGGGGTGGCGTCGATGTCGCCGTTATCGGCCAGCATCTGCTTGATCAGACGCGCCCGGGCCTCGGCTTCGGACTTCTGCGCGTCGGCCAGGATCAGCTGGCTGTTGAGCTCGCTGAGCTGCTGGGCATTCAGGGTGACGTTGTTGGAGCCGGAATAGAGCCCTTGATCGGCGCGGAACTTCTCCGCCTCCTCTTCCGAGGCGGCCACGGTTTTGCGCAACACCTCGATCTGGTCCTTGAGCCAGGCGGTGGCGTCCTTGGTCTGCTCGATCTTGGCGCTGCGCTGCCAGCCCACATAGACGTCGGCCAGCGTGTTGGCGATCGCCGCCGCCAGCTGCGGATCGCCGGACGTATATTCGATGGCGATCACGGACGACTTCGACAGCTGGAACACGTCGAGATGCTCGGCCACCGCATTGGCCGCCCGCTCCTCTTGCGATTCAGGCGTGCCGAGGCCGAGCCCGAACCTTGTCAGCAGCCGCCTGAGCAGCGTCTGGCCGGAATCCTTGGCGAAGGCGGCGTTGGCCGTGAGGTCGAGATCCTTGACCACCTGCAGGATCAGATCGCGCGAGGTCAGCACCTGCACCTGGCTCTGCACCGCCTGCTCGTCGAGCGTGGTGCGCGGCTCGTTCGTCCGCTCGCCCGTCGGCCGGGTGAACACCGATTCCTCGTTCTGGATGAGAATGCGCGCTTCCGACGTATAGAGCGGGCGCACCATGGACAGGCCGATAAAGGTGACGAGCCCGGCGCCGAGCGCGAGCCCTATGATCCAGCCCTTGGCCCGCCACACGGCGGACCCCAGCGTGGCGAGGTCGATGTCGTCGGCGGCCGCGTAATCTCTGCGGGACTTGTTCACTGCGCGGGACTTGCTCACTGGACGGGACTCACTTCTGAACGCGTTGCCGCATTAAGCGCAGATTGCCGTAACCAAAGGATTAAGTGCCGCATCGCCACGGCACGCCCGCTCAGCATTCGTTAACCATGGCTCGGGTAGCTTGGAGCCATGTTGGGGACCAAAAGCGTTCGGATCGTCCGGTTTGCCATACTGCTGCTGGCAGTGTCGGCCGCATGCCTCGGCGGCTGCAAGATGCGTGGCGTGCCGGGGTTAACGACGCCGGACTTCGCGCTCTCCACCCCCGCGCCTCTGCCCGCCCCCGGCGAGGCCTATCCCGCCGGCGCCGGCTCAGCGCCCCCCGGCGTGCCCGTCATCCCCAACGAGACCTACACGCTCGACAGCGGCGATCATGTCCGCATCATCGTCTTCGGCCAGGACAATCTCTCCCGCGTCTACAGCATCGACGGATCCGGCAAAGTCGCCATGCCGCTCATCGGCGCGGTCAGAGCCCGCGGCCTCACCACCTTCGAGCTCGCATCCGAGATCGCCCGCGACCTCAAGCGCAAATATATCAAGGACCCCAAGGTCACCGTCGAAGTGGAGACCTACCGCCCCTTCTTCATCTTGGGTGAGGTCAACAAGCCCGGCCAATATCCATACGTCAGCGCCATGACCGTCGAGGCCGCCGTCGCCATCTCCGAAGGCTATACCGAACGCGCCAAAAAGCGCTTCGTCCGCCTCACCAGACGATTCGGCGGCGTCATGTCCACCGTCATGGTCCCAACCGATTATCCCGTTCAACCCGGCGACACTATTTACGTCCTCGAACGCTTCTTCTAATCGGCGGCGCGCTTGTTCTAGCCGGAGGCGCCGCTGCGCCCGGCATAGACCCATTGCACGGCGGCGAAGATCAGCGCCGTCGACCACCCGAACATCAAAAGTCCGTTGGCCGCCTCGAACGAGGACAGTAGCCGCCATGTCTCGTCGAGAGTGATGTCGCCGAAGCCGAGCGTGGTGAAGGTCACGGTCGAAAAATAGACCGCCTTCTCGAGCGAGCCGATCGCGCCCAAGCACCAGATAGAGCATCGCCCAGGTCCACACCTGAATGATCGTGGCGAGGAACAGCCACAGCACGAAGACGGCGAGCTTCAGCGTCGAGCGGACGAGGGACTTCGTGGTTCTCCGCGATAGGTGATCGCGCAAGCGTTCGATGCCCAGCACCGTGAAGACGCCTTGGATCAGCGTCGTGACCACGATCATCACCGCACCGAGGATGATCTGGATCAGCACTCTCTAAGTCTGCTGCGGCTTGGGCGCGGGCGGAGGCTCGGCCTTCTTGCTTTTGGCCGCCTCGCGCAGGCGCTGGAACTGCACGTAGAGGAACGGCACGAATGTGACGCCGAGGATCGTGGCAAGCAGCATCCCGCCGAACACCGTGAGACCGACGGACACGCGGGCCGCGGCACCGGCGCCTGTGGCCAGCACGAGCGGCAACACGCCGAGGATGAATGACAAGCGCCGTCATCATCACCGCCCGGAAGCGCAGCGAGGCGGCCTCCTCCGCGGAATCGACAATGCACCCGCCGGCTTCGCGCAGCTCCTTGGCGAACTCGACGATGAGAATGGCGTTCTTTGCCGCCAGGCCGATCAGCAGCACGAGACCCACTTGCGCGTAGGTATTGAGCGCCACGCCCAGAAGCTTCAGCGCGACCACAGCGCACCGAGCACGGCGAACACCACCGACAGCATGACGGAGATGGGAACAGTCCAGCTCTCATACTGCGCCACCAGGAAGAGATAGGCGAAGATGATAGACAGCACGAAGACGCGCCGCCGGCCTCCCCCGCCTTGATCTCCTCGTAGGACATGCCGGTCCACTCATAGGTATAGCCGTCCGGCAGATCGCTCGCGGCGGTCGCCTGCATGGCGGCGATCGCCTGACCCGAGCTATAGCCCGGACGCGGCATTGCCGTTGACCGTGGCCGAGCGGAACATGTTGTAGCGCTCGATGGTCTCCGGCCCCAGGATCGACTTCACCGTGACCAGTGTGCGCATGGGACCATCTCGCCGTCGGCCGAGCGCACATAGAGCTTGCCGATATCGTCGGGCTTCGAGCGCCGGTCGGCCTCCGCCTGCACATAGACGCGGTATACCCGCCCGAATTTGTTGAAGTCGTTCACGTAGTAGGAGCCGATATTGGCGTTGAGCACGGTGAAGATGTCTTCGATGCCAACGCCCTTGGTCTTGGCCAGCTGGCGATTGACGTCGATGAAGAGTTGCGGCGAGTTGGCGCCGAACGTGCTGAACACGCCCGTGAGCTCGGGCCGACCGTTGGCGGCAAAGATGAAGCCGTTGAGCACGGCCGACAGGGATTGCGGCGACCGGCTCTCGGTGTCCTGCAGCACGAACTCGAAGCCACCAGTGCTGCCCAGCCCGGGAATTGGCGGCGGCACGAAGGGAATGATGACGGCGCGGGAGATCGCGGCGAATTTCGGCGCCACGCCCTGCATGATTCCGCGCAAGGACACTTGCGGCGTTGTGCGCTCATCCCATGGCTTCAGAACCGCAATGAGGAAGGCGCCGTTTGGCACCACCGTCCCTTGCAACATGCTGATAGCCGCCTACCGAGATGACGTTGGCGACGCCGTCGGTTTCCGCCAGGATTTGCTCGACCTCGGCAAGCACCGCCGCCGTGCGCGGCAGGGCCGCACCGTCGGGCAGGCGCACATCCACGAAGAATCGCGCCGCGGTCTTCCGGCGGGATGAAGCCCGTCGGCAGCGACATGCCTATAAACGCGGTCGCCCCAAACACGGCCGCGACCAGAGCCAGCCCCACCACAGTGCGCCGCATCAACGAACGCACCGCCGACATTATAGCCGTTGCGGGTCCTCGTCAGGCCGCTCTCGAACCAGGCGAGCGGTCCGCGGCGCGCCTGCTTTGGCGGCCTCAAGAGGGTCGCGCACAGAGCGGGGCTCAGCGTCAGCGCGTTGATCGACGACAGCGTTACCGATATCGCGATGGTGGCCGCGAACTGCTCGAATAATCGTCCAGTCAGCCCGGGCGTGAACGCGACCGGCACGAACACCGCCAGCAGCACGAGCGTGGTGGCGATCACCGGCGCGGTCACCTCTTCCATCGCTTTGCGCGTGGCGTCGGGCGGTGTCATGCCCTCGGCCATATGACGCTGCACATTCTCCACCACGACGATGGCGTCATCGACCACGACGCCGATGGCGAGGATAAGGCCGAACAGGCTGATCGTGTTGATGGTGAAGCCGAGCGCCAGCAGCGCCGCGAAGGTGCCAATGAGCGACACCGGGATGGCGATGGCCGGGATCAGGGTCGACCGCCAGTCCTGCAAGAAGATGTAGACGACGAGCACGACGAGACCGAGCGCCTGCAACAGCGTGATCACCACCTCGCGGATCGATGTCTTGACGTAGAGCGTGGTGTCGTAAGTCACCTGATAGGCGAGGTCGGGCGGAAAGCGTCCCGACAGGCGCTCCATCTCGGCCTTGACGCGTTCGGCGACATCGAGCGCGTTAGCATCGGGTAGCTGATAAACCGCAAGCAGCGCGGCCGGCTTGCCGTTCAATTGACCGAACCAGCCGTAAGTCTCCGCCCCAAGCTCAACCCGGGCGACGTCCTTCAACTTGACGACCGAACCGTTCGAGTTCGCCACGAGGATGATATCCTCGAACTGGCTGACATCCTGAAGCCGCCCTTGAGCCGTGAGCGTGTATTGGAACTGCTGCGAGGGGGACGCCGGCTCCTGGCCGATAGCCCCAGGCGAGGCCTGGATATTTTGATCGCGGATGGAGGCGATGACATCGCTCGCGGTCAGGCCGAGCGCGGTCAGCCGGTCCGGCTCGAGCCAAATGCGCATGCCGTAGTCGCGCGCGCCGAGGATATCGACGGAAGCCACGCCGTCGACCCGGGCCAGCGTGTCGCGCAGATTGATGCTCGAATAATTGCTGAGGAAGATGTCGTCATAGGTGCCCTCGGGCGAGTACACCGAGGCCACCATCAGCATGCTGGTCGACTTCTTCTCGGTGGTGACGCCCTGCCGCTTGACCTCCTCGGGCAGCTTCGGCGACGCCTGGGCCACCCGGTTCTGGACGTTGACCTGGGCGGTATCGGGATCGGTCTCGATGGAGAAGGTCACGGTGAGCGTATAGCTGCCGTCATTGGAGCTCTTGGAGGACATGTAGGTCATGCCCTCCACCCCGTTGACCTCGCCCTCGATCACCGCCGCCACGGTCTCCGCCACCACCTTGGCGTCTGCGCCCGGATATTTCGCCGAGACCTGGACCTGAGGCGGGGTGAGTTCCGGATACTCCGCGACCGGCAGCGCGCTGATCGCCAGCAGCCCGGCGATGATCGTCACGATGGCGATGACGAACGCGAATTTTGGACGGGTGATGAAGAAGGAGCTGAGCATGCCTTAGGGCTCGACCTGCGGATCGGACGCAGGTTCCGTCTGCGGCTCGTCCAAGGACTGATCCTCAAATTCGGTTTGCTGTGCGGGTTGCGGCGCGACGACATCGGGCTCCTCGGCCGGCGTGCGATAGGCCGTCTGCACCTCCGCGCCGGGCCGCACCTTCTGAATGCCCTCGACCACTAGCGTCTCGCCCTCGGTAAGGCCTTCCAGCACGACCACGTCGATCCCGACCCGCTCGCCCGTCTTGATTGGCCGCGCTTCTATGCGGCCCTCCGCATTGACGATCAGCACGAAAGACCCGGCCTGATTTTCCTGGACCGCCACTTGCGGAATGACGACGCGCTTCTCCGGCGTCGCGCCGGTAAGGATCACGCTCACATATTGGCCCGGCACCAAGATGTGGTCGGGGTTAGGGAATGTCAGGCGCACATTGATCGTGCCTGTTGCCGGATCGACCTTGTTGTCGACCACCTCGACCTTTCCCGGAAACTCGTAAAGCTTGTCGTTGGCCAGCCGGATCTGCGGCGTGAACTTCTCCGCCTTGCCGTCCTTCTTGGCCTCCATGAAGTTGAGATACGCGCGCTCGCCCACCGAGAAGAGCACATACATCGGATCGAGATCGAGGACCGTCACCAGCACGCCGCTGTCGGGTCCTATGATGTTGCCGACATCGACATCGGAGATGCCGCTACGGCCGTCGATGGGCGATGTGATCGTGGCGTAACTCAGATCGAGCTTGGCGCGCTCGACATCGGCCTGCGCCGCGGTGACGTCGGCCCGCGACTGATCGGCCTTCGACTTGGCGATGTCGTATTGCGCTTCGCTTGCCGCCTCGCGCTTGAGCAACACCTCGTAGCGCGCCAGGCTTCGGTCGTTCTCATCGAGGCTCGCTTGCGCCTTGGCGAGTTTGGCTTCGGCGGACAGCAGATCCGCGTCGAATTCGGCCGGATCGATCTCGAAGAGCACCGCGCCCTCCTTGACCTCGGCACCCTCCTCGAACGGCCGCTTCAGCAGCGTGCCGTTCACCCGCGCCCGCACATCGACCCGTTGGGATGCTTCCGTGCGTCCGACGAAATCCACCTGGTCGGAGACGTCCTTGGCGGTCACGGCCTCGACGACCACGCTTGGCAGAGGTTTATCGGCGTCGCTCGTCGGTCTCGCCACTGTCGCAGGCGCTGAGCAAAAGCGGGACAAGGAGCGCGATGCCGCTCAATCTGCAGCCCGCCACGATGCGAGTTCGTCTCATCGCCACCCCTCTCACGCCCCACCCCGAGCAATTTTCCCGCGATGCTAGCCCAGGGGACTGGCGAGGCAAACCGCAATCGCCATCGGCCCCTCCCTACAGCCAAGCTGCGAGGCCGGGGCTTGATACCGTCCCAAAACCGGCACACCTTGGCGCCAAAAGCTTGAGACAACCAATGTCGATGGGAGGCAACGAGACGATGAACGCAATCACCGCCAGCGCCTGGCGCTTCTGTGTCGGCGCCATCGCCGCAAGCATGCTGCTCGCGCAGCCATCCTTGGCCAGAGACGGCGTTTCCGGCTGCAGCATCACGGAGGCCGAGGCTGATGGAAAGCGCGTCTGGCGCTACACGGTTGACGTTCTCGTGCCGCAAGGCGGGCATTGCCGCGTCTATGTGAGCGAAGATCTCGACCGTAAGTCGTGGAAATATTGCTGGCTCAAGGATGCTTCCCAGAACCCCGTCTCGGCGACATGCGATGAGCCCCTCGACGATAAGGACTTCGTCGACTGGAAAGCCAAGGCGGTTTGTGGCGGCCAGACCTTCATGGCCTATTGTCAGAACGGAGCGCCTCCACCGACGCCGTCAGCGTTGACGCCGGCAGAGCCTGAGACACCGAACCCCTAGCTGCCGCGCCGAATCCCGCGCTCAACGCGCGGTGTATTAATGTTAGCCTCCCTGCCGCTTCGGCCTAAACACGGCCAAATCAAAGGCGATTGGCCGACCATCTCGATCGCAATAGTGAACGCGCCCACCTGAGCCGGCTTGAACGGACGCGCCTGTCCGGGTTGGCCCGAGCCATGCTTTAATTCAGGGAGATCGGCTCCGGAACGTCTCGTCGGGGCCGTTAAGTCTGTTTGTTAACGGCGGTCTTGCGTCATGAGCATCATCTATCCAGTGGTCCTTTCCGGCGGCACCGGCTCGCGCCTGTGGCCCGTGTCCCGCGCGCAAATGCCGAAGCAGCTGATGCCGTTTATGTCGGAGCGCTCGCTGCTTCAGGAGACCGTGCTTCGGCTTGCGGGACATGGACGGGATCGCGCCACCGCTGGTGATCTCCAACGCCGACCACCGCTTCATGATCGCCGCCCAGCTCCTTGAGCTCGGTGTCACCCCGACCGCCCATGTGCTGGAGCCGGTCGGCCGCAACACCGCCGCCGCCGCCGCCGTCGCCGCCAAGATCGTCGGCGATCTCGACGCCGACGGGATCTTGCTTTTGCTTCCTGCCGACCATCACATCACCGACACCGACGGCTTTAGGACCGCGGTAAAGGCAGGTGCGATCCTCGCGCAAGCCGGCCACATCGTCACCTTCGGCATCACGCCGCGCGCACCCGAGACCGGCTACGGCTATATCAAACGCGGTGACGCCATCGATGGCGGCGCTTTCGCCGTCGCGCAGTTCTGCGAGAAGCCGGACCTCGCGCGGGCTGAGTCGTTCCTCGCCCAAGGCGGCTACGACTGGAACAGCGGCATCTTCATGTGCCGCGCCGACGTGCTCGCAAGCGAGATGCAGACCCATTGCCCGGAGATCCTCGCCAAAAGCGCCAGCGCGGTTGCCGGGAGCTTCCGGGATCTCGACTTCCTGCGCCTCGATCAGCCCGCTTTCGAGGCTTGCCCGTCCGAGCCCATCGACACCGCGGTGATGGAACGCACCACCAAAGCCGTGGTCCTGCCGCTCGACATCGGCTGGAGCGATGTCGGCTCGTGGAACGCGCTGTGGGAGCTCGGCGACAAGGACGAGTCCGGCAACGTCATCAGCGGCGACGTCATCGCCGTCGATACCGAGGAGACCTACATCCGGGGCAACGGCCGGCTCGTCACCACGCTAGGGGTGAAAGACCTCGTGATCGTCGATACCGGCGACGCCGTGCTCATCGCCGACAAGGGGCGCGTCCAAGACATTCGCGGCCTCGTCTCCGAGTTGAAGGCACTCGGCCGCTCCGAGCACGACACCATGCCCGCGTCCATCGCCCCTGGGGCTTCTACGAGTCCATCGAGGCGGGCGACCGCTACCAGGTCAAGCATCTCATGGTGAAGCCTGGCGCCTCGTTGTCCCTGCAGATGCATCACCACCGCGCCGAGCATTGGGTTGTCGTCAAGGGCACCGCGCGGGTGGTCCTCGGCAACCGCGAGCTGCTGCTCAGCGAGAACGAGTTGACCTATATCCCCATCGGCACGCCGCACCGGCTCGAGAACCCCGGCAAGGTGCCCTTGAGCATCATCGAGGTGCAGTCCGGCTGCTATCTCGGCGAGGACGACATCGTCCGCATCGACGATCGCTATGGGCGCCTCGAGGACAAGCCCTAAAACACACAAATTCGGCCGGCCCCCTTTTCTTGGGTACCAGCCGGGATGGACCGCGCTCAAAGCCTCGCCCGGCATCAGCGTCCGATTACGAAGCCCCACTTTGGCAAGGCGTACCCCGTGCAAAGTAAAAGGCAAATATCCAGAGTCTGAGGGCTGGCACGTGATTGCCGAGGCCAACCGCGTCTTTGGCTTCGATGCCTGGGATCGGCGCACGCTCACCACACGCTGCATCTGGACCGGCATGAACGACAAGCACTATGCAACCGCCTACACCGCCCGTGTTCGAATCCGCGTGCGCGCCGGCGACATAACGATCGTGCGGGAGGGATCGGGGACAGGCGAAGGCCGCGCTCTGACTCCGGGCGAGGCCCATGAGATCGCTTTGAAGTCCGCCGAGACCGACGCCACCAAGCGCGCGCTCGCGACCTTCGGCAATCGTTTCGGGCTTGCCCTCTATGACCGCGCTCAGACCGGCGTCCGGCCGCACCCTAAGGCGGCAACAGAGACCATTCCAAAAGGCCCTTGGGTGCTTCGCTCAGCCGAAGGCAAGCCCCTCGCCACACACCAGAAGCCCAAAGCCTTCGTCGAGGCCCTCCGGCGTGCCATGGCCGAAGCCCCAAACATCGAGCGTCTGTTCGCGGTGTGGGAGCAGAATCTCGCAACGGTTCGGCTTCTGCACCAACACCTCAAGCACCAGGGCGGGCCGAACGCCGACGTGGCTCTGGAGGTGGTCGGACATCTCAAGGCCTGCTCCGTCGCCCTCGTTCCACAACCAGAATCGAAAGTGGCCACAAAGGCAAATGGTCACGCACGCGCCAAAATCGACAAGAGCACGCTCGCCTTCGGCGAGGTGAAAAGGATCCGGTCGAAGGAGCACCTGAAATTCGTGGCCCTGCAGCCATGCCTCATCTGCGGGCGGGCACCATCCCATGCCCATCATGTTCGCTTCGCTCAGCCAAAGGGAATTGGGCTCAAGGTCAGTGACGAGTTCACCGTGCCTCTCTGCGCAATTCATCACCAGGAGAACCACGCGACGGGAAACGAGAAGCAGTGGTGGCAGGAGCGAAACTTGGATCCTTTGGCGGTAGCCCAAGGGCTATGGGAGGAGAGCCGGGGCAAAGAAACGACAGACCCGCCAAATTGATAAGTGCGCGCATGTCCGCTTCCAAGAGCAGACATGCTTGATTTCGAAAACGTGTTTTAGTTGGCTCTCTTATCCCTGTTCGTTTGGCTTGTCCGGATTCCCACCGTCACGCTTCTTCTTCTGCTTCGGCGGAGCCTTCTTGGCTACCGGAGCCTTCGGCTTCTTGGGCTTAGCCTGCTGCTTCGGCGGGGCCTTCTTGGCTACCGGAGCCTTCGGCTTCTTGGGCTTGGCCTGCTGCTTCGGCGGAGCCTTCTTGGCTACCGGAGCCTTCGGCTTCTTGGGCTTGGCCTGCTGCTTCGGCGGGGCCTTCTTGGCTACCGGCGCCTTCGGCTTCTTGGGCTTAGCCTGCTGCTTCGGCGGAGCCTTCTTGGCTACCGGAGCCTTCGGCTTCTTGGGCTCAGCCTGCTGCTTCGGCGGAGCCTTCTTGGCTACCGGAGCCTTCGGCTTCTTGGGCTTGAGCCTGCTGCTTCGGCGGAGCCTTCTTGGCTGCTGGCTCCTCCGGTGACGCCTTTTGTCCCGAGGGATCTTGCTTCGGTGGGTTCGCCTGAGCAGAAGGAGCCTTCTGCTTCTTGGGCTTGCCCTGCCGCTCCGGCGGACCCTTCTTGGTCGCTGGCTCCTCCGGTGACGCCTTTTGTCCCGAGGGATCTTGCTTCGGTGGGTTCGCCTGAGCAGAAGGAGCCTTCTGCTTCTTGGGCTTGCCCTGCCGCTCCGGCGGACCCTTCTTGGTCGCTGGCTCCTCCGGTGACGCCTTTTGTCCCGAGGGATCTTGCTTCGGTGGGTTCGCCTGAGCAGAAGGAGCCTTCTGCTTCTTGGGCTTGCCCTGCCGCTCCGGCGGACCCTTCTTGGTCGCTGGCTCCTCCGGTGACGCCTTTTGTCCCGAGGGATCTTGCTTCGGTGGGTTCGCCTGAAGAAGGCGCCTTCTGCTTGGCAGGCAGGCCCTTCTGCCCCTTCACGCCCTGGTCTACAGAAGGGGCGGTTTTGGGATCACCTGCAGGCTGGCTTTGCGTCTCACCTCTGCGAGGCTTCTTCCCCACTCCCGGAGGAGCACCCGAAGGCGCATCGGATGTAGGCGTGCTGACCCCGGGGAGTTTCTGCTTGCGAGGCTTACCCTTGGAGCCTGCCTTGGAGGGCCCGAGATCTTGCGCGGGAACTGGCTCAGCCCGTGCCTTTTTGCGAGCAGGCGGCGGGCCTGCTGCGTCTTTGCCCTTGGGCAAGCCGCGATCGTATTTCGGTCCGTCGGGCTCACCCTGTGATAGCTGGCCGGGGTTGGAGTCCCCGCCTCTAACTCTCCCGCCCCTTCGCTTCTTCATCGCCTCCCGGACCTCCGGGGGCGCGAGCAAGTCGTCCGTCGCCACCTCGCCGCTCGCAAGACCCCGGGTCTTGCTCACCTTGGCGACTTCGTCGATGTTCTTGGGCTGATCAGGCCTATGGCGGCCACGGCCTTCCTGCAGTCCTGGGCGATAGACTTCGTAATCGTCGCCGTGGACCTTACCGGCCCGGTCCCAGTCTCGCGTGCGTCTGACCTGTCTCTCGACAACCTTCGTGTTGGTGTGTCGCTCCACGTAATTGACGTTGACGACGTTGTTGACGACCGTCTTGTTGACAATGGTGGTGTGTCCGATCGGTCGGGTGCGATCGTAGGCGCTGCGCCAACGGGCGCGATCGTGGACGTAGTAACGCGGCAGATCGTTTGACAGGAAATTCCGCGATGGAACGACGGACCAGTAGTACGCGGGGATATTGCCAAACGAGATATTGACGTTGAGACCGCGATCGTAGCCACGATCGTAAGCTGGGGGCAGCGGCGCCCAGGCGAGATAATCATCAGATTGCCGCCAGGAAACCCAAGCCGGCGCCCAGCGGTTGCCGGGCACCCAGAACCAGCCGATGCGATTGGAGAAGCCCCAGCGACCATAGTGATACGTCGCCCAACCGAAAGGTTCGTTGGAGGTCCACGTCCAGCCGTAGTCGGTGTAGACCCAGCGCCCCCGCGTATAGGGACGCCAGCCGGCGTCGACCCCGGTGGGGACCCAAACGTATTGCCCTTGAGTCCAGGTCCAGGAGCCGTGAGAAGATAGGCGGTCGTAGAAGACGCCGTCGTCGACCCAGTCTTCCCCGCGTGCTTCGGTCACCCGATGCCGGTCATTATAGAACGGCTGGTCTTGATAATAGGAATCCCAGTAGGCGGCACGATCGAAGGTGACTGCCTGGTACCCGAGATCCGGGGCGTAGTCGCTGAGCAGGTAGTACTCGCCGTCGTAGTAGCCGGCGAGATAGATCGAACTCATCCAGCCGCGATTCTCCTCGAAGATGGTGTCGCACCACGTGTAATCCTCGAGGCAGCCCAAGATGGTGATCGGGGCATCGGTCGGCACGGTCACCAGCACCGGGTATTCAGTGCCCGGACCAGCACGCAGGTTCACATCGGTAATGGGGTAGCCGTTCGGCTCCTCCTGAGCCACCGCGGGCGTCGCCAGCACCGCGACGACAAGGGCGAGGAGCAAGTTGCTGAAAGGCCTTAGACAACGCAGCATTTTGATACCTTATGGGTTCTGTTCAGTCTGATGGAACGTACCGATCCTGGATAGGTTCACTTGCCGAGCAAAATGGGCCGGAGCCACCGCATGCTCTCTGGAGCGCCTAAAGACCAGTAGTACCTCGCCCAGCTGAACCGGATTAAAACAGACCGTTCATCGCCAGTTCATCTTGGGTTTCGCGTCCGCCCCTGGGAAACGCGCGGCAGTGGTGGCGGGAGCGCAACTTGGATCGGTCGGCCGTCGCCCTTACACTATGGGAGGAGAGCCGGAGCAAAGGGGCAACAGGCGAGCAATTCTAGGCGTCGACTCCCTGCGCACGAGGGGCCGCGGAAACTTTGCATTCAGCGCCGATTCAATGCCTCGAAGAGTGCAAGCCAGCGGTCGGCGACCACGCTGGCGTCAAGCGCTGCGACAGCGTCTCGCCCCTTGTCCGCATAGCTTGCCCGCAAGCCCTCGTCCGACATCATCCGGTCGAGGCCGAAGGTGAGCGCATCGTCGTCCTCCGCCGGCACCAGCAAGCCGTAGGTCCCGCCGTCGAGAATTTCGCCGACCGCGCCGGGGCAGTCAGTGGCGATGACGGGGCAGCCCGCGGCCAGGGCCTCCAACAGCACATTGGGATATCCTTCGAAGCGCGACGGCAGCACGAACAGATCTGTCGTGGCGAACACGCGATACATGGCCTTTTGCACGCCCGGCAGCGAGATGCGACCGTAAAGCCCCAGCCGACTGATTTCAGCCTCCAGCGCGGACCTCTCCCTGCCCTCGCCGCAAATGACAAGTGTCCATTCGGGGTGCTTGGTCGCGAGCCGTGCGAAGCTTGCGATGAGGCGGTCGAAGCCTTTCTGCGGCACGAGCCCGCCAGCGGCCACCAGCCGCTTCTCCGTGGCAGGTTTACTCAAACGCGTCGCCCAGGACTGGAGTTGGACCGGGTTCGGAATTACATGGACCGGAACCGCGAACCGCGCCCTTACCCAGTCGGCAATCGCCTCAGTTTGCACCACGATGGCCGAAGCCGTGCCGTAGCTCCGCCGCCGCGCGAGGCGCCGCGCCCAACCCAGATCGGGCCGAGCAGGCTGATTCCGCTCCGACACCACCACGGGAATGCCGAGCTTAGATGCCGCCCATAGCGCCACCACATTGGCCTCGGTGGTGAAGGCCACGATGACATCCGGCGCGAGGCTCCCGAGGGCGCGCCTAAGCCGGTATAGCCGGCGGATATCGGCGACAGCCGCCGACACGGCGCTCCTCTGCACATTGACCGCGTCGATCTGTCGGAGCGTAACAGCCTTGTCGAGGGCATAGGCCGGGTCGGCCCCTTGCGGTTCAAAGGTGATTGCCGTGACCGCGTGCCCAGCGCTCACCCATTCATTGCAAAGCAAACTTGCGACGCGCCCTGCGCCGCCAGTGCCGAGATTCGGAAGTATGAAGGCAATATGCATCGCTTCAAGCGCAATCCAGCAAATCGAGCCACACCTGCATGGCCCGGTCGAGCTGATGGCTCTGCGTTCGCTTAAGGGCCGCCTGGCCCAGCCGCGCGCGAAACGCTCCGTCCGTGGCGAGCCGCAACACGATGCCGGCCGTGTCCTCCACATCCGCGACGGGAACGATCAACCCGGCGTCGACGCGATCAAGGACGCCCTCAAAGCCAAACATTGCACTATCCTGGCCGTAGATCGATTTTGCTTTTAAACTGCGGTTTTGGCGCTAAATCCGAGACATCAAGCTTATTGGAAGAGGAACCTCATGAGATACCTTGCTCTTATTGCCGCCTTGTCGTTCGCAGGCCTGTTTGCGGCTTGCGACCAAGCGGAAGATACGTCTGACCAGTCTGCCAAAGAGCCGACCGAACAAACTACCGAACCCTCGAGACGTCGATGTGCCTTCTGAGCCTGCCGACGAACAACCGAAGAACCATCTATGGATGAACCGTCTATGGATGAATCTCCGATGGACGGTGGCGACCAGATGGAAGAGCCGTCGACGGACGAAGAAGGCCAGATAGACGAAGAGGACCAAACAGCCCCATCCGAAGATGCGCCAATGGAGGATTCCTCGGAATCGCCCGACGAGGAACAGCCCCAATAGCGGCGTGCCAATGCTTTAAAGTCAACCGCGCGTAGCCAATGAACAGAAGAAAACGGTCTCGGGGCACCCGTCCCTGGGGCCGTTTCCACATGACGAGACGAAATGCTCAGCTTCTCGTTGGAAGCGCACTATGACGGCCCTCGATCTCGCCGCTACATCTCGCTTCGATAGCGTTCCTCCTGGGGCGCGGTCAGTCGATCAAACTCGCGAGCTACGATGACCGCCTCCGCGCCGCGGCCCAGGCGCTTGGCGTTCCACTTGCTGCGCTCTGAGCCGACCTTTTTGTAAACAAGGTCTGGTGAATTATCTAAAGGCTTGCCAGTCACCATTCGAGACAACCATCTGACCCAGGATGAACGCCAATGGTGGAGATCTCGGAATTCGGATCTCCTTGGCCGAAAGCCTGTGGAAAGAGAGCCGATGACTTGGTCCAATGAAGGCGACGAGGCGAAGGAGCCGATTGAACTTTCTGAGTCCTGACAGATGCAGGCTGTTGCGGCAGCCCGCCGCTATCTAAAACACAAGCCGCTCCACTTTTTGGTCATTGTAGGACGGCATAACCAGCACGGCTGCACCGCTTACGGGACACCTTTGAGCATGATCTTTCGCTCTTCACTCCTCCTCTCATCGCTGATTTCGGCGCTTCCTCTATTTTTTGTTGCAGCGCCGAGCTCACACGCCTTCGACGGCTGCAACGCCACGCCGACCTCCTCGCTCGTGGTGAATGTCAAAGACAAGGGCGCCAAGGGCGACGGCAAAACCAACGACACGGACGACATCCAGAAGGCGATCGACGAGGTCGCCGGCACCGGCGGCACCGTCTATGTGCCCGATGGCATCTACATGGTGCGCACGACCGGCAAACGCGCGCCTCTAGCTCAGAGCAAGATGACGCTGAAGCTGTCGGACGGCGCGGTCCTTAAGGCCATTCCCAACGGAACGAAGACATACTCGGTGCTGAGGATCGCCAATGCCTCCGATGTCACCGTGATCGGCGGAACGCTCCAAGGCGACCGAGCCGAGCACAAGAGCAAAGAGGGCGAATGGGGCATGGGGATCCGCATCGGCCCCGAGGCCAAGCGCGTGACCATCGCGGGCGTCACCGCCAAGGACATGTGGGGCGACGGCTTCTATGTGGACGGCGCCAAAGATGTCGCCTTCTGCTCGGTCGTCGCCACCCATAACCGCCGCCAAGGGCTCTCCATCGTCGAAGCCAACCGCTTGCTCGTGACCAACTCGGTATTTCGCGACACGCGCGGGACGCGGCCGAGCGCCGGCATCGATATCGAGCCGGACAGTGCGGAGCAGAAGGTCGCCAATGTCCGCATCGAACACTCGAAGTTCATCAACAATGCCGGCGGCGGCATCATGATCGCCGGCAAGCGCGGCACCGTCGCCGACGTGGAGATTGTCCGCAACGTGTTCGAGGAGGGCCGGCCAATTCTCATCGAGAACGCGCCCGCACGTCAGATCGACCGCGATCTGCGACAACCGGCATATTGGGCAAGTTGGCGCCGCCGCAGGAAGGACTCAACGCCTTTGCCGAGACCGTCGAGGTCGTCTCCCTGCAAGACGACTGCCGAGAGCGGACGCGACTTGCGCTTCGAGATGAACCGGGGGAACACGAAGAAGAAAAAGAAGAAGCCCTCCAATTGAGGACCGCGGCAAAGAGGTGCGGCAATAAGACGGCCGGAGGCCAAAGGCCCAGCGCCGCCGAGAGGTCCCAGCCGCTAAGCAACCTAGACTCGGCCAAGCGCAAAGGCTAACAACGCGTGGCTCGCGCCGGAGTGGCCGGCCAAACAGCGGCCGCGCCGCGGGTGGGAATACCTCAGTTTGCTATCATTCGGGGACTAGGGATGAAACTGCCGGCCCTTGCCGACATTCGGATTGGCGTCATTGGTCTTGGCTATGTGGGCCTGCCGCTCGCGGTCTATCTGTCGCGGCATTTTCCCGTGGTCGGCTTCGACATCGACGCCGGCCGCGTCGAGGAGCTTTCCCGCGGCGTCGATCGCACCCACGAGGTGACCGACGCGGAATTCGCCGCCGCGAAGGAGCTGAGCTACACGGCCGATATCGAGGGCCTGCGCGGCTGCAATTTCTATATCGTCACGGTGCCGACGCCGGTGGACAACGCCAAGCGGCCCGACCTCTCCGCGCTTGTGAGCGCGAGCCGCACCGTGGGCCAGGTGCTGACGCCCGGCGACATCGTGGTCTACGAGTCGACCGTGTTTCCCGGCGCCACCGAAGAGATCTGCGTGCCGGAGCTGGAGAAGGTCTCCGGCCTCAAATTCAATCAGGATTTCTTCGCCGGCTATTCGCCCGAGCGCATCAATCCCGGCGATCTGGCCCATCGCGTTCCCGACATCATCAAGGTCACGTCGGGCTCAACGCCCGAGGTTGCTGATCTCGTCGACGCGGTCTACGCCAAGGTCATCACCGCCGGCACCCATCGCGCCAGCTCGATCCGCGTCGCCGAGGCCGCCAAGGTCATCGAGAATATCCAGCGTGACGTGAATATCGCGCTCATCAACGAGCTCGCCATGCTGTTCAAGCAGATGGGCCTGGAGACGCTCGAAGTGCTCGAGGCCGCCGGCACCAAGTGGAACTTCCAGCCCTTCCGCCCGGGCCTGGTCGGCGGCCACTGCATCGGCGTCGATCCCTATTACCTGACCTACAAGGCGGAGCAGATCGGCTTTCACCCGCAGATGATCTTGGCCGGGCGCCGCATCAATGACGGCATGGCGACCTTCGTCGCCAATGACGTGATCAAGGCCATGCTCAAGCGCAAGCAGAGCGATCGACGGCGCCCGCGTGCTGGTGATGGGCTTCACCTTCAAGGAGAACGTGCCCGATACGCGCAACACCAAGATCGTCGATCTTGTCCGCACGTTGCGCGACTTCGTGGCCGAGGTGGTGACCTACGACCCCATGGCCGACATCCAATTGGCCAAGCACGAATATGGCATCGACATCACCAGTGACCTGCCGGATGGGCCGTTCAACGCCATCATCCTGGCGGTCAAGCATGATCCCATCGCTGCGATGGGCGAGGCCGGCATCAAGGCGCTGCTCACGCCGGACGGCCTGATCTACGATCTCAAAGGCATCCTGCCGCGCGATGTGAGCCACGCGCGCATCTAGGTCCGATGTTCAAGATAGAAGCCGTAGTCGTCGGCGCTGGCGTGATCGGGCTTTCGATCGCCCGGGCGCTGGCCGCGCGCGGCCTCGAGGTTCTCGTTCTCGAGCAGGAACCCGGCATCGGCCAAGGCATCTCCTCGCGCAACAGCGAGGTGATCCACGCCGGCCTCTACTACGCACCCGGAAGCCTGAAGGCGCGGCTCTGCGTCGAAGGCCGCCGCGCGCTCTACCAATATTGCGCCGAGCGGGGTGTGCCGCATCGGCGCTGCGGCAAGCTCGTCGTCGCCACCACCCCGGACGAGGACGCCGCCGTTCAGGCGCCATCAACGAGCGGGCGGAAGCGAACGGCGTGGAGGACATCGCGCTGATCGGCGCAGCGCGTCTGAACGAGCTCGAGCCCCATGTCCGCGGCACGAGCGCGCTTGTCTCGAGCACCACCGGCATCGTCGATGGCCATGCGCTGATGCTCGGCCTACCAGGGCGATGCCGAAGCGGCCGGCGCCACGGTGCAGCTCCGCACGCCGCTCGCCGAGGCGAGCTGTCAGCGGCGCATCCATCGTGCTTCGCACCGGCGGCGCCGAGCCGGCCGAGATCGAGACCGGCCTCCTCGTCAACGCCGCGGGGCTTCAAGCGTGGGACGTCTCATCGCGCGTGCAGGGACTGGATCCCGCGACCATCCCGCCGCGCCATCTCGCCAAGGGCAGCTATTTCTCCATGAGCGGGCGCGCGCCGTTCTCGCATCTCATCTATCCCGTGCCGATGGCGGGCGGGCTTGGCATCCACCTGACCTTCGATCTCGGCGGCCAGGCGCGGTTCGGGCCCGACGTGGAGTGGGTCGACGAGATCGACTACGACGTCGATCCGAGCCGGGCGGACGCCTTCTACGCCGCGATCCGCCGCTATTGGCCCGACCTTCCCGATGGCGCACTGGTCCCGGACTATGCGGGCATCAGGCCGAAGACGACGGGCCAGGATCAAGCGCCAGGCGACTTCGTCATCCAGGGGCCGGCCGAGACCGGGCATCCCGCCTACATCGCGCTCTACGGCATTGAATCGCCGGGGCTCACCGCGTCTTTGGCCATCGGTGAGTACGTGGCCAATCTGGCTCTAGGCTAGATCCTAGCTTCGGCGCAGAAGCGACTAACGAGGAATCCTGATGCCTAGCGCGCGTGCCCACAATTAGTCAGCGGTTGAACCGCTAGGAGAAATCCAGCAGAACTTGCGATGGAAGCGGCCGAACCACTGCAACGACATCAATTCGTTGCGTGCTCGTCTCAGCCCTCGGGTACCGAAAACAAGGCGAGCATCGTGAGTAAAGCGAAGTAGCAAATCAGCGCGGCAACTTATGCCGACAAAAGTTTATTTCGACGTTGGGATTCCCTGGAGCCGTGAGATCATGGAGCATCAGCTTAGCTGCCGGCCTTGCGCGGCAAAACCTCGCTCAGCGGAGAGAAGCATTTGGGGTGCTATCGCCCTCATTCTTGCGCTCGCCATCGCAGCGGCCTTTGTTGCCATTCTACTTCACGGGGTCGATTTTCCACTCCGCACTGGCCGCGACGAACCAATCAAAGCAAAACAAATTTCCTGGCAGACTATTACAATCACCATCACCCGCTTTTGATGTTGCACCTCGCCCGCACCGCCAACGCCGTCGCTGGGTTTACCGACCGACAAGGAGCCGTAGAACTTGGAAGAAGTCTTGCCGTGCTGGCCGGAGGCCTCGCGATCTTCGCCACCTTTCTCCTCGCGCGCAAGGTTCTGCCGGCAACTGTGGCACTCGCCGCCTGCTTAGCCACTTCAGTCGTCCCCGCCATGACCGTGCATGCCCGCTATTTCAAAGAGGACATTTTTGCTCTTCCCTTTATCCTCTTCTCTCTCGTCGCTTTGATTGAGACGCTAAAAACTCCAACACGCATGCGAGGTCTGCTACTCGGGACTGCAATAGGCCTTGCGGCTTCTGCCAAATTTATCGCGGCGATTACGCTACCCTTCGCTGTTGCTGTTCTCCTGATAGCGTCTTGGGGAAAAGAGGATTGGCAAATCCGCCTGCGCTTGGCTGGTCTCATCACGATTGCGGCGGTGGGCATTCTTGCTTTGGTTGAGCTTCCCGCGATTTGGAACTTATCTGTCTTTGGCTCAAGCCTAAGCGACAATCTCGACCGCGTTAACCGCGGTGATGGTATCCCCCTGCCGATCACTCTCACCTACGGGATTTTTCACCTACTGGGAGAGCCTGCTGCCGAGCCTCGGCCTACCACTTTTGATACTGGGACTGCTTGGTCTCGCGACGCCCTGGCTCGCGCCACCTCAGCGGCGACAGCCGATCTACATTATCGTCTCCTTCGCACTCCTTTGGTATGCGGTTCACGAGTACTCGCCCTTAAAGCCATACCCCAATTTTGAGCGTTACATGTTGCCGCTGGCACCGTTGATCATCATTCTTGGTGCCGCCTTCATATACGAGCTCGCTCAACGGTTCGCCCCTTCCTGGGGTACCCAAATTGCGGCAGCGGCGATTGTCGTCGCGATGGTGCCCGCGCTTTACATTTCGCTCCGCATTGCCGGTCCCGCGGGAGAGGATCCGCGTGGCATCGTCCCCGGCGTGGTCCTGAGCGAAACGCCTGAGGCCGCATTCGACAAATATACCAGGTTGGACGCAGCCAAATTGTCTTCCAAAGCAAAGGCCGTGTTCGATCGTTATACGAGGCGCGACACTTCTCAAGCGTCATCCAAAGCAACGACGTCGAACATTTTCGTCACATCGAGCTTCACCTATGAGCGCTTCGCGCGATTTAGCGGGAAAAAGCACGGGCCGAAGCCGGTGAGGGCCAAGGCCGACGCATATGCCGCAATGTTCGCACGGCCTTACCTCCAGGTGATAAATGACCGTCCGGCTTTTGGTTGGTTCAATCCGGTCCTGAGAATTATTGCGTTGGACGGAGATACCGATCACCTTAAGTCCATCGCTACCGCTCTGAGGGCGGCGGCACCGGGTCTCAGCTTCTGCCTCGCTAATGACGGGGCTGGGCCCTCGGGTACCGAAAGCTCAGGCACGCGTTGTGAGCAATAAGCCCAAATTGACCGTCAAATCCGCAGCGGCCCGCGAAAGGGAGGATCTATCTCTCCTGGATCGCACCTTGGAGGCGGCAACAGCGCGACCGGCCGACTGTCACTGCCGACAGCCACGAGATTATCAGCCTCATCGAAGGGGTCTCGATCCACGAAGTGCAAACGCATGTTGATGAACGGGGCAGCGTCGTAGAGCTGTATGACCCGAGGTGGAAATGGCATCCCGATCCACTCGTCTTCGCGCACTGCTTTACGGTCCGCCCCGGCTACGTCAAGGGCTGGGGCCTGCACAAGACGCATGAGGACAGGTACTGCGTCCTCGCTGGCGAGATGAAGCTCGTTCTCTTCGATCCGCGTCCCACGTCTTCGACATATGGGCAGGTTTGCGAGCTTTGCCTTTCAGAGTACGGGCGCTGTCTCATCAACATTCCTCGGTTCGTCTGGCACGCAGAGCAGAACATTGGAACCAAGGACTTGGTTGTGATTGATTTTCCGACTGCCCCGTATGTGCACGAAAACCCCGACAAATATCGACTACCGATCGATACTACCCTGATCCCATATTCCTTCGGCGATGCCAAAGGATGGTAGAAGGCCGCCAGCAAGACGGCCGAGATGAGCGGCCCCTCAAAACTTGCCTAGCGCAATTTATGCGACGCCCTGCGCCTAATGCCGACGGCAACCGTCCTAGTCCCCACCCACGACCATGCAGAAACGCTCCCCTATGCAGTTAGGAGCGTGCAGAGGCAGAGCCTCCAGGACTTCGAGCTTTTCATCGTCGGTGATGGTGTAAGCGAGGCTACGCGCGACCTGCGTGACCGATCTGCTCTCCTCGGATCCCAGGATTCGCTTTTTCGATTTTCCCAAAGGACCTCGCAAAGGTGAAGCGTACCGGCATGAGGCATTGCACAGCGCCACCGGCCGGATTGTTGCTTATCTAGGTGATGACGACCTTTGGATGCCAAACCACTTGGCCACCGTGAATGAGATTCTTGCGCGATGCCGATTTCGGCCACACGCTTCATGTGGGAATCAATGCCGAAGGACGATTATTCGGCCTCTTGGCAGATCTGCAAATTGCAAGTTACCGCAATAGGATGCTGGCGGAGCCGCCCTTCAACTGCTTCGACTTTAGTTTTGGCGCCCACACCCTTGAGGCGTATCGGCGGCTGCCGGAAGGCTGGAGGCCGCCCCCACCGGAGTGTCCCTGGTCCGATCTCTACTTGTGGCGCCAGTTTCTTGCTCAACCCTGGTGTCGAGCCCGATCAGCGATGACCCCAACCGGTATTTGCACACAGACCCATCTGCGTCCCCACCTCACAAATCGTGAGCGCGCTTCAGAATTGGCTCGTCTGACCGAGGAAATGTCCGCGCCCGACTACCGCGACTTTCTGTGGCGCAAGATTGCGGAAAGTTTGGCTCTACAGATCATCTCCAAAGAAGACGCATGCCAGGCCGCGTCGAAGGAGTGGCAAACAAGCTCTAGCGAGAGTGGAACTTCAGCAAAGAGACCTGGAAAGGGCGGAGCATGAGGAGAGACGCCTTGCGGGACAACTCGCAAGCCGTCTA